>NZ_JBFAOV010000002.1:0-624387 GCF_040675375.1 Nonomuraea sp. NPDC049607
CCACCTCCCTCCAGGGAAACGATCACAAGGATCCTGGGAAGCGATCTTCCGAGCCTCCACTCAGTTCCAGGTCAGACCAACTCGTGAACACCCCAACGGTGAGGCCCGCCAGGAGTTTTCCATCGTCCTGACAGCCCAGCCGGTCAGCGGCGAGCCTATGCCAAGCGACGAGTCTCGCGAGGTCTGCTGGGTGCCTCGCGAGCAGGTCACCCAGCTGCAGATGGACCGCTCCATGCGGATGCGCATTAAGCACTATCTAGCCGGCACTGCCCTTCCGCACATTGGCTGATCTCCGCCAAAGCCTCGGGAGGGCCCCTACGATGACCATGCTGCTTCACATCACCGCGGCCAAGGACACCCGCCCAATACATCCGCGCAGTAGGCGGCGGACACGAGGGAGCAGCCAGTGCATATTGCTGCCGGTGCTCCCCTCCTTCCAGACCACACCAGCGGCTGGCCGCGAGCTGCGACGAGGCGATCAGCGAACCCCTCTTGCCCATCCCGGCACATTGGGTCGACCTGCAGGTCAAGCACCCTGCGATAGCTCTGAAGCGGTACAGGCCACCAGTGACGCTGCTGCCGGAGGGTATCGGCGAGGGCGGCACGGTCGGAGGTGGGACGTCGAGGGGGATCAGCTCCGACCGCGGGCACGCAACGCGGAACGGGTGGGCTGAGGCGGTCAGGCCGAGCGAGGATCTCGATAGTGCGTGGCGGAGAATCTGGAGGGCCCATGCACATCTGGCGCGTTTGCTGCAAGGCTTATGGGTGGCCTGCCAGGACGACAACTATTTGATCTTGCGGCGCACCTACCTGGGCGAGCTCGAAGAGAGCGCCCTCCAGCACCACGCTGACGGCTTCTCCTTGAACTCGGACGAAAAGTACCTGCGACTTCGCGTCACACACCCACCTCTTCCAGACTTCTGTCAGCTTATGTAGCCGACTGTCCGGAATCTTCTGGGCATCTCAATAGCCCTGCCGCTACGAGGACGCTGCAGTAGCCTGACGACCACAAACGATGGTGCCCGCTGAAGCGGGAGCAAGTTCACCCGTGGAACCAGAAGCGTGGCCTCCCCTCAGGCACACTACCCTCACCAGCATTCTGGCGTATCGGCCTGAAGAGAGATGGTGGGCAGGTATTCCATGGGACCTGACCACTTTATGCTGTGTCGAGCTAGCCGCGATACCGGGGCGTCGCGGGCGCGGTTATCGATGAGTGGATAGAGAGTGTGCAGTGACGAAGAGCTGGCACAGCGACTGGCCCGTCGTTGATCCGGAGATCCCTGCCGAGGATCGGAAGCTGATTGAAGACAATCCACAACTGCAAGGCCTTCAACTGTCTACGGCGACTCAGGCTGACTGGAAGCTGGCCCGGGAGCTCCAGCAGACCTACCACGATCGCTACGTCATCGCCTCCGAGCTCGACAAAACGGGCCGTGAACTCGTCTCGAGAGCCCTAGTCGCGGCAAACCGGGTGCTGACCGCCGAGGTCACTCGTCAAGAACAGCTTGATGCCGCCGCTGCGGCGGTGATGCTGCCGCAGCAGCTCTGGGAGATCGCGAAGCTCGCACGCATGCAGACCGAGGTCCGCCGCGATCTGGACAATCTGGCCGACGTTGCCGAGTTCGCCACCCAGCAGCAGGCTCTGGATGCCTCGCTGACTGAGCTAACCAGCAAGGTCGAGGAGCTGGAAGCATACGCTGCCACGGTCGTCGAGACGGAGCGGCTAGCCCAGCTAGCGGTGATTCGTCACCGAATGAACGACCGGGTTGAGGATCTGCTCTCCCATACCAGCGACAGCGAGTCGCTAAGGTATCTGAGTTCGGACGCCGAGACACTTAAGCAGGCCATGCAGGAGCAGGCTCCCGTTTCCGAACGGTACGCGGCCTCTGCGTTCCAGCGCGAGGTCAGTCTGGATGAAGGCCGCGAGGCGCAATTGGTGAAGGTGCTGCGAAAGTGGCGCGACTCGCTGATCGATCTCAGTGGCCGCAACAAGCTGCTCAACTTCAAGCCGGGCGCGAATGGCCTTGAGATCATTCAACCGGGCACGCACCAGTTGATCAGGGGCCTTGACAAGGGCATGCCGTTCGCCGAACTCCCAGAAGACCTGGAGGGGAAAAGGCAGTTCGCTCTCAAGGATGGCGAAATCCTCACCCACAAGGACTCACGGGCAGCGCTTACCCGCGCCCTGCGCAAGCTCTACCGCGACAGCACCCAGATCTACACTGATACCGGCCTGTGGGCGCTCGCACTCGGCATGGGCGCGCTGGAGTGGAGTGACGACGGGGGTAAGACCTTCATGTCGGCGCCACTCATGCTTGAGCCTGTGCACCTGGAACGCACTAACACCGGCTCTGGTTTCCGGATGAGGGCCACTGAAGAAGACGACACGATCCCCAACCCGGCGCTGGCCGTCAAGATGGAGACCCTCGGCATTAAGTGGCCCGCGCCTGAGGCGATGCAGGATCTCCCATCAGCGATATCTGCGGTGCGTGAGTCTGTCAGGGGGATACATGGCTGGCGGGTCACCGACCGGGTGGTGCTGGCGATCTTCCAGTCCCATAAGGAGGCGATGTACCGCGACCTCCTCGACAATGAGGGGCGCGTGCTCAGCAGCCCGCTAGTCGCAGCGGTCGCGCTCAGCGGCGATCCGAGCCCGCTGACGCAGGGGCTCTACTTCGATCCACCCGAGTTGAAGGACCTTGACGTAATCCAGCCACCGGAGACTGCACCGCTCGTTCTGGACGCCGACTCCTCCCAGCGGCAGTGCATCGCCGCGGCGGTCAACGGACACAGCTTCGTCATGGACGGCCCGCCCGGCACCGGTAAAAGCCAGACCATCGCCAACATGATCGCGTCACTGCTCCATGCTGGCCGTACCGTGTTGTTCGTCAGCGAGAAGGCCGCGGCGCTCGACGTCGTACGCAACCGGCTGAACCATGCCGGCCTTGATTCATTCTTGTTACCGCTGCACTCTCATAACACCAGCCGCAAACACGTCGCTCAGCAACTGGGCCGTGCGCTGATGGAGCGCACCAAGGCGGTCAAGCATTCCGTGGACTCCGATCGGCTGCGAGGGCTTCTCGGTGACCTGTCGGGCTACGCGGACGCGATGAACCGCATACGCCAGCCTCTAGAACGTTCCCTCCATGACGTGCTGGGGCGGCTCAATGAGCTCGCTGGTGTCAGGCAACTCGCGCCCCGCAGGACGTTCGACCCGAGCCGAGTCACCGCCAGGGAATTCCAGGAGATCCTGGTGGCGGCGCGCGGGGTTGCTAAGGCCTGGCGACCCGTCGCCGAGGGCGAAACTTTCCTCTGGCGTGGCCTGGCCAGCGCTAGTTCACCACAAATCTACCTTGACCGGCTTGGCGAAGAGCACCACGCCCTCATCACAGCGCTCGATGTTCACTACGAGCTGGCCATGCCGCTCGGGATGAACGACCCGGCGCGTATTGGCGACCTGATCGATCTGCTCGGGGCTACCGCCGAGCGACCGGTTGTGCCAGTTCACTGGCTCACTAGCGCCGACCTTCCCGGCCTCCGCTCCGCACTGCTCGATTTCGCGCAGCGCCGTGACCAGGTCCTCGACGTAATCGACCGCGTCGTACACGACGCCGGTCCGCGCTGGAATGAGCTAGACCGGTCACTGACTCCGGCGCCCTCTGCCGAAGAGCTGGCCTTGTCCACGCTCAGTCCGCACGGTATCGATATCACGGCACTTACTGCCCAGCAGGCCAAAGAGCTGTCCTCCAGATTGAGCGCCACCGCCGACATGCTCGTCAGACACCAGCTTTCCCTGTCCGACCTCGCCGAGCTGTACGGCGTGGCGGTACCGGTCAGTGCCGATGCTGGGCTGCGGCTTTGCCGCTTGGCAGCGTACTCGGCGGCCCAGGCCTGGCCCGAGGCAGTCTGGCTCACTCCGGCGGGTCGTCAGGCTGCCACGGCCGCTGTCCGGGAGCTGACCTTTGCGATCAACGAGCTGATCTATGCCAGGAGCGCGGCAGCCGATCTATTCACCGATGCGGTGCTTTACAGCGATCAGCTCGCGGAGGTTGCTAGCCGGTTCGCCACACTGTATCGGGGGCTGAAGAAGCTCTCCTCCGCGTACAGGAAGGACAAGGCATACGTCGCCAGCCTGACTACTGACGGCGTGTTCGGCAAGACCACCGCTGAGCGCCTTCCGCAGGCGATAGCCTGGCGAGCTGCGCATAAGCGCTACCTCGCGGTGGTGGCCACACATGCCGGCGCCCTCGGCGCCTACTGGAACGGCGAGACGACAGACTACGAGCTAATCCGCCAGGTCCTGACCGCTGCTGCAGATATTGAGGGACTGGCCGGACCTGTACAGAACCGTGCGGCCTTGAACGCACAAGTCGCCCATGGCGGGACACCCAATGCTTTTGCAGCGGAGGTAGCAACGTCAGTTTGTGCAGACCTGGAACGCTGGCAGGCAGAACTGGCGCCGGCTCCACAGGCGGGCGGACGTCCACAGCTGGCACGAATGCCCTTAACAGATGTGGTGGCCTGGTACCGAGCACACCTTGGGCCGCTTCGCTCCGCCGCTGAACTCGCTCAGCACGTCGATCAAATTAGCGCCGCTCAGAACAACACGCTCGGTTCGGCGCGCCGCAGGCTGGGCCTGGCGATCGATGCCTGGCGCTCGCAGGAGGAGTTAGCCGCGGATGCCAACGCGGACCGCGAGATCCTGGGGGAGCTCTTCGACGGTATCCGGACCGCTCAGAGCGCAATTGATGGCGCTTTGACCTGGGCCGAGCGGGCCCAGGACTGGGCGCACGGCCCGCTACCTGAGATGGCCGCCCACGCGCTGCTTGCTTCGGCCCCGGATCCAGTCCTGACCAGCGCCTATTCCCGCTATGTGCGCGCAGCCGACGAACTGTCAGAACTGTTCAGCGGCCCGCGTAATGCGGAGCTCCTCTCAGCTCTGCTCAGCACAGCTGACGCCGCGCAGGAGACTGTGACGAGGCTTCTGGCGGACCGCAATGGCGCCGAGGAGTGGCGGGCCTTCGTCAACAGCAGCACGATCCTCGGCCAGTATGGCCTGGCCGACCTCATCGAGCGCTCCGCTGCCCAGTCGGCCAGCGCAGCGGACTTCCCCAGCCTGGTGGAGTGCGCCGTCCTACGGGCCTGGGCCGAGCATGTACTCTCCCGCGATCCGGCTCTTGCGGTGGTCCGCGGCCCGCAACGCGACGACCTGGTCGATGAATTTCGCAGGCTCGACGAGGCTGTGATAGCGAATGCCTACTCGCAGGTGATAGACGCCTGCAACGCGCGTATGCCCAAGTCTTTCCTCGGGCCCGCCGCCATCATCCAGCGGGAAGCCGAGAAGAAGTCCCGGCACCTGCCAGTGCGCGTGCTTCTACATAAAGCGCCGGATGTGGTACAGCGCCTCAAGCCATGCTTCATGATGAGCCCGCTCACGGTGAGCCAATTTCTGCCGCCGGATTTCAAGTTCGATGTCGTCATTTTCGATGAGGCGTCGCAGGTCATGCCGCATGATGCAATCAACTGCATATATCGTGGCAAATCGCTGATTGTCGCTGGTGACCAGAAGCAGATGCCGCCGACAAACTTCTTCGGTGTCGCCGAGGCGGAGACCGACGAATACGACGAAGAGATCCCCGACACCTTCGAGTCTTTGCTAGACCTGTGCAAGGCAAGCGGCCAGATCCGCAGCATGCCGCTGCGCTGGCACTACCGGAGCAGGCACGAGGGACTGATCGCCTTCAGTAACCAGGCTTTCTACGACGGCGCACTGGTGACCTTCCCCGCGCCGCGCACGAGTGCGGCTTACCCCGGCATCACCTTCCACAAGGTGACGGGACGGTACTACCGGGGCACAGCGCGGAACAACCCCATCGAGGCGGAGGTAGTGGCCAGCCGGGTCTTGGAGCACTTCAGGATCAGGCCCGGGGAGAGCCTCGGAGTGGTTGCCATGTCGAGCGCACAGGCCCAGGCCATCGAAGATGCGGTGGAGCGTGCCCGGCTCGCCCAGCCCGACCTCGACAAATTCTTCACCGAAGGGCGTCTGGACGGCTTCTTCGTCAAGAATCTTGAGACGGTTCAGGGGGACGAGCGGGACGCCATCCTTCTCTCAGTCGGGTATGGCCCCGACGAGCGTGGCAAGCTGTCGCTGAACTTCGGGCCACTCAATCGCGCCGATGGCTGGCGGCGCCTCAATGTCGCCATTACCCGGGCCAGGTACAGGGTGGAGGTCATCTCCTCCATCTCCGGTTCGGATATCCCCGACAGCAACAACACCAGCCGGCAGTATTTCAAGCGTTACCTTGAATACGCCGAGCGCGGCACCGATATGCTGCCCGGGCACGCCAGCGCGGGCGAGAGCCCGGTCTTCGAGCGAACCATCGCCGAAGTCATCCGCAACTGGGCATACGACGTCACCGAGCAGGTAGGTATCGCCGGATACCGTATCGATGTCGCCGTCAAGCACCCCGAAGACCCAGGTCGTTACGTACTTGGAATCGAGTGCGATGGCCGGATGTACGCCTCCTCTGCGGTAGCCCGCGACCGCGACCGGCTTCGTGACCAGGTGCTCCGTCTGCTCGGCTGGCGCACCTATCGTCTGTGGGCTGCCGACTGGTACCGAGACCCTCGCGGAGCCGGGCTGCGGCTCCGCGAGGCGATCGAGCAGGCGGTAGTGCACGCCGAAGAGCCTGAGATCGCCATACCCGCTGCGGAACCCGCATCGGTGATGGTTGAGAACGCGACCGAAGAGCCTGTCGCCTGGGGAGAGCCATATCGTCGCGCTCGGACACGGCTAATCCCCCGCACTCTCCCGGAGATGCATCTGTACGACGCGCAGCCGCAGCTGCGGGCGCTCCTCATGGAAATCGCGTCGGCTGAGGCACCGATTCACCATGGCCTTCTCTACCAGCGCGCCCGCGAAGCCTGGGGAGTGGGCCGCACTGGCTCGCGGATCAGTGACAACCTCAATTACGTGCTCTACGGCCTGGTGAGAGAAGGCCAGCTGATCCTGGAGGAGGAGTTCGTCTACGTGCCTGGCAACAAGATCGTGGCCAGGAGCCCAGGTGATGGTGTGGAACGGAAGGTCGGGCAAATCGCACCTGCCGAGCGGGATGCCGCGATCTTCGGAATCATCGGGGACGCTCCCGGGATTTCCCAGGCAGACCTGATCACGGAAGTGACGCGGTTCTTTGGCTGGCGCCGTACCGGCGCCGAGATCACCGCAACTCTCAATGCCGATCTTAGCCGTCTGGCCGCGGCCGGGCGGATCAGCGGCCTACCGGAACGCATTGGCTTGGTGAACGATGCATGCTGACGTGCAGCTTGGCAGCGGCGTCCAGCCGCAGGACTTCGCCCTCCTGGACGGCCTGCTTGCCCCACGTGAGGCAACCCGCGCCATCTTCGCCGTCAAGCTGTTCAGCCCGCAGATCACTCACTTGGTAGTCACCAGCGCCAGACTGCTCGGTGTCGCGATGCCAGCAGGCCATGTGGCGCTGCAGATTCCGCTCACCGACGTGGCGGGTGTGGACATCAAGGCGCACGGCTTCGGCCGCCCGAACGCCGTGCTGGTCCACCGGAAGACGGCCTGCCCCGCCGACCTTGGTGACGCCTCTCCTCGGGATCGCGGCGGGATACGGCTGGCCATCACCAATGCCGCAAGATCACCGCAAGTGGTGGTCATTCCATCTCCTGCGGTTGGGCCGGTTGTGCCTGCGGTGCCTGTGCAACCTGAATCCCCGCCGGTTATTGCCGCGGAACACGCACAGGAGGATACGCCGGAGGAAGTGCATGCGTCCGGCTGGCATCGACGAGTGCCGACCAGCGGCTCCATCGAGTTGCCGCCAGATCCGCGAGCGCTGGACGGCCTCGGCCGTAATCACTCTCTGGAGACCGCCATCGCTGACCTGGTCGACAACTCCATCGACGCCAGCGCCACACACGTGCTGATCAGGATGGTTCGGCTAAATGGCCGCCTGACCACGCTCTACGTCGTCGACAACGGCAAGGGTATCCCTGACTCTGCAATCGATACCGCCATGACCGTCGGCGGGCAGCGGGACTACCAGTCCGCGGACCTGGGAAGGTTCGGCCTCGGATTAAAGGCCGCCTCGTTCAGCCAGGCGCAGAGTCTGACGGTGATATCCAAGGCTGCCGATTCGGCGGTCGTAGGCCGCAGGTGGCTACTCGACGGCAATCGCAAAGGCTTTCACTGCGATGTCATTTCCACCGCCTTCGCGAGCGCGGAGTTCGGCCGCGCTTGGGGATTGCCAGGATTGGCTACTGGAACGGTCATCCGCTGGGACGAAGTCAGCGGATTCCCTGCCACCAGCGACCCCGCGCGCGTCGAGGAGTTCATCACCCAGACGGCGAGCGCACTGCGCAGCCACCTCGGCCTGGTCTTCCACAAGATCCTTGAGGCTGGCCGCATCGTGATCGAGATCGACGTGGAGGACGTCGATCTCGACGCACCTCCGATGCGCACTCCCGTTTACCCCATCAACCCCCTGGGCTACCAGCGTTCCGGCAGGCACGGCTACCCGAAGGAGCTGAAGGCCGAGCGCGATGCGGTATCGCTCTCCTTCCGCTGTCATATCTGGTCCCCGCGGGCCAGTTCCCAGGCGTTCAAGCTGCCTGGTGGAGCCGAAGCACGGCAAGGTATCTACTTCTACCGGCGCGGCCGCTTGCTCCAGGCTGGGGGGAGCTGGCACGGCCTGCACCCCATGCACCGGCGGCTGCAGCTGGCGCGGGTCGAAGTCGAAATCGACGATGACATCATCCGGATCTTCTCCATGAACCCGGAAAAGTCAAGGGTCAATGTCGGTCCAGAGTTCGCACGGCTGGCGGAGCAGGCTGTCGCTGACGATGGGACTACCTTTCAGGACTACTTCACAGCTGCGGAAACCACCTTCAGCGACTCCCGCAAGCGCAAGAGTGAACGGCGCCCGATGGCGCCGCCTGGCAAGGGCATCGCGCCTGAGCTTCGTGAAGCCATCGAACGGGAGATCCCGCTCGACGAGGAAGCTGACCCCATCGATATCCGCTGGAAGATGCTCCCTCGCGACGACTTCTTCGAGCTGGATCGCGACCAGCGAGTGCTCTGGCTCAATGAGCGCCATCGGCCGGCTGCCTTTGGCCAACGGCGCAGTGTTAACGACGCACCGCTACTCAAGGCCCTGCTCTTCCTGCTCACCGAGAACCTGTTCGGCGGCGAATACCTCGGTCCGCGCGATAAGGATAACCTCGCGCTCTACCAGCAGATTCTCACCGCCGCGGCCAAGAGCAACCAGCCGTAACTGACCTTGAAAGGAGTCCGCATGACCGCCGAGCTGCGGGAGGCGTACCTTGACGCCCTCACCATCATGGAGCGCCGCGGGCCGCGCGACCTGCATGAGCTGGCGAGCAGGAACGCTGACATCGCTTGCAACGACGAGGCATTCCGCGCCTATCTGGCCGGCGCCGGACAGGACGACGAGGTGGTCCGGAACCTCCGTCTGCGGCTCGTCACCTGGGACAACGCCGACGCGGACCAGCCCTATTCGGCCGGGACCTTTCGCAACACGGAGGAGCGGCGCGCTGAGATCGTCCGCCTGCTCAAGGTCGATGACCGTACAGCGGCCCTGCTCCGGGAGCAGTTTCCGATCGCCGGAGTCGAGGAGCCCATCACCATCGCTGGAGACTGGGATCCGTGGTATCACGACCCGGCGCGCCAGGAGCGCGGCTTTTACTGGGATAATTACAGCAAGTTTCTCAGCGAGAAGCGCGCCTGGGAACCGGGAGCCGTCGCAGCACTCGACATCGCCACCGAGCGGGTGGTCGAATGGCTGTCCGACCCCCTGCGCTCAGAGGCATATCAGGCGAAGGGCCTGGTCGTCGGCTACGTTCAGAGCGGCAAGACCGCAAACTTCACCGGTGTGCTCGCCAAGGCCATCGACGCCGGCTATCGGCTGATCATCGTCCTGACCGGGACAACTGACCTGCTCCGTGCGCAGACACAGCGCCGACTGGACATGGAGTTGCTCGGCCGCGAGAACATCCTGCGCGGCATCGACGAGTCCAACCACGAGGCACTGGACTCCCTGGACTACCAGGACGACCCCGAGTGGCTGAACGACGGGTTTCTTCGTCATGGGGTCCGACCGTCAGACGCGGGGTTCCCGGACATCGACCGGCTCACAACCCACCGCTTCGACTATAAGAGCCTCAAGGCTGGCATCGCAGCGCTGGACTTCAAAAAACGAGAGCGCAACAGGCCCTTCTTCCACGAAGAGAACCTGTTCTTCAGCGACGCCCGACTGCTGGTGGTGAAGAAGAACGCAACCGTCCTCGGCAAACTGGTCAAGGACCTCAAGAAGATCAGCATACGACTCGGCGAGATCCCCGCCCTGATCGTGGACGACGAATCCGACCAGGCCTCTGTCAATACCAGCAATCCGAAGAAATGGAAAGCCGACCAGGTGGAGCGGACTGCGATCAACCGGCTCATCTCCCAGCTTCTGGTCATGCTGCCCAGAGCCCAGTACGTAGGCTACACCGCGACACCCTTCGCCAACGTCTTCATCGACCCGAGCGACGCTGAGGACATCTTTCCCAAGGACTTCCTCATCTCCCTGCCCTTCGCACCTGGCTACATGGGCGCCTCGGACTTCCACGACCTCGACTCCTCACCGGGCAGTGAGGCAGGCACCTTCGCTGGTTCCAGAGAGTGCGCGCACGTCCGGAAACTGAGCGAAGAGCCGGATGACACCGAGCTGTTGCGCGCGATGGACACCTTCGTGCTGACAGGAGCCGTGAAGGTCTTCCGCGAGCGAGTCAGTGGTTCCTCGTTCAGGCACCACACGATGCTCATCCACGAGGCCATGAAGCGAGACACGCACCGTGAGATGGCAGAGCAGGTATACGCGATGTGGAAGTCGGCCGGCTATGTGTCGGCTTCCGCCAATGAGCGACTCCGGCAGCTCTACGAGCGGGATGTCCTTCCCGTGTCTCGTGAAATTGGCGACGGACTGCCCATCCCGGGGACATTCGAGGCGCTAGTTCCGCATATCGGAGAGGCCGTCGCCCGGATTAGCAGCGTCGGCAACCCGGTCATTGTCGTCAACAGCGACAAGGACATCGAGCAAGAGGAGCTCGACTTCGATCGCAACCAGGTCTGGCGCATCCTTGTTGGTGGCAACAAGCTGGCCCGCGGCTTCACCATCGAGGGTCTCACCGTCTCCTACTACCGCCGGCTTACGAAACAGGCCGATACCCTGATGCAGATGGGACGATGGTTCGGCTACCGCAAGGGGTACCGGGACCTTGTCCGGTTGTTCATCACCGATGACCTTCACACCGCCTTCCGCGCGATCGTTCTCGACGAGGAGCACTTCCGGACCGAGCTCCGGCGCTACGCCGTAATGATCGACGGGAAGCCGCAGATCACACCGCGGGAGATCCCGCCTCTCGTGGCGCAGCACCTGCCGTGGCTCAGGCCAACCGCAGCGAACAAGATGTACAACGCCTACCTGACCGAGCGTTGCTCCCCGGGCGTTCCGCTGGAACCCCTGGCGTACCCGACGAGTACGGCCGCTTTGCGCGCGAACACCGAGCTGAGCAAGCCACTCCTTGCCGCTGCCACCGAGGACTGCTTCCTGTCCACGAAGACCTCCGCGTACCCGGCCAAGACAGGGATCATCGCGCACGCCGAATTGATCGACGTGCTGACCGGCTTGCAGTGGCTGGACAAGTCATTTGAGCCGGACCTTCGATGGCTGGCCCGGCTCAAGGCTGACCAGGTGCGCGACTGGGCCGTCATCTTCCCGCAGCACCGCAAGAGGGACCTTCCGACTGCCACCATCCTGGGTCACGGCCCGGTAAGCCTGGTCAACCGTACCCGTAGCCGCGGGCCGTACTTCAACCGCATCGCCGGCATGGAACACCGCCTGTCCGCCGAGCGGATCGCCAGGATGACGGGCCTGGACACCGATTCCGTGGCCGCCCGCCTCGCGGCGCCCCTGCGCGGCGCTATCCTGGTCTACTCGGTGATCGCGAATGAACAGTGGAAGCCCGACGCCTCCGGCGTGATCGCACCGGAAGACGTGATCCTGGCCTTCAACATCACTGCCCCCATCTCAGCCACAGAGAATGGTCGAGTCGTTACCTTCGCCGCCCGCGATCCAAAGCATGCCGAGGCCGCCATCATCGACGCCTGATCAGACGACTTCGAGGCATTCCAGATCTCGGAGAAGATCAGCCCCTTCGGCCGGGTGCTGCGCCAGCCGATAGACTACATCCGCCCAGGTCATGACTCTGGGGGGCTTCGCTTGGTGAACGCGTGCTTCGGCCGCCTGGGAGACGGAAGCGCGTCCGGCAGGATGATCCGCTGTGCCTTTTCGGTTGGCCTACCTGACTGTCTGGAGATTCTCGTTCTGCGTCACCAGATAGCCGTCCTGCACCGGCAACTCGGCGCTGGCACCAGAGTGCGATTCGCGCCCGAGGACCGGGCCTTTCTCCCTACGCTGCTGACCTCACTGCCGCGCGAGGTCCTGCGCCGACTACGGCTCCTTGTCCGGCCGGACACGGTCCTGCGCCGACACTGCGACCTGATGAGACGTCGTCATGCCGGCCGAAGCAGCCCTGGCGCCCACCCACGGTGCGCTCCATCCGCGCCTTCATTCTGCACCTGGTTCGCGAGAACCCGAGCTCGGACTACCAGCGGGTCCACAGAGAGCTCACCACGCTCGGCATAAAGGTCGCGCCGTCTACCGTCTGGGAGAGCGAGGCCTCACCTCGAGGTGTGGACACCTTGAGTGCCGGGTGATGGAAATCAAGGAGTTCCACCTTCTGCAACGCGATGATCAGTGCCAGCATCCCCGGTGGCAGGCCAGGCCGTTCCCGCGTCCCGTACGCGGCGAAACTCCGCATCGGCAAACAATTCGCCCAGCTCATCACGCACCCGCGTGGCCAGCCGATAGGCACCCTTCGCCGAAACAGCCCGGGCCACCTTCACGGTCATGTCCGGTATCTGCGGCCACGGGCGCGGATGCACTGACACAACGATCTCCACCCCATGGCCGAGGTGAGGGGAAACCGGCCGCACAGGGCATCGTCGTCGCAGACCAGCCCGAGATCACGGACATCGAGGGGTGTCGCCCGAATTAACCGCCAGGGTCTCATTGGAGCGCAAACGGGATTGCTCATGCATCCTGAACGCTGCAGCGCATTCGTGACAGTGCTCCAGCATCCGGAATATTGCCAAATTCTATCAAGTGGCTGACTACGGCTAAGACGATCCCTTCTGATCTGCTCCCGACTGCCCGCAGAAGGGTGTCTGTGGCCTCGGTGAGGCCCCGGGCTCGGCACGCCTGGATCGCGGCAGCGGCCTCCACCGCAGGCGCCTTGCCGCCGGCATAGTTCAACATGCCGACGGCATGCTCGTAACGGCCGTGGTCCAGATGCAGGACCAGTTCGTCGACCGGCCACAGTGCCTCCGCCGTCGAGCCGTTGCGCCGGTTCCCGTCGGCGGCCGGGACCGGCGCAACGGATAAGGCGCCGGTCCTGGCCGCCGTTGCCGCCGAGGTCCCACCATCCGCGTGCGCAACGATATCCGCAGCCGGCCCTGCGGCGGTGAATATGCCCTCGTCCAAGACTCGCTGCAGGAGGCGTCGCAGCTCCTCCTCGGTCACGGTCCCAGCAGGGTTCTTGCGCTCCGCGAGTTGGCGGAGCGCGAGGACCATTTGCGTGTCGGGATTCTGTACCTGCCCCGACGCAAGCCGGTCGAGGGCGGAGCGGGAGCGATGAATCTGAAACCCGACGCTGCGCAATGACCCGCCCGTGTCATGCAACAGAATGCGCACCGCCTGGGCGAGTTCGCGCCGCGCCGGTGAAAGGGAGGTTGAAAGGGGCTTCCTTCGCCCGCGTGGAGGCACAGATGACTCCTTGGGGTCCCGCAGGGATATCAGTTCCATCTTGGCGGACGCCTATGACAGTTGAGGGGTCCTGTTGCATCAGAGAGACACCGCGGGACACGGCGGCAAGCGGGACATAGCAGGGACAGGAAAGGCTTCCCGTGACGTAGATGCTTGCGCTTCGCTGGAGGAGCTGAAGGAATCGGCCCGCTTGACAGCTCTGGGCCGTCACGCGTTGCAGATGAGAGGATCCGAAGAACATGGTGGCAATACCGTCCTGGACGGACGAAGAACTCGGCACCAAGAAGCGCGTTGCGCTGTGGCTAGTGCAGGAGGTCGGAGTCGGAAGCGTGTTCACCAAGGAGCAGCTGCGGGCCGCGTTCGACGGAGTCAGCCAGGTCGACCGCCGTATGAGGGAATTGCGTGACCACGAGTGGCAGATCGACACCAACCGGGAGGATCCAGCTCTCGATCCCAGAGAGCATCGACTCGTGCGGCAGGGTCTGCCTGTCTGGGAGCCCGGCATGGGAAGCCGCAAGGCGACCGAGTCCGTGGGAGCCGTACAGCGTCGTGCCGTACTGATGGAGGACAACTATCTGTGCCGGACCTGCGGCATCGGAAACGGTGAAGCGTACGCCGACGGTCACGGAGCAACCTCCCATCTGGACATCGCGCGGCGCCAGATCACTTTGCCCAGCGGGGGCACCGAAGTGCAGCTGGTCACCGAGTGCAACCGGTGCCGCGTCGGCGGGCGTGACACCGACTGTGATCTAGGTGCCCTCGCGGCGGCACTGGCGCAGCTGTCGACGTACGAGCGCAAGATGCTGTCCGCCTGGATGGAGCGGGACGCCCGCAGCTTCAACGAGGTCGAGAAGCTTTGGGGCGTCTACCGCACCCTGCCGGCATCGGCCCGCGCCGAGGTCCGCGGCATGCTCCAATAGCCCCTATCCAAGCCGCGGGTCAAGCACCGAAGCCCGTGTGTCGGTGCTGCCCCGGCAGCTTTCTGATCGCTTTCACCCATGCGAAGGAGCACTCACGTGACGATCGACTTTGGCCAGCCCCGCGAGGCTGCCGACAACCGCGAACTCGTGGCCCAGCGGCTGAAGGAACTGCGCAACGGGAGCGGGGTCCCGGAGACGCTGACAGTTGAATGGCGGGGAAAGCCCATCCATGTCGAGGTCATCGACATGCCGGTCGAGGTCCTGCGCTACAACCCCGGCACGCACCGCATCCGCGCCCAACGAGCCTACGACCCGGCACGGGACAGAGCGCTGGACGAGGACCCCTGGAGCCCTGAGAGTCAGGAGTACCTCCACTCCCTGCTGAAGGCACTGCCCGCCGACCCCTCCGTGACCGACAAGGCCTTCGAGGACCTGCTTGAGAGCCTGCGCGAGTACCAGCAGAACGAACCCGGGCTGATCACCCGCGACTGCATCCTCGTCAACGGAAACACCCGCCGCGCTGCCCTCAAGGAACTCGGGCGGACCAGCATGCGGGTCGGCGTCCTGCCTGAGACCTGCACGTGGAGCGACATCCACGCCGTTGAGCTCTCCCTCCAGCTGCGCCCGGACACCCGACGGGACTACTCCTACATCAACCACCTGCTCGCCCTGGAGGAGCAGGTGAAGCTTGGCAAGCCTCTGCCGGAAATCGCCCGGAACTTCCACACCACAACGCCGGCTTGTGATCGTGACCTGTGGATCCTGGCCCAGTTGCGGGATCTCCTCAACCGCAGTTCTACCGGAACTATCTCTTTGCGGCTCATGGATTTCGAGAACGCCAAGGAGAGGTTCGCTGAGCTCTACCGCACCTACAACACCGAATCTGCACGTAACCGGGAGCGTGCCGACCTGATGAAGGAGGGTCGGCTCGCGGCCATCGTGCTCGAGTTCGCCAAGACGGATGTCCGGTTCATCCAGCCCGACTTCCACGAGCGTTTCCTGGACAAGCGGCTGCCCGCAGAGCTCAGACCCGAACCCGCACAGGAGACCACAGCTGTAGCCATCCCTGGCCTTGGCCGCACTGTCCAAGCTGCCAGCGCGAGGGTCACCGCAGCCAAGACTCTTACTGACTCCCTCCTGCGAGCCAAAGCTGTCAAGGCGGCAGGCTCCGCTACGACCGCTGAGGAGCAGAGGGCAGCAGCCGAGGTCTTCGAACGCGCACACGAAGTCTTCAACGAGGCGCTGGAGTTTGCTGGCAAGGACTTCCGGCTCCGCAAGAAGCGCCTCGCCGCCCCTGACCGCGTCGCTGACGCTTGTAAGGACCTGGAGCAGTGTGTTACCGACCTCGTCCTCGCCCGCGGCAACGCCAGTCTGGATGAAGGCGCATTCGACGACGCCCTACTCCAACTGCGCACCGTCATGGAGCGCGTTGCCATCGAGGCCGGCAAGAGCGTACCGCTCCCAGGCGAGGGCCTGACATGGCTCAACGGCGCTGTGGGGAGGCAGCAGTGACGGTAACACAGAAGGAGCCGTCGCTGCGGATAGCATTCGACGTCTCGCGAACCCGCGTGGTCCTGCGCACAGCGCCCGGGCACGAGCAGGATTTCGCAGACCTCGCCGCACGCATCGCCCCAGGCGGCCAGCGCGGGCCGCTGGTGGGGGAGTTCGATCTTGATGACTTCCTCGACCGCCTCATCGAGCTCGGCTCCTGGCGCCACGATGGCGTCGAGTGGGAAGACGCTCTTCTCCAACTCGTCAACGGTGTCCTCGACGACGCCGAGCGAGCCGAACAGACACTCCGCAACGGAGCAGACGTCGGCCAAGGCGCGATAACGCCAGACGATGTGCTGGGGCTACTTGGAGAAGGCTGGATCGGAGACCTCACCCTCTTCCAGCTCCGTGACGCTGCACAGCTGCTATCGCTCGGCCACGGCGCGAATTTCAGCGTCCCCGGCGCTGGCAAGACGCGCGTCACACTCGCCGTCTACGCAGCAATGCGCGAACAGGGCCTGGCCAAGCGGCTCCTCGTCGTCGGGCCCAAGTCCGCCTACGAGGCTTGGCTGACAGAAAGCCAGCTCTGCTTCCGCACGCCCCCGCGCACCGCTGTCATGAGCCGCACTCCCGACTACGGCGCCGAGGTTCTGCTGGTCAATTACGAGCGCCTGTCCCGGGCTGTGCCTGGACTCGTGTCCTGGCTGGGTGCCGCGCCATCGATGCTGGTGCTCGACGAAGCCCACCGTATGAAGCTTGGCGCAAACGGAACCTACGGCTCAGCCTGCCTCGCACTCGGGCCCGTCGCCGCCCGGCGGCTCATCCTCACTGGCACCCCGGCCCCAAACGGCGCTCGGGACCTGGAGAACCTGCTGTCGTTCGTCTGGCCCGGCCGCGGCAAACGCGTTGTCTCTGACGCCGTACGCGGCGGCGATCTCGCCTACGCCAGCACCGTGCTGCGTCCGCTGTTCACCCGCACCACCAAGCGGGAACTGAGTCTGCCACCATTCGAGCCGAAAGTCCGTTATATCAGTCTGCCGCCCATCCATCGGGAGGTGTACGAGGCGCTCAAGGGAAACTTCTCTGCGCGGGCTGAGGCATGCCGCGACGATATCGAAGCCCTCGGCCGGGCAGCGCTGCGCCTGATCATGGCCGCAACCAGTCCGGCACTTCTAATCGAGGGCAGCAGCCCGTACGAGCCGCTCGCCTATGGGCCATCGCCGCTAGAAGCCGCCCCCGGAGACTCTCTCTATGCGCTTCTGCGCGACCTGCCCAGCTACGAACTCTCCCCCAAGTACCAGGAGGCTGCCCACATCGTCGCTACCAACGCAGCAGCCGGCCGCAAAACGATCGTGTGGACGACCTTCGTACGCAACATCACCACCCTGGCCCAGCTTCTCTCCCCCCATTGTCCGGCCGTCGTCCACGGAGGCACGGCCGATCGAGACGAGGAAATCCGGCGGTTTCGCGAAGACCCGGGTTGCATGGTGCTGATTTCAAATCCAGCGACCCTCGGTGAGGGCATAAGCCTGCATCAGGTCTGCCACGACGCTATCTATATCGATCGCGATTTCATGGCCGGCCGGTTCTTGCAGAGCCTTGATCGCATCCACCGCTTGGGCTTGGCACCCGGCACGGAGACCAGGGTCACCGTTCTCGTCGCGGAAGGCACCATTGACGAAGTGGTCCAGTTGCGTCTCGAGGCAAAGCTGGAGTTCATGGGCAGCATCCTGGACGACCCAGAGGTGCGCCAGCTCGCAGACCTCGTCGAAGAGCCCGTGGACAGCTACGGCCTGGACTTGGCAGACATCCGCGAACTCCTGCGCCACCTGGGCTAAGTGCTCCGGGAGGACCGTGAACTCTGGTTATGTAACGATGGATTTGCTTGATCGTTTAGCGAATCGCTGATTGCCGGTTGCGTGACAGGCGTGGGCGGGGGTCGATGCCGCTTGAAATGGAGGTCGGATAGTATGATCGGCGCCTTGGCATCCACTGTCGGCGAGAATAAGCCGCCCCGACAGTGGACCGCGCCAAGTTTGATGCAGACTGGTGTGCCCCCTGAGTTGGATAGATTGCTTTGTGCGCCCCGGCCTGGGGTGATTCAACGGCCACCGGCCGCGGACGCATGGAGAGCCGCACCCAAAGTCCTCGCCGCGCCGCGGACTTGCTCCGGGCTTGGAAGATGCACAACTCCGAACCTGGATGCCCGCGCCAGCTGAATAGGGTGAAAGTGGAAGGGTGGAACAGCGCCCGCCAGAAGTTCGCTCGTTGGAATCTTGCGCCCTTGGCCATCTTTGTGGAACTTGGCGTTCTTCACAAGCAAGCTGCACACCGTACGACCGCACCAGAAGTCCACTCGGAAGAGCGCATCGGCAAGGGGATGCATCCTTACGTCAAGCCCAGCGTTGCGGAGATGCACGACTACGAAAATCTCCCGGAGGAAGGAGTAGTAGGCGTTCCCGACTCTCCAACGCATGGAGGCTGTGACTACGGTCCTGCTGGGGCCGCCCAGCGTTGACGATACCTGGGTGATCTTGTCCTGAGCAGGACGCCACAACATCTCGTTTCCCCGAGGATCGTCATGCACGAACGCCCGGAACTGCTGCCAGGTTGGCAGCATTTCCAATGACTCGACTGCGAGATGGAAAGTATGGGTGAAAGCGAAGTCCGGATGCCAGTCAACGATCGCCTTGACGCTCTCAGCTGTGGCACGCTTCACCTCGCCGAGGGCATGCTCGGTCGACATGCAGACGCGCTCTACGTCTTCAGGAGTCAGACGGTAGATCGTGGAGGTTTGATGTGCGAGCACGTGAGGGACGACCGTGTCCTTCTTGGCTGGGTCGTCAAGCCATCGTTGGAGCACGACTTCGGTGGGGCTGGTCACGTTGAACAGGTCGAGTACATCTTGAGCGGTGGTACGAAAGATCACAGTGGCCCCATCCGAGGGTTGCGGCCTGCAGGAACATCGAACCGTTCTATAGGTGAAGATACATGGCGCCACCGATAAATATCGGATCAAAGCGGGCATAGCTGCATCTAGCTAGGTAGATGCCGTCTTCTGCCAATAATTTGCCTGATCACGCCGCAGAAGGCTAGTTCCGAGAGGAGGGATCTTGGTGGGGAGTAAGCCTCATCGGGTCCTATGACCGGGAGCGAGGGTCTCTTGGTAGACGTCGTCTGGACGAACGACAAGCTGGGAACGCGGATTCGCGTCGCTCTGTGGCTACACAGTGAAGTTGACGAAGGAAACCGGCTCAACAAGCAGCAGCTGAGGAAGGCGATCCCCGGCATTGAGCAGGTGGATCGGCGGATGCGAGACCTCCGGCCGGCCGGCTGGGTTATCAAGACCTACCGCGACATGGCCAGCCTGGGCCCTGATGAGTTGTACCTCGAGAAGGTCGGTACCCACATTTGGGAGCCTGGGCAGCGCTCGGTTGGGCTGCGAACGATCAGCGGCAAGCTTCGAAGAAAGGTCATAGAGCGGGACAACCATCGCTGTGTCCGCTGCGGCATTAGCGCCGGCAAGGAATACCCCGACGAATCCGGCAACCACGCGCAGCTCACCCTTGAGCACATCACGCCACACAAGCATGGTTCGGCTGCCCAGCTCGAGGATCTTGTTACGGAGCGTGCGCGGTGTAACGAGACCGCCAGGCACCTGACGGGATCCCAGCTCTCCGCCGAGCAAATATGGGACCGTATTCAGGAACTGCCCAGGAGAGAGAAGGCCAAGCTGTTGACATGGATGGTGGCCGATCGAAGGGCCGCGACAGACACCGAACAGACCTGGGCGCGTTACCGCCAGCTTCCCGCCGCGCATCGGGACGCCCTCAAGAAGCAGCTCGGCATCGTATTGGGGAGCGGCAGTTGAGCATCGACAGCAGCGACGTCACCCAGCCTGTGAACGACTCGGAGCTGGAAGCAGTCTTCTCCCACCTCATGGGCGTCGACGAGGACGGAGTGAGAATCGCAAAGTCGATCCGGAGGACGTTCGACATGCTCCTGGACGGTCAGCACACCGGCCGTTTCCGCTGGCAGCAGCTACACAAGACCGAGAAGACCCACTGCGGGACACTGGTCGAGATCAACCTTCAGCGGGAGTTCGACTTCGACGATGGCCACTTACTGGACTACCTGATCGTCGGAGTCGAGGTGGACTGTAAGTACTCCCAGGATCTCGGGGATTGGATGATCCCCCCGGAGGCAGTCGGGCAGCTTCTCTTAGGCCTCTGGGGGAATGATCAGCTTGGTCAATGGTCTGCGGGCCTGGTTCGTGCACGTCCGCACCTTCTAACGTCAGCCAAGGGAAACCGTGATCTCAAGCGCCGCCTGACGAAGGAAGGCAAGAAGACCATTCGCTGGCTGTTCCAGAACGCCCCTCTCCCGGAGAATGTGCTGCTCCGCATACCGGAAGGTGATGTTGCTGCCGTCTTCGGCTGTGGGCCTGCGGGGCACAACTGCAAGGGCCATGGAAGCAAACGCGTAGACGAACTCTTTCGCAGAGCACAGGGCCGGCTGGTCAGCAGGACGGCTGTGGCCACCGTGGCGCAGCAGGAAGACTACATGAAGCGGATCCGCGGAAATGGCGGCGCTCGCTCCAGGCTCCAGCCTGAGGGCATCGTGATCTTCGGCCAGTACGACAGTCATAGAGACCTTGCTCGTCAGCTTGGGCTTCCGATCCCTGGCGCGGGTGAGTCCATCAGTGTCCGGCTCGCGGAACGCCGCCCTGAGCATGGCGACCTGCCGTACATCGTTCTCAAGGAAAAGCGATGGGTAGTCGCAGGACCTGGTGATCCAGTGGAACCCGCGCCTACCTTGCCAGAGATCAAGCGATCGGCCTCAGCGCAGGAGTAGTTTTCCAGAGGAGCGGCGTGTCATCCAATCTTGCGGGTAAGCGGGCTCTAATACCGCGAATCCGGGCATGTTGAGTAACCTTCCCGTGTGGGCGATGAAGATCAGACGGTGCCGTTTGCTGCTCTAGCAACGGCTGATCTCGTGGTGGATGCCGTTTTTGCGGGCGGCAGCGCAGGCAACGCGTCCGACGACCCCCTGGCCCGGCTCCTCCCTGGAGTCGGCAACCGGGGCGGTTTCCGCTGCAACGGTTCCCCCACGCGGCAGAGCGTCCGATTCGCGGTCCTCTTCACCACAGGCGCCGAACCCGACTGGCCAGACGAACTAGACGCTCAGACCGGCCTCTTCACCTTCTACGGAGACAACCGTCGCCCGGGCACAGAACTCCACAAGACTTCGCGTCGCGGCAATCTCCTGCTCCGCGATGCCTTCAACTGGAGCCACAGCGACGCTCGAGTGAGCGTGCCACCATTCTTCCTGTTCGAGAAGGCAGCCCCCGCTGGCCGCGATATCCGTTTCCGTGGCCTTCTTGCGCCCGGCGGCGCCGCACTGACGTCCGACGATGAGCTGCAAGCGATCTGGCGTTCGACCCGTGGTATTCGTTTCCAGAACTACCGTGCCCGGTTCACGGTTCTCGACTTCCCGAAGATCGAGCGAGCCTGGATCATGGATCTCGTCAGCGGAGACCCACTCGGGCCGAACTGCCCGCCGCCATGGCGTGAGTGGGTTGAAGCCCGCACGTACCAAACGCTCCTCGCGCCGTCCACCACGGTCATTCGGAGTACGGCGGAGCAGCTGCCTGACGCGGGTGGCAAGCTGATGGTGGCAGCCATCCACAGACACTTTGCCGGCCGTCCCCATGACTTCGAGGCCTGTGCCGTCGAGATCTGGCGGATGCTAGCCCCTTCAACGGGCGCCTGTGAGGTCACCCGGCATAGCCGCGATGGCGGTCGCGATGCTGTTGGCGAGTATCTTCTAGGGCCCGAGGGCGATCGGGTAGCCGTCGAGTTCGCTCTCGAAGCTAAGTGCTATGCCCCGAGCAACTCGGTGAGCGTCGAGGACGTAGCCCGGCTGATCTCCAGAATCCGCCACCGCCAGTTCGGCGTGTTCGTGACAACCTCCCACTTCAACAGCCAGGTCTACAAGGAAGTTCGCGGCGATGCGCATCCCATCGTCATGATCTGTGCCCGCGACATCGTCGATGTCCTCCGGCGTCATGGGTACGGAGACGCAGAAGCCGTACAAGCATGGCTCGAGCACCGGTTCCCGGTGTCAGCATGATCAGTTTGGCTTCTGCGAAGCTTTACCGTCATCCTGTCCGCATACACCTTGCCAACCTGGGGAACTTGTCAGCCAGTAGCGCTAGAGTCGCTCGCATGTTCGGAACTGGGATCGACTGCAGCGATCACCGCCTCAACGGCGGCGGTCAGCGCTTCGTGCTCCCAGAGGCGGACGACCCGCCATCCAGCAGATCTCAGCGCCTCGTTAACTGCCTGGTCGCGTTCCATGTTCCGACGGAGCTTGGGCGTCCAGTACCACTCATTTGTCGTCGGTTGCCGGCCGTGCTCGGGGCAGACATGCCAGAAACAGCCGTCCACGAAGACAGCAACCTTCCGCGCGGTGAAGACGATGTCCGGACGAACCTTCAGCTTTCCAAGATCAAGGCGAAGATCCTTGCGGTAGCGATACCCCAGCCGGTGCAGCGCACTGCGCAGCACCACCTCCGGCTTGGTGTTCGCCCGGCGGTTGGCCTGCATGTTCCGCGATCGGCCCTCGTTGAGCGGCGCCGGGTACAGCCCGCGCTCGTGGGCCTGCTCTCTAGCTTGAAGTCTCTTCTGGTCAGACACAATCGTTCCGTTGGGCTCATGGCTCCCTGTCTTCTCCGAGAAGATACAGCTGCCCACCGGTCCATGCCGTATCCAGATTACGAAAGGGGTCCCTGTGACCGAGAAGCAACTTCGGGTCATTGAGATCTGTGCTGGAGCCGGCGGCCAGTCCCTTGGGCTGGAGAAAGCTGGCTTCGATCATGAGCTCGCCATCGAGCTAGACGATAACGCAGTTAACACACTGAAGCACAACCGTCCTGACTGGCATGTGGCCTCGGGGGATGTGGCGGATCCTCAGGTGTGGGACCCAGCGAACTACACGCCGGACAAGCGAGGCGGCCAGCCGATCGACTTGTTCGCTGGAGGGGTTCCGTGCCCGCCCTTCTCCATCGCAGGTCGGCAACTGGGTGCGAATGACGAGCGAGATCTATTCGCCTGGGCCGTTGAGCAGGTCCACACCCTCCGCCCTCGAGCCCTCATGCTGGAGAACGTTCGGGGGCTGAGCATGCCGCGCTTCGCAGGTTACCGGCAGCATGTCTTGGACCGGCTCAAGAAGTTCGGTTACGCGGCCGAGTGGAAGCTCCTCCACGCGTCTGACTACGGGGTTCCCCAGCTTCGCCCTCGGTTCGTGCTCATCGCGATGGCTCCTGACGACTTTGAGCACTTTCACTGGCCTGAGCCCACAGGCAAGCGTTCCACGGTTGGCGAGACCCTGTACCACCTCATGAAGGCGAACGGCTGGGCAAGAGCTGAAGAGTGGCGCGACCGCGCCAATGACATCGCCCCAACGATCGTGGGCGGATCCAAGAAGCACGGCGGCGCGGACCTTGGTCCAACCCGTGCAAAGCGTGCATGGAGCGAGATGTGGGTTGATGGCCACGGGCTGGCAGATCATGCACCCTATACGGATGACGACATAATCGTTGACCGCGGACCGAAGCTCACGGTGGAGATGGTCAAGCACCTCCAGGGGTGGGACGACGACGACTTCAAGTGGGAGTTTAAGGGTAAGAAGACCTCGAGCTATCGCCAGATTGGAAACGCTTTCCCTCCGCCTGTGGCCAAGGTACTCGGAGAAGCTATCGCCGCAGCGCTTAATAAGAGAACCCAGCGGAGAGAGCGGACCTTCCGCGAACCTCAAGATCCGATCTATCTTGCGCTTCGCAACCACGGCGACTTCATGACCGCCACCGACCTTGCCGCCATGTTGGAGCTCGAGCTCAAGGAGTTGGAACGCCGCATCAATCTCCTAGGGCGGGACTTCCAGATCGAGGTCAGCAACGGCACCGAGCCCGCAGCTTACAAGCTTGGAGCTTTTAAGGCATTTATGGGCCAGGATGACCACATCCGTCACGATCAGTTTGAAAAGTTCCGATCTCGCATCAGCTGACTCGTGCAGCAGGATGCAGCGGCAGCGTTCTCATGCCCCACGGCGGCTGAAGCGGGCGCAGCGGCAACGGCGGGCGCCACCAGCGCAGTGCCGTTGAGGAGGGTGGACACGAGCAAGCCTCTGAGCGCTAGGAGCTCTCAGAGGCTAGGGATGGGATACGCGACAAGGATTAGACGTCTGCTACTCACGAATAATTGCCGCTCGTCGCTGTCCGGATGCGGACATCACAAAGCCCTGCGTCGCCGGTTGATAGCGTGGTTCGCCGCATCTGAGAACTGATCCGCGCGAGGCCAGCGGCTGAAATGACAGGGAAGATTTCCGGCATCATCGGCTAAACCTCGTACGGGAATCGGCCGTTCCTTGACTGACCTTGCCGCCCGTCGGATGCTGAGTCTTGCCCTGGTGCCTCGGCTTGGAGGGAACGTCTCGTGCGGAGAGATGTCACGCGGGCTCACTACGATCGCCTGGCGGACAGGTACGACGAGAACTGGGCCTACAGTCCAGAGTTCATCCGGTGGATGACCGATGGCATCCTCGGCCGGTTGAGTGTCGGCTCTAGCGATCTGATGTTGGATCTCGGGTGCGGGACTGGCCTCTACTCCCGCGGTCTGGGCGAGCACGCCGACACGGTGGTCAGCGCCGATCCCTCCCCAGCGATGCTGGAGCAACTCCCCGCCGACGAGGGTTTGATCCCGCTGTGCGCGGGAGCCGAAGACCTCGCCGAAGGCCGGATCATGCCTCCTCATGACGGCTACGACGCGATCCTCCTCAAGGAGGTGCTTCACCACGTTGCAGATCCGCCGCAGGTCCTCGCCGACCTGGCCCGCCTTTTGAGGCCGGGCGGGCGGATCCTCGTCGTCATGCTTCCGACGACTATCGACTACCCGTTGTTCGAGGCAGCGCTGACGCTCTTCCGGGAACGGCAGCCCGACCCGGAAGACGTGGCCGCTGCGATGGATCGCAGCGGTCTTCGGGCCGAGCTGACCTACGATGACTTCCCGCTAACGTTCACCGTCGAGCGCTACACGCAGATGGTCCGCGACCGGTACATGTCACTGAGCCGTTTTCATCCCCCGTACGGCGGGCTGCTGATCACAGGATGATCGCGAGGTTGGCGTTCACCTGATGGCATGGCGAAACCCCTGGTAGACGGGTTGATCACCACAATCACGTCCGCCACCACCAGGGGCCTCGGATGCTGTTCTATCGTGCTGCCGTCGATTTGTCGCGCTCAACCCTGAACTACCTCGCCAGCCTCATCCGCTGACACCGCAAGGCGATCGGATCGACCTGGCGGCTGCTCAACCCCGGGCAACAAGCCCTGCTCGTGCTGGTCCACCTGCGCAAGGGAGAAACGTTCCCTGAGCTCGGGGCCGGGTTCGGGGTCTCGACGGCGACCGCGTGGCGGTACGTGGAAGAGGCCGTGATGCTGCTGTCGGCACGCTCGCCGAAGCTCGGCCAGGCACTACGCCGGGCACGCCGAGCCGGGCTGCACTACCTGGTGCTGGACGGCACACTGATCCGCATCGACCGGATCGCCGCCGACCGCCCGTACTTCTCAGGCAAGCATCGCGTGCACGGCATGAACATCCAGGTCATCGCCTCGCCGGACGGCACGATCTTGTGGACCTCAGGCGCACTGCCGGGCAAGACCCACGACCTGAGCGCCGCCCGCATCTGGGGCATCCTGCGCGCACTCGAGACGGCCGGGATCATCACCCTCGCCGACAAGGCCTACCAAGGAGCCGAAGGCCCGATCCGCACCCCGTACAAGGGCAGGAACAAACCCGTGTCCCAGAAGCGGGCCAATCGCTCCCACGCCAGGCTCCGCAGCCCCGGCGAGCGCGCGAACGCCCAGCTGAAGAGCTGGAAGATCCTCCGGAAGCTACGGTGCAGCCCGTCCAAAGCCGGCCACCTGTGCAAGGCCATCGCCGTCCTTCAGAATCACCGAGTCACGCAGGCGGCGCAAAGATGAAAAGCGTTCACTGCTGTCCAGCTTCGACGACGCAGAGATCGAGGCCGGGATTTCCGAGATCCGCCGCGAGCATCCCGGTCCCGAGGTCCATTTCCTGGATCGGTTCGCCTTCATTCTCGGGACGAAGGGGTGACGGCACTGTGAGCGTTGAGTTCGACACTCGCTTGTTCCAGTTGAAGAACGAGCTGGATGATCATTCCAGGGTCGCCCGGCATCTCGGGCTGGACTTCGAGCGCCCGATCAAGTCGCTCGGCGACGGTTATCCCGAGAACGCCATCGCCCTGGTCGGGAAGATCACCGAACGGATCCTCAAGCAGCTCTGGCGGCACCACAACGTACCCGGTGACCCCGGCGGAAAGGCGCTGAGCGAGCTGATCAAGGGGGCGCAGCCGTACATCCGCAGCAGTACGGTCCTGGACTCCCTTCGCGACATCCAGCGGCTGCGGAACAGGTCCGCCCATGATGGGTATGAGATAGCCGAGGAGGACGGGCTCACTGCTGTCCGCCGGCTGCTAAGCGTGCTGGCGTGGTTCAGCAGCACCGGCAGCGGCGTCCTGAGTGGGGACGTGCCCAAGCTTGCCCCCGAGGTGGCCGCCAAGGCTGAGTTTCTCGCGGGGCTGTATCTCACGCTGGGCTTCCAGCCGGTCAAGCGGTTCGAGCTCTCCCGCAACACGGTTTATCAGCTGTTTTTTCGTGAGCGAGGACTGCGCAGCGAGTACGTCGAGTTGCTGCTGAGCAGGAACGTCGACGATGTGGTCCAGGTCCTGGAGACCACCGATGGCGAACTGCTGCAGACTCGGCTGCCCAAGCTCACTCGCTTCCTGATCCTGGAGGAGAACGGCATCAGCCAGGTGCCGAGCCCGCTGGGTGGTGACTACCGGGTGCTGGCCTACGACCGGTTCATGGACGCATTCGTCGACCTGGACCGGCATCTGGCAGATATCGTCGGCGCCTACCCGCAACTGCTGGGCGCGGGGCGACTGTCCCTCTCCGGTGATCTGCTTACCACCGACGAGCGAACGGGCGAGCAGCGAATCTCCCGGGTAGGTGCGGCCGACCAGTTGCTGGACGAGGTGGCGGCTTCGGGCGGGAACCTGCTCATCGTCGGCCGATCGGGCAGCGGCAAGACGACGCTGCTCAAGCAGTTGGTTGCCCGCTCGGTCGCGGCGAGCCGACGGCGGTACCGGTTCTACTTCGACATGAGCCTCAAGCGGCCGGACGAGGCCTTCCGCGAGTTCGTCACGCGCGTCCTCACGCCGTACATGGCCGTGGAGAGTGCGTACGTTTTCGAGGTGTTCCACTACTTCGCCCGTTCCGGCTCGGTGCTCTGCGCGCTGGACGGCATCGATGAGGCGGTGCCGTCGACGACCCAGGCAGGATTCCTGGAGCTGTTCAGCGAGATCGCCCAGGTCCTGTCGGCGGAGTCGGCGGTCATCACCACCTCCCGGGTCTCCTTCCTGGAGGACTCCCCCCAGGTGCGGCGGCTGCTGGACGGCACTTCACTGGTGTCGGAGAAACTGGTTCAGCAGCTTCACGCGCAAGGCGTGAACCCGCTGCTCGTGCCGCGCTTTTCGGCGTTGCGCCTGCATGACGCCACCGACGCCGCCTCGCCCCTGGAAGTACGGCTGGCTGAGGATCTGGATCTCGACCGTGACCGGCGTCTCCCACACCTGGCCGAGCTGGCCTGGCAGCACATCACCCGGGTCGGTGACTCGGCGGGGCTGAGGTCCGCTCTGCCGTCGATCACAGCGTACTTCGGGCTGGCCTTCCTACACGGCCGTACGGTCTTCACCATCGTCGACCTCGTCAATGATCTAGGTATCGAGTTGTTCGACGGCGGGCGGCTCACCTACGACGCCTTCCGGCTGCGGGCCTTGTTCCGGCTCGCGGGTCCCTCTGCGGTCTCCTTCGCCCACAGTGCTTACCAGGAGCTGCTGGCTGCAGAGTTCCTCCGCGATGCGGCCAATCGAGAAGCGTCCCTCGGGGTGGCCTCGCGTCTGACTGAGCAGGTTCGCGAGTTTCTCCATCGCAGGGGCCAGCAGGAAGCCCCGGCGGAGGACTGTGTCCTGCCGGCCGGTGTCTACCTGGTCGGACCGAGCCATCACTTGATGCTCAAGCGCGTCAGGCAGACCGTCCGCTTCGATCGTTTTCCTGTTACGGTCGGCCGCTACAACCGCTTCCTGGAGGCGGTCCGCCGGTACGGTTCACGGCAGTGGGACCACCAGGACAAACCCGAAGAGTTCTCCCACGAGCCTTGGCAGGAACGCCTCAAGGTTCAGGAGTACTTCACCAACCCGGCATACGAGGACCATCCGGCGGTCTGCATCAACTACTGGAGCGCCTACGCCTTTGCCCGCTTTGAGGGCAAGCGCCTGCCCACCTCTCTGGAATGGGAAGCCGCCGCCCGCGGGACCGACGGCCGGCTGTTTCCCTGGGGGGACGAGATCGATCTTGACATCGTTAGCAGCGCGGACTCCTGGAGCGGCCGTGCACTGATCACCTACGAGGCGTGGCGGGAGGAACTCGATCTCGGGAGGCTGAGCCAAGCCATGCCCAGTCCGGTCGACGCACATCCTGGCAATGTCTCCCCGTTCGGCATCCGGGAGATGGCCGGAAACGTCTGGGAGATCACCGGCACCGTACTGGAAGATCTAAACGAGGTGGTCATCTGCGGCGGCTCCTATGACAACCCCTATCGGGCACTGCAAACCTCCTCCAAAGGCCTGGCGCGGCGGCGAGGATGTAGCAACGCGGTCGGCTTTCGTTGCGTCGAGGAGCTGTGATGAGCGGTGAAGGGCTCGCCGAGAGCGATGGGCAGCGGTTCGGCTACATCGTCGATCGCATGCCGCACGGCAGCGGGCAAGGCGGGCGCCAGGGCACCTACATCGTCCGTGACGCCGACTCGGGCACACACCACTCCTTCATGTACGCCGACATTGTGACCGAGGGGTTCCGGACCATCCGGACCGGCGAACGAGTGCGGTTCCTGAAGACGCCGGAGGACTCAGAACATGCCTGCTACGTCATCCGCTTGGACCTCCCGGAGATCGAGGACTACTACCAGTGACCCGGCTGGTACGCCAGACCCTGATCGTTGTCTATGAGGCCCGCTTCCCTGCCGCACCTGCATGGGAGCCGGGACCGCTGGTCCTCCAGCATGGCCAGGTCCGCTCCACCGCCGAAGCCCGCAGTGAGTACTACAGCGCCAAGGCGGCCCGCGTGCTGTACGGTGACGCGGCACACGCCAGACGCTGGCACGACGCCTCTCGCCGCCTCACCGCCCACGGCGAGATCGCCGGCATTGAAGCCGTCCGCGTGAACGACGAGCCGGACGCTTGCGGGCTGGTGGCGATCCATCTACGGCTCAGGCAGGGAACCCCCATTGCACTGCTGCGCGCCCTTGCCCGGCGCCGAGACACCCTACCCGCCGATTTCGACCCGCAAGAGCTCGTCGGGGGGCAGATCACGATCGAGCCAGGTGTCCGCCCCTTCACCATCACTTTCATCACCTCAGCACGGAACGGCCTGCCGCGCCTATACCGGCAGCCTCGCTACTGGCGCTGGCCACCCGTCTGCCAGTGGCTGTGGGCTCTCGCTTCCCGGACTAACCTGGCCGACTACCCCCCTGACCCGAAGAACCTCGAACCTGCAGACAACGAGATCATCCGGCTTTCCAGCGACTGGCAGGCCATCGTCCTGCGAGATGGGATGGGAGTAGTCGGCGTCCGTTCCGACCGGGGGCAGGACGACCCGTTCTACTGCTACGCGGAGCTGTACCTGCGCTCGATCTACCTGGACGCCGTCCTGCTCGGCATGCTGCAGAAGCAGGGGCTCACCCATCTGGAGAAGCGCATGGCCGCCGCACTCGATTCCGCGCTGTCTGCGACGATGGCCGGGCTCGAACGCGAAGTCAGCTTCTTCCGCCATCAGCTGTGGGCGCAGCACCTTACCCCACATGGCACACCCAACCGCCTGCTGACCGCCTACCAGCGCCAGCACGCGCTCCGGGAGCGGTTCGAGCAGATGCTCACCGAGATCAGCGACTTCAACCGGCTCACCCGCGACGACGAGAACCGGCACGTCAACAGCGCCGTAGTCGTATTCACCCTTGTCACTGTCCCCGCTGGCATCGCCCTCGCGCTCCTGCAGGTCCTGGGGACCGATCAACCATGGCTCCTAGCCACCGTCGCAGGAGTCTGTCTAGTGCTCACCGCGCTTCTCCTGCGCACACGTTCCGCGCGGATGGCCTTCGGAGCTCTCCGCCGCCGCTTCACGCCATGACACAGGACGTTGGTGACACTTTCGTCGCGTACCAATCGGCGTGACGCTGCCTCGGCGAAGACCGCGGTGTATTTGGCGTTGCGGTCACGGATAAAGCCTCTACGCCTTCGGCCCGCTCCCCCAGGCCCATGACACGGTCGCTCCCCGAACGCCATCATTCAACCTCATCGCGGCGATCCTCCGCGTACCCCACCGGATGCCCGTGGCAGTAGCGAGGAATCCTACAACGAGCCTAGAGCCCATCATTCCCTGGCGTAGGCGGCCCCCGACACGCTGTCCTGGATCCCATCACCGACCCGGCGGACATCGCCAACCTAATCCCGTGCCGACGAGGGCGGCTCGCGATGCCCTTCGAATACTTGCATGCGGCCCGAACTGCACGGACGGAGTTTCGGCAGGCGCTCTATCGGCGGCTCGCCCATGCCGTAGCCACTTCCCACGTTGTACGTACGGCCAGGGCTGCCAGGTTCGAGTGATATCCACTTGGTCGGACTCATCCCTATTGCGCCACACAGGGTTAGCATTCAAGCGTCCAGTCGTCTCTCCTGGGTCAGGCCGTCATGCCGACGAAAGATGAGGTGGAGACCGCCCGCCGGCAGATCGAGCGTCTTTCCGATCAGTGCGAGGCGGATTTACGCGAGCTCATCCGCCTTGCTGAGGGTGGCGCGCTGAAAGGACCGGAGGGTGACAAACTCTCCGCCGATATGCGTCAGTGGGAACGCGAGACCAAGAACTACTTCCGGGCGGCCCTGGACACTCTCCACAACCTCCCCGCGTCCGAGGTGTCTCGATGAGTCCTCAGGTGGGCATCAACCCCGAACTCATGACCAAGCTCATCGCCATGCTCAAGCGCACGGGCCCTGAGTTCCGGGAATCGAGCCGCCAGGTCGAAAGCGCGCTCGGTCGTCTCGGAGTCGAGCTTTGGGCCTCCCCCGCGCTGCGCTTGGTCGCCGACCAGATGAGCGCGAAGCCGCCGGACCTTCAAGGCCGCCTGGACCTGATTCTCGCCACCCCTGACGTGGGGCTCGACCGCGAGGGCATGATGTGGGCGGACGGTGCGGACTGGCAGTCCAGCACCGCGGAAGGCGCCGCCGCCGCCCAGACCCTGGCGGCCAGAATCCGGGCGCAGGCCAAAGCCGGGAACCTCGACGCCAAGACAGTCGCCGAACTCGAAAGACACAAGAACGATCCCCTCTTCGCGGCCGCGTTCGCCAAGGAACTCCCGCCTGCTGAGCTCAAGCGACTGATCTCCCGCATGTTCAGAACAGATCTTCCTCCCACCGGCCGCCCGGACGACAAGGGCCTGGACACCGAGAAGAAGGTCGCCGACCTGTTCAGCACCATCCTGGGTACCGCCTCCCGGGCCCGGAAGCTGCCCGACAAGTACGCCGATGAACTGCTCAAGGATCTGGGCGACCCGCAGAGCGCGTTCGCCCTCGGCAGGCTCCTCGGCAAGGGGACGTTCGACCACGCGTTCCTGCTCAACGTGGTGAAGCGGGTCTACGACTACGACGTCGCCCACCCCCAGGCACGGGCCATCGAGCCGGAGTTGCCGCTTTCCGGCACGAACAAGATGCGCCCCGGCCCCGACGTGAGCCCCATGAGCACCGTGCTGAACGCCCTGATCAATCATCCGAAGGTGGCCCAGGACTTCTTCACCGACTCCAAGCGCAGGCCGCTGGCGTACCTGATGCGCGATCGGCGGTGGGCGCCTGGGAGCGACAAGCTGCTCGGCGAGGCCCTTTTCGAGGCGGCGACGAAGTTCCGGGACCATGGCATGCCCCGGGAGCAGTCGAGCGGATACAAGTCCGCGCTCATCGCCTCCTGGGCCGCCCACTACTGGTCTGAGGAGAAGGTCCAGCAGAACCTGGCGAACACCCGGACCTGGGCCGCCTCCATCCAGGCGAACTACATCAGCGACGTTCACCGGGCCTTCCAGGCTCCGGCGAGAAAAGACATAGGTGTAGACCCCGCCTACGATCCGGACAAGTCCCTGCCCGGCATAGAGCCCTATGGCGCCGTCTTCAACAAGAACGAGCTCAAGACGGTCATGACGTGGGCGTTCAACGACAACGACGCGTTCAAGACCATGGCAGCGGCCCACGCGCAGTACTCGGTGAAAGCCCTGGACGAGACAGCGTCCAAACTGGCCGCGGAGGTCAGAACCAAGTTCGCCGCCTGGCACAAGTCGCACCCCGGAGCGACCAAGAAACAGATCGACGACAAGCGACAGGACATCCTCGAGAACACGATGAGCGACAGCGGCGGATCTGCCGAATTCAAGGGCATGGTGAAGGACCTCAGCGAGACGACGTACGCGGTCGCCGATGCCGGGAACATCGCCAAGATCGAGGAAGCCAAGAAGAACGACGAGCGTTACGCGATGTACAAGGACATGGTCACGAAGATCATCGATCTGGTACCCGGACCACCTGGCAAGTTCGTCGGCCTACTGGTGGACCAAGCAAAGGACCACATCTATGGACAATTCACGCCCAATCAAGAAGGCGAGGCAAAGAAGGCGGCCGCGAATGCGATGGATGATGCCAAGGTAATGTTCGAAGATGCCACTGCGGCCGCCATGATGCGACACGGCCTCTTCGGCGACGGATCGGTACCGGCACCCACTCATCCATACGCTTCCACGGAGAGACCAAAAGCCCCTGAGAACGACTTTCTTGTGAACGGGAAGATCATATCAAAGGATAAGATGAGCGAATCACAAAAGACTGCCTATGATGAATGGCTCCACCGAACCCCTGCAACGGATCGCGTCTTCTTCGGCGTAGATGACGCTATAAACCGTGACACTTGGTCGTGACAGAGGCCTATCATGAGTGAAGCCCGCTGCACAATGAGAAACCTATCACCTCCCACAGCACTGCTTCTTGCGGTGGTCCTGCTGACTGCCTGCTCGGCCTCTCCCCCGCCGTCGCCATCGCCCACTCCAGACACGCGACCGCTTGGTGACATCACCGCCGCCCCCAAGGAGTGTGGCTTGCTCTCGAGGCAGTCCGTCGAACGGGCCACTGGTCTCAGCGACTTCACCGTCGAGAAGCACATGTCCGACGATGGAAAGCTCCTCAGGTCCTGCTCCTTCTACGCCAAACCCCATACCGGAAACGCATATCGGCTAAAAATCAGAATTGACGATCCGTCTCAACTTCCACTGAGTCGTTTAGGGGGATCCAGAGCCTCCAGAAACGGAGTCGACCTGCCAGCTGACGCCGGGCCCGGATTCACCTTCACCCTCGTGGAGTCCGGCGAGAAATACGGGACCGACGGCTGGGCATGGTCACGGAATGGCAGTCGCATGCTCAGCGTGTCGCTCTCCGACACCCCACCCAACAGGGACGCCCAGAAGGATGCCATAGAGTTTATTCGCCAGCTCAGGCCCATAGTTCTCGACAAGGACTGAGTATCGACCCGGACGCCCGACCGACCCAAGTGATCCGTTCACACGCATATAGTCGATCGAAGACCGAGGCCGCCGACTGCCCGATCAACACAGCGACGACCAGCTCGGCCACTTCCGCCGAAGGTATCCGCCTGCGCCTCATGACACCCAAGCGCATAGACCGGCCCACCAAGCGGCGGCATCGAATTCCTGTCAGTCTGCCGTGACTGGGCAAGGAGCACACAGACCGAATTACCCGGGTAGACGGAGCGTGGCATCCGTGGAGGAACGCCACGATAAGACGCGAGGCAGGGAGTGAACAGCCCCGGCAGGGCCGGGGCCGGAAGCAGGTCCATGCAGGCTACTCGGTCAGAGCGTCGTTGATCTTGCCATTGAAGTGCTCTCGCTGACCATCCACGCATTTCGCGTAGACCCGCAGCAGGACATCCACGCCATGGCCGGCGCGCTTGGCCACCTCGACGGCCGGAACGCCCGCGTTCAACCACAGCGAAACTGCAGCGTGCCGCAGGTCGTACGGTCGAGCAGCCAAAGATGAGGCGAACTGCGCCGGGGTGAGCGCGAGTTTGCGAGCTTCCTGCCAGACGTAGGAGTACGCCGAACTGGAGTAGGTGCCACCGGTACCCGTGTGGAAGACTCTGCCGTCCTCAGCGGTGGCATACGCGGCGATGTGCTCGCGAAGCATGGCAACCAGGATGGGCGGGATGGGGATCTCTCGTGTTTCCTTGTCCGCGCGGTGCTTCAGGTTGCGCGACTCGTGGGTCTCGCCGGAGTTGGTCCAGCGCTTCGTTCCCTGAGGCCGCGCCCTTTCCAAGACGATCAGGCCCCAGCCCGCGTCCGGCAACGTGCAGTTGGTCAGCCGCAGGTCCGCCGCTTCCTCCGGCCGGAGTGCGGCGTAGTAGACGCATGCGAAAAGGGCCTTGAGCCGAGGACCGCGCCTGCGGCCCACTTTCGGCACTGCATCGAGGAGTTGCCGTGCTTGGGTGGGGTTGACCACCGTCCGGGGGTCAACGAGCGTTACGGACTTGGGCGGCCTCCTCTTGATCTTGTCCAGCGGGTTTCTGTTGAACAGTTGCTCCTCGACTGCATGCTCCAGGAGGTGATGCAGGATGGCGCGCTTGCGGCGTACCGTGTTCGCCGCCGCCGGTGCGCCGGAGAAGGTGATGGATACGGCTTCGAGGGCCTTGTGTAGAACCTGCGCTTCTTCGAAGGCCGTCAGCGGCAATGAGGCCCTCTCCAACCAACTCAAAGCCACGGCCTGTGCCGTCGTCAGGTCGGCCCGCCGCTTCTCCGGGAGCAGCGCGTGGATCCGTAGAACCTCTCTGAGTTCCCCATCGGCAGGACGGTGCGGCGCGTCGGTGACCAGCACGGGGATGAGAGAGAGCAGTGCGTACGCGTCTGTCTCTCGGGTTCGAGGTGCCGTCGAGTTCCAGCGTCGCAGGACATACGCCTGAGCGAACTGGAGGAACGATGGCCCGGAGGATCGCCGCGCGCACTTCGACACAGGCAGGCCGGTGCCGAGGTCGAACTCCTCCCCTACCTTGGTCGCCTGCCGTAGGTCGGACATGAAGGCGTAGGCCAGCCCCTTGGTCCGGAAGCTCTTCGACCTTTCCTTGCCGGCTACTCGCCAGCGAGCGATGTAGGCGGGCGTACTGTTGTTGAAGCGCCGCTGGATCTGGCCTAGCTTCACGTCGTAAGTGGTGTTCACCTCGACTCCCGTCGTGAGTCGAGCCAGGCCATGAGGTCGCTCCGCCAGATGCGGAGTTCGAGGTTGGGCAGTTGGACGCAGACTGGTGCGCGGCCAATCTGACGCCAGCGGTAGAAGGTGCGGCGGGACACGCCGCCCAGCTCTTTGAGGACCTGAGGAACGGTCAGCAGCTCATCATGCCTGGTCATCGGCCAATACCCCGGTTCGGAACGCAGGTGCTTGGGCGACTGCTGCCTGCGGGGACCGAATGGCGTACGGTACACCGGACCTTGAGGTCTACCCGGCGGACACTGTCCAGCTCATGCATGGTGTTGGCGTGGTGGAGGAGCCCACATGGAGTGCCGATTGGGCGATTCACACTGCCATGTAGGAGTACGCGTCGACGGAGCTCGCCGGCTCTACAGATCCGACTGGCCCCGCGGTTGTCAGGCCGGGCGTTCAGCCAGTCGATCGGCCCAGGGGTGGTGCGGGAACGGGCGAGCTTGCCCAAGACGTACATCTTTCCTCCAGCGATCTGATCTGACCTCGGCCCGTCAGGTGTCCTGGTGGACGTACGGTCCCGCGATCACCCGCATGGCGATGATCCCCGGACCGGCTGAGGCACGGGCTATAGACGCTCACCTCTAGCCGCGCTGTCAAGTCCAACGGGATGGCGTACTCACGTATCGCGGCAGCTCAGCATGGACCCAACCGCTGAGCGGATGGGCGAACAGGAGCAGTTTTCGGCGGCTTGCGGAAGGTCAGCTGGTCGCCGTACACGGTGACATGGATCGGCAATTCAACTGGGGAGCGCTTCCAGTTCGTCGTCGACCTCGCGAGCGCCTTCGGCGCCAAGCGGTAGGCGCTAACCTATTGATCTTGGTGGAAGGGGCCGATCGCCCTACCCGGCAACAGGGACAGGAGCTCGCCGCCAGCGAGCCCCAGTCAATTCCAACATCGGTAATCGTCAGAAGTCGAATTCGCCCTTCTTGGCGCCATCGATGAACGCAGCCCAAACCGATGCTGAGACGACGTAGGGAGCCTGGTCGGGGGCTTCAGTGTCGCGGATGCCGACCCGGCCTCCGGGTAGCGGTGCAACCTCCAGGCAATTGCCGTTGTCGCCAGAGTGTGCGGCCTTGCGCCAAGCAGCGCGGCCCAGATCCTCGTTGGTCACTTCCATTGCTTGGCTTTCTCCTCGATCAATCGGAGTGACGCCCTGCGGGGAAGGGCATCACCATGCAACATCTCATACCTCGACTTGACGTCCAGGACACGATCGGAGTCGGCGGTGATCTGGCTCAGAGTGATTGACTCAATATAGGCCGTATCGGGCATCTCTGGTCCGCTGGCGAGCATGAAGGCACCTTGCAGGCCGGTCGTCAGCCACGCATTGTGGGGAAGGACATGAATGTGAACGCGCGGATGATCATCCATCGCGGCCAAGTGCGTGAGTTGCTCGTTCATGACCGCCTCACTACCGATGGGCCGGATGAGGACCCCCTCGTCCAGCACTGCCCATAGCGTAGGCCCGTTCTCCCGCTCCAGGATGCGCTGGCGATCCATCCGGGCGGCGACGCTTTGCTCGACGAGGTCGGGAGTGGTTCTCGGCCTGCCCCGGAAAATGGCTCGAGCGTACTGCTCGGTCTGAAGTATGCCAGGGATGATCAGCGGCTCCCAGGCGCGAAGCATGTCCGCCCGCTGTTCGATCTCGACGAGTTGAGCCAGCCAAATCGGCCACCGGCCGGCATGCTCGACGGTCTCCCGCCAGCGGGCCAGCAGTCCGCCATCGGCTTCCAACGCAGTGTCGGCGGCGCGGGCGAATTCCTCGTCGGCCGGACGTTCCCCGCGCTCAACCATGCTGATCTTCGAGACAGACCAGCCGAGCATTGCGGCAAGTTCCTTTTGCCGCCTCCCAGCCAGTATGCGGTATTCACGAAGATGAACACCGAATTCCGCTCTTGGGGCTTTCAACGCGGGTTCTGGATCGATGTCTCGCAATACAGGCTGCCTCCTTACTCGGGGTACACGAGAAACGCACGCCGCATGTGTAGTAGCACACCTGGTTCGTGCCTGGAAAGTGCTTTGCAATCCACCCCTCAGGCTGGGGATTTCTGGGAAGGTTCCTTCAGGCCAGCTCGGCGTATCACAGCCAGCCACACACAGAAGATGATCGTGCGTGCACTTGGCCGATCCCATTATTCACATAAGCGGCATGGCTGTTGATCGAGGATTAGCGAGGCGGATTCGTTGATCTACTACATTTCACTCCCCCAGCTCCAGGTAATCGGCACAGCCCATCTGGCGCACAGCGATCGGGCCCCTCATCTGGCCCGGAAAGCTGTCAGCGTCTGGCTGGCGCCCGAGCATCCAGCGCAGGAGATCACGGTTCTGGCGGCCTCGGAACTGGTCACCAATGCGGTGAAGTACGCCGACGCCTCCAGCGACAGCGGCGATGACGGTCGTGATTGCGGCGGTGATGCCGAAGGCCGTCAGGACGCAATCACGCTCAGGCTGTGTCAGGGGCGGGACTATCTGCGGCTGACGGTGACCGATCCCGGATCGTCCTGCTCAGAGCCGTCGAGGATTCCGCTGCAGACACCGAGCCTGGACGCCGAGCGTGGGCGGGGGCTGGCAATCGTGGAAGCCCTATCCCGCAACCGGTGGGGCAGCTACCTGATGCCCCTGACCGGACTGCGCCTGGTGTGGTGCCATCTGGACCTCAACCCGACCCCAGCGCAAGTCGAAGACCTGTTCCGCGCCCCGATCTAGCCGAGCGCATCCAGCCGCGTGTCAGAAGCAATCTCCGCTGGAACCCATTGCCGTCGATCAGCCTCGGAGACCGTCATGCCCGAACCCGTCCCGCCCGGCGTAGCCGACCAAGCCGCCACCTACCTCAGCGACCTGCAAAAACTGCTGCAGGAACAGGGCCTGCACGCGCGCCTGCTCACCCACGACGAGCGACTGCCGCGTCTACGGGTCATCAACCCCGACGCCCCCTCGCTCAGCGAGGTCATCTCGGCGGCACCTCTGGGAAACGAGTGGAGCTTGTGGTGGTCATGGGCCGAACCGATCACCCCGGTCAATGAGATCGCCACCGCCGCCGAGCGCATCCGCTACGTGCTAACCCCCACCGCGAACTAAGACGCCTGCCTCGGACCACAACGCGAACCAACCTGACAGCTTCCTGCCGCTCCATGACGCGGCAGGAAGGGCCACGATCCGCACCCATCGAACGACACCGGCCACGCCGGTGCGCAAACCCCCGCCCAGAAGGCGGACTTGTCTGGATGCAGCGCCTCATCTGGCCACATCCGAGAGCGCCGGATGAGAGCAAATCCTCTGTCTCTCGGGAGCGCGGGAGTCGTGTGCAGCTCGACACGAAGCGCTTCTGAGAGGGCGGTGACCGCGAGCGCCTCGAGTGAAGGCGTGGACGCGGTCACGCCCGGACGGCTGGCCGATGAGCGGAGCCCGGTCAGCCGCCCCTGCGACGATCACGGTGGGGCCCCCGTCCGCCTGATCGTCGCCGGGCGGCCCCTCGCAAGGAAATGGCGTCGCAGAGGCAATGGGCCCTGCGACTGAGGGGCCGCCCATCTCCGTAGACGTCCGGCAGCAGCGCGCTCCCTTCCCAGCGTGTGCTGCTGCCGGACCCAGGGTCTCCCAGAAAGCACCTGCTATGGGTCACACCTGCCAGGCGCATCATCCCCTTCTGATAGGGCCTCCTTCTGTTGCAGAGCAGGGAGAAGGTGAAGGCCGGCCAGTCGTGCGACCCTTAAATGCGGTGCCCTTGGCGACTTGTCATCCGTCCTAGCCTGCCGGGCGGCGGCTGTCATTGCCGCCCTGGGTAGTGGGTTCAAGAAGCGCCCGCAGCCCTCGCACCGGCACCGCGTACCGGCCGCCGATGCGCAGCACCCGGCACGGGAACTCGCCTGCTTTGGCCAGGCGATATGCCTTGGTGCGGCCCATCCCGAGCAGCCGTCCGGCCGTCAGCAGGCTGACTACCTCCGGCCGTTCAAGGGCCTCGGTCGCCTGGAGCTGGGTTGGGATCGTGCTAGTCATGCATGACCTCCGTGACATTGATGAACAGGAGCCGTGGTGGGCCACGCGGGATGCGCAGCCGCTGTGACCGTGGCGGGCTGCGGTGAGCGCTACGCCACCGGCCCGGCCCCGACCGGCCCCTGCTGGGGGACCGCCGTTCATGGACGGGCGGCCACAGCCCTAGGCATATAGGTCTGGCGCGGGACGGGCTGATGGTGGCGCTATCGATGCTTACCTTCGTGGCACGCACAAGCGATATCCGCAGGTCTACGCCCATGGCCAGGATCAGGACCGGAGCGCGGGATGATCCGGGCTACTTCAGCTCGCGGCCGTCTCGAAGGCTGGAATCCGACTGAGCTGATGCCGGAGTCGATTCCTGCTGGAGACTCTGCAGCTTCTGCGAACTCACGGGCTTCGCGACTCTCCGGAACACCAGCAGGTCCTCGTGCGCGACGGCGTGGATGGGCAGGCCGCGCGTCCATGCCTTGCGTGCTTCATAAAGCTGGAAGAACGACGCCCGGTTCAGAAGGTGGCCATCGCCGAGGCCACACAGCAGGCACACGATCCGATCGGCGAACACCAGACCCGCGTCCTCGGCGACCTGGTGGACGTGACCGGGCAGGTCGATCAGCTCACCGCGCACCCGGTACGGCCGCACGGTAATCGCCGCAACTCCGCCCGGGCGCAGCAGTTCCACGCAGCCGGCCAGGATGTGGCCGAACCCGTCCAGCAATGCCGGGAGCTGCTGGTGGGCGAGGTTGCCGCGGTCGGTCGAGTAGTGATGGTTCCACTTGCGCACGCCTGGCTCTCCGGTGTCGCGGGTGGAGCGGATGTGCCCGTGCGTCACCGCTCCGTACGGCGGGGAGGTCAGCACCAGCGCCGCCTGCCCCGCCAGATCCGGTAGCAACCGGGCGATGTTGCGAGAGTCCCCGACCACCACTCGCCCGAAGCCGGACGCCCCCTGCTTCTTTGCGAAGCCGAGGTTCGCGACGGCCAGGCGCGCCCATTGTTCCTCGTACTCCACGCCCGCGGCGTGCCTGTCGAGATGGATGGCTTCGACCAGAGTGGTGCCGATTCCGCACATCGGGTCGACGACCAGTTCGCCCGGCCGGGTGTAGGTGGAGATCACGCGGGCGGCGATGGAGGGCAGCATCTTTCCCGGATGCCGCATCGACTCCGGCACGTACCGGCCCCGCCGCTGCACCCGCGAGGGCTGCTGCCCGGTCGCCCACACCGACGTTGTCACCTCGGCCATCAGCGCTCACTCCCAGCCTGCGCGATGGAACCGGTGGCGGCCTGCGAGCCGGCGCTGCCCGCGGGCGGCGCCTGCCGTCCGTGCGGCTCGGGTAGCCCTCTTGGCCGCGTGAACAGCAGCACGTCCGAGTGCACCCGGGCGCTGGCCGGCAATCCGGTGCACTGCGGCAGGTCCTGCAACGCGGCCAGGCCACTGCGCAAGAGGTCAGGCTCGATGCACTCACCGCGAGCAGAGTGCCGCAGGGCGACGATGTGCTGCAGATACACCAGCCCCACGCTCCGGGCCTGGGTGATGATCTTCGGCATCGGGTCGGCCACATCGCCTTGGCGATGCAGGCCGGTCACCACAGCCAGATGCCCGTCCGGCTTCACCAGTCTCGCCGCCGCCGCGATGCCGTGCGGCCTGGCCTCATCGTGCGAGCTTGCCTGGCCCAGGCGCCGACCCGGCTGGTCGCAGATCTGCTCCGTCACCACCAGCCCTGCACTCCTGATGAGATCGGTCAGCGGCGCTTCGTCGTCCTTGTGTTCGGTGATGCGTAGATCGGTGACCTCCAGGTCGTGGGCGGTGTGGGTGCGCGCGAGACGTGTCCAGGTCACGTCCGCACGAGCCGCGTCGGTGAAGACGGCCACCGGCAGGCAGCCCGCCGTCAACGCGGCCGAGACCAGCTGGTGATCGCCAGCACCGAGATGAACCACCGTCTCGCCCAATCGCGCGCAGGTGGCTATGAGGTGACGGGCCAGGGGGCCGCTGACCGGATGGCAGCAGCCCGCCGCGCAGGCGGCGATGGCTTCGGTGTCGGCTGCCGCCAACCAAACGGTCAGCGGCAGATGCCCCCGTGAAGGGGCCTGGGCCTCGCGGCTCATACAGAGTTCGCGGAAGGGATCGATGGTCGTTGCGGACGTGGACGAAGAGTTGGCGGTGGTAGAGCCGGAGACGGTGGAGGTGGTGATGGCCGGTTCAGTCATCTGGGTGTGGCCCGAGTACCGGGTCAGCGGTCCCTGTCACTGAACCAAATACCGGACTGATGGCCGGAGTTAGGACGGGCCGTCAAGCAAAGGTCCGGCAATGCCGGCCGCTACCGTCCAGCACTCGCGGCCTCCACGGCTCGGTCTCACCTGCGGATCCGTCCACAGCTTGCGGGCGATGTTTCCTCATCGGAGGCACTTGCCAGCCATCGAGGCAGCCACGGATCCGGAGGCGCATGTTCCGCACGCCAATGAGGCAGTTCCTCTTCTGCGTTCATTCGATCATGCAGATAATGATGCGGCATATGGGTCGGACACTGATGTAGCTCTGGCCCGCTCGGTGGTGTGCTGGCCTGGCCCCTTTCCTTGCCGGGCCAGCATCTTCATGTCCCGCCGTTGCGACAAGTCCACCCCTGCCCAGAAACGTTTTCCCAGGTCACAGCGTTTTCGTGCAGGCCCTGCACATATCTCGGACACTGCCTGTCCTCAGCTTTCACCTGGGTTAACCACCGTTGCTGGGCAGCATCGGCCTACGCTGAGAAGACACGGGCCCAGGCCGTGTCAGCGGGAGGTGGTTCGCGTGTCGAGCCAGAAGGACGAACTGGCCCAGCGCCGCTTCGTGAAGCTCGTCGACCAGATCAAGGTGATGATGGCTGCCGGTCTCAAGCCGGAGTACTGCGGCTTCTATGGCCAGCTCATACTCGACCAAGAGGCGGTCGCCGAACTGGGAGAGCTTGCCGACATTCGGCGAGCAGCGCGAACGGCCGGACGTCAGCTCGGTTGGCATGTGCGCACCCATGCCGCCCACAACAGAACCCTCTTCATCATCGATGACCGTGACCCTCCCCGGGGGATCCAGGAGCTGGCGGGACGCCGCGCCGCTGACGCCGTCTCTGCCGTCATCTCCAGCGCCATGGCCGAGGCTCGCATGCTCCGCACCAGCGCGCCCATCGCCCTCCCCAACCGTCCAGACAGCGCAGGCGTGGATCTCTGAGCAGCCGATGGCCTGCCATGTCCTCAACGGCGCTTACCGCCGAGCTACGGGACCAGGCTCGGGGCTGCCCGCTTGACTCAAGCTTGACCTAGGAGTTTCGCCCCCATCCCGTTATCGCAGGTCACGCAGCTTTTCGGATGCAAGAGGCGCGGAGCGCGACCTCGTTCCGGCCAGCGCGCGTATGCGCCACTTCCTTACGTCTTCGCAGGTCATCCTTAGTTCAGCGACATGATCCAAAACAGACTTGATCTTTGCTGTGCCCGAAGTCTGATCATTTCCTGCCCGGTTCTTGCCCAGGGCCCTTGGCGGGATGGCGACATCCGAACCGATCTCGTCTTCCGGGAGCGTCGCCATGTCTCAGCCTTCTTCGATCCGTCTGTCTTCGGACATCGCCAGCTCGACCGCCAACAACACGGCCCTCCAACTGTTCCCCTCCGATGTCGGCGACCTGTCCGGCACCTCCTGCCGATCCATCACAGACCTTCCCGTCTCCGACCTGGCCAGTTCGCTGGCGCTGGACGTGGCCGAGCACGCCTTCAACCTGCTCATGTGCGGCCCGTCCCCGCTGTCAGTCGACGGCGCCGCACTCGGGCAGGGGCTCCCCGCCCGGCCGATCCCGATGAACGAACTGCGGGCGATCCTGCTGCACCCGTCCTGCTCGCGTACCACCCGCGACCATGTCTGGCGGCACCTCATCGACCAGGCCCGCACCCACCGAGGAGCATGGATGGTCGCCGCCGTCGCACTCGCCATCCCAATGCTGCGCCGCCTCGCCACCACGCTCACCGACAAGATCTACCCCGGGCAGTCTGGCCGCCTTGCCCGCGCCGATCGGGAGGATCTGGAAGCCGAAGTGCTGGCCGCCTACATCGAGGCCTTGACTCGGGTGAAGCTGGCCTGGTCGCACCCGGTACTGCGGCTGTCGCGGCTCGCCCAGTTCACAGTTCTGCGCGCCTACGCTTCGGAGCGGCCCGGCCTGTTGGCCGATCCCGATCTCATCGACCGCCCCGACGAGCGGCAGCATCCGCTCGCCTATCCGGCCGGTCACCCCGACCTGCTCCTGGCTCAGGCGGTCGCCGACGGGGTCATCACTGAGCTGGAGGCGGAACTCATCGGGTTCACGCGACTGGAGGGCGTCTCGCTAAGCTCCTACTGCCGGCGCCGCGGCCTGCTCTACTGCACCGCGCTCAAGCGCCGTCAGCGCGCCGAAAACGCCCTCTACCAGGCCCTTCTCAAGCACAACCGGTAGCAACGGCATCGGTGTCGACGTGAGACGAGCAGCAAAGCGTGCGCAAAATCCGCTGGCTCCGATGTCCTAACTCAACTCTTCGGCCTGGTCTTTAGCCAGTTGAGAAGGCAGCGCGGAGGGCGTCGGTCCTCGGCAGCGGGCCACCTGGTCACCGGTCCCTGTCACCCGGCCCAGCCCAACGCTTCCGCTCTTGAAGGAGGACGCCCATCCGGCCCCGCAGCCGACCGGCACCTCCGCACTGCCCTCGCCCTGCACAACCACCCGCAACCGCAGCTCGACCGCACCACCGCACTGGGAGGTAGTACATGATCCGCCCGCGACGCACCACCTCATCCCAGACCCACAGCCTCAAGATCTTCCTTGTCGTCCTGGTCGTTCTCGGCGGCCTTGTCGTAGGCACCCTGCTCGAATACGCCATCGCCCATGCCGCCGCCTACGCCAACGCCACCAGCGTGACGCTGGCCAGCACGGCAGCGGTCCCGTCCTCGCTGAACGCGGTGATCGACAATCTGCGCAACGTCATCGTCGGCCTGCTCGTGGCTCTGGCCACCCTCTTCCTCACCGTCGGCGGAGTCCGCTACATCCTGGCCGGCGGCGACCCCGGCGAGGTCGAGGCCGCCAAGAAGACCCTGCGCTACGCCGCCCTCGGCTACGGCATCGCCGTCCTGGCACCCCTTCTGGTGACCATCCTCAAGGGCATCGTCGGAGCCTGACGATGCCGCAGCTCGCACGCCTCCGGCCGCTCCGGAGGCTGCCCTGGCCGGCCATGGCCCTGGTTCTGGTCACTCTCCTGACCGGGCTCGCCGCCACCGCGCCAGCACACGCAGCCCCGAGCCCCACACCAACGCCAGCGCCGTCGCCTTCCGCCAGCCCGGCCCTCTCGCCGCAGGTGACCTGGATCCCGCCAGCCCAGCAGTCGCCGCCGTCCTCGCCGCCCACCGGCGTGCAGGAGTGCGGGTGGATGGACATCGGATGCAAGATCAATCAGGCGATGAACGGCTGGTTCACCAGCCTGGTGACCGATGCCATCAACCCGGCCTTCGTTCTGGTCGGTAGCGTCCTGCTCGCCGCCCCGCCGCCCATGATGCTGGAGCGGGTTCAGGAGCTGTCCGGTCACGTGCGGCTGGTCGCCAATGCGCTGCTGGTGTTGATGGTGCTGGCAGGCGGTGTGATCGTGATGGCCTACGGCAGCGCCCAGACCTCCACCACGCCCGGCGAGGTCATCCCACGCCTGGTGGTCGCGGTAATCGCGTTGAACACCTCGCTGACCATCTGCCAGTACGCGATCGAACTGGCCAACGCCATGGTCACCGCGCTGCTCGGCGACGGGGTCGACGGGCAGCGGGCCGGGAACCTGATCGCCGCCAAAATCGACGGCCTCATCAAAGACCCCAGAGGCACCCTGCTCTTTCTCGTGCTGCTGGTCGGCGTGGCGGCATTGATGGGCTTCCTGCTCGCCTTCATCGGCATCATCCGGGTCACGCTGCTGCTGTTCCTGATCATCGCCGCACCACTCGCTCTGCTGTGTCACGCGCTCCCGCAGACCGAGGGAATCGCGAAGCTGTGGTGGCGGTCCTTGTCCGGTCTGCTGGCCATCCAGATCCTGCAGGCCCTCGGCCTGATCCTGGCGTTCAAGTTGTTCCTCACCGACTCCGCCGCCGCTTACCCGCTCAGCCCCGCAGCCCCAGGCACAGGCGATGTGGTAGAGGCGCTAGTGAAGCCCACCGCGAACCGGGCTCTGGACGCGCTCATCGTGATCGGCGTCCTGTTCGTGCTGATCAAGATTCCTGGCTGGGTGGCCAGGACAATCTGGCAGCAGGGGCAACCCAACATGCTGAAGCGGCTGCTCAAGGCCGTAATCGTCTACAAGACGCTCGGCGCCGCCCGCGCCCTGGGCAAGGCCGGGCGCACAGCCACCTCCAAGGGTGCTGTGCGAGCCGCGCACCGGCGCGGCAGGCCATCAGGTCAAGGCCGCCCCAGCGGCCCCCAAGGTCCACGAGCGCGCGGGCCCCGCCGCCCCGGCCCACGCACTCCACCCAGCTCATCATCGGGAGCCGCCATGCCCGGCAGCACGCCCACCTGGCAGCAGCTTGCACTGCCGCTCAATCTGCCGCCCCATGCAGCAGCGACGCCGACACCTGGAGCCGCATCTACCCCCAGCAGGCGAAGCAGGCAGGGCAAACAGCTCACATTGCCCTTCCCTGTCACCCGCGTACCACGCCCACCCACACCACCCTCCGCGGCCACCGCGACGACAGCGCGGCCCTGGATACGGCCCCACCCGCCCTGGGTTCAAAACCGGCTTCCTGGCATGCCCACCCGTGCCCCCCGCCCGGGCCAACTCCGCCTGCGACTCGATCCGCCACCTCGCCGCATCCCGCGCACTGGTTGTCAGCAACGATGGGAGGGCTGATGAGGCACGAGGCCGAACCGCCGCCGCTGTTGGCCCGTATCCCCTCCGACATCAACCAGCCGGACAAGATCGCCTACGGGCTCACCTTCCGCCAGATCCTCGTCGTCACCCTCACTGGCGGCATCGCTGCCGCCATCTACTACCTGTTCCACCAGCTACTGCCCGTCGTCATCCTGGCTTCCATCCTGCTCCCTCTCATCGCCCTCGGCATCACGGTCGCCCTCGGACGACGCGATGGGCTGAGCCTGGACCGGTTCGCCTGGACCGCGCTGTCGTTCGCCTGGGCTCCGAAAAGGCTGGTAGCCGCTCCTGAGGGGATAACCGAGCCGCCCCGGTGGTGCCGCCTGCGGGGCAAGCTGCCCGCACCGCTGCGGTTGCCGGTACGCGCGATCCGCACCGACGGCGCACTCGAACTCGCAGACGGAGGCGTCGCTGTGCTGGTGGAGACCAGCACCCTGTCCTTCCACCTACGCACCACCAGCGAGCAGGGCGCGCTGGTAGGCGCGTTCGGCCGATGGCTGAACTCACTTGAGTCTCCCGTGCAACTTCTGGCCCGCGCCCGGCCTGCGGACCTGTCCGACCTGATCCAGAGCATCGAGCATCAGGCAGACGAGCTGCCGCATCCGGCGCTGGCCCAGGCTGCCCGCGAGCACGCCGGCTACCTGGCCGAGCTGAACACCTCGCGTGAGCTACTGACCCGGCAAGTGCTCGTCGTGCTCCGCGACCATCCCGCCACCAATCGGGGACGGCGCCCGGTACGACGCGACGCCTCGGCCGCGGTCGTGTTGCGCAGGGCCGCAGAAACCGAACGCAGCCTGGCCGCACTCGGCATCGCCACCCGCGTCCTGGACGCCGAACAAGCCGCCCAAGCACTCACTGAGTGTCTCGACCCCGGCAGCTGGCATCCGCTCGGTCAGGCCCTCCTCGATGAGCCGATCTCCGCGACGGCGCAGACCCACACCACCTCGTGAGGAACACGTGAGATTTCACCGCCATCTCCACGGTCAAGACTCTCGGACGCTGCTCCACCCGACTGCTGTGCAGGTCGGTGTACGGTCCGTCGCCTTGCCCAACGCCGTCTGCGCGTCGTTCGCCGTCGCCGGATACCCGCGCGAGGTCGGCGCGGGCTGGCTCGAACCCCTGCTCACCTACCCCAGCCACCTGGACGTGTCCCTGCACGTGGAACCCATCCCGCAGCAGGTCGCCGCGATGCGGCTGCGCCGCCAGCTTGCCCGCCTGGAAGCAGCCAGCCGCGCCGACGCCCAACACGGCAGACTTGCCGACTTCACGGCCGAGGCCGCCGCCGACGACGCCACCGACCTGGCCGACAGCCTCGCCCGAGGGCACGGCCGCCTGTTCAAAGTCGGTCTCTACCTCACCATCCACGCCCCCTCGGAGCCGGAACTGGCCGCCGAGGTCGAACGCGTCCGGGCACTCGCGTCCTCGCTGCTGCTCGATGCCCAACCGGCGACGTTTCGTGCCCTGCAGGGCTGGACCACGACCCTTCCGCTGGGTGTTGACTCGCTCAACGCGACACGCACGTTCGACACGACCGCGCTGGCCGCCGCCTTCCCGTTCACTTCCCCTGACCTGACGACCGAAGTCGGAGGGACAGGGGTCCTGTATGGCCTGAGCGCCACCAGCTCCGGCATCGTCCTGTGGGACCGCTACGCCCAGGACAACCACAACTCCGTCGTCCTGGCCCGCTCCGGCGCGGGCAAGAGCTTCTTCACCAAACTCGAAGCCCTGCGCCTGCTCTACCAAGGGGTCGAGGTCGCCGTCGTTGACCCCGAAGACGAATACGCCCGCCTGGCACGAGCGGTCGGCGGCACCTATGTGCACCTCGGCGCGGCCGGAGTGCGATGGAATCCCTTCGACCTGCCCGTCAGTCAGGGTCCTCGTGACAACGTGCTGTCGCGTCGAGCAATGTTCCTGCAGACTCTCATCGCCACCATGCTCGGCGGGCAGCTCACCGCGCAAATGCGGGCTGTGCTCGACTCGGCGATCATCGCCACCTACCAGGCGGCCGGGATCACCCGCGACTCGGCCACTTGGACTCGGCCTGCGCCGCTGCTCGCCGATCTGGCCACAACCCTTACCAAAAACACCAAAGCAGCCGGTTCCGTGGAGACGGAACTGGCGGCGCAGCTTGCCCCCTACGTCTCCGGCTCCTACCGCGACCTGTTCGACGGCCCGACCACCACGCAGCCAGCCGGACACCTGACCGTCTTCTCCTTGCGTGACCTGCCTGAGGAGATGAAAGCGGTCGGCACGCTACTGGCGCTGGACGCCATCTGGCGACGAGTGGCCAACCCGCGCAACCGCAAGAAGCGCCTCGTCGTCGTGGACGAAGCCTGGCTGCTGATGAAGGAACCCGAAGGGGCCCGGTTCCTGTTCCGAATGGCCAAGGCCGCGCGCAAGCACTGGGCCGGGCTCGCCGTCGTCACCCAAGATGCAGCCGACCTGCTCGGCTCCGAGCTCGGGCAGGCGATCGTGGCCAACGCCGCCAACCAGATCCTCCTGCGTCAGGCACCGCAGGCCATCGGCACGGTCGGAGACGCCTTCGACCTGACCGACGGAGAACGCCAGTTCCTGCTCACCGCCGAGCGCGGCGAGGCGCTCCTGGTCGCCGGCCCCGCCAGCCGAGCCGCCTTCCACGTCATCGCCTCCGCCCGTGAGGTCGAGCTGATCACTACCGATCCCGCCCACCTGACCGAACTCGACCAACACGACCCACCTCCAGACCGTGCCGGTCACTCACCGGCCCAGACCGCTTCCAGCTTCCCGGGCGAAGACCACGACGAGGAGAGCGACCCGCTGTGATCACCGCTCCGTCGCCTCACCTGGACGGGTCGTGCCTCCTGTGCGGGATCGACGACCGCGATGTCCAGACCACGCTCGACTTCCTGGCCGAACTCCCCGCCCACCTGCCCCAACTCGCCCTCGCCTACGGGCCCCGTCTCGCTGCAGCCCTCGCCGTCATTTGGTCCATGGCCGCCGCCGCGCGCTACGTGCTGGGCTGGCTCCACCACATCGACATGGCGCCCGAGGCCCAGCTCATCGAGATCGCCAGCCCGCCCCGCAGCGACCCCGAAGGGGCCGTAGTGCTGTGGCGGCAACTCGTCGGCCTGCTCCGGCCAGCATGGAAACGCGCCTTCACCGGTCAGCCGCACCTGGTATGGGAGTACCACGGCAGCGACGCCGGAATCCGCATCCGCCTGTGGGTGCCAGGCCTAATCCCGCCCGGCATCGTGGAGAAGGCCATTCACGCCGCATGGCCAGGCGCAACCACCACCACCAGACCCGCCACCCCACCCTTCTCTGAGGGCACCAAGGCCACGGGCGGGCGGCTCGTGCCAGCCGCACCTGAACACTTCCCACTCAAGACCGACCACAGCCACGACCCGGTTCGATCGTTGCTGGAAGCCATGAGCGGACTGCGCGAAGGCGAACACGCTGTCGTACAGATCCTGGCCCGGCCCACCACCGGCAAACGCCTGCGCCACGCCTACCGGGCAGCCGCCCGCCTGCGCGGAGGAGGCAGCCGCAACAGCCTCGGCCGCGTCTTCGACGAGATCCTTCCCCTACCGTCAGATACGCGAGGCCACCACCGCGCGAGCGAGCTGGCCCGCGAATTCCCCGAACGCGCCGAACAAGTCCGCGCCATCCTCGCCAAAGCCGGTCAACCGCGCTACACGGTCGCAATCCGCTACGCCGTCGCCACCAGCCGCGAACCAGCCTCCACCGGCCTTCCGGCAAACAGTCCGATGAGCACCCGCCACGATGGCATGGGCTCCTCTGATCTGGTTCGCGGATGGCTACGAGGTCAAGCACACACCCTGGCCGGCGTCTTCGCCCTCTTCAGCGGCGGCCACCAGTACCTCCGCCGAGCCCGCCTCTGGCTCCCCCGTCGCGCGGTCAGCTCGCGCCGCCTCGACAGCGGCTACCTGCTGTCCGTCAACGAGCTGGCAGCACTGGCGCACCTGCCATGGGACATCGACGCACCCGGCGTCACCCGCGCCGGAGCCCGCCCCAACGCCCCGTCCCCGGCCATACCCCGCGCCACGGCCGGAGGGACGGCCCGCGTCCTGGGCGACGCCGACAGCGGCCCCCAGCGGCCCGTTGCGTTGCCCGTGGCCGACGCACGCCATCACACCCACGTGCTCGGCGGCACCGGCGTCGGCAAATCGACTCTCCTGGCCAACCTCGTGCTCGCCGACGCCCACGCTGGGCGAGGCGCCCTGGTCATCGACCCGAAAGGCGACCTGGTCACCGACATCCTCAACCGGCTCCCAAAGCGAGCAGTCGGCAAGACTGTGGTGTTCGACCCGCAAGACCCTGCGCCACCGCCCTCGATCAATATCCTCGCCGGACATGACCCCACCTTTGCCGTCGACTCCGTCGTCACCATCTTCCACCGTTGCTTCTCCACAGCCTGGGGACCGCGGGTGGATGACCTGCTCCGCTCCACCTGTCTCACCCTCACCCATGTCCTGGGCCGCAAGGCGACCCTGGCCGATGTGCCCCGGCTGCTGACCGACTCGGCCTTCCGAGCCCGGACCATATGCAAGCTCGGTGATGAGCTGCTGGCAGGGTTCTGGGACTCCTACGAAGCCCTCACCCCCGCAGGACAGGCCACCGTCATCGGCCCGGTGATGAACAAGCTCCGCGCCGTCCTGCTACGTCCGTTCGTCCGGCAGGCGCTGGCCAGCCCGGACACCACAGTCCCCATCGGCAGGCTCCTTGACCGAGGCGGACTGATCCTGGCCCGGCTCCCCAAGGGCATCCTCGGCGACGATGCCGCCCGGCTGTTCGGCTCCATCCTGCTCGCCCACACCTGGCAAGCCGCCACCCGCCGCTCCGAACTCCCCGAAACTGACCGGCCCGACGCCTCGCTCGTCATCGACGAGTGCCACAACTTCTTGAACCTGCCCGGCCACATCAACGACGTTCTCGCCGAGGCGCGGGGCTACCGCCTCTCCCTCGTCCTGGCCCATCAGCACCTCGACCAGCTCCCCGCCGACCTGCGCGAGGCCCTGTCCGCCGACGCCCGCAACAAGATCTACTTCAACGCCTCACCCAAAGACGCAGGTGACCTCAAGCACCACACCGCACCGTTGATCAGCCCGCACGACCTCACCCACCTCGGCGCCTACCAAGCCGCCGCCCGCCTCATCATCGACGGCCAGCAAACCTCCGCGTTCACCCTGTGCACCCGCCCCTTGCCCGCTGCGGTCGAAGGCCGGGAGACGGAGATCCGGCAGGCATCCCGCGAAGGATTCACTGCCTCGAAGAACGCCGCTCCTTCTCATCCGCGCACAGACCGCGAAGGCCGCCGCACCTCCAGCCGCGACCCGCGCTACGGCGCACCATCCACCCGCTGAACCGCACCCGCCTCTGCTGACCAGCCACACGCTCGCCCCGCAGATCCGAAAAGGGCCGGCGTGCCGCAACAGCCATGCGTCTGCTCCAACCAGTCCACCATCCGATCAACCCGCAAGGAGACGCCCATGAACATGCTCCCGATCCCGGCCGGACAGCCCCGCCTCGACCGCGCCACATTGCCCGCTCTGTCGGCGCGGCTGACCCCCCGCGACCACGACATCCTCACCTACCTGCACCGGCACCGCGTCCTGACCACTCACCAGATCCAGCGCATCTTCTTCGGCATTCCCCAGTCCACACGCAAGCGCATGAACACCCTGCACCTGCTCAACGCCGTCACCCGCTTCCGGCCCTGGGCCGGATACGGCGCAGGCTCAGCCCCCATCCACTGGGTACTCGGTAAGGCCGGAGCCGCCGTTCTGGCCGAACGCTGGGGTATCAGCGTCAAGGAACTCGGCTACAACCCTGACATTCCCATCGCCGTTTCCTCCCGCCTGAACCACCAGGTCGGCGTCAACGACTTCTTCTCCCGCCTCCACCACCAGGCCCGCCATGCTTCAGCAGAGCCCGAAGCCGCAGCCGAAGTAAGGGCTTGGTGGTCCGAGCAGCAATGCGCCAAGCTCTGGGGCGACCTGGCCCGTCCCGACGCCTGGGGCCAGTGGCGGGAGAACAGTAACGAGATCAACTTCTTTCTCGAACACGACACCGGCAGCGAAACCCTCAAGCGTGTCGCCGACAAGCTGCACGACTACCGCAACCTCGCCAACGCCACCGGCATCAACACCCCTGTGCTGTTCTGGCTGCCCAGCGCCGCTCGCGAAGCAAACCTGCGCAAACTCCTCACCGAATCGGGCATTCCGCTAGCCACCGCCGTCCACACCAGCGACGGGGATGGCCCCGCCGGGCCGATCTGGCTCCCCCTCGGAGCCGATGCCCATCCGTCCCGGCTGCGGCTCGCCGACCTTGCGGGCGCTTGGCCTCACCTACCCCTCGGCCGGATCCACGACCCGTCCGGCACCGACCAGCCGCACCCTGAACTCGCCACCATGCCTGCCGTCCGCGTCGGAGACGAACCGAGGTGAAGGCCGCCGCGGCCGGCGCCGCCCTCCTGCTGCTCGTCGTCTTGGCCCTCATCGCAGCCGCCACCAGCCTCCTGAGCACCTCCGGGACGCCCGGCGTCGTCTGCGCGACCATACCCGCGACGACGAGCAGGCCGGAGAGCAGCCCGGTCGCGGCCTCAGCTCCGGCGCCTACGGCTCTCGACCTGGACGCCGATCAGCGGGCCAACGCCTCGCTCATCGTCCAGACCGCGATGGAGCGGGGTCTGCCCGTACGAGCAGCCGTCATCGCGGTCGCCACCGCCTTGCAGGAATCCCAACTCCGTAACCTGCGCTACGGCCATCTCGACAGCCTCGGCCTGTTTCAGCAACGCCCGTCGCAAGGCTGGGGAACACCCGAGCAGATCCTCACTCCCCGCTACGCCACTGGCATCTTCTACGACCGCCTGGTCGAAGTGCCCCGCTGGGAGCAGATGCCGCTCACCAGAGCCGCCCAAGCCGTTCAGCGCTCTGCCCGCCCTGACGCCTATGCCCAGTGGGAGCCGCTCGCCCAGCGCACCGTCGACGCCCTGGCCGGGACTTGCGCCCCGCTCATCCCTGGCGAGCAGATCGCCGCTGTACTCGCCTACGCCCACGCCCAGCTCGGCAAGCCGTACTTGTGGGGAGCCGAGGGACCTGCATCCTTCGACTGCAGCGGTCTAACCATGCGCGCCTTTCAAGCCGCCGGGATCTCGATCCCCCGTGTTGCCGCCGACCAGTGGCGGCACGGCCCGGTCATCCCGCTCGGCCAGGAACAACCCGGCGATCTCGCCTTCTTCCGGATGGAAGCAGACGGCCCCGGACACGTCGGCATCGTCCTCGACAACGGCCAGATGATCCACGCACCCCACCAGCACACCGTCGTCCAAATCGGCACCTACCAGCGCGGGGACCTGATCGGGTTCACCCGCCCGGCCGCCCACCCTGCCACTGGCCAACCCGACCCACGCTGACTGCATGACCCACCACCATGTACAGCCCTAACGGGGCCATGGTTGCCCTTCACCGCCCCCGCCCTGCCTTGACATGCTGCCTGGCCGGGCGTGCCCCTGCCGGGCAGCGTGAGCTGCTCGTTTCTTCCCTAAACACATAGTCACAGATAGCGATGTGACCGATACTGTCCGGGAAGGTCTCCAGCAGGACCCGGTGAAGGAGACACCTCCATGTGCGCAGTCCGGCTCGCCCCGTCCCCGCTCATCGTCAGCCTCTCCTACGACCTCAACAACCCGATCAAGATCCGAGCCAAGCACAAGGTCGCCGGCATGCTTCTGCTCGACCGAGACCACGCCAACCGCCTCGAACGGGGCTGGAACGTCCCCGGCGCCTATATCCTCCTCGACCGCCCAGACACTGAGGGCCGATGGGGAGCCTACGTCGGCAAGGCCACCACCCCTGGACTACGCCAGCGTGTCCTCCAGCAGCTCAAAGGCCGGAACCACTGGTATCGGGCCCTGCTCATACGCTACGAATCCAATGAGGACGAGACGCTCAACAGTAGCGAAGCCGGATGGCTGGAAGGCCGCCTCCACGACCACCTCGCCAACGCCGGGCAAGTCGACCTGCACAACCGCAACCGGCCCCAGGACCCACCCTGACCGACGACGACGAAACCAGTCTCCTCGACTACATGCTCCCCATCGAATCAGTGCTCCGCCTCATCGGCCACACCCTCCACCCGCGCAACCCCAACGCCCCGGACGGCGGCGGACCCCTCGTCAAAATGGCCAAGCCTGTGCCGGAGAAGCCCGAACCCTACGTGAGCGTTTTCGGGGATGGGCCCAACCCGTATCTCCTGCAAAACCCAACACCTCAAGCGCTACTGGAGCGGTTCGAGCTGATCAAAGCAGGGAAGCATCCTCGAATTGTTGAAGCGGACTCCACCAGGCCGATGTGAGCCGGTGGTGCAGGAGGTATGCCCCGCCCAGCGCACTACGGATGTGCTGGGCGGGGCATGCCTCCTACGCCACCGGGTCAGGCACTACGCGATGCAGCCCTGTCCCTTCTCCCCGCCGTGCATCCTGCAGGCGAGCTCCTCCTCGGCCGTGAGCACCACGGCGTACAGCTCGGACACTTCGGTGGTCAGAGCCTTGTACAAGCGGTGCCAGCCGTCGATGATCAGCATCCCGCCGTTCGGGACCGTGGCCATGATCAACGGCACGGACAGGTCCACCTGAGCGGCGTGCTCGCGGTTGATGGCGACCAACCGGAGCATGCCCGCCCACTCCTTGGGTTCGATCCGGCCCTCAGCTGCGCGGTTCCGGGTGAGCTTCTTGGCTGTGGTGATGTCCCATCGCCAGGCCATCATCTGGAACGATTCCATCCGCGAGCTGCCCTCACAGCCGGATGCGGGCGGGTGCGTCGAGGAGGCCTCAGGCACGGTTGGGATCGGTTCGCCGGTGGCGGCGCTGTTGCTCATGCCTTCGCCTCCGGCCCGGGCGAGCTGCTGGGAGCCTGCTCTGAGGAGGAGGCCGGCACGAGTGTCTTGACTTGCGCCAAGAAGGTTCGAGCCGCGTCCTGCCGGATGAGGGCCAAGGCCCGGTCGAAGTGGGCCAGGGCGAGTTCGTGTTCGCAGTGCAGCCCGAGGACACGCACGGTCCCAGCGGTGTCAGGGGCGGTGGTGTCGTCGTCCAGGTAGGGACTGACCCAGGTGACGAACCTGGCCGTTGCATGAGCCGGGGTCAGGCCCCGGCCGCCTCGGGCGTGCTGGATCTGCCGGTCGACGAGCAGCCACCAACCGGCGAGCGTTTGCGCGTGCAGGATGTCGTAGAGCACCTCGGCACTCAGCCGCTGGCCCTGGCCGAGCCGCCGTCCGATGGTGTCGGCGTTATGCTGCCGTATCTGGCGGGCCTGCTCGATGACCACCTCCACCGACGGCGCTTCACTCTGATCGGGGCCGGAAGTGGCGGCGGTACCGGTGTCGGGTGCGGGGATTGGGGCATCGGGATGCTGCGGGTTCCACATGGGATTGTCCCTTCGTCCGGTGATGACGCCAGCGCCGGGACGCGCTGACACGGCTGGTTGCAGATTCACAGCGCGTCCGCCGTCGCTGAGGGAACCTCCGGGAGTACTACCGGGTTCGGGGGCGTGCTGGCGGGGTGGTGGTTGCCCACGGGCATACCTGAAGCCGGAACATCGGCTCCATCACCGGACTCGGCGAGGTGCTGGATCAGGAGCTGGCCGCTGGCGGTGAGGAAGTCGCGGGCGGCGATGCGTGAGGCGTGGGCGAGGGCGTGATCGAACAATGTGCCTGGCAGGGCCGCCGGAGGTTCTCCGGTGAGGTAGTGGCGGGCCCAGGAGCGCACCCGCCGCAGCGCGTGATCGGAGGCCAGCTTCTTGCCGGTGATCTCCTCATCCACCAGATCCCACCAGGCTCGCGATGCCTGGGCGTAAGCAGCGGCGAACAACTTCTCGCTGGAAAGCCGTCGCCCGTTCTGCAAGGTGAAGATCGCCTTTGCTGCCGCCGTGTAGAAGGCGTGGCGGGCAGCGATGATCTTCTCGCCGATCAGCCGATCGAACGGGTGCCGCTCCTGCCCGGTTTGGTTCGCGCCGATGTGCCAGGCGGGGGTACTACTGTCCGCTTCCCCAATCGGGGGCAGAGGGCCGGACTGGCGGTGATGATCCATCGCGTGTTTTCCTTTCGTCGGGTGATCGGTGAGGGGTGGGGGCTCATTGAGTGGCCGCCGGACCAGCGGCTCGGGTTCGCCAGGCGCGCGCCAAAGAGGCGCAGGCCGGGCAAGTGGACGGTGGGCGGCTGGAAAGCGCCGCGTCGGATACGGCACACGCGCCCGTCGATGACGAGAGACGCCGCGCGGGCATGGAAGCGCGATCAACGGCCACCCGGCTCTGCGCGAACCCGCGCCCGTGAAATCCTGGTCGTCCGCGCCGCCTGCGCAACCATCTCGGCCTCGTGCTTCTGGTCCGTTCGAGTCGGGGTTGAGGGAGGCCAACAACGCCCACCGTGCCCACCGTGCCCAGCGAGACGGGCAGACTGCTTGGTAGCGGCCTGGGACCTCGCGATCACGTGGGCCCCTGCCCAGCCCGTCCGCTCGATCCGGGAACCGCTCTCCCACGGCGTCACGAACGGTCGCCCTCGACCGAGGACCGCTCGATCCCCGGGATATCGGTGTCGGCCGGACGAATGCCGTGATCGATGGGGAGGGCAATCGCCTCGGCGAGCTTCTCGGTCGCGTCCAGAAAGGCACGCGCGCCGCCTCTGCGGGACTCGGCCATCGCCTGGGCGAACATGCCGCCGTTGTTCATCGGGCGGGCGTTGATCAGCGACTCCCGTGCCCGTCGCCGCACGGTCAACAGCGCGGTCCCGCCGTCGAGCGTCTCCTCGCAGCCGTGCGTGAGGTCGGTGACCTGCTGCCACCACGACAGCCGCTGGTAGGCGTAAGCGATGCGGCCCAGGTCCTTGTCACCCAACGTGCCTTCGTCATCGAGGGAGACGATGCGGCTGAGGGCCTCGCTGAGTTCCCAGCGGGCGGCGGTGGCGTAGTGGCTGACCAGGTCTTCGAGTCGTCCCATGACGATCTCCTTCAGTAGTGGTGGATGACGTACGTGGGGCGGGGTACCGGCCGGTCGGGGTGCCCCCGGCCCCAACCGGCAACTCGTCGCCTAGCGCGTCTCGTGATGGTCGGACGGGCGGCCCTCTGTGACGGTTGTCGGGTTAGTCCGTGTGGGTCCGGTACGGCTCGCGTCGGAGCCGGACCGGACAGCGACGTTGTGGGCTACGCGGAAACCAGGAGCCGGAAGGCACGCGCCTTGATCTTGGCGTTGTCGTGGTCATCCAGCAGGGCCCGCTCGGCCCGCACCGCCGCCACGTCGCGGTTGCCGAATACCGGGCTCCTGTGGTCCAGCCGCTCGGTCACCGCGTTGTACGCGGCCCATCGCGTGTTCCGGATCGGTTCCTGAGTCGGGGCCTGCGCGAACAGGTACTCGAGCTCCCGCATCGTTAGATCGTGATTGCGCTTGGCCAGGTCCTTTGCGTCCGCGGGAAGCGGGTGGAGCCGGTTGGCGAACTGACGGAACTCCTTCACACCCATCGGGACCGCGAGCAACTTCTCGGCCTCGGCCGCGAAGGCTTCCCCGTGCTTCCAGGTCAGTTTCAGCGCGTCGCGCGCCTCGGAGATGCGCCCGGCAACGTTGCCGGTGTGCCGGACAGTGAACTTCGAGGCGTGGTTGGCGAGCGCGGCTCGTTCGGTGTTCGCGCACACCACCCGAACCGGGGTGGCGACCGTGACGAACGAACCCCATCCGTCATGCCGGGAGAACGCGGCGAGGTACAGGTCGATCTGATCGAATCCGCCGACCATGAGGGGCTCGGGCAGGCGCATGGTGACGAACACCCGGCGTCCGCCGTTCAGCGAGCCGCCCGTGTCGAAGATCGCCCCGGACTCGTCCACCAGCGTCTGCAGGAAGCCGGTCACGTCCTCGTTCTGCAGGACCTGATAGTCCCTGCCGACACGGCCGAGACGCTCGGGTTGACTGGTGACCGGGTTGGTACGCACTACGAGGAAGTCCTCATCGGTGACGACCGGCTGGCCGGTGACCGGATCGGTGACCTGACCGACCGGCACCTTACGCACGTTCCACCCGGCCAGCTGGGCGTTGGACAGGAGTTCCTCGGCGGTCATCGGGCCTGGTGCGGTGTAGCCGAGCCCGTGCCAGCCGGGTTTCCCGGCGGCGGCGAACCCGGCCGAACCGTTGGCGAAGATCTCGATCTCGTGAGCCATGACAGCTCCTCTCTTTGAGCATGCGAAACAGAAGTGATGACCGAATGGGCCATGGGTGGGGTGGGGTTCCGCCGTACTGAGGGCTGGTGCGCCGGTGATCAGGGGGGCCAGGCGGTGTTACCGCCCGGCACAGGCCGGGGTTGTGCCGCACATGCGGCGGCGTTGTGGTGGGCTCGGAGAGCCCTGGGTCGGGGCCATGGGACCGGGGCGGGCGGGCCGGTGGGGTCGGCCCGCCCTCACGCCCGGCTCAGTCGCCGTAGGTGTCGACCCCCTCGTCGGTGTTGACGGCGGGCCGGGCCGTGGGGGCGAGGGCGAACCGTCGGGGCCGTTCACATGTCAGCACCGCATCCCCGAGGTTCACGAGGCGGTCCAGGGCGTTGGCTACCGCGCCGGAGGAGGCGTTCAGAACCCTTCCGATCTCGTAGGGGGTGAAGTCCTTGTCCGGGAACTCGATCAGGTGGGCGTGCACCCGATCCCGCAATGCCCCCGGCCGCACCCCGTTGGCCGTACCCGCGCCACTGGCGCTACCCGGCCGGGCGGCCGACACCGCGCGGGTCGGCGCGACGGCGGTGCCCGTCAGCACTGCCCGCGCGTTACGGTGCACCGAGGCGACCTTCGTCATCGCCATTTCCAGACACCCCAACGCCATCACGGCGTTACCCTCATCATTCGCCAGAATCACCCCGCCGAGGAGGCTTCCGATCTCGGTGAGCTCAGCTTTCACGAGTGCCCACATCGGATCGTCCACCCCCGGCTCGGACACTGGCTGGGATGCGTCCATGTCGGGGATCGAGTCGAGTTCGCCGTTCGTCCCGTCGGACCCCTGATCGGCTGCGCCGTCGGCGATCAGGTTCTCCTCGCCATCGGCCGGGCCTTCCGCCGGGGCGGCATCATTCGAATCGATGGCGGCCGGGAGCGCCTCCTCCTCGGATGCGGGCACCGTGTCAGCGTCCGGAGTGTCCGCATCCAGGGCGGGGGCTGCCTCAGGCGTGACATCCGGCGTCTCCGGGGCCGGGGCCGGGGCGGACGTGTCGGCGGTGCCGGTCAGCTCGGTGTCGGTGGTGATCGGAAACCACCGGTCCGCCGCCCGGCCGCGCGTGGTGCCGTCGCTCACGCCCGGCTCACGGCGGGCGCGACCATCGGCCTCGAACTCGTTGAGGATCTTGCCCGCCGCCATCCGGCTCAGACCGGCCGCCGCCCCGATCATCGTGGCCGACCCGCCCGGCTCGGCGCTCAGCGCCGCCCACACCGCCGCTACGCGCACATCGGTATCCGGCGCGGGGACGGCGTTCGGGGCGTCAGCGTCGGCCCGTTCAGGAGCCGTCAGGGGCGCAGCGTCGGCGTGGGCAGTGATGGCGGTTTCCGTGTCATCGGAAACATATTCGGTAACAGTCGTTTCCGGGATGTGAATAGCCATTGCGCGATGCCCTTTCCGGTCGCATTCCCGGCCCGGTGCGGCCGGTGTTTTGTTTGCATCACGACCATCCCTCGCACATCACCCAGGCAGCAAGTCGACCGGCCAATAAATTCCGTCACCCCAACGGCTGGAGAGGCTAACCCAATGAAACAATGGCTGACCTGCCGAGACAACTTCCGAGAAGGCGGCCGGATCGACTTGACACCAATGACCCGCCCGACTCTTCACGCATTTCACCGGACAGCGGCAAACAGCATCCTGTTGTCCAAATTGGGCTCGAAATAATCTGCGAGCCGTGTGCGCATTCGGTTGACATCGACGCAGTATCGAGCGTCAATGGAACTAGGTGGAAAACGTCGCCAGCAAACGCGCGTCAACACGTCAGGAAACGAAAAGGGATCATTCCCACTGCTACCCGCCGACGCCGCCACCTCCGACACCCACTGATGCTGCCAAGCCGATCGCCGCTCACATCGCCATCCCCCCTACAGACACCACGGGTACGTCTGAAAAACGCCGACACCCCGCCACCGCATACCCTCAGCAGAGGACAACCCAACGGCCCGAGTACGTGCCCCACGGGCGGCACATGGGCCCGTACACATTCACGGCCGTCAGTCCATGGCAGTACCGCCGTACCGAGTCGAGGCGGACGACCGGACCCCGGGTGGCCCCTCAGGCGCTGCTCGCCGCTCACGGCGAGGTCACCGCAGCGGCCGGCCTTCGGCGAGGCCGACTACAAGTTGCTGATAAAGAGAAGTGATGGAGAGATACACCAGAAGCGGCAGAGCAGGGCGCGAGCAGCATGGCCCGCCACGAGGCGCATGCACACATATTCCCAGGAGTCGTCTTAGACGAGTCGGGCCGTCCACCGCCGCAGCCGAAAACGGCTTGACCTGCAAGAATGAATTCTCCAAGGCCTAGCGGTCTTAATCGCGCAGGCGAACGCTACCCCAATTTCCAGTGCGGAAATCTGCCCCCATTCGCGTACCAGCTGACGGCCTGAACCGGTCTGAACCAAAGACGCCGGCGTTGGTTTGCCTCGTCCCCTACACGAGGCAAACCCACCCCAGCCCGTCCGCCCAGCCCCACCACACCGCGCCTACGGACGGACCGTCGGACCGGTATCTACGCCCACCTGCACTCCAGGTGTCAAGTCCGCCCCCCACCACCGTGATCAGGCCGTCGACTCCAGGCTTCGACGACCTGCGGTAGCACCCGCCGCCACGTCACCGAAACCATGCGAACGCCCCGGCGATCACCCCATGCGGAGACTGGAACTCCTCATCAGAACCCGCCTACCGTCCGCCGGAACCCGGCAACGGGCCCCGCGCGCATCCAGCGCTGAACCACGAAGAGACCTGAGCCCATGTCCGGCACCGGACATCAGACACTGCTCGATTGCCGCCGCCTCAGCCGATATCTACGCCAGCACAGCTTCACCACTGACCAGATCGCCGTCATCCTCGGCCTGGACCACCGTGCCACCCCACTGCGCCTCTACCGGTACACCGTCGGGCTCACCGCAGTGCAAACGGTCGACGACTTCCACCGTCTCTCAGGCATCAACGGCGCCGGACTGCGCGAGTACCCGCCTGTATGACTATGAGAACTGGCCCCAGGGAGGCCGACGCCCATCCGTTACCACCCTGCGCCTACTGGCCCGCATCTACGGCACTCACCCCGCCCATCTGCTCACGGGCGAGGCTTTGGCCGCATACCCCATGCGTGACCGACAGATTCTCGGGCACCGAGGCTGGGAGCCGCCAATCACCCGATGAAGCGCTGGTAGATCTGCCGGGCTTGTGCACTCGGCCGCGCGTCGATTTCCGCCAGCCGTTCCGTCAGCTGTTGGAAAGTCACCTCGAAGGCGGACAATCGACCGAGATCCCCTTGAATCATGAGGATCTGGCGCCACAACACCTCGTTGTAGGGATCGATGCGGTCAACCACCAACGTCAGCACATCCAGCGCACGGTCCGGGTTCTCCGGTCGCTCGAGGTCGACCAGTCGCAGAGCTCCCCGAACTGCCTGTGTCGCAGCAGCCTGGCGTGGAGAAAGGCACCAGGCGTCATCACGATCCGCCAGGAGGGGCCCCTGGTACAGGTCCAGCATCCGTCGCAACGCCTCCCGGCGAGCGTGCTCGCCGGACGCGGAATTGGCTTGAACGCACGCCTCCTCGAACTGCCACCAGTCCACGTCGAAGTACGCCGCAGGCAGCCGGCGCCTCTGTCCTGTCTTCACCACGAACTTCACATGGGCTGCAAGTCCCGTCGCCTGCCGCATCGTCGCATTGATATCGCGCACCGCTGTGTCCAGGCGGCGGGCACCTCGCTCTTCATCCCCTGGCCACAACCGCTCGACCACCGACTCCGACGATGCGCCATCCTTGATCGTCGCGAGTAGGGCGAACAACGCGCGGCCTTCCGCACGGCCGAATGACACCTCCCGTCCAGCCACCATCACGCGCGCCGGTCCAAGTACGTACACCTGTGCCAGGGCTGCCGTGCCCGCGACTGTCGGAGGTCCTATTGCCCCCGATGCGGGCTCCGAAATCGGCGAGGCTGCCGCCGCCGTTTCGCGCCGGGAGGGCAGTTCCTGTGCACTGGCCTCTTCCTGAGTACCCGTACTGACCGTGGCGGCACCGACAGTTGCAGTAATGAGTTCGCGCCCAGGGACGAGGCCCTCCTCGCGCCGTATGTCTACTCCAGGTACCGCGATCAGCGGGACGTTCGGCCTGCCCCTCCTTCGGGCCCAATGGACTAGAAGCCCGGTCAGCAGCATCACCAACAAGGCGAATGCGGCAGCCCCGCCCAAGACCGGCCAGGAGTCGGTCGAGGCGGTATTCACTGACTCGCTGCCTTGAGCAGATCGGGAAGGCAGGGCGGGCATGGGTGCAACACGCGTACTGGCCGGAGCAGGAGCCAGCACGCCGGAAGCAGAAGGCTTGGGCCTTGGATGAGCATGCCGGCGCCCACGGGGCGCGTGCGAGTGCTTGTGTCGTGCCTTCTGGGCGTTCAGGGAACTCATCGGATGTGGTCGCACGACCCGCCCAGGCGACACCTCTACGTCGGCCGGATGATGACCGCGAGCGTTCAGTGCCGGCTCGGCTGCTGGTCGCTGCGTTCTGATCGGATGTGGAGCGTCCGGGGTTACCGTTCTGCTGGGTGATGGTTGCGGCCTGGCCCGTGGCCTTTCTGCTATGTCGCGTTCTGGAGGTGCTACGGAGGCCGGCTGACGCCGCGCCTCCTTCAAAAGCCCCAACAAGTCCGGGTAGTGACCGCTTTCAAACTCATCGTTGACGGAAGCGCACCACTTTTCGATGTCGAACATTTTGTACGCTTCCTCAGATACTGGCGGGCAGTAATCCGTGCCCAGTGCATGCGCCAAGGATGGTCCGCCCAAGACTGCGCCGAGCGCAGCTGCGGCCAGGGCGAGGGAACGGCTCGCCAGCCAGAACCCCAGCCATTTTCCCCTTGCGTGAGGATCATCCCGAATCAGCAGGCACCTCCACAGGAGCCGATCACGTCACTTCAGATTTACCAGCCCCTTCAGCGGAATTGATCCGGGAAACACGATTCCAATCGCCAAAGCTTGACCCAAGAGCCACTTGCGGACACGGCAGATACGATCACATAAGGCGTATTCCCCGCCCGCCAAGAATCGGGTCAGCCGATGAAGACACTCTTGCCCGTTCTGGCGATTTCCAGCCGACCGGAGAGTAGTACGGCGTTGATGTCGACGTCACAGCTTGGGCCCTCATGGATAAAGGCGACCCCGTTGGTCTCGTTGAGAACGTACGCCGGCAGATCTCGGATGGGGTAACAGCCATGAGGTTTGTAGTACACCTCACCGTTGATGATCAGCGCTCCAGTCGCAGCACGTACCGGTGCAGCGGGAAGGGCAGCCGTCACCAACATCCCTACTGCGGCGAGGGCAAAGAACCTGGCAGCGAACAATCCCACGCGAAGCCTCCCTGTGCTCTGACTGCCCCTTGCAGCCATACGGTAAACAGAGAGTCACATGATAACCACGGTTAGCTATAGCCGCTGGGTAACAGCCCGGTTCGCTTGCACCGAGGCTGCGCGAGCGGATCGCATCACGTCTCCTCCTTCGCGTAGATCTAGTGGGTCCCTGCATTGATCAGCATCTTCATGGGCCAAGCGACAAGCTGCTGCGTCGCGCGGATGGCACGTAGATGCAGGCCGCCTCCTCAAATCTCAGTGCCACGAATCTTTCAGGGAAGATCAAAGCCTGTCGGACGGGCACCGTCCCACAATTAGGCTGCGACATCTTAGCGATCAGGAGAATCGGGAGCAGGTTATGCCCGGAATGAGTGAGCGACGACGCGGGCGAATGCGCGCCATGGCTCTGTTGCTCGCAGGCGGGGCCACTACCGCGGCAGCCATCGCCATGGCCGTCAGCGGAGCCGGGACAGCCACGCCGGGGAGTCAGCAGGCCTCCTCACCTCAAGCAGCCACGGAGATTGCGCAAGGCGCCAACAACACGGGGATCGTCACATCTCCCCACCACAAGAGGAAGTCGGCCACCTCATCCAGGGGCACCACCGGTACTCCAAACGAAACGACCGGAAAACGAGATGGCATCACCGGCAACGCCAAGGCCGTCGTCGCCCCCAGGAATCGAGCACACGTCGATGTGGCGCGTGACCGCCTCCCGGCCGTCCACCCGCAAACGCCGGACGGACCCGCGATTGACCGTCACGCGCCACAGTCGAGCCATCGAGCAAAACGAGCGCCGAGCCGTCCCCGCCCAGCCTCATCCCGCAGCTCAGAGCACGCTGGAATCCCATCATTGATCGGGATGAAGTGCGACGAGTTGTTCCCCTCCCACGAACGAGACTTTCGTCTGCGCAACATGGCCTGCCATCAATTCTTGGATTGATCCTGCGCGTTCAGCGCGATGTCAAGGTTGTGTGCGCACGACAGCGATGGAGATCTCCCCGTTGAGGGCGTGGGCGGCGACCACAGGCGCCACGGCACTGTCCACGACGACCGTTGCCTGAGTGGCCGATCCGGACGTGTAGCTCACGCTCTCCACCACAGCCTCCTCCGCGAGAAGCGTGGGCGGTTCGGAGTCGGTCCTGCGCGCGGGGACGTGGATCAGCTGGACCCGTTCACCGCGCTGCAGGTCGTAGGGCGCTTGGCCAGGCTTGAGCGCCAGTCCCATCCTGACGGAGTTCCCGCTGATCGCTCCGGTCCCGTTCGCCGCGGCCATCGTCTGGGTGAGGAGCGTGCCGGGCAGCACGGTGACGGTGGCGACGGTGGCGGCCACCTGGTTGCGCTGGGCCCACGACCAGTAGGTGACTCCTCCATCGGCGATGCGTGCCTCCTGCAGCGCTCCGCGGTCGAAGCGCTGGCCGGCACCGATCTTCTTGGTGACACGGATGACGGAGATGCGTTCGTCGGCGCGCATCACCAGGAGGGTCGTGGCCAGGGCGCCACCAAGCACGAGCAGCACAGCGAGGGCGGCGAGGGCCGGCCTGCGTTGACGCGCCTGCTGTGGTAAGCCACGGGAAGCAACTCCGGTCAGCACACCCGCTCCTTCGGTCACTTGCGGTCGTCCTGGGAGTTCCTAGATGTTGCGTGCCGGGTTGCACCAGCGCCATGTGCCGCCATCGGGATCGACGTCCGGGCCGTGGCAGAACTGGGCCCGCTTGATGGAGCCGAAGAACACCGAGTCGTCGACACATCCCGACTTGGGCCCTGCCTGCAGCAGGATCGTCCGGCCGATCGTGGTCTTGTACTCCACGGCCACCTTGTCCTCGTCGTCGAGCGCATCACACAGCATCACGCGCTTTCGGTCGGCACTGATCTCAACGGTCCCAAGCCGCCCATACCCGTCGGTCCACGGGCGTGCGGACGCCCACACCGGCCCCGTCACCAACACCCCGCCCACCAACACTCCTAGCACTACCCTCGCCCACCGTGACATCGTTCCCCTTTCTGCGAGCACGCAGCTCATGATGTCACGAAGAGTTATCATGCATACCCGGAACGCAACGACTGAATGTGGCGCACAGCCCCCTTGAGGAGATCGAGCCGGCAGACCAACTCAACCGCCTGCGCCGCTACAAGAGCTGTAAGCCCGCCGCGGAGCCGACTACATTCAAATGACAGAACGATCGTGTCTGCGCCTCGTTGGCCGCACCTGCAGATTGCGAGCGACCACCTGGACTGGCGACCATGGCTCAAGCTCCTCACATCAAGCACTGCCGCCACGGCCCAGGCATAGCCTCACCGAACGCGATGCTCCATGAGCCACCTCCGTGTCGCCGCCACGGCCCAACCCACGCCGCGCCGCCGCCAAGCTCTCCGTCCTGCGCGGTCCCCGTATCGCTGCGGTCAGCTGCCATGAGCCGCAGGGGCTCCGAGATCCACGACCTGGCTGGCCGTGCACGACGTGGAACGGACGTTGCATCCCCCGAACAGCTGAATGTCTGGCCACTGTCGAGCTGCACATCCGCCATACGGCGGACGCCACCTCGCTGTCCGTGGCAGCTCTTGACCCTTAGTCCGCAGGCGCCAGCCTGCCCGCGTGTTGCCCTAGGCACCCCGGCATGCCAACAAGACCGTTGGCCACCCGGCCGGCGCCTTGCCACTAATCAAGGGCGCATGAGCGCCCCCTGATACGTACGCCTTGTCCGGTAATCATGGCCGGACTTTTGCTTCGCCTGCTGTCCGAGTTCGGAGCCGACCACAGGTATTTGGAGAGGTGACAGGGATCAGGTGGCCCGGCTGATCGGGCGCACCAGCATGACACCGCCTCACCGCAGGGCAACACAACCGAACCACGTCACCCCGCCATGTAACGAAGCCGCCCTCGTCCACGCCGTTCAGCACTCCGGCGGCGCCCGGCTGGTGCCCGATAACACTCATCAGCACCGGCCGATCGGCCATCCCATGCCGGCACTCGGTACACGGCCGCCTTATCTCCCTATGCGGACGAGCGCGCATGCACCCCGGAGCAGGCTCTGCTCTGGGGTGCATGCGAGAGGTGATGCGCAGCTCGATGGCCGCGCGGCAAAGCGGAGGCTGGCAGCGTCGCGACCTGGCGGTGACCGTCGGATTCGGCTTGACCATTGCCACCCAGGTGGGCGTCGATACGCCCTGTCCGACACGGTCCTGAACGCGATGGTGCGATCATCACGGGCGTGCTCGCGTGATCATCCCCGCCGCATCGTGCCGGGCCGGATGGCACCAGCAACCCCCGGCTACGCCACACGGCCATGACCGGGTTTGCCGCAGCCCATCCAGCCAGCGCCGACCGTGGCCTACCGGGCCACCCGGGGGCCAGAGCTCGCTAGGGACACCCGCCTGGATCCGGACTGCGGTCAGGCAGCGGCACCGTGCGAACACCGCCCATCGAATCCAGCTCGCCACGACCGTCGGCTCGATCCAGCAGCACCCGAAGAGAAGGAGACACGACACACGATGGCTGAGGGACGTACGTTCAAGCGCTGCTCCTGCCGCGACAATGATGGCAAGGCACTCGGGCAGAAATGCCCCAAGCTGCGCCGGCCCGGCGGTGGGTGGAGCTACCGGCACGGCATCTGGAACTACCAGATCGAACTCCCGCCCACCGCCGACGGCAAGCGGCGCGGGCCGCTGCGCCGCGGCGGCTTCGCCTCACAAGACGCCGCCGAAGCCGAGCTCGGTCAGGTGCGTGACCTGCTGGCGCTGGCCGATCCCCGCGAGCCCGCCACCCGCACCCAGATCGCCGACCTGATCAAACGCACGCTGGCCGAGACCCACACCCTCCCGACCCTCGATGCGGTCCGCCGCAAGATCAAGACCGGGCAGCACCTGAACCAAGAGATCATCGTCGAGCAGTGGCTGACCGAGTTCCTCCACCGTAAGCGGAGGATCGAGGAGACCACCCGCCGCTCCTACGAAGGCCACATCCGCCTCTACCTAACGCCCTATCTGGGGCGGCTGCGGTTGGATCAGCTCAAGGTCAGCGACATCGCGTTGATGTTCGAGCAGATCGAGGAGTTCAACGACACCATCACCGAACGCCGCACCAGCGCCGACCCGCAAGTGCGTGAGAGCGTCAAATTCCGGCGGCCGATCAGCATCGCCACCATGCACCGCATCCGCGCCACCCTCCGCCACGCGCTCAACATGGCCATGTGCCAGGACCGGCTGATCGACTTCAACCCCGCCGCCGTGCTGGAGATGCCCGCCCACGTCCGGCCCAAGCCGTTGGTGTGGACCGAGGACCGGGTCCACGCCTGGCAGCAGGACTTCCGCACCTACCGGCAGGCGGAGAAGCAGCGCCGGGGCGGACGGCGCGTCGATCCCATCGACGCCTACACCAGCGTGCCGCGCCCCTCCCCGGTCATGGTCTGGACACCCGCCCAGACCCGGCTGTTCCTCGAAGAAGCACGACAGCACCGGCTGTTCGGCTTGTATCAGCTGGTCGCGCTGCGCGGGCTACGCCGGGGCGAGGCGTGCGGGCTGCGGTGGAAGGAGGTCGATCTCAACGGTCACAGCCTGACGGTGAACTGGCAGCTGGTGCAGCTGGCCTGGCAGGTCCATGAGGGCACCCCGAAGACCGACGCCTCCGTCCGTACCATCGCCCTGGACAGCGACACCGCCCAAGTGCTGCGCGCCCACCGGCAGCAGCAACTCCAGGAACGCCTGGCCATGGGCGAGGCATGGGTCGACTCCGGGTTCGTGTTCACCCAGCCCGACGGCAACCGCCTGCATCCCCAGCACGTCTCCGACCAGTTCCTGTGGCTGGCCTACCTGGCCGGCCTGCCACCCATCCGGCTGCACGACCTTCGGCATGGCGCGGCCTCGCTGATGCTGGCGGCCGGGGTGGAGATGAAGGTGGTGCAGGAAACGCTGGGCCATACCTCCAGCGCGTTCACCGCCGACACCTACACTTCCGTCTACCCGCAGGTGGCCACCGCGGCGGCCGAGAAGACCGCGGCCCTGCTGTTCGGCAAGGAAGAGCAGGGCGAGAGCGGGAGAGTGGTCTCGTTGAGGAGCTGACAGTCGGATTAACCGTCCGGCCCCGCGTTCGCCGCCCGCTCGCGGCGAGGCGGGGCCGCTGCTCTTGCCGAGCCGGGCCGGGAGGGCGGATGATCATGGCGTGTGCAGGGTTGGTGCAACCGAGCACGCACGGAGCACGCAACCGCTAGACGAAAATTCTAGAACGCGTCCGATCCCACATAACCACAGGTCAGGACATGATCAAAGCGCGCCCTGCAGGATTCGAACCTGCGACCGTCGGATTAGAAGTCCGGTGCTCTATCCAGCTGAGCTAAGGGCGCTCCTGCCTTATTGTGCATGATCCGGCGACTTGTCACGCACACGTTTTGGTCGTGTCAGGCAGACAGGGCGATCACCAGCCACATGAAGAGGGTTCCGGAGACCGTGGCGGCCAGGGTCCAGCCGGTGGCGCGTCTCGTTGTGTGGGCCTCGGGGAGGATGTCGGAGATGGCCAAGTAGAGGAGGAAACCGGAGAAAAGGCCCAGGTAGGCGGTCAGGATGTGGGCCGGGATGGTGATGAGGAAGGTCAGGGTGGCGCCGATCACGGGGGCGAGGGCGTCCAGGGCCAGGAGGGTGAAGGCGCGGCGGCGGGCGTTTCCGTACAGAGAGGTGATCGTGTACGTGTTGAAGCCGTCGGTGAAGTCGTGGGCGATGACGCCAATGGCGACGGCCACGGCGAGGGAAGCGTCCGTCTGGTAGGAGGCGCCGATGGCGGCGCCGTCCAGGAGGCTGTGGATGACCAGGGCGGATCCCGCTGTGACGCCTACGCCGGCTCGGGCGTGGCGGTGGGCGGCGTAGTCGCCTTCGTGGGCGTCGTGCATGCCCATGGAGCGTTCGACGATGTGGATGCCGAGGAACGCCAGGGCGAACATGAGCATCGGGAGCGGCACGCCGAGGACTTCGACGGCGTCCCGGGTGAGGGCTTCCGGGAGGAGGTCGAAGGCCACGACGCCCAGCATCACGCCTGCGGCGGCGCCGAGTACGAGGTGGCGGTTGTTCTTGACGCGGTCGGCGACCAGCCCGCCCAGCAGCGTCATGAGGAAGGCCGCCAAGGAGAGCAGGATGGGCACGGTTCCTCAGGCTAGGGGGTGGGTGGGGGCGGGGGGTGGTGCGACACTCGGCCTGCGTTCCAGGCCACGCGCCGAGGGGCAGGGCTGGGCAGGGGCAAGCGGGGCGCGGTGGCCGTGCGTCACGCATGCCTCCCGCGGTCGGGGCGCCGGTCGGGGCCAAGGTGCCGATCGCGGTTGGGGTGCCGGGTGCCGGTCGGGGTTGGAGCTGCCGGTCGAGGTCAAGGGGCCGGTCGGGGTTGGAGCTGCCGGTCGAGGTCAAGGGGCCGGTCGGGGTTGGGGTGCCAAATACCGGTCGAGGTCAAAGGGCCGGTTCGTCTCGGATGCCCCCGTGGTCGGGAGGGCCGGTTCGTCTCGGACGGCTCCCGCTGTCGCCGGGGCTGTTCGTCACGAACGTGCCCCCCTGTTGAGGTGCCGGTTCGGCGTGGATGGCCCTCGTGGTTGTGGCGTCAGGGGTGGGGACGGCATGGAGGTGGCGAGCTTGCAGGGGCGGGCATCGCCGGGCCAGGCCGATTCGGAGGCGAGGGAGGAAAAGGAGGTGGAAACGAGGGAGGGAGGCAAGGAAGGGGCCGGTGGGGTGGGTGAAAGGGCAGGCGGCGGTGGGGCAAATGGGGCTAAGCTGTTGTGGCATGGTCGCGACGCTCCTGCATGAGATTCCCCTGCAGGGCGGGGACGTGACAGACGGGGTGGTGCGCGTCGGTGACACGGTGCGCAGGCCGGTCTGTCCGGCCACGCCCGCCGTGCACGCCCTGCTCAGACACCTTGAGGCAGCCGGGTTCGGGGGTGCGCCGCGGGTCCTGGGGACGGACGGTTTAGGCCGCGAGATGCTCACCTACGTCCCGGGGCGGAGTGGGTTGTGCCTGGCGAGTTCGACCGACGGGTTCCTGGTCGAGCTGGCGATGCTGGTAAGGGAGTTCCACGACGCGACCGCGGGCTTCCCGCTCGACGCCGGACGATGGGAAGGCGGCTCGAACGACGACCGCGCGCCGGAGATCATCGGCCACTGCGACCTGACGCCCGACAACGTGGTCTTCCATCAGGACGGCGACACCACCGCGGCCCCCGTCGCGCTGATCGACTTCGACCTGGCCCGGCCCACCACCCGCCTGTTCGACATCGTGACCACCCTGCGCCACTGGGCCCCGATCGCCGACCCGGTCGACCGTCCCCCGCTCCAGCGCAACGTCGACGTGGGGGCCAGGATCCGCCTGTTCTGCGACGCGTACGGCCTGCCGCCCCGCGAACGACGACGGCTGCTCGAACTGTCCAGGCTCCGCTTCCACCGCTCCTACGACGTCATGCGCACCCGTGCCACGGCCGGCGGCAACTGGGCCAAGATGTGGGCCGGCGGCGCGGGGCAACGCATCCGCCGGGCGGCAGCCTGGCTGGATGTGCACGAAGATGAGCTTCATGCCCATTTGGTATGACCCGCTAGGTCTCGCACTCGGTGTCGCACTCGATCAGGTTCTCGGTGATCCGCGCAGCTCAGCCCACCCGGTCGCCCTGTTCGGACGGGCGGCGGCGAAGCTGGAGGAGTCGTCGTACGGCGACACGAGGTGGCGTGGGGTGGTCCATGTCGGGATCTGCGTCGGAGGCGTGACCGCCCTGGGCGTGCTGGCTCAGCGCAGCGGCGACCGGGCCGTCCGTACGGCGGTGACGGCGTTGGCCACGTGGGCCGTGCTCGGCGGCATGACCCTCGCCCGCGAAGGCGTGCACATGGCCGAGGCCCTGGAGGCGGACGATCTCCAGCGGGCCCGGGACCGGCTGCCCCACCTGTGCGGGCGCGACCCGTCGCGGCTGGAGGCGTCCGAGCTGGCCAGGGCGACGGTGGAGTCGCTGGCCGAGAACACCTCCGACGCCGTGGTGGCCCCGCTGTTCTGGGGCGCGGTGGCCGGCGTCCCGGGGCTGCTGGCCTACCGGGCGGTCAACACGCTGGACGCCATGATCGGCCACCACTCCCCCCGCTACGAACGGTTCGGCTGGGCCGCGGCCAGGCTCGACGACGTGGCCAACTACGTACCGGCACGCGTGACGGGCCTGCTGACGGCGGCGCTGGCGGCCGACCCCGTCCAGGCGCTGCGGGTGCTGCGGCGGGACGGCCACCGCCACCCCAGCCCGAACGCGGGCAGGTGCGAGGCCGCCTTCGCCGGCGCGCTGGGCGTCACCCTCGGCGGCACGAACGTGTACGGCGGGCGGACGGAACACCGTCCCACGATGGGTGACGGCCCCAAGCCGGACGTCAAGGACATCAGGCGCGCCGCCCGGCTCACCCGCGCGGTCGGACTGGCGGCGGCGGGGCTGGCCGTGGTCACCGCTTGGGGCCTGCGCCACCGCCGCCGTTCCGGATAATCGCGGTAATCGGCTGAATGGCGGTCAGCTCATTATCCGATTGAGATTGATCGCGAGCCAGATGACGAATGCGGCGACCGCGGTGACGGCGACGAGACCCTTCACCGCGTTATGCGCGGTCTCCCGTCGCACCGTCACCTGCCTCTGCGTTTGCTTCCAGGCCTGCCTGAGCATGATCATGTTCTGGAAGCGGCGTCCCAGCGCGAACAGGGCCAGCCCGATGAGGACGAACAGGATGACCCGACCATCGGCAGGTTCCACGACACGGCCCCCTTTTTCAGCGTGAAGAAGGTGTGCCCCCGCACATTTGGTCACTCACGATACTCGTCTTGCTGCTGTTTGTTGATTAAATTATCGCGTCGAGATCCACCACGATGGGCGCGTGATCCGAGGGGCCTTTCCCCTTGCGCGCCTCGCGGTCGACGTACGCCGACCGCACCCGTTCGGCGACGTCGGCGCTGGCGTACACCAGGTCGATCCGCATGCCCTTGTTCTGGTGGAACATCCCGGCCCGGTAGTCCCAGTACGTGTACGGGTGCGGCCCCTTCATCGGCGTCGGCACCACGTCGCGCAGCCCGAGGTCGAGCAATTCGGCGAGCGCGCGGCGCTCGGCGGGGGTGACGTGCGTGGAGCCGACGAACAGCGCGGGGTCCCAGACGTCGGCGTCGGTCGGCGCCACGTTGTAGTCACCGCAGGCCACCAGCGGCGAGCCCAGCTCCTCGGCCAGCGCGTCCCGCAGCGCGGCGAACCACTCCAGCTTGTACGCGTAGTGCGGCGAGTCGAGCGCGCGGCCGTTCGGCGCGTACAGGGACCAGACCCGCAGGCCGCCGCAGGTCGCGCCGATCGCGCGGGCCTCGGGACGGGCGGCGCCCACCCCGTCGAGCTCGGCGAAGCCGGGTTCGCCGGGGAAGCTCCGCGTCACCTCCTCCAGCCCCACCCGCGACAGCACCGCGACGCCGTTCCACCGGCCGTCGCCGTGGGCGGCGGCGGCGTAGCCGAGCTCGCCCACCTCCGCCACGGGGAACGACTCCGCGGGACACTTGGTCTCCTGCAGGCAGACGATGTCGGGCTCGGTCGCGGCCAGCCAGTCGAGCAGGCGCGGCAGCCGTGCCTTGACCGAGTTCACGTTCCAGGTCGCAAGGCGCATCCCCCCAGCCTGCCACGGCCGAACCCGGCGCCCGGTGTCCGGCGCCCGGTGGCCGGCCGCCTTCGGCGAAAGTGTCAGACCGCCTTCATGAGAGGGGCCGAGATCTCGCGCAGGAAGCCGCCTTCGCCCGCGTCGAGGGCGGCCTTGGCCTGGCGCACGGCGTCGAGGACGTTCCCGGCGGCGCTCGGCGAGTCCTCCACCACCATGCGCAGCTCCACCTCCAGCGGGGAGCCGCCGAACCCCTCACCCTCCAGCCGGATGAACGCGATCTTGCGGTCGTCGAGGAAGGGCAGGTACTGGGCGCCGACGTGGGTGGAGGTGCCGGCGCCGGTCGCCTTGGTGGCCCGCTTGCCCGCCATCCTGGCCGGGTCCTGGAGGTTGACGAAGTCCATGTTGCCCCCGGCCAGGAGCTGGTAGCCGTCGTGCAGGCGCACCCCGCTCGCGGTCAGGGCGTCGACCAGCGCGCGGTGCACGAGCGTGGCGCCGAAGGAGCTCTTGAGGTCGTCGCCGAGCAGCGGCAGCCCGGCCGCGGCGAAGCGGTCGCGCCACTGCTCGGAGCGGGCGAGCACGGCGGGCATGCAGTTGACGAACGCGCAGCCGGCCTCGATCGCGGCCTCGGCGTACAGCTCGGTGGCGCGCTGGGCGCCGGTGGGCAGGAAGTTCACCACGACCTGGGAGCCGGTCTCGCGCAGGTGGGCGGCCACGTCGGCGACCGTGGCGCCGCCGGTCGGCTCGACCAGCTCGGCCGAGCCCTCGCCCACGCCGTCGGCCAGGACGCCCTCGCGCACCGGCACGTCCAGGTGGGGCACGTCGGCGAAGCGGCGCGAGTTGTTCGGCGGCGCCCAGATCGCCTGCGACAGGTCCAGGCCGAGCTTGGCGCGGCCGACGTCGAAGGCGGCGGTGAAGCGCACGTCGGAGGCGGCGTATCCGGCGCACACGGGGTTGAGCAGGCCGGGGGCCTCGCCGTCGCGGTAGTACTCGACGCCCTGCACCAGGGACGACACGCAGTTGCCCACGCCGACGAGGGCGACGTTCACGGTGGTCATGCCGAGTTCATATCAGGCCGGTCCGGCGGGCCAGCGCGGCGGCCTCGACGCGGGAGGCGGCGCCTAGCTTGGCCATGATGTTCGACACGTGCACGCCGGACGTCCTGGCCGAGATGAACAGCCGCTCGGCGATCTGCCTGTTGCTCAGGCCCTCGGCGACCAGGCCGAGCACCTCCAGCTCGCGGGCCGACAATCCCGGCGTCGCGGACAGGGCCACCCGCGTGGTGGCCGCCGCCGCCTCCGCCTGCCGGCGCAGGGGCTCCGCGCCGAGCGCGGCGGCGATGGCCAGGGCCTCGCGCAGCGGCTCGCGGGCCCGCGCCGGGTCCTGCTCGGCCGCCCTGACCAGCGCCTGCCCCAGCCCGTACGGCTGCGCGACGGCCCGCCAGGCGGCCACCGCGTCCGCCCACGAGCCGCCGAGCTCGGCCTCGAACGTGGCCCGGTACGCCTCCTGCACCCGCCCGACGGTGGACAGGCCGGGCGGCGCGGCGCGCACCCGTCCGATGCGGGCCGCGAGGGCCAGCAGCGGCCAGGCGTAGCGGCGGCTGCGGGTGAGGTCGTGCTCCGACAGCACGTGGTCGACCAGCCGCCGCGCCCGGTCCAGGTCTCCCCCGGCCTCGGCGAGGCGGAGTTCGAGCAGGTCGGGCTCCAGGCAGGAGTCGTAGCCGCGCGACCGCCCGCGCATGAGCGGCCTGGCCTGCGCGAGCAGCGCGTCGGCCGCGGACGCCGAGCCCTCCCGCACCGCGACCGTGCCGAGCACCAGCAGGATCCAGGCGCGGTGGATCGGCGGCGGGTCGAGCGCGAGCGCGGGAGCGGCCACCTCGCGGGCCTCCCGCCAGCGGCCCAGCGAGGCGAGCGGTTCGGCCAGGTTCGCTGCCAGATGGGCGCCGCGCGAGCGGGCCAGGCCCAGGCGGGCGGCCTCGGCGATGCCGCGCCGCGCGACCGCCTCGGCCCTGGCGTGCTCGCCGGCGGCCTCCAGCGCGTCGGCCTCGCCGGCGTACGACACGAGCAGCGTATCGTCGTCGGGCGCGCCGACCCGGGCGCGGGCGTACAGGGCGGAGGCGGTACCGAGGTCGCCGTCGAGCGCCGCGAGCGCGGCCAGGGTGGTCAGGGACCTGGTGTCGCCCAGCTCGTACGCCTCCTCGGCGCGGACGCGGGCCTCTCCGTCCCGGCCGTGCCAGGCCAGCGTGCACGCCAGGGCGCCGAGCAGCCTGGACTCGCGAGGGGCCAGGCGTACGGCCTCGCGCAGGTCGTCCAGGCCCTCCTCGCCGTGCAGGTCGCGGACGGCGACGCGCAGCTCCAGCAGGTGGGCCGCGCGCAGCGGGTCGACGACCTCGGCGAGCGCCCTGGTGGCCAGGTCCTCGGCGCGGTGGGCGTCGCCGTCGCGCAGGGCGTCCCTGGCGGCGTTCTCCAGCACTTCGGCGTGGTCCTGGCCGTCCGCGTACGCCCACAGCTTCAGCACCAGGTCCCATCTGCGGGCCCGCCAGGCCGCCTCGAAGGCGCGCGGGCCGTCCCCGGCGGCGTGCCAGTGGTCGGCGGCCAGCTCGGGCTGGGCGGGGGCGCAGCGGGCGTGCAGGCGGCGGCGTTCGCCGGGGAGCAGGTCGTCGTAGACGGCCTCGCGGATGAGCGCGTGCCGGAAGACGTAGTCGTCGCCGTCCACGAGCAGCAGCCGCGCCCGTACGACCGGCCGCAGCGCCTCGTCGAGCGCCAGGTCGTCGAGCCCGGCGACCCGGCGCAGCACCTCGTGGGGCGTCCTGCGCCCGGCCACGGCGGCGATCCGCAGCACGTCGAGGCCGGGGCCCGGCAGCTTCTCGGCCCCGGCGAGCAGCAGCTCGCGCAGCGAGGCCGGGGTCGTGTCGCCCGCCTCGGCCAGCGCCTCGGCGAACAGCGGGTTGCCCTCGCTGCGCGCCACGATCGTGTCCACGTCGTCGCGGCCGAGCAGGCGGGCCACCTCGTCCCGGCCGAGCGGTGGCACCCTGACCACCTCGGCGCCGGGCAGCCGCAGCGGCTCACGCGAGGTCACGACGACCATCACGCCGGGCCGCGTCAGGTTGCGCAGCAGGTACGCCAGCAGGTCGCGGGCGGCCTGGTCGGCCCAGTGCAGATCCTCCAGCAGGATCAGCAGGGGACGGCGCTCGGCGGCCCGCTCGACCAGCAGCAGCACCTCCTCGAACAGCCGGGCCCGGCCCAGGTCGGGCGTGTCGTCCAGCTCCCCCAGCTCGGGCAGCAGGCACGCCAGCCCCTTGCGCCCGCCGCCCGGCACGAGCCCGGCGCCGTACTCCCTGACCAGGCGGCGCAGCACGGGCACGAACGGCGCGTACGCCGGCCCGCCCGGATCGGCCCCGCCCTCGGCCACCAGCGCGTCCACTCCACCGGCGAACCGCTCGACCAGCCTGGACTTGCCGATCCCCGCCTCGCCCACGACCAGCACCGCACCGGGGGTACGGGCCCACGCGGCGGCCAGCCGGGTCAGCTCGGCCTCACGTCCCACGAACACCTCCTCATTATGAAGAGGCGGCTATGCATCATGCCCGATCCCGTCCAAGGCGGGATTTGTCATCGTCGAAGGCGTGATGACGCGTTCGTTAGGTCTGATGATGGCCGCCTCGGTGTCCGGGATGCTCGGCTTCTTCCTGTTGTTCTCCGCCGTCCCCCTCTATGCCGCGACCGGCGGCTCCGGCGCGACCGGCGCGGGCCTGGCCACCGGCGCGATGATGGCGTCCACGGTCCTCGCCGAGCTGGCCGTGCCCTGGCTGCTGTCCCGGCACGGCTACCGGGTGGCGCTGGCGCTCGGCCTGCTCCTGCTCGGCCTGCCCGCCCTGCTGCTCCCGCTGTCGGCGGACCTGCCCGTGGTGCTGGCCGTGTCGCTGCTGCGCGGCGCGGGCCTCGGCGTGCTCGTGGTCGCCGGCACCGCGCTCACCGCCGACCTGGTGCCCGCCGAGCGCCGCGGCGAAGGGCTGGGCCTGTACGGCCTGGCCGTCGGGGTGCCCTCGGTCGCCGGTCTGCCGCTGGGCCTGTGGGCGGCCGACGCGCTCGGGTTCGCGCCCGTCCTGGTGGTCGGCGGGCTGCTGCCGCTGGCCGGGCTCGCGGCCGTGACCGGCCTGCCCGCCGCCCGGCCGGTCACCGCCGGTCAGGGCGGGCGGACGGGCGGGCTGGCCGCGCCGATGCTGGTCTTCGCCTCGGTCACGTTCGCCGTCGGCGTGCTGGTGACGTTCCTGCCGCTGGCGGGCTCGCCCGGACTGGCCTCGGCGGCCCTGCTCGCCCAGTCGCTGGCCACGCCGGCGGCCCGCTGGTGGGCGGGCCGGTTCGGCGACCGCCACGGCCCGGCCACGCTGCTCGTGCCGGGCCTGCTCGCCGCCGCCACGGGCACCGCGCTCCAGGCGTGGACGGACGCGCCGGTACCGGTCGTGGCCGGGATGGCGCTGTTCGGCGCGGGCTTCGGGGTGCTGCAGAACGCGACGCTGACACTGATGCTCCGGCGCGGCCCGGCGGCCCGGGTCAGCGCCCTGTGGAACCTGGCCTACGACGCCGGGATGGGCGTGGGCGCGACGGGGTTCGGGCTGGTGCTCGGGCACACCGGCTACCGGCTGGGGTTCGTGCTGGTGGCCGCGCTGATCGCGGTGACGGTCCCGCTGGCCGTGGTCAGGCCCGCGTACGCGCCACTCCCACGGTGATCTCGTGGCCGAGGCGGCGGCCGGTCAGCAGCTCCAGGTCGTCGCCGCTCCAGAACCTGCCGGGGTCGTACCAGTTGGGACGGCGTCCGCCGGGCAGCAGGCCCATCGCCTCGTAGGTGACGGCCACGACCTCCGCGCAGTACGCGCTCTCCAGCGTGCGGTCGTTCCTGGCGCGGCGCGGGACCCGGCCCCTGGCCCAGCGGGCGGCCAGCCGGGCCGTGGACGGGAACGGGGTGCCGTCGAGCCGGGCGACCGTGCGCAGCGCCGCGTCCTCCATCTCGGGGGTGGCCTGCGGTTCGAGCTGGCGCAGCCACGGACGCTGCCCGTAGCGGTCGGCCCAGACGGTGACCGCGTCGCGCAGGTCGTGCAGCTGGACGCCGCGGTGGTGGGTGCCGTCCCACAGGTCGAGCAGCGACTTGCCCAGCTCGGCGTGCCACATCATGGGCGGCAGGTCCTCGATCACGATCGCCATGCCCACGTGGTTGACCGGGCTGTTGGTCATGGTCTGGATGGCCCGGTCGGGCACGGACCTCCCGCGGAAGATCCACAGATCGCCGGTCCTGGTCACCTTGACGGCCTCGTCGAGAGTCAGCACATCGCTAGCCTAGGCACATGCGCTGGTGGAAGATGCTCGGTCTGGCGGGAATCGCGGGAGTCGCGGCGACAGGGGTGGTGATCGCGCGCGCCGAGCGACGGCGGCGGGCGTACACGCCCGAGGAGATCAGGACGCGGCTGCGCGAGCGCGTCGAGGCGTCCTCGGCGGAGGCGGTTCAGCCGGAGGGGCGCAGCTCGTAGGCGAACACCACGTCGGGGTAGGCCGGGTTGTCGTCGTAGCCCTGCACACCGCCCAGGTAGGCCCGCTGGTACCGCACCACCCAGGGCAGCGCCGCGGCGGCCCGCACGTCGAGCACGCGTCCGGTTGCCTGCTCGTAGGCCGCCCGCGCCGCCTCCTTGTCGGTCACGCTCAGCTCGGGCAGCCCTTCGAGCAGCTCGTCCAGGGTCCTGTCGCGCAGGTAGGCGAGGTTGAACACGGGCGGGTCGGCGCTGCGGAAGACGTTGCCGAACCATGAGTAGCCGTCGGCGTACTCGGGCCACCAGTACATGAGGAAGATGTCCTGCTCACGTTTCCTGCCCTGCTGCCACTGGGCGTTCCAGGACAGGGCGCGGGCGTCGAGCGTGACGTTGAGCGGCTTCAGCTCCGCCGCCAGGCTGGTGGCCAGCAGCCGCTGGTCGTGGTCGCCCTGGGCGTAGGTCAGCCGCAGCCGCAGCGGCCGGCCGGCGGGCCCGTACCCGGCGCGGCCCAGCAGCCGCGCGGCGCCCGCCAGGTCCTGCAGGGGCTCGCGGCCCGCGACGTGGCCGGTCAGCCCCTCGGGGACGATGCCGCTGGCCGGCGCGACCGCTCCCCTGAGCGCCCTGACCAGGCCGCGGTAGTCGACGGCCTTCTGCACCGCGCGGCGCACCCGCACGTCCTTCATGGGCCCGGCCGCGGTGTTGAACAGCAGCATGGCCGTCTGGTACGAGTCCCGCTCGCTGGTGCGCACCCCCGGCGTGACCGCGGCCCTGGCGAACAGCCGGGGGCTGAGCCGGTCCACGAAGCTCACCTCGCCGCGCGCCAGCATCCGCCACGCGCGGTCGGGGTCGGGCACGACGCGGTACTTGACCGCGCTGTAGTGCGGCTTGTCCCATCCGCCCCAGTATTTGGGGTACGCCTTCAGCGTCAGCTCGTCCTCCTGGCCCGGACGCCAGGCCGCCACCGTGTACGGCCCCGACCCCGCGTCCCGGCCCGCGCCGAGCCATGAGCGCAGGTCGGGCGCCGCCCGCGTGTCGTAGATGTAGGCCGCGTACCCGGAGGAGGCCACCAGGTCCAGCGGCACGGCGTACTTCAGGGCGAAGGTGACCGTGCTCGCGTCCACGGCCCTGATAGAGGAGACGGCGTCCCAGATGTAGGACGCGCCCGCGCGGGCCTTCATCGTGCGCTCGATCGACGCCTTGACCGCCGCCGCGTCCACCGGCCTGCCGGTGTGGAAGGTCGCGCCCTGGCGCAGCGTGAACGTCCAGGTGCGGCCGTCGGGGGTCGAGCGCCAGGAGGTGGCCAGGCGGGGGGCCGACTTCTTGGTGAAGGGGTTCCAGAGGGTCAGGGTCTCGTAGACGTTCTGGAAGGCGATGAGCTCGTTGGAGTCGGAGGTCGCCGGGTCCCAGTCGGAGATGACGTCCAGGTTCTGCGCGTACACGAAGACGGACTCCGCGGCGGGGGGCCGGGGGATCTCCGCCGGGGCCGAGCAGGCCGACAGGAGTGCCAGCGCGGCGGCCGCTACGAGACGACGGCGCAACGCATCTCTCCTCTGTAACCGATTTGGGGGAAACCTACTGCAAGATCACGGACACATGTCCAAAAGTCCAGAAAAATTGGGCAATTGGGTGATCGAATTGCTATCCTCTGGGCTTGTCCCGTCCGGGGTTGCCAGCAGGGGACCGACCGGAGTGAGGTGCCATGGGTCGTAGCCGGACGATCCGCATGAAGATCATCGGACTACTACTCGTGCCCCTGACCTCCATGGTCGTGCTGTGGGGCGTCATCACCGCCGTCACCGCCGGCGAGAGCCTGGAGCTGCGTCAGTACAAGACACTCTGGACGAACCTCCGCCATCCGGCGTACAAGTTGATCAGCGAGCTCCAGCACGAGCGTCTCTCCTCGGCCAAGCTGCTGCGCCGGGCCGCCTCCCCGAAGGACGTGGCCGACCAGCGCACCCGCACCGACGCCGCCAGGGACGAGTTCAGAAAGCTCTCCAGCAGCTCCAAGGACCGATCGGAAGAGATCCGTACGCAGGTGGACGCGGTGTACACGCAGCTCGGCAGGATCGACGCGATCCGCAGTGAGATCGACGACGGCCATTCCGACCGTCTGCTCGTCGGCGAGGCGTACAACACCGTGGTCGACTCCCTCTACGGCCTGCACCGGCGCGTCGCGCTCATCAACGACATCCCGATCTACGAGCAGTCCCGTGTGATCATCGAGCTGGGCTACGCCAAGGAGCTGCTGACCAGGGAGCAGGCCATCGCGCTCGGGCCCGTCACGCCGTCCGAACGCCGGCAGTTCACCCAGATCGTCGGCAACCGGCGCTTCCTGATCGACCAGGGGCTCGGCGAGCTGGACCCGAGCCTCCGCGACACCCAGGTCTCCCTCGTCACCTCCCCCGCCTACCAGCGCATGCGGCTGATGGAGGACCGGATCATCGCCGGCGCCACGCCGCCGCGCGGCTGGCTGAGCACGACCGAGTCGATCTCCAAGACGTACGCGGAGTCGCTCATGCGGGCCAGCACGCTGCTCAACTCGCGCGCCGACCCGGTGGCCGACCAGGTGTTGTCGCGGGCGTTCATCCTGGCCGGCACGTGTTTCCTGCTGGTCATCGTGTCGATCGTGTTCTCGCTGCGGATGGGCAACCGGCTGTCGAAGGAGCTGGGCGCGCTCAGGCTCGCCGCGCTGGAGGTCGCCCAGGAGCGGCTGCCGCACGTGGTGGCCAAGCTGCGCAAGGGCGAGCGCGTGGAGATGCCGGAGTTGTCGGTGGCGACCAGCACGGTCGAGATCGGCGACGTCGGCCAGGCCTTCTCCACCGTCCAGCAGACCGCCGTCGAGGCCGCGATCGGCCAGGCGCAGCTCAGCGAGGGCGTCGGGCACGTTTTCCGCAACCTCGCCAGGCGTTCCCAGGCCCTGCTGCACCGCCAGCGCATCCAGCTGGAGGACATGCAGCACCGCGCCACCGACCCCGAGGCCCTGGACGACCTGTTCCGCCTCGACCACCTGACCACCCGCATGCGCCGCCACGCCGAGGGTCTGATCATCCTGTCGGGCGCCACCCCGGGCCGCGGCTGGAGCAAGCCCGTGCCGCTGCTCGACGTGGCCCGCGGCGCCACGGCCGAGGTGGAGGACTACCGCAGGGTCACCGTCGAGCCGATGTCCGGACAGCGCCTGGCCGGACCGGTGGTCGGCGACGTGATCCACCTGGTCGCCGAGCTGATCGAGAACGCGACCGTCTACTCGCCCCCGCACACGCAGGTCATCGTGCGCGGCGAGGAGACGGCCCGCGGCTTCGCCTTCGAGGTCGAGGACCGCGGGCTGGGACTGAGCACCCAGGAGCTGGCCGAACTCAACGAGCGGCTGGCCAGCCCACCCGAGTTCGACCTGGCCGACAGCGACAAGCTGGGGCTTTTCGTCGTCTCCCGCCTGGCCGCCAGGCATGACATCCGCGTGACGCTACGCGGTTCACCATATGGAGGGACCACCGCGATCGTGTTGATCCCGGCTGAGCACGTGGCCGATCCGGAACCGGAGGCCGACGTGAAGGAGCCCGCCCGTCCTGTGATGCGGGTGGTGCCAAGTGAGTGACGAGCGCTGGCTGGACGAGGACGCCGGTCCGATCGTCCCGGCCTACCTGCTGACCAGGGGCCGTACGGTGCCCGCGAGCGAGGCCATCGACCTCATCGCGGTCATCGTCACCGCCGGCGGGCTGACGCCTCCGGTGGGGCTCGGGCCCGAGCACCTGATCATCATGCAGAAGTGCACCAAGCCCACCCGGCTGGTGGACGTGGCCGCCGAGCTGAACCTGCCCATCGGCGTGGTCAGGGTGCTGGTCGGCGACCTGCACGCGCGGCAGCTCGTCCAGGTCGAGCTGCCGCCGCCCGCGCCGGACGCCAAGGTGCTGCTGGAAGTGATCAGTGGGCTGAAGGCGCTGTGACGGCCCGGCTGTTCAGCTTCCCGTAGACCGTGGCGAAGGCCGCCGCGACCAGCCCGGCCACCGCGGCGGTGCCGAACACCCACTGGAAGCCCAGGACGCCGGGCCGCGCGGCCAGGGTCGCGGCGATGGCCGCGCCCGCCACACTGCCGCCGACGATGCGCACCAGCGCGTTCACGCCCGCGGCCAGCGCGGTCCTGGACGGCTCGACATGCTCGACGGCCATCGTGCCCAGCGCGGCGTAGCCGACGCCGAGGCCGACGCCCATGAGGGAGGAGGCCACGTACAGGGTGGCCGGGCTGCCGTGCTCGAACGCCAGCCACGCCCCCGAGAGCCCGGTCACCCCCGCGCCCGCCGCCACCATGTACGAGGCGGCGAACCGGCGCATGAGCCGCCCCGCGAACAGCGAGATGACCAGCATGAACAGGGTACTCGGCAGCAGGAAGAAGCCGACCTGCAGGGTGGAGGCGCCGAAGCCGTAGCCGGTCGCCTTCGGCACCTGGGCGAACTGCGACATGCCGGTCAGCAGCGTGAAGAACGAGAACCCGAGCAGCATCGAGGAGACCGTCGCGCCGATCGTGCCCCTGTGCACCAGCATCGACATCTCGACCAGCGGCTCGGCCACCCTGCGCTCGACCAGCACCCACACCACGGCCAGCGCGGCGGCCGCGGCGAACAGGCCGAGCACGCCGGGCGACGTCCAGCCCCACGAGCCGCCCTCGCTGATCGCCAGCAGCAGCGCGACCAGCCAGGCGGTCAGCAGCGCGGCCCCGGCGAGATCCGGACGGCCCTTGCCGGCCGGCGCCACGTCACGCACGAGGAAGGCCAGGATCACGAGGGCCACCAGGGAGATCCCGCCGGTGATCCAGAACACCAGGTGGTAGTCGCCGGCGGCCAGCCCGGCCAGGATCATGCCGCCACCGCTGCCGAACCCCATCGTCGCGCTCAGCACGCCGATGCCGGTCGCGAGCTGCTGCCGGGGAAGCAGGTCGCGGACCACTCCGATCGACAGCGGGACCAGCGCGGACACCGCTCCCTGGAGGATGCGGGCGACGATCAGCCAGGCCAGCGACGTGGCCAGCGCCGCCATGACCGAACCCACCACCAGCAGGGCCAGGGCGCCGAGGATCATCCGGCGCCGGCCGTACATGTCGCCGAAGCGCGACAGCAGCGGCGTGGAGACCGCGGCGACCAGCAGGCTGATGGTGAGCGTCCAGCTCACGGCCGAGAGTGAGGCGTGCAGCTCGCGCTGCAGCACGGGAAGCAACGGGACCACCGCGGTGTTCTGGAGGGCGGCTATGGAGGCCGCGAACGCCAGTGAGACCACCGTGGGCCAGGGGTTGCGCATCGACGTCTCACGCGCCGCGGATGCGACGACTGTCGCCATGTCGGCTCCTTTAGATAACTTAGGTAAGTAACCGAGCAACGATGATACATACGTAAGTTAGGTAAGCAAACAGATGGGCGAAGATCTCAACAAGACGGTGTCGGCCTTCCGCCGGCTGGTCATCACGCTCAACCGCGCCAAGGCCCACGAGTGGCTCACCGAGGCCGCCGGCATCCGGCTCGACCGGCCCGATGTGCAGATCATCGTCTACCTGCTGGACGCGGGCGAGCCGCGCAGGATCGGCATGATCGCCGAGGGCCTGCAGGTGGAGAGCCCGCACGTGACCAGGCACGTCGCCGCTCTGGAGCAGCGCGGGCTGGTCGAGCGCGTACGCGACCCCGACGACCGGCGGGCCTGGCGCATCGCACTCACCGAGGAGGGGGCCGAGGTGGCCGGCAGGTGCCGCCGGATCACCACCGGCTGGTTCGAGGAGGCGCTGGCCGACTGGCCGGAGTCGGAGCGGGAAGAGCTGTCCAGGCTGATGACGAAGCTGTCTGACGATTTCTGCGAGCGCATGCGCGCCCGGTACACCTGAAAACGCGTTGCGGGGCCGGTCGGCCGGGCGGCATGCTCGTGCCATGGTCATCCGGCGAATGCGCGTCCCGCACCCGTCCGGGGGTTCCCGCCGTTGAGATCGGCGGCCCCCGGCTCGTTCCAGGCGGGTGGGGGCGCTGGTGTGCCCGGCGGTTTCATAAGCCGCTCCAGGCGGGTTCGATCCCCGCACCCGCCACCGCGTTGCTGATAGAGATGAACCCATGCGGATCTCGGTGGCGGCGGACAGCGACGACGGAGTGGCCGGGCGCGTGGTGTCCGAGCTGCGCGGGCGGGGTCACGAGGTGCTGACCCACGGCGCACTCGACGACGGCGAACGCGACGACTGGGCCTGGGCCTGCGAACTGGCCGCCAGAGACGTCGCCGAGGGCCGGGCCGACCAGGCGGTGGTCTGCTGCTGGACGGGCACGGGCGCCTCGATCGCCGCCAACAAGGTGCCGGGCGTGCGCGCCGCGCTCTGCGTCGACGCCTACACCGCCGACGGGGCGCGCAAGTGGAACGACGCCAACGTGCTGGCCCTCAGCCTCCGCCTGACCTCCGACGTCGTGCTCGGCGAGATCCTCGACGCCTGGTTCGGCGGCCGGCCCAGCACCGATCCGGCCGACGTGGCCAACGTGGCGCACCTCGCGGAGATCTAGGCTCTGTGGCATGGACAACTTACGGTGCACGCACTGCGGCGAGGAGGGCCTCGAACCCGGGTTCGTCGCGGACCAGGGTGAGCACTCCCGGGGGTACGCCCGCTGGGTCGAAGGGGCCTTGCGGCGCGGGATCCTGGGCGGGGCCCGGCTGATGGGCCGTCCCAAGTGGGAGATCGACGCCTACCGCTGCCGTTCCTGCCACCACCTCGAACTCTTCGCCACCCGTCCCGACTAGGCCGTGCCCGCCGTCCGGGGCGACTCACAACCCTCGCGTCCGGGGGGCACGGAAATCGTCGGTGCCGCCCTCTAGGGTGCTTGCCATGACCGACGTGCTGATCCGCGGCGGGCGGCCCTGGGGGCTCGCGTTCCCCGCCGACCTGCTCGTCCGCGACGGCCGCATCCACCAGGTGGGCGCGTCCCTCCACGCGCCCGGCGCCCTCGTCCTCGACGTCACCGGCCAGCTCGTCCTGCCCGGTCTCGTCGACGCCCACTGCCACCTCGACAAGACGCTCTACGGCGGCCCCTGGATCCCTCACTCCGCCGACGACTCGCTGGCCGGCCGCATCGCCAACGACCTGGGCCGCCGCGCCGAGCTGGGCGTGCCGAGCGCCGAGCGCGCCGGCGCGCTGCTGGCCCGGATGAGCGAGGCCGGCACCACCCACGTGCGCACCCACACCGACATCGACCCGTCCGTGGGCCTGCGGGGCGTGGAGGCTGTGCGCGAGGCCGCCGCCCGCTCCCCCGTCGACGTGCGGCAGGTCGCCTTCCCGCAACACGGCGTGCTCACCAACCCCGGCACCGCCGACCTGCTGGCCGAGGCGCTCAGAAGCGGCGTCGAGGCGGTCGGCGGCCTCGATCCGGCCGGCGTCGACCGCGATCCGGTGCGCCACCTCGACCTGATCTTCGGCCTGGCCGACCGGTTCGGCGCGCACATCGACATCCACCTCCACGACGGAGGCTCGCTGGGCGGCTGGGAGCTGGAGCTGATCATCGAGCGCACCAAGGCGCTGGGGCTCGGCGGCCGGGTGACGGTCAGCCACGCGTACGCGCTGGGCGAGCTCGGCGACGCCGCCCAGGACCGCCTGATCCAGGGCTTCCTCGACGCGGGCGTGGCCGTCGCCACCGCCGCCGTCTACAGCTACCCGGTGCCGCCGGTCAAGAAGCTGCGCGCCGCGGGCGTCACCGTCGCCTGCGGCCACGACGGCGTCCGCGACCTGTGGGGCCCCTACGGCTCGGGCGACATGCTGGAGCGCGCGATGCACCTCGCCTACCGCAGCGCGTTCCGCCGCGACGAGGACATCGAGCTCGCTCTGGAGGCGGCCACCGTGGGCGGCGCGCGGGCCCTCGGGCTGCCCGACTACGGCCTGGCTCCGGGCGACCGGGCCGACCTCGTCGTGGTGCCCGCGAGCGGCCCCGGAGAGGCCGTGGTCGTTCACCCTCGGCGCACTCTGGTCATGAAGGACGGCGTAGTCCTGCACAATTGACCGGCGGGACCATCGAAAGGCAGGCAAGTGCTCTCTATACACCAGCGGATCGCGGCAGAGCTCGACGTGCGCGACGGGCAGGTGCAGGCGGCGGTCGATCTGCTCGACGGCGGCGCCACCGTGCCGTTCATCGCGCGCTACCGCAAGGAGGTCACCGGCGCCCTCGACGACGCGCAGCTCCGCACGCTCGAAGAACGGCTGCGCTACCTTCGCGAGCTCGACGAGCGCCGGGCGGCGATCCTGGAGTCGATCGAGTCTCAGGGCAAGCTCGACGACGACCTGCGCGCGCAGATCATGGCGGCCGAGACCAAGGCCAGGCTCGAAGACATCTACCTGCCCTACAAGCCCAAGCGGCGCACCAAGGCGCAGATCGCCCGCGAGCTGGGCCTTGAGCCGCTGGCCGAGAAGCTGCTCGGCGACCCCACGCTCCACCCGGCCACGGTCGCCGCGGAGTTCGTCACCGAGGGCGTGGCCGACGCCGGCGCGGCCCTCGAAGGGGCCAGGGCGATCCTGATCGAGCGGTTCGCCGAAGACGCCGACCTCATCGGCGACCTGCGCGAGCGGCTGTGGAGCCGCGGCCGGCTGGTGTCGAAGGTGCGCGAGGGCAAGCAGGAGGCGGGGGCGAAGTTCTCCGACTACTTCGAGTTCACCGAGCCGTTCACCAAGCTGCCCTCCCACCGCGTCCTGGCGATGTTCAGGGGCGAGAAGGAGGAGGTCCTCAACGTCGTGCTGGAGCCCGGCGAGACCGCCGACTACGAGCTGCGCATCGGCGCCCGGTTCGGCATCTCCGACAAGGGGCGTCCGGCCGACGCGTGGCTGGCCGAGACCGTGCGCTGGGCCTGGCGCACCCGCATCCTCGTGCATCTCGGCATCGACCTGCGGATGCGCCTGTGGCAGGCGGCCGAGGAGGAGGCCGTGCGGGTCTTCGCCGCCAACCTGCGCGACCTGCTGCTCGCCGCCCCGGCCGGCACCCGCGCGACCATGGGCCTCGACCCCGGCCTGCGCACCGGCGTGAAGGTGGCCGTGGTCGACGCCACGGGCAAGGTCGTCGAGACCGCCACCATCTACCCCCACGAGCCCAAGCGCCAGTGGGACCAGTCGCTGGCCGTGCTCGGCGCGCTGGCCCAGAAGCACGGCGTCGAGCTCATCGCCATCGGCAACGGCACCGCCTCGCGCGAGACCGACAAGCTGGCCGGCGACCTGGTCAAGCTCATGCCGTCGATCATCAAGATCGTGGTGTCGGAGGCGGGCGCCTCGGTCTACTCGGCCTCGGCCTACGCCTCCCAGGAGCTGCCCGACCTCGACGTGTCACTGCGCGGCGCGGTCTCCATCGCCCGCCGGCTCCAGGACCCGCTGGCCGAGCTGGTCAAGATCGACCCCAAGTCGATCGGCGTCGGCCAGTACCAGCACGACCTGGCCGAGTCCAAGCTCTCCCGCTCGCTCGACGCCGTCGTCGAAGACTGCGTCAACGCGGTCGGGGTCGACGTCAACACGGCGTCCGCGCCCCTGCTCACGCGGGTGTCGGGCATCGGCGCGACGCTGGCCGAGGGCATCGTGCGCCACCGCGACGCCAACGGGCCGTTCCGTACCCGCACGGCGCTGAAGGAGGTCTCGCGGCTCGGGCCCAAGGCGTTCGAGCAGTGCGCCGGCTTCCTGCGCATCCCGGACGGCGACGACCCGCTCGACGCCTCCAGCGTGCACCCCGAGGCGTACCCGGTGGTCCGGCGCATCCTGAGCTCGGTCCAGACCGACCTCAAGTCGCTGATCGGCAACACCTCGGCCCTGCACACGATCCGGCCGCAGGACTTCATCGACGACACCTTCGGCCTGCCGACCGTCACCGACATCCTGCGCGAGCTGGAGAAGCCGGGTCGCGACCCGCGTCCGGCGTTCAAGACGGCCGCCTTCAAGGAGGGCGTGGAGAAGATCTCCGACCTGGTGGCGGGGATGATCCTGGAGGGCGTGGTCACCAACGTGGCCGCCTTCGGCGCGTTCATCGACATCGGCGTCCACCAGGACGGTCTGGCGCACGTGTCGGCCCTGTCCCGCACCTTCGTCAAGGACCCGCGCGACGTGGTCAAGCCCGGCGACATCGTCCGGGTCAAGGTGCTCGACGTCGACATCCCGCGCAAGCGCATCTCCCTGACCCTCCGCCTGGAGGACGACGTCACCCAGCCGTCCGCGGAGGGCCGCCCGCCCCGCAAGTCCGGCACCCGCCCGGAGGGCGCCCGCCCGGAGGGCGCCCGCCCGGAGGGCGCCCGCCCGGAGGGCGCCCGCCCGGAGGGCGCCCGCAACGGCGACGGCGGCGGTCGCAACGGCAACCGTGACGGCTCCGCCCCCCGTGGCGAAGGCGGCCGCAACGGCGGCGCCCGCGACGGTGGCCGGGGCGACGGCGCTCGCGGTGACAGCGGTCGCGACGGCGGTCGTGACGGCGGTCGTGACGGTGGCCGCGACGGTGGCCGCGGTCAGGGTGGTCGTGGCGACGGCGGTCGTGGTCAGGGCCGCGGCGACGGTCAGCGCGGCGGCCAGCGCCGCCAGGACCGTCCGGCTCCCATGGGCGCGATGGCCGAAGCCCTCCGCAAGGCGGGCCTCGGCGGCGACAACCGCTGACCCAGCCACTGGACGGTGGGCCGGCCACCATCACCTGACCGGCCCACCATCCAGCCTGCGCCGACATACGCCGCCCACCATGACGGCCCACCATCCAGCCTGTGCCAACCACACGCCGCCCTTGGCCCGCCACTCGACAAGTGGTCCCCTGCACCACCCCACCACCGACCGACCACCCCCACCCGCCCCACCAGCCGGTGGAGCCGACCAACGACACCGCCCCACCAGCCGGTGGAGCCGACCAACGACACCGCCACGCCAGGCGCGGAGCCGGTCGAAGCGAGCCGGCCCGGCCTGAGCGGAGGGTGAGGTGGGCGGGGGTGAGGTGGGCGGGGGTGTCGGTGGGTGGGGGGTGTCGGTGGGTGGGGGGTGTCGGTGGGTGGGGCGGTACGGTCGGGGGGTGAGCACAACTGCGTTTTCCGCGGCCGTCGCCCAAGCCCGCGACCTGCTTCGCTGGCGTTCGCCGCTGCGGACCGAGCTCTGGGCGGCCCGGCTCACCGCCGGTCTGGAGCCCGACGAGGTGGAGCCGTTCCTGCGCGAGCTGGCCGAGGACGGGAGCGCCGAGTCGCGCCTCACCCTCGCCGCCCTGGCCGCGATCGACAGGACCGGTTGGACGGGGACGCACCCCCTCCCGGACGCCGACGACGAGCCGGCTGACCCGACGGCCGATCAGCACGTACCGGACGGAGACCGGCGGGACTCGGAGCCAGGAGCCCCCGGCACACAGGACCGGGAAGCTCTCGGGGCGTCCGAGGGGCAGGAGCCGGAATCGGATGAGGGACCGCTGCGGATTCTCGGGGTGGAGGTTCCCGGGACGACGTACGCCGATCTCGTACTGCCCGGCTGGGTAGGCCGTATGGGCCAGGTGACCTGCGAAGGAGCCTGGTACGGCAAGGCCGACCCGTACGGCGAGCAGACCTTGGCCGTCCTGTCGTTCCGGTACGGGAACGGCAAGGAGCCGCACCTCCTCGTCGTCGGCATCGACCAGCCCAACGGCGGCCTCGCCGTCGACGCCGTCGTCGAGGAGGTCAAGTTCCTCGACGATCTGGGCCTGAGCCCGGCCGAGCCCGGGGTGGTGGCCGGGCGGGTGCTGGACGGGTTCGAGCTGGGCGACCGGATCATGGGGGCTCAGGTGGCCGACACGCTGGCCGCCGTCCGTCCGCTGGCCGTCGCGCGGGCCCTCGCCGTGCCGGGGCTCGTCCGGCAGGCACCCGACGGGACGATGGCCGACTTCCACGACCTGCCCGACGTGCCGGGGGCGCGGGAGGCGTTCGAGAAGCTCGTGGAGTTCGTGGGCGGGCGTCCGCTGTGGTGGAGTCCGGCCCGGGTGAGCCAGTTCCTGACGTCGTGGCTGCCGCGGGAGGCCATCCTGTCGGACCCGGCGGTGGCCGCGATGCCGGAGGTGGTCCGGGCGTGGAGCCGCTTCAACGGCGGCCATCCCGCCGTCCTGCACCAGATCGACCTGGACGCCCCGCGTCTGCCCGCCCTGATGGCGGACGAGTCCCTGGCAGGACTCGGGAAGCGCATCGCCCGCCGACAGCTGTGACGAGGGCCCGTGCAGCGAACGCGTGACCGAGGGGTGGGCCTTGCCGGAAGTGGGTGGACCGCGATGGGGGTGGGGGCGGCTATGCTGCGCAGTGACGTTTAGCAGTGCCCCACTTGGGCGTTTCGAGGGAGACTTGCGCGATGTACAAGGAGTTCGCTGTCGAGGCCGTCATGTGGCTCGTCCCGGTTGCGGTGCTGATCGGGGTCGCGCTCCTCGTCACCGCCTGACCCAGGACCCGAGGAGTGACGGGGGCCGGGCGCAGGCTCGGCCCTCGTCCGCTGCCTGAGGCGCGGCCGGGAGTCAGGATGCCCAGGCCGGCAGGGGGCCGTCCTGGCGGAGCCGTTTGAGCGCCTGCTTCTCCAGCTGCCTGACGCGTTCCCTGGTCAGCCCGAGACGGTCCGCGATCTCGCTGTGGCTCTGTGCCTTCTGCCCGGTGAGGCCGTACCGGAGCTTGATGACGAACGCCTCGCGCGGCGGCAGCGACGTGACCACCTCCCGGACGTCGGCGCTCATGGCACGGTGTTCGGCGACGTCCTGCACCCCCATGCCGTCCTCGTCGGCGATCAGATCGGCGATGCGGCTCTCGCCGGACTCCCCGACCGGGAGGTCCAGGCTGACCACGTCCTGGCCGAGGCCGCGTAACGCGGCGACCTGGCCGGAGGGCAGCGCGGCCGACCGGGCGAGCTCGCCGTCCGTCGGGTCGCGGCCCAGGTCGGCGGCGAGCTGCCGCTCGACCCTGAGCAGCCGCGACAGCTCCTCGCCCACGCGGATGGGCAGCCGTACGGTGCGGCTCTTGTCGTGGATGCCGCGTTCGATGGCCTGGCGGATCCACCACATCCCGTACGTCGAGAACTTGTACCCGCGGGTGTAGTCGAACTTCTCCACGGCCCTGATCAGCCCGAGGTTGCCCTCCTGGATGACGTCGAGCAGCGGCAGCCCGCGGAAGGCGTAACGCTTGGCGGCGGCGACGACCAGGCGGAGGTTGGACCTGATCAGCTCGTCCTTGGCACGCCGCCCGTCGCGTACGAGGTGTTCGAGCTCGGGGGTGCCGTCGCCGCGCCCGATGAGGTGGCCCGCGTACAGGCCGGCCTCGATGCGGCGGGCGAGGTCGACTTCGTCCGCGGCGGAGAGGAGGGGGTTCTTGCCGATCTGCTTCAGGTACATGCCGAGCGGATCGGGCTCTGCGGCCGACATGTACCGGCAACTACCCGGTGAACGGCGGCGAATTCCCGGCTTCGTTGAGTTCCGCGATGGCGAGTTCGGCCGTGCTGCGGATGTCGAAGAACTTGTCCAGCGCGGTGATCGCGAACAGGTGCTTGCACCGGCCGTTGAGACCGGACAGCAGCAGCTTGCCGCCGGAGGCGGTGACGGCCTTGTGCAGGTAGACCAGCACGGACAGGCCGGAGGAGTCGCAGACGCTGACGGCCTGCATGTCGATGACGAGGAGCGGCGGCTGGGTGAGGTCGAGCGCCTTGGTGACACGGTCGCGCACCTCGGCCGCGGACCCGAAGTCGAAATCTCCAGTCAGCCGCGCGATGACGCAGGGGCCCTGGAGTCCGAGGCTGATCGACAAAGCCTGCTCCGAAGTCACCCAGCTCCACCTACCTGCGTCGCTTTCCCACTTGTCGTTACTTCTCGACCACTTTACGAGAAGTAACGCCTTGGGTTGAACACCAGCATCTGCTCAATCTGGTCGTCGGTGACACCGGAGTCGAGCAGTGCGGCCAGAACGTCATCGTGAATGTGATCGTAGCGCCAGTTCGGCGCGAGCGTGCTTCTGGCCTCGTCCCATGCGCCGCCGAAGTAGTCCATGAAGCAGGCGGCGTCGTGGCTGAGGACCATGCGGTCGGCGTATCCGCGTCCGCAGAGGGCGGCGACCGTGGCCACGCGCTGCTCGGTCGAGTTGTAGGCGTCGAGACCGAACCGGTCCATCCCCAGCGTCGCGCCGGTGTCGGCCAGGCGCATCAGGTAGTCGAGGTCGTTGCTGTCGCCCGCGTGCCCGATGACCACCTTCTCCAGGTTCACCCCTTCCTTGGCGAACAGGTCGAGCGCGAGCAGACCGCTCTGGGTGAAGGAGTTCGTGTGTACGGTGATCGGCGCCCCGGTCCGTACGTGGGCCCGCGCGACGGCCCGGCAGATGCGCTCGACGCCGGGCGTCAGGCCCTTGTGCTCCACCACGCACTTGAGCAACGCGGCCTTGACCCCGGTGTCGGCGATGCCCTCGGTGAGGTCCCGGACGAAGTCGTCGATCATCGGGTCCGGCATGTCGAGGAACAGGCCGGGGCCGCGGTGCTCGTACTGGTGGGGCAGTTCCTCGAAGGCGTAGAGGCCGGTGGCGACGACGATGTTGAGTCCGGGCACCCCGGCGGCCACGCGCTGGATGCGCGGGATGTGGCGGCCCAGGCCCCACACCGTCGGGTCGACGATCGTCCGCACGCCCTTGGCCGCCACCGCGTTGAGCTTCGAGATCGCGTCGGCGACCCGGAACTCCTCGTCCCACCAGGCGCCTTTGCCGTAGTTGTCCACGTGCTCGGCGGCCACGACGAAGACGTGCTCGTGCATCAGCGTCTGACCGAGCTCCTCGACGTCGATCGGGCCGCGGACGGTCTCGACGGTGGGCATGGGACCTCCATACCAACTGGTCAGTAAGTGGGCCCACCGTAGGCCGCCCCTGCCGCACCGTCAACCATCCCCGGGTCGGCACGTCCGCACCGGGGGTGGACGCGTCCGTACATGTCAGGACTCATCGGGTCAGGCGCGGGAACAGCGGCTCCGGCCGTGGCAACCGCTCCCCCGCCACCGCCGCCGCCACCCGCGCCGCCGCCGTCGGCAGGAAGGGCTCCAGCTGGTCGGCCAGCGTCCGGCACGCCCCTACCAGCACGCCCAGCGACGCCTCCCGCTCGGCCGGGGGCTGCTTCCACGGCCGGACGCGTTCGACGTACCTGTTCGCCTCCTCGACCAGCCGCCACACCGCTCCGGCGGCCCGGCGGAAGTCGAAGTCCCCCAGCGCGCCGTGCACGTCGCCCGGCCCGAACTCCTCGCGCACCTCCGGCACGTTCCCGTCCAGGAACCGGTGGACCATGGTGACCACCCGGTTGACCAGGTTGCCCACGCCGTTGGCCAGGTCCTCGTCGGCCCTGGCGACCAGGCGTTCCTCGGTGAAGTCGGCGTCGCCCACGCGCGGCACCTCGCGCAGCAGCCACCACCGCACCGCGTCCACGCCGTACGCGTCCACCAGGGCCACCGGGTCGGCGGCCGTCCCGGACGACTTGCTGATCTTGCGGCCGTTCGCCGTGAGGTAGTCGTGCACGAAGATCTGCGAGGGCGGCGGCTGCCCGGCGGCCAGCAGCATCGCCGGCCAGTAGACCGCGTGGAAGCGGATCACCCCCTTCCCGACCAGGTGCACCTTGTCCGGCTCGGCCACCCACCAGCGCTCGTAGTCCGAGCCCTCCAGGGCGGTGACGTAGTGGCGAGGGCGTCCCACCACACGTACACGACCTGGCTGGGATCGCCCGGCACGGGGATGCCCCAGCCGCGGGCGCGCGCCGCCGACCGCGAGACGCTGATGTCGGCCAGCCCCGCCTCGACGAACGCCAGCACCTCGTTGCGCCGGGCCGCCGGCTCGATGCGCAGGTCACCGCCGCGGATGAGGTCGAGCAGGGCGTCCTGGTAGCGGGAGAGCCGGAAGAACCAGTTCCGCTCCGACACCGCCTGCAGGGGCGCCTCGTGCCCTTCCGCGCAGGGGCCCTCCGGGTAGAACTGCTCGCAGCCCACGCAGTAGAGCCCTTCGTAGTGCCGCTGGTAGAGGTCGCCTTCGACGGCCTTCCAGATGCGTTCGACGCCGGCGCGGTGCCCGGGATGGCTGCTCGTCCTGACGAACGCGTCGAAGGACAGGTCCAGCGGTTCCCGCAGCTCTTGGAAGGCGGCCGCGTTGCGGTCCACGAACTCCCGTACCGGCACTCCTTCGGCCTCGGCGGCCAGCACGTTCTTCAGCGAGTTGTCGTCGGTCCCGGTCTGGAACCGCACGGGTTCGCCGCGCCGCCGGTGGTGCCTGGCCAGCACGTCCGCCTGGACGAGCTCCAGCGCGTGCCCGAGGTGCGGTCGCGCGTTGACGTAGGGGATGGTCGTCGTGATGTACATCGGTCGCCTCCCGAAGGGGCCCCGACACGACGAGAGGCCCCGGGTCGCAGGGCCTCAACAGGTCGTCGTCGGTGAAACCCCCTACGGGGTCATCATCACCGCGCTGATCGTCATGTTCGGCATCGTACCGTTCTCAGGCGAGCCCGGCGAGCTTGTAAAGCACCAGCGACCCGGCCACCGCCACGTTGAGGCTGGCCCCGGTGCCGATCATCGGGATCTCGACCACGGCGTCGAGCAGGTCGAGCGCCTCGCCGGGGATGCCGGTGGCCTCATGACCGAGCACGACGACGGTGGGCTCGCGGGCCATGGGCAGGTCGGCCAGCCTGATGGCGTTCTCGGCCAGCTCGACGCCCAGCACGCGCTCGCGCCGGGAGGCCAGCCAGGGCAGCGGTTTCACCCAGTGCACGCACGCCCCGGCCCGCAGCGTGTTCCCCCTGGCCAGCGCCTCGGGGACCCACGGCAGGCGCGGCACGGCCATGCAGGCGCCGGCCGCGTCGCAGGTGCGCAGCAGGGTGCCGAGGTTGACGCCGTGCATGGGCCACAGTGGGGCGACGGTGAGGTGGCCGAGGCATCGGGGCGGCCTGCGCCGCCGCTGGGCCCGGAGCTCTCCGGAGGTGCGCACCCGGATGCCGCTCATGCGGCCGGGAGGAGGTTCCTTACGCGGACGTTCACGAGGAGGGCGCTTTCGTCGGCACGCCCGGGCCATCACCGAAGGGATTCGCGGCCAGTCTACGCCCGCGAGCCGGTCGAGGCACGATCACGAGCGATGGCGTACGGCCCACGCGACCAGCCCCACGGCGAAGACCGCCACGCCCGCGAGCACGGACGCGAGCGGCAACGTGAACGCCAGCACCAGGCACAGGACCAGCCCGAGCGCCGGCACGGCCTTGACCGGCGCGCCCTCGGCCCGCGAGAGCGTCAGCGCGCCGGCGTTGGCGATCGCGTAGTAGACCAGCACCCCGAACGAGGAGAACCCGATCGCGCCGCGCAGGTCGGCCACCAGCAGCAGCACGACCACCGCGGCCCCCACTGCCGCCTCGGCCCGGCGCGGGACCCGCCGCTGCGGATCGACCGCGGCCAGCACGCCCGGCAGGTCGCGCTCCCTGGCCATCGCCAGCACGGTGCGCGAGACGCCGAGCAGCAGCGCGAGCAGCGCCCCGAGCGAGGCCACCGCCGCCCCTGCCCCCACGACCGGGACCAGCCACTCGGCCCCGCCCCGCCGTGCGACGTCGGCCAGCGGCGCCGCCGACCCGGCCAGCCCGGACGCCCCGAGCGTGCGCAGGGCGGCCACCGCCACCAGCGTGTAGACGACGAGCGTGACGCCCAGGGCGATGCCGATCGCCCGCGGGATGGCACGGGCCGGATCGCGCACCTCCTCCCCCAGCGTGGCGATCCTGGCGTATCCGGCGAACGCGAAGAACAGCAGCCCGGCGCCCTGAAGCACCCCCCACAGGCCGGCCCCGGACAGCGCGGCCTCGGGCGTCACAGGCGGCCGCTCCCCTGTCAGCCCGGCGACGATCACCGCCGCCAGCACGGCGAGCACGAGCACGACGATCACCCGGGCGACCGCGGCCGAGCGCTGGACGCCGTAGAGGTTGAGAAGGGTGATCGCGACGACCGCCGCGACGGCCAGGGGCCGGGCCGCGCCGGGGGCGACGTACGAGCCGAAGGTGAGCGCCATCGCGGCGCACGAGGCCGTCTTGCCGACGGTGAAGCCCCAGCCCGCCAGGTAGCCCCACAGCGGGCCGAGCCGTCGCCTGCCGTAGACGTAGGTGCCACCGGACTCGGGGTAGAGCGCGGCCAGCCGAGCCGAGGACGTGGCGTTGCAGTAGGCCACGACGGCGGCGAGCGCGAGGGCGGCGAGCAGCTTGCCTCCCGCCGCGGCGGCGGCCGGGGCGAAGGCGGCGAACACGCCCGCGCCGATCATCGCGCTCAGCCCGACCACGACCGCGTCGCCGGTGCCCAGCCGCCGTGCCAGGCCGTCAGCCATGCCGCCCCTTCCTCCGGGCCCGCGCCCGCGTCGGGGGTCGCCGGTCAGGGGATCCCGAGGGGGCCCACTCTGCCGTACGTTCCCGGCGTTCCCGTCCCCGGGGCCGTCAGGAGGTCGCCTCGGGGCCCGGGACCACCAGCACGGGACGGCGGGCGTGGTGCAGGACGCGGTCCGAGGTGCTGCCGAGCAGCAACGACCGCACTCCGCCCAGTCCCCGTGTCCCGGTGACGATGAGGGTGGCGTCGATCTCGTCGGCCACGTCCACGATGGTCGACCACACCGCCACCGAGTCCAGGTCGCACCGCGGTGTCGCGTCGAGGCCGGCCTCGCGGGCCAGCTCGGCGCCGTGTCCGGCCAGCTCGGTCATCGCCTGGCCGATCGCCTCGTCCTCGGCCGCGGTGTTGTCGAGGGTCATCATGAGCCCGGCCGAGGCGCGGGCCGAGGTCATCGCCAGCCGCTCCCACACCGTGAGCACGACGGCGGACCTGTCCTGCACCGCTCGTCCGGCGAAGGCGATGGCGGCCTTGGAGTCGTCCGAACCGTCATAGGCGATCAAAATGGTCATGTTCACAGCTCCTTGCCCGAGGTCAGATGCCTCTCCTCTTTCCAGGAGCGGACCGTTCTCACGCGAAAAGGGGCGGGAAGATCATCCCGCCCCTCGCGAACCAGGCGTCACGCCAGCACGGCCGACACCCGCCGGGCCGCCGGCCTGAGCATCGACAGGCCCGCCAGCGCCAGCACCCCGATCTCGGTCACGACCACGACCCGCTGCGTCAGGCCCGCCGGGATGTCGTCGTTGCTCAAGGGGATGCCGAACATGCGCACCACGTACGGGACCACGACCAGCAGCAGCGCGCCGAGGGCCACGCCGCTCAGCACCCGCATCGCCGTGGCGTACCTGGTCCTGGCCTTGGCCAGCAGGAAGCCCGCGGCGGGCATCACCAGGAAGGCGGCGAAGGCGGCGTAGCGGTGGATGCCTCCGGACAACGACAGCGGCACCCCGGGACGGTCGGTCGGGAACGCCCCGATCAGGAACATGCTCGCCCCCCACGCCAGCAGCAGCGCGACGACCCAGCGGTTCGCTCCGGAGCGGCGCAGCGCCTCGGCGATCAGCCCGGACCCGACGGCGAACAGCGTCAGCGAGGCCGGCAGCAACCATCCGGACGCCTGGAAGGCGTACTCGCTGATCACGCTGTGCAACGGGTCGAGGCCCGCTTCGGCGTGCAAGGTGAGCATGGCGCCGGTCCCGGTGCCGATCGCCGTGAATCCGCTGGCAAGCAATCCCTTCATGCCTTAAAGCTCGCGGAATGCGCTCCTTGCCAACATCGGAGATGAGCCCCAGCGGGCCCTGACTCGTCCCTTAAGACCTTGGTCGCGGGGCCTCAGGGTCGAGCCTCCGACCTGCGGGAAGATGACCCTGAGTAGGGCCTGCCCCCTCAGGGTGGCTACAGCCGGCGGCACCCTCGATTTGACTTCGAGTGCACTCAAAGGGTGAACCTGTACGCATGACGATCCAAGAGGCCGCCCAGCGTTCGGGCCTCAGCGCCCACACCTTGCGCTACTACGAGCGCATCGGGCTCATCCACTCGGTCGGCCGCAACCTCAGCGGGCACCGGGACTACGCGGAGGAGGATCTCCGCTGGCTGGACTTCCTCACCAAGCTCAGGACCACCGGCATGCCCATCGCCGACATGTGCCGTTACGCGGAGCTGCGCCGCATGGGCGAGCACACCTCCCCCGAGCGCCTGGCCATGCTGGAGCTGCACCGCGAGCGCGTCCAGGCCAGGATCGCCGAGCTGAGCAAGGACATCAAGGTCCTCGACCTGAAGATCGACGTCTACAAGGGCCGGGTGTGAACGGGCGTCCTCCCGCCCGCTAGCCGAGCGCGCCGGAGGCCGGGCGCCGGGCCTCGCGCCTGGTCACACCGGTCACGATCACCAGCGCGACCAGCACGACGGCGATCAGCGGGACCGGCGTCGGCGTCAGCGCCGACAACAGCACCAGCACGGCCGCCCCCAGGAAGGCCGCGCTGTCGGCCGCGCCGTAGCGGTGGGGCCGCACGTGCAGCAGCCAGACCATGAACAGGAACACCGCGACGGGCACCGAGACGGCCAGCGCCGCGCCCGTGCCGGACAGGTGGGCCGTGCCCGACTCGAAGTCGATGGCCACCTCGACCCCGGCGCTGAAGGCCCCGACGGCCGCGAAGACGGCGTAGTGGCCGTACCCCCACAGGATGGCGCGCCTGGTGGAGTCGAGGATGTCGGCGGTCGGCGGGTCGAAGTAGAGCCACCACATGGCGAACGCGATCACCAGCGCGCCCAGGGCCAGCACGATCAGCTCGGGCCGCAGGCCGCCGCCGCGCGCCTCGCCCTGGAAGGCCACCGTGGCGGCCAGCACGTTCTCGCCCATCATGATGATCGTGAACGAGCCGTACCGCTCGGCGATGTGGTGCGGGTGCCAGGCGGTCGGACTGCCGCGCTCGGCCCATACGGGCACCGAGAGCTCCAGGACGACGCCGAACGCGAACGCCGCCAGGTACCACTCCCCCGGCACGACCAGCAGCGGGATCCAGCCGGCCTGCGCGAGGCAGATGCCGACGGCGTACCGCACGGCCGTACGCCGTCCCGCCGGGTCGCCGCAGGCCGCGCGCAGCCAGTGGGCGGCCATGGCCAGGCGCATGATCAGGTATCCGGCGTAGACGACGCGGAAGTCGTGGTCCTGGAACGCCCTGGGCACCCCGGCGGCCAGCACCAGCACGCCCGACATCTGCACGAGCGTGGTCAGCCGGAACAGCCAGTCGTCGTTGTCGTAGGCGGAGGCGAACCAGGTGTGGTTCATCCACGCCCACCAGATGGCGAAGAACGTGGTCAGGTAGCCGAGGACGCCCTGGGCCAGGTGCCCTTCGCTGAGCGCGTGGTGGAGCTGGGAGCCGGCGAAGGAGACCGCGACGACGAAGCACAGGTCGAAGAAGAGTTCGAGGTTGGTGGCGGTGCGATGGGACTCGCCCGCGTCGCGTGCCCGCATGGGCCGGAGCCGGATCATCCTCCGATGTCTACACCAGGACGTCCGGCAGGTCGAAGTAGGCGCGGACCGCGGTCGCGCCGGGGCGGGTGTGGACGCGTACGAGATCGCTGAGCAGGTTGACGATGAGCAGGCCGCGCGAGCCGGAGCGCTGCGCCTCGACGGGGACGCGTCCGGCCAGCGGATCGGCGATGTGACCGCGGTCGGCGACCTCGCAGACCAGCCGCGCGTCCTCGGTCCAGATCCTGACCAGGCCGGAGCCGCCGCCGTGGTCGAGGCTGTTCGCGCCGAGTTCGGCCACCACGAGGCGGATGTCGTCGAGCCGGTCGTCCCCGAAGCCCGCCGCACTGGCCTGCTCGCCCGCGAGGTTGCGGGCCGCGGCCAGGTCGGTGCGGTCGAAACGCAGGGAGACGCACGCCGCCGGCTCGTCGAAGGGCCGGTTGTGCCGGGCGACGACCAGATCGGGCGCGTAGCGGGGGCTGGCCCGCTCACCTGTGGCGTCGCGCAGCACGGGATGGGTGCGCTCGGCCTCGCGCAGCACCTCGGGCGTCAGCCCCTCCAGGTCGTACGGGCACAGGATCGTGACGTGCCGGCCCGCGAACGACAGATTGATCAGCGCCTCGTGCTGGGCGCAGGCCGGGTATTCGGTGCCCGAGCGACCGGGCCAGACGGGCTCGCCGATGATCCGCACGTGCTGGCCGGGATGCCGGTCGGCGACGGCCCGCAGCACGGCGGGGATGATGCGCCCCGGGTTGCGGCCCGCCACGCCCATGTCGATCAGGGTCACCCGGGAGGCGTCGGCGCCGAGCCCGGCCTCGATCCTGGCCAGATTCGCGGCGGGCACGGCCACCGCGACGGGCTCGCCTGCGGCCAGCCCCTCGCGCACGAAATCCGTGGTGGCAGCCACATATTCCGGGTCACCTCGGTAGAAGAGGGCCGGATGCACGAAGAGGTCCGCCGACATCAGGCATCACGGTACCTGCGCATGAGGACTCCAAGACAATCAAATGGGTATTTGTCGGGTGTGAAGAGACTTCAGCTCGTACGCAGGCCCCTGAGGGGGCGCCGGTACTCCCACCTCGATCTGCGGACCCCTTCAGGGCGACGCCTCCCGTTCTGATCGCCGCGAACCTATGCTCGGGACATGTCGGAAATGCAGATGCGGGTCTCCGACGAGGACCGGGAGCGCACGGCAGGGCAGCTCCAGCAGGCGTTCGCCGAAGGCCGCCTGACGCGTCCCGAGCTCGAAGACCGGCTTGAACTCGCGTTCACCTCCAAGACCTATGGCGACCTGCTCGGCCTGATCACCGATCTGCCCGCCGGGACGGCACCGGCCGACGACGTGGTCGAGCTGGAGTCCAAGAGCGGCCACGTGCGCCGCTCGGGCGACTGGGCCGTCCCCCGGCGGCTGCGGATCGCCTCCAGGTACGGCAGCGTCGATCTCGACCTGTCCCAGGCCGTCATCCCCCACCCGGTCGTCGACCTCGAACTCGACCTCACGTACGGCTCCGCCAAGATCGTCGTTCCCGAGGGCGCCGTCGTGAACGTGGACGCCTTCCGCACCGACTGGGGGCAGACCGTCGTCACCGACGTGCCCGGCAGGCGGCGGCCCGGCGTGCTCTACCTGGTGGTCGGCGGCCGGGCCAAGTACGGCGGCCTGCGGGTGCGCTATCCGCGCAAACGCTGGTTCACCCACTGATGGAAGGCCGAGATGTGGTGCTCGCTCGGCACCAGCACGCCGCCCGCCCGGTAGGCGCGTGACCCCATGCCGAGCTGGGTCCGCTCGCAGGCGTCGAAGTCCTGCTCGTTGACCCGGTGGAACAGCTCGACCGACGGCGACAGGTCGGCCCCGGAGGCCACCACGTCCGGGTGGTAGAGCCAGTCGCACTCGACGACCGTGCGGTCGGCGGCCATGGGGAACATCCGGTGCAGGATCACGTGGTCGGGCACCAGGTTGACGAACACCTGCGGCTTGACGGTGATCGCGTAGTAGCGGCGGTCCTGCTCCGGCGCCACGTCGGGGAGGCGGCCGAAGCCCGCGCCGCCGTCCACGGTGAAGCCCTCGACACGCGGCGCGAACTCGGCGCCGTGGCCCACGTAGTACTGGGCGGCGTACCCGCCGGCGAACTCGGGCAGCACGGCCACCAGCTCGGGGTGGATCGTGGCGCAGTGGTAGCACTCCATGAAGTTCTCGACGACGAGCTTCCAGTTGGCCTTGACGTCGTAGACGAGGCGGCGGCCCAGGGCGAGCCGGTCGACGTGGTAGTTCTCGATCGCGGCGGGGTCGCCGAGGCGCTCGGTGGCCGCGTACGTGACGGTGTCCTCGAAGGAGGGCGGCTCGTCGGCCAGGCACACCCAGGCGTAGCCGAGCCATTCGCGCAGGGCCACCGGGACCAGGCCGTACTCGACGCGGTCGACGTCGGGCATCCTCGCCAGGTTGGGGGCGGCGGCGAGGCGGCCGTCCAGGTCGTAGGACCAGGCGTGGTAGGCGCACCTGATCGTCCGTCTGACCTCGCCCTGCTCCTCCATGCACAGCCGCGCCCCGCGGTGGCGGCAGACGTTGAGGAAGGCGCGCAGCAGCCCGTCGCGCCCGCGGACCACGATCACGCTCTCCCCGCCCACCTGGACGGTCCGGAACGCGCCGGGGCCGGGCAGGTCGCCGGCCCGGACGGCGCAGAACCACATGGACTCGAAGATCTTGGCCTGCTCCTCGGCGAACAGGTCGGGATCGGTGTAGGAGCGGCCGGGAAGCGTGGAGATCAAGCTCGACGTGGTGGTCAACCGACACCCCTTGTTGCGTATTACGCACCGAGTTGCTCTATATGCGACATCGTCCGGCGGCTTTCACAAGGCTGTCAAGAGGTAGGAGCTGAACCTGCGCAGCGACTCCGTGTGCACCCAGGTCGCCATCCGGTCGGGGAGCAGTCCGGCGAACGAGCGCTGCCGGTTCGTCACCTCGGTCCCGGCGATCATGGCGGGCCGCCGCGCGATCCGCGCCCTGGCCCGCTCGTACGCGCGCAGGTCGCCTCCGGCCGAGCGGGTCAGCAGCCAGGCGTCCTCCAGCGCCTGGTTGGCGCCCTGGGCCATGGTGGGCGGCATGGTGTGGGCCGCGTCCCCGGCCAGCGTGGTCGGACCCCTGCCCCACACCCGGGGGATCGTGTGCCGGTGGTGCGGGAAGAAGTCGATCTCCTTCATCGTCTCCAGCACCGTGGGCACCGGGTCGGCCCAGCCGCCGAACCGCTCGCGCAGGCGCGGCACGATGTCGGGGTCGTCCCCCCAGAACGGCCCGCCGGGCGACGCCTGGACGTCGAACCACCACAGCAGCCTGCCCTCGCCCGCCGGGATCAGCCCGCACAGCTCCCGCCGTCCGGCGATCATCACCGCCCGGCGAGCCCCGGTCAGCGACGTCGGCGCGGTGGTGAACCCCTGCCAGGTGACCCAGCCGCTCAGCGTGGCCGGATCGTCCCCCCACAGGGCGCGGCGCACCGCCGACCTGCGGCCGTCGGCCCCCACCAGCAGGTCGCCGCGTACGACGCGGCCGTCGGACAGCCGCGCCTCGGCCCGCTCGGGCTCGGCGTGCTCGACGCCCGCGCCGTAGACGACGGGCACACCCTCGCACAACGCCTCGACCAGCTCACGCCGGGCCACGTGGACGCACGGACACCCGTAGCGCCGCTCGGCGGCGGTGAGGTCGATGGTGAACAGCCGGCGGCCGTCGTCGGCCCACGACTCCATCGTCTCCAGCCGCCATCCGACGTCCGCGTGCCCGACGCCGAGCTCGTCGAGGATGGCCGTGCTACCGGGCCACAGGGTGACCGAGCCGCCCGCCGTGCGCTGCTCGGGCGCCTTCTCGTACACCTCGACGTCATGACCGGCGTTCAGCAGGCCGCGCGCCGCCGCGAGCCCCGCGACCCCGGCTCCCGCCACGATTACTCTCATAGAAGCCCCACTTTGAGAGACTGTCAGTATCAGATACTTGGAGTATCACAATGTCCGCGCGTGGCCGCAAGCCCGACCCCACGGTCCATCACCGCATCAGGCAGGCCGCCACCGAGCTGCTGCTCTCCCACGGTCTGGACTTCACCATGGACGACGTCGCCCACGCGGCAGGCGTGGGCCGGGCGAGCGTGTTCCGTCGCTACGCCACCAAACGCGACATGCTGCTCGAATCGCTCGGCGGCCTCATGGACACGCACGTCGCCGTCCCCGACACCGGCTCGCTCGAAGGCGACCTGCGCGTGGTGGTCGCCGACACCCTCGCCCTGTGGCGGCAGCCCGGCGTCGCCCGCCTGACCAGGCAGATGTACGGCGAGACCGGCCGCGACCCCGCCGTGGCCGACATCATCCGCACCGGCATGCGCACCCGCATGGAACGTTCGTGGATCGTCTACGAGCGCGCGATCGACCGCGGCGAGCTGCCCCCGGACGCCGACCTGTGGCTGCTGACGGACCTGTTCGCGGGCCTGGTGACCTACCGAGGCATGCTCGACCTGCCCATGCCCGGCCCGGCGGAGGTCGTCGAGGTGCTGCTGCGCGGCTTTACGCGCATCTGACGGCCGGAATGTTAGCGGCGTGCAAGCGGCGATCAAGCAGAGATCGCTAATGTCCTCCTCGTACGGAAAACCAACGAAGGGCACCAAAAATGACTCCCCCTCGCCGACTCGCCCTCGCGGTCGCGACGATCTCCCTTGCCGTTCTGTCCACCGCCTGCGGTGCCGTCGGCCAGGCCGTTGACTGCAACAGCGCCGTCAACGAGCTTTCGAAGATCACCACTGAGTGGAGCGGCGCCATCACGAAGAACGCCACGGACACCGCGGCGATCGGCGACGCCTCCAAGGCCGCCGCCGCCAAGACCAAGGAGCTCGCCGGCAAGTACGACGGCGACGTCGCGGCCGCCCTGAACGACTTCGCCTCCGGCTTCGAGAGCCTGGAGAGCGGCGACCTCAGCAAGGCGACCGAGTTCAGCGGCAAGATGAGCGGCTTCACCACCAAGATCACCGCTGCCTGCTCCTGATCGGCCCGCGGTCGCCGCACCGCCTGCGGGGGGCAGGCCGGCGCGGTGACCGCGTCATCCGGTCCGTCGGAATGGGGAACGGACAGGACCGGATGGCCCCTTTACGCTTGCTGCCGTGACGGACGAAACGGTGATCGCACGGCCGCAGGCAGACACCGCACTCCCCGCCAGAGTGCTCTTCCGCCACCGTGTGCGGGTCGGCGCCCTCGCGCTGCTCGCCGCGGTGGCGTACGCCGTTCTCGGCCTGGTCAAGCTGGCCACCTTCCGCGCGACCACGTTCGACCTGGTGATCGTGGATCAGGCCGTGCGCAACTACGCCCGGTTCCGGCCGCCGTACGTGCCGGTGCTCGGCGTCTTCCACGAGCGCGGCACGGACTACCTCCAGCTCGCCGACCACTTCTCGCCCATCTACGCGCTGCTCGCGCCGTTCTACTGGGTGCACGACGGGCCCGAGACGCTCATCGTGGCCCAGGCGCTGCTGTTCGCGGGCGCGATCCCGTTCCTGTGGCTGTTCACCCGGCGCGTGCTCGGGGTCGGGCCCGCCTATCTGGTCGCCGTGGCGTACGCGCTGTCGTGGCCGATCGCGCAGGCCGTCGCGTTCGACGCGCACGAGGTGATGTTCGTCCCGCTGCTCACCGCGATCATGATCGAGCGTTACCACGCCGGGCGCGTGCTGCCGGCGTTCCTGGCGATGCTCGGGCTCCTGCTCGTCAAGGAGGACATGGGGCTCCTGGTGATCGGGGCGGGGCTGTACCTGTTCGCCGTCGGCGACCGCCTGCGCGGCGTCGTGGCCGCGCTGCTCGGCGCGGGGGCCGTCGTGCTCGTCCGCGGCCTGCTGATCACCTCGTTCGGCGGTGACAGCAAGGACTTCTGGGCCTACGGCCACCTCGGCCCCGACGCGCCCGGCGCGCTGCTCGCGATGTTGCGCGACCCGCTCGCCGCCCTGCTGCTGCCCTTCAGCGACGAGGCCAAGGTCGACACGCTGTTCCTGCTGGTCTGGCCGACGCTGTTGCTGTGCCTGCTGTCGCCGCTGTCGCTGGCGGCGCTGCCGCACGTGCTCGAACGCCTGCTGTCCGACCGTCCGCAGTGGTGGCAGGCCGACTTCCAGTACAGCGCGTTCACCGTGCTGATCCTCTTCTGCGCCGGCGTGGACGGCCTGGCCAGGCTGCTGCGCTGGACCGGCCGCGCCGATCGGCAGGGGCTCAAGCTGGCCTGGGCCGCCGCGGCCTGCGCCGTCGCCCTCACCCTGGTGCCCAGGTTCGCGCTCGACCAGCTCTACCATCCCGCCTTCTACAAGGAGGACAAGGCCGCCGCCGCGGCCGAGGCGGTGAGCAGGGTGCCCTCGGGGGTGACGGTCGAGGCGGTCAACTCCGTCGGCCCGGCGCTGAGCTCGCGCACCACCGTCCTGCTGTGGAGCGCGGCCCCGCGCGGCGCCCCGTGGATCGTGGCCGACACCGCCCGCTGGGAGTTCCCGTTCGGCTCGGCCGACGACCAGCGCAACCGGGTCGAGCAGCTCCAGACCGAGGGCTACACGAAGGTGTACGAACGCGACGGGTACGTCGTCCTCCGGCGGAACTGACCGTACCGGCCGATGCCGCAGAATGTCGGCATGGGAATGATCGTGCTCACCGGCGCCGCCGGCATGGTGGGCGGCGCCGTACGCGAGCGGCTCCGCCAGTCCGCCACCAGGCTGATCCTGGTCGACAGGGAGCTCATGGAGGCCGGGCCGGGCGAGGAGGCCGTCCGCACCGACCTGTCGGACCTGGCCGCGACCGTGGCGCTGGTCAAGGGCGCCGACGCGATCGTGCACCTGGCCGGCGTGCCGGACGAGGCGCCCCTGCCCGACCTGCTCGACGGCAACGTGCTGACCACCCACCGCGTGCTGGAGGCGGCCCGGCTGGCCGGCGTGCCACGCGTGGTCCTGGCCAGTAGCAACCGCCTGACCGGCATGTACCCGGCCACCGCGACGATCTCCCCCGACCTGCCGCCGCGCCCCGACGGCCTGTACGGCGTCAGCAAGGCCGCCGTGGAGGCCCTCGGCCGCCTGTACGCCGACAAGTTCGGCCTTGAGGTGGTCTGCCTGCGCATCGGCAGCCTGGAGGCCGAGCCTCAGGACGTCCGCCACCTGGCGACCTGGCTGAGCCCCCGCGACTGCGCCGGGTTCGTCCACGCCGCCGTCACCACGCCCGGCCTGCGCTTCCTGGCCGCCTACGCCGTCTCGGCCAACACCCGCCGCTTCTGGCTGCTCTCCCCCGAACTCGGCTACGAGCCCGAGGACGACGCCGAGTCGTACGCCGCCCGCGTGACCGGCACGCCGGACGCCTTCTTCACCGAGGGCGTCCCGCAGGGCGGCGACTTCGCCTCGCGCGAGTACACGCTGCGCAGGGGCGGCCTGGCCTAACGCGCGATCGCCTGCTCGTAGGCCCGGTCGAACCCCTCCAGCACCCCGGCCCACGAGCCCGCGACGGGCGGCGTCGACCGGTTGTGGGCGGCGATCTCCCTGCGCAGCCCCGCGTCGGAGCACAGCCGCGCCACCGCCCCGGCCAGGTCGCCCAGCGTGCGGCCGAGCAGCCCCTCGGTGCCGTCCTTGACGAAGTCGGCGACGCCGCTCTGGGCCCTGGCCACCACCGGCACGCCGGCCGCCCGCGCCTCCAGCGCCGCGATGCCGAACGACTCCCTGGCCGCCGGGGCCACGAAGACGTCGGCCGAGTCGAGCACCTTGGCGATCTGCTCCCGCGTGTAGCGGCCCGGCAGCGACACCCAGCCGGTCATGCCGTGCTTGACCAGGAACCGTTCCATGCGGGCGCGGGCGGGCCCGTCGCCCACGATCGTGGCGCGCATCGGGATCTCGGCGGGCACCCGCTCCCGCGCGGCCAGCAGCAGCCTGAGCAGCCGTACGGGCTGCTTGCGCGGCGCGAGCCGGCCGACGGCGACCACGTGCACCTCCGCCCGCGCGGCGGGCACGCCCGGGGAGGGCGCCCAGCCCGTCAGGTCGAGGCCGTTGGAGACCACCCGCACCGGCACGCCGGCCCCCGCCACCGCCCTGATCGGCGCCGCCGCCGCCGTGCTCACCGTGGTGGCCACCAGCCCCCAGCGCTGCCAGCCGAACGCCAGCCGCAGCAGCCGGTAGAGCCCCCGCGTGACCGGGTCCCACATGCTGTGCACGGTCACCACGCACGGCACCCCCGCCCGCCGCGCCGCCCGCACCCCCATCCAGGCGAACGGCGAGACCGCTCCGGTGTGCACGTGCACCACGTCCGGCCGGACGACGGAGATGCCCCGAGTGAGATGCCCCACTCCGAACGGATGGACCGGCAGGTCGAACGGCATCCTGGCGACGACCCTGCGCACCCCCGGCAACGCCTCGCCCCTGGTCGCCGTGGCCACGAGCACGTCGTGCCCGGCCTCGCGCTGAGCGCGCACGAGGTCGGCCACCTGGACCTCGATCCCCCCGAGTCTCGGCAGGTAACAGTCACTCACGTGAAAGATCCGCACCCCTCCCAGACTAATCTGGGCGTGTGCCTCCACGTACCGCGGTCTTCTTCCACGCCCATCCCGACGACGAGGCTTTGCTCACGGCGGGCACCATGGCGATGCTCGCGGCCGAGGGCCACCGCGTGGTGCTCGTGGTCGCGACGGCCGGCGAACGCGGCCTGGCCGAGATCGGCCCCGGCGAGGAGCTGCGCGAGACCAGGCTCAAGGAGCTCTACGAGTCGGCCGCGCTGCTCGGCTGCGCCCGCGTCGAGTGCCTGGGCTACGGCGATTCCGGGCTCAGCCCCAAGGGCGGCGTCGCCGACGAGCGGCCCGACAACGCCTTCATCGACGCCGACACGGAGGCCGCCGCCAGGGCGCTGGCGGCGATCCTGGAGGAGGAGAAGGCCGACCTGCTGTCGATCTACGACCCGGCCGGCGGCTACGGGCACCCCGACCACGTGCAGGTCCACCGGGTGGGCAAGCGGGCGGCGCAGATCGCGGGCACGGAGATCGTCCTGGAGGCGACGGTCAACCGCGACCCGCTGGTACGGCTGCTGCGCATGGCGGGCCGGGTGTACAAGTTCCCGCCGGAGTTCGACGTGCGCACGTTCGAGAGCGCGTACTCGGCGAGCGACACGATCACCCACCGGGTCAACGTCCGCCGGTACGCCCGGCAGAAGCGCGCCTCCATGGCCGCGCACGCCTCCCAGGCCAGCGGCGGCGACAGCGACCGCACCCTCGCCGTCATGCTGAAGGTCCCCGGCCCGCTCTACCGCCTGGTCTTCGGCACCGAGTGGTTCGTCCGCCGCGACCTGCCCCCCGGCGCTCGTCTCACTCACCCCTTCGACCGATGGCCGAAGTAGCACCTGAGGGTGACGTGCCGGCTCCGGCGACCCGTCAGACTGGTGGGCGATGAAGAACAAGCCGCTCCAGATCGCCCTGTCCGTCCTGTCGCTCGGGCTGGCCGTGCTGCTCGTGGTCTACCTGCCGCAGATCGTGCGCACGCTCACCGGCAAGCCGGTCTCCTGGCACGCGATCGGCGAGGTCTTCGGGGCGCTCGGCGCCGGCCAGATCGTCCTGATGACGGCCCTGTGGCTGCTGAGCCTGCTGGCGTACACGTTCGTGCTGACCAACTCGCTGCCGGGGCTGACCAACCTCCAGGGCCTCACACTCAACGCGGCGGGCAGCGCGGTCAGCAACCTGCTGCCGTTCGGCGGCGCGGTCGGGGTGGCGCTGTCGTTCGCCATGACCAGGGGCTGGGGCTTCGCCAACCGGCCCATCGTGGTGATGACGCTGGTCAGCGGCATCTGGAACACCTTGTTCAGGTTCATCCTGCCGGCTGTGGGCATCATCGCGCTGCTCATGGCGGGCGAGGTGCTCGACCCGGCGTTCGTCAAGGCGGGCTGGACGGGCGCGATCTCCATCCTGGCGCTCTGCGTGATCGTGGCCGTCGCCCTCTACTGGGACCGCGCCGCCGCCGTGCTCGGCCGGGCGCTCGACGGCCTCACCCGGCTGCTGCGCCTGAAGGTGCACGCCTCCGAGGCCTTCCACCGGCTGCGCGCCGACACCGCGGAGATCGTCCGTACGCGCGCGCTCGGCCTGTCGCTCGGCATGGTGTTCTTCCTGGGCTTCCAGTGGGCCATCATGGCGGCCTGCATGTGGGCCACCGGCGCCTGGCCGGGCCTGGCCCAGTCGATCGCGGTCTTCGCGCTGTCCCGCGTGCTCACCAGCGCCGTGATCACGCCCAGCGGGGCCGGGATCATGGAGAGCGGGGTCGCCGCGTTGCTGATCACGTTCGGGGTGCCGGGCACTCCGGCCGTCGCGACAGCACTACTTTTCGGCTTCTGGACTTACACTATCGAGATCCCGTTCGGCGGCCTCGCACTGGGCGCGTGGGCGCTCCTGCGCAGGCGCAACGGCCGGAACGCCGCCGCGGAGCCCCCGTCCGCGATCTCGAAGGCCCCCCAGTGACAATCCCAAAGCCATCAAACACCTTGTGCGCCGTTCGGAAGCCCGCATAGCGTGGCGGCTGACATGGTGGCGTTCCGGGTTCTGGGGCCAGTCGAGGCGTACGAACACGACGACGAACTCGACCTCGGCGGGTTGCGGCAGCGGGCCGTCCTCGCCCGACTTCTCGTGGCCAGAGGTCAGGTCGTGCCGGTTGACACGCTTCTTTACGATCTGTGGGACGACGACGCCGCCAAGGGCGCCCAGTCGGGTCTCCAGGTCTACATCTCCCGCCTGCGCAGAGTGCTCGAACCGGGCCGTCCGCGCGGCGGCCCCAACCGTCTGCTGGTGACCGTCGCCTCCGGCTACGCCCTGCGCGTGGCCGCCGAGCAGGTCGACGCGCTGCGTTTCGAGCAACTGGTCAGGGCGGCGGGCGAACACCTCGAAGAGGGCGACCCGCAGTCCGCCCGCGGCCGCCTGGAGAAGGCGCTCGGCCTGTGGCGCGGCACCCCCTACTCCGACTTCGCCGACCAGCCCTGGGCCGAGGCCGAGGTCAACCGGCTGGCCGAGCTGCGCCTGGTGGCCCGCGAGCGGCACGCCGACACCGGCCTGCGGCTGGGCCTGCACGCCGAGACCGTGCCCGACCTGGAGGCGCTGACCACCGAACACCCGCTGCGCGAGGAGGGCTGGCGGCTGCTGGCGCTCGGTCTCTACCGCTGCGGCCGGCAGGGCGACGCGCTGGCCGCGCTGCGCAGGGCCAGGAACATGCTGGCCGACGAGCTGGGCATCGACCCGGGCCCCGCGCTGCGCAAGCTGGAGTCCGACATCCTGGCCCAGTCCCCCGAGCTGGAGCTGGCCGCGCCGCCGCGGCCCGCCAGGTCCGCCCCGGTCACCGACACCTGGCCGCCGCGGCCCGCCGCCGCCCACGTCGAGCCGCCGCCGCTGGAGCCCGAGCCGTTCGTCGGCCGCGACGCCGAGCTGGCCAGGCTGACCACCGCCGCCTCGCGCACCGGCCGCTTCCAGGTCTCGATCGTGACCGGCGTCGCCGGCGCGGGCAAGACCACGCTGCTGCGCCAGCTCGACGGAAGGCTCGGCGCCGACGGCTGGATCACCGCCTCCGGCGCCTGCCCCGACTCCAGCGCGACCCCGCCGGGCTGGGCCTGGGTGGAGATCCTGCGCTCGCTGATCGGCGCGACCGGCGCCGGCGAATACGCCCAGCTCCTCGCCCCCCTGCTCGACGACACCGCCCCCGACCCCGACGAGGACGAGGTCTCCGGCGGCTTCCGCCTGCACCGCGCGGTCGGCGGCTACCTCGCCGGCGTGGCCCGCCGGGCGCCGGTGCTGCTCACGCTGGAAGACCTCCACTGGGCGGACGACCAGACGCTGGCCCTGCTGCGCGCGCTGCCGAGCCTGCTGGCCACCAGCCGCGTCCTGCTCGTCGTGACGTGCCGGGAGAGCGAGCTCGACGACCGCCAGTCCGACGTGCTGGCCGCCCTGGCCCGTCTCGAACCGGTCCGCGTGGGCCTGTCCGGTCTCGACCCCAAGGCCGTGGCCGAGCTGGTCAAGGCCACCTGCGTCCGCGAGATCGACGAGGACGCGGTCGAGTCCATCGTCGAGCGCACCGGCGGCAACCCGTTCTTCGTGCGCGAGACCGTGCGCCTGCTCGACGCCGAAGGCGCGGCCGACCGGGCCAGCGCCACGCAGGTGCTCTCTCGCGTGCCCTCGGGCGTGCGCGACGTGCTGCGGCGGCGCATCTCGCGGCTGCCCGCGGGGGCCCAGCAGATCCTGCTCCAGGCCGCGGTCATCGGCCGCGACGTCGACCTCGACGTGCTGGTCACGGTCGCCGGCGACGAAGACGCGGTGATCGAGGCGGTCGAGGCCGCGCTGCTGGCCGGCCTGGTGACCGAGCCGGGGCCGGGGCTGCTGCGCTTCGACCACGACCTGGTGCGCGACACGATCTACTCCGACGCCTCCCGGCTGCGCCGCACCCGGCTGCACGCCGCCGTCGCCGCGGTGATCGAGCAGCGCACGTCCTCCGACGTGGCGGCGCTGGCCCACCACTACTTCCTGGCCGACGCGGCCGAGAAGGCCGTCCACTACGCGGGCCTGGCGGCCGAGCAGGCCGAGCGGCGCTTCGCCCACCGCGAGGCGGCCACGTTGTGGGAGCAGGCCATCGCGGCCTTCGACCGGGGCGGCCCCCGTACCGAGGACAAGGGGCGCGAGCCCGGCCAGGAGCGTGCCAAGGAGCGGCTACGGCTGATGCTGCGCCAGATCAAGGCACTGGCGCTGTGCGGCGACATGACGGCCGCCAGGCTGCTGCGCCGCCAGGCCATGGACGCCGCGCTGCCGCTCGGCGACCTGGAGATCACCGCGAAGGTGGCGGCGTCGCTGGCCGTGCCGCACAAGGGCATGGCGCGCGACTTCACCCGCACCGCATGGGAGATCGTCGACGTCACCGAGAAGGCGCTCATCGAGCTGCCCGCGGGCGAGCAGCGCCTGCGGGCGAGCCTGCTCACCACGCTGGCGCTGGAGCTGGAGGGCTCCTCCTCGCCCGAGCGCGGGCGGCAGGCCTCGCTGGAGGCGCTGGAGCTGGCCAGGCAGAGCGGCGACCCGACGCTGATCGCGGCGGCGCTGAGCGGCCGGCTGCGCCAGTCCTACGACATCCCGGCCGTCGACACCCGCGAGGGCATCGGCAGGGAGCTGCTGGAGGTCGCCCAGCGCTCGGGCCAGATGGCCACGCAGGCCCTGGCCCACCTGGTGCTGCTGGAGTGCGCGGCGGCCAGGGGCGAGTTCGCGGCCGCCGACCAGCACGCCGCCGCCGCCGACCGGCTGGCCAAGCAGTACGACCTGTCGGCCCCCGCGGCCGTCGTCGTCTGGTACGCCGGCCAGCGTCTGATGATCTCCGGCGACTACACGGGCGCCGAACGCACCTACCGCGAGGCCGCCCGGATGACCGCGCGGGCCGGCATGCTCGAAGGCCGCCAGGACCTCCCGCTGATCACCGCGTTCTGCCTGCACCTGGTCGACGGCCGGGCGGCCCAGACCGTCGACCTGCTGGCGGCGGCCCACCAGCGTGGCGCCAAGTGGACGCTCGACGCCTACGCGCTCGCGCTGGCCTCGGCCGGGCATCTCGACGACGCCAGGGCGGTCGCCGCGACGCGCCCGCCGGTCCGGCCCGACTTCCTCTACGAGCTGGTGATGACCTGGCGTGCCCTGGCGGGCATGCTGCTGGACGACCGCGAGCGCATGGTCGACTGCTACGACAAGCTCAAGCCGTTCGCCGACCGGGTGGCCGGCGCGGGCACGGGCGTCGTGGCGCTGTGGCCGGTGGCGCTGACCCTCGGCGATCTGGCCATCCGGCTGGGCCAGCCCGACGCGGCGCGCGCGCACTACGAGAAGGCGCTGGAGGTGGCCCAGCGGGTGGGCGTGCCGCGCTGGGTCGAGGCGGCGCGGCGCTCGGTCAGCAGCTCACCTGGAAACGCTCGCTCATGACGGTCCCGCCGGGCCGGGCGATCAGCTCGACCCGGTACCACCCGGCGTTGCCGGTGATCTGCGGCTGCCATTCCACGTTCCGGCTGCCGGCGGCGAACCCGGAGTGGTCCACCAGGTAGGTGCGCCACGTCCTGGCCGCCGGGCTCCAGCGCGACAGCCGCCAGCGGTACAGGACCGTCGTGCCCGGCCGCGGGTTGACCAGCAGGCCGCGGGCCAGGAACGACTTGCCGCAGCCGGGGGTGGCGTCGGGCAGGGCGCTGAGGGCGATCTCGCCCGCCCTGGCGGGGGCGCTCTGCCGGGCCGGGGCGGTGATGGGCAGCTCGCGGGCCGAGAGGGTGACGGTCCGCGCGGGCCCGGTGTCCGAGCCGGCGCTGCTGTAGGCGGAGACGCCGACGTAGGCGCTGGTGAAGGCCAAGGCCGCCACGAACAGCTTGACCGCGTTGGCGGTACCGCCTGCCAGGACCACCGCGCTTCTCGACGACATGATCAACACCCCTTTTGCTCAGTTCAGGTATAGGGCGTGAGGGTTGAGGGGTGGTTGTCGCCTACTTGCAGCCGGTGCCGTGCCCTTGCAAGCTGATGTGGCGGAATGCCTTCTCCTTGACTAAGGTAAGGCTGACCTAAGGCGTTGGAGTGGGGGTGAGCGGGCTCATGTGGCATGCGGCTGCCGCCCTCCCTGATCCCGCCCGGCCGTTCTGGTTCGGGCTGCCGTACTGGCTGGTGGGGGCCGTTCTCATCCTCGCGCTGTTCGGCGCGTTCCAGGTCTACTACTGGGTCGGCCGCAAGCTCGGCGAGAAGCTCTACGAGTCGCGGGTCGGCGTACGGCTCGGCCGCGAGCGCATCGCCAGGATCGAGGGCGTCGTCGAGAAGTGGGGCGCGCTGGCCGTCTACGGCTGCTTCTGGGTGCCCATGCTGCGGCACACGCTGCCGTGGGTGGCGGGCGCGCTTCGGGTGTCCTATCCCTGGTACGTGGTGGCGAGCGCGCTCGGCTGCCTGACCTGGGCGCCCATCTGGTGGTTCGGGCTCACGGCGCTGGTGTGGGGCTGGCTGGAGCTGGCCGCCCGCTCGCCCGCCGGCGCGCTGCTGCTGCTCGCGGCGGTCGCGGCCGGCGTCGCGTGGTTCTTCGTCCGCCGCCGGCGTAAGGCGCTGGCCTCGTCCTAGATCGCCGCCGGGGTCTGGTCGTCGATGGCGGCCTCTGGAGCGTTCCTGCGTACGGTCTCGATGCCGTTCACGCAGGCGGCCTTGCTGGGATAGCCCTCGCCCACGGCCAGCGTCTGCCCGTTGTTCGCGACGAGCGCGAAACGGAACGCGCCTCGCTCGTCCTGACTGATGATGAATCTGCCTGCCACGGCCTCGTCTCCCCGCAGATGTCGGATCTATCAAGCATTTACCCCCAACTGGGCGCCACTTACGGCCGAGTTTCGCAAACCAAGCCTTGATCTCCTGCGAACATGTCTGGCATGCGTATTGGGGGTTTCATCGGCTCTGCCGTACTCGCGTTGCTTGTGGGGATCTCTTACCCGGCGTCCGCCGCACGGGCCGCCGACGTCCCGGCGGTGAAGGCCGGGGCGGCGTACGTGGTGGACTCGGACGGAACGATCCACTTCAGGAAGCGGGAGACCCGGCGGGTGCCGGTCGCCAGCCTGGTCAAGGTGATGACGGCCTACGTCGTCCTGCGGGAGGGACGCCTGAACGAGGCGATCACGGTCACCGCCGCCGACACGAAGCACGCGACCAGCAACGGCGCGACCACGGCGGGCCTGCGCAAGGGCGAGCGCCTCACGGCCAGGGACCTGCTGTACGGCCTCATGCTCCCCTCGGGCGCCGACGCCGCCAACGCCCTGGCCAGGAAGTACGGGCCGGGCAAGACGGCGTTCGTGGCCAAGATGAACCGGGCCGCCCGCTCGCTCGGCCTCGCCGACACCCGCTACACCAACCCCGACGGGCTGCCCACGCCGGCCAACGGCGGCTACTCGACCGCCGTGGACCAGGTCACGCTGGCGCAGCGGGCGCTGACCGACCCGACCTTCCGCGCGGTGGTGGGCAGCCAGGTGCACAAGGTCGCCAAGTCGGCCCTGCACCGGGCGCACACCTGGCGCAACTCCAACAAGCTGCTCGACCGGTCGGACGGCGTGCTGGGCGTGAAGACCGGCTACACGAACGCGGCGCAGTACTGCCTGCTGTTCGCCGGTGAGCGCAACGGCAGGCTCGTGGTGGGGGCGCTGCTCCACGACGGGGACGAGCGCCGCTTCACCACCGCCGCGCAACTGCTGGACTACGCGGGCGAGCAGATGGCCGCCGGTTGACCCGCGAGGGTCAGCCGAACGTGAGCCGGCCCGCCGCGGGCAGCGTGCTCAGGCCCCCGGTCGCGCAGGCCAGGATGCCCATGGCGGGCGTGATCGAGCCGCGGACGTGCTCGCCGGACAGCGGCCCCGAGGCGACCGTGCCGGTCAGGAAGCTGTCGGCCGGGCTCTGGGTGGCCAGCCGGTCGGCCCGCGCGCGCACCTGCGAGGTGCCGACCGGCCGCCCGTCGAGGCCGAACCAGGTGATGCGGACGGCGCCGTGGACGTGCCGGGCGCTCGCGCACGAAGCCTGGCCGACGCTCTTCAGGGTGACCCAGCCCGAGCGCAGGTAGGGGGCCGTGCCGTCGCCCGACAGGCAGCCGGTGAGCTGGAGGTTGCCGCGGACCGACACCGGCCTCGCGGTCAGGCCGACGCGCGGGCTGAAGGTCAGCGGCCGGCCGTCGGGTGAGCTGACGGCGCAGGTCAGGGCGTGCTGGTCGGGAGCGGCCCACAGGGGGGAGGCCGCCGACGCGTACGGGGTCGCCGCGGCCGCGGCCGCGATGATCCAGGCCAGCTTCACAGGACCTCCGTAGGTCGCTCTCGGTGATCGGCAGCTCACATCTTGCCGTATCCCGGGCGGGTGACGGTCCTCCGCCGGCCCGAAAGGCAACAGCCCGGCCGGCGGGAGCGCGATCACGGCCGTCGGTTCGCGATTGAGGCGGCCGGCCGTGGGTACCCGCTGATCGCGAACTGAAACCACTCAGGTGGACTTCGCCCCCCGAAGCCGACCCCAGGGTCGATTCACGCAGATAGGGTGGTGAATCTACCCCTCCGCAATAAGGAAGATCATGGCGGAATTCATCGAAGTCCGCACGACGATCGAGGGCCATGAGCAGGCCGCCGCGCTCGCGCACACGATCCTGCTCGCGGAGCTGGCCACCTCGATCGACATCGCGGAAGCCCCGGCCGCGGAGGCCGGGGACTCCTGGCAGCTCACGCTCATCACCCCGCGGGAGCGGGCCGCCGCGCTGGAGGCGCACATCGTCGCGAACGGCGGCGCCGTCGACTCCCAGCCGGTGCTGCACGACATCGACGCCTACCCCGACTGGCTCACCGAGGACACCGACCGCCCCTGAACCGGCTATCGCGGCGGCTGCTCCCAGTCCCAGCGCGGCACCTCGCGCAGCGGATGGAGCTGGTCGTCGGTCTCGGCGTGGGAGTTCTGGAGCGCGACCTGCGTGCCGAACTCCACGTGCGAGCGGAGCGAGGCCCGGAACGGCTCGTCGCCGGGCAGCCCGGCCTCGTCGGCGGCCCGCATGTACAGCTCGACGAACCGCAGCCGCTGGGCCTCCTCGATGGCCAGCCCGCGATGCGCCTCGATGAGCAGCGGGAAGCCGCCCATCTCCGCCGAGAACGTGTCGGGGCCGCCGAAGGTCTCGACGGTGAAGGCGGTCAGGTTGTCCACGTGGCCCGCCTTGCCCTCACCGAACAGCGGCTGGAGCAGCGGGTCCGTCAGCAGGCTGCGGTAGAAGATCTCGATGAAGCGGCGTAAGCCCTCTTCGCCGCCGGCGTGCTCGAACAAGGTCTGCATGATTACAGGGTTACACGGCTGGTCGAGACGCCACCAGACCCACTCGCCGGGAGGTCAGCGCCCGGCCGGGCGCATCAGCCCGTGGCAGGCGATCGCCGCCGCGGCCACCACGTTGAGCGAGTCGACGCCGGCGTCCATCGCGGCCGGGCTCATGGGGATGCACACCGCGTGGTCGGCCTCGTGCAGCCAGTGGGAGGACAGGCCGTCGCCCTCGGCGCCGAGCAGGAGCGCCACCCGGTCGCCCATCGCGATCCGGTCGATGGGGGTCGCGCTCTGGTCGGGGGTCAGCGCCAGGCTCTGGAACCCGGCCTCGCGCAGCTCGCCGAGGCCGGTGTACCAGTCGTCGAGCCGGGCGTACGGGATCGAGAAGACCGCGCCCATGGAGACCTTGACGGCCCGGCGGTAGAGCGGGTCGGCGCAGCGCGGCGAGAGCAGGACGCCGTCGACGCCGAGCGCGGCGGCGCAGCGGAAGATCGCGCCGACGTTGGAGTGGTCGACGAGGTCCTCCAGGACCAGCAGCCGGCGGGCGCCCTTGATCAGGGTCGCGGCCGTGGGCAGCGGCAGGCGTTGCATGGAGGCCAGCGCGCCGCGGTGGATCTGGAAGCCCGCGATGCCGGTCATCAGCTCGTCGCTCACCTGGTAGACGGTGGCGTCGCCGATGACGTCGGACAGCGACTCGTACCAGCGCCGGGTGGTCAGGACCGAGCGGATGGGGTAGCCGGCGGCGACGGCCCGCCTGATCACCTTCTCCCCCTCGGCGAGGAACAGGCCGCGCTCCGCCTCCAGGCTCTTGCGCAGCTCGACGTCCCGCAGCCGGGTGTAGTCGGCGATTCGGGGGTCGTCGGCGTCGAACACGTAGTCAGGCACCTTCCGATACTGCCATGCGCCGCCTGACCTGCCAGACGACCGCGTAGCAGACCAGGACGGCCGAGAGCCCGACCACGGTGCCGGCGCCCGTCTTGGTGACCACGCTCCTGAAGCCCAGCGCGGGGTTGGGCTCGTCCACCAGCGGCCACAGCAGGGCGCCGGCGACGATGCCGAGCGCGCACGCGGCCAGCACGACCCACCGTGCGGCGGGGGCGAGCCGCAGGCGGCCCGGCACGTGGGCCTCCTCGCTCCTGGACAGGGCGCGCCACGCCCACCACACGACCACGGTCAGCCCGACGGCCGACGAGGTGTACTGCAACACGCTGAAGAGCCTGGTCGTGCCGTAGACGAGGGTGTCCGGCCAGGCGCCCCAGCGGGCGGAGGCGTAGGAGTGGGTGAAGGAGTCCCAGAACACGTGGGTGGCCGCGCCGATCACCCCACCGGCCGCCACCGGCAGGATTCTGAGCCGGACCGGACGCAGGAGCGCGGCCCGGCCGGTGAGCGACGGCGGCAGCAGCGAGATCAGCGGATCGCGCAGCACGAGGTGGAACAGCGGCAGGAGCAGCAGCACGGCGGCCAGGTCGAGGGTGAGCACGCCCTGCCAGGAGTGCCAGTTCCCGTAGACGGGCAGGAACGGCAGGAAGATCGGCAGGTCGGGGACCATCGCCCCCAGCGCGAGCGCCCACGGATCGGCGAACCGCCGCGCCCGTTCGGAGGCCACCAGCGGCAGCACGGCGGCGATGTGACTCGGCGTGAACGGCACGACCCCTCCCCCGGACGGTGCCCGCCATTATCCGGTGAATCTTGAACATCCTTTGCCGCACAGGCCTTAAAGTCACTCTGAGTCATGGGTACGTTACGTAACGCTGTCGACGGCCGGATAGCCGGAAGTTCGGGGGTTCATGGTGTCTGACCAGCGGATTCATGAGCATCCGGCCGCGACGGCCGACTGGCTGCGGGCCGCCCGCGCCGCGCGTGCGCTCTCCGTGGCCACGCTCGCCTGGCTGGCCGTGGAGAGCACGCTCGGCCTGGCCGCCGGGCTGTCGGCACACTCCGTCGCGCTGATCGGCTGGGGGCTGTCGGCCTTCGCCGAGGCGGGGGCGAGCCTGATCGTGGTGTGGCGCTTCACCGGCGCCCGCACGCTCTCGCCGCACGCCGAGACCACCGCCAGGCGCGCGGTGGCGGTGAGCTTCTGGCTGCTCGCGCCCTACCTCGTCGGGCACGTCGCGCATGACCTCGACGCCGGCCACCGGGCCACGCCGACCGTGCTCGGCATCGCGGTCACGACGGTCAGCCTGGTCAGCATGCCGGCGCTGGGGCTGGTCAAGCGGCGGCTGGGGGCGCGGCTGGCGTCGGCGGCGACGTCCGGGGAGGGCACCCAGAACCTGATCTGCGCCGCCATGGCGGCCGGCGTCCTGGTCGGCCTGTGGCTGAACACGCTGGGCTGGTGGTGGGTGGACCCGGCCATGGCGGTGGCCCTCGCGGCGGTCGCCGTGCGTGAGGGGGCGCGCGCCTGGCGCGGTCACGCCTGCTGCCACTGAGCGCCACTCTCCGTAATAGGCGCACCAAAAGAGCGGTTTTGCCACACAGAGTCCACCGAGTATCGTTCCCGAAGTATTGCGGAGCAACTCCCGCTAGGGTCTCCGGAAGGTCTCAACGCCTAAGAGGACACCAAGAGGACATCGTGGGGCGACACCGGACAGACGAGCTCGATGGCGGCTACCGAGCCCAGGAACCACCCTCCCGCAGGCGGTCCGTCAGCGGGCGTGGCAGAGTGCTCGTACCGCTGGCCGGGGCCGTCGCCCTGGCCGTGCTCCTCGGCGTCGCTGCGTTCGTGATCTTCAACCGCGAGCACGACTGCTCGGCCGGCAAGCTGCCGCTGCGCGTCGTGGCCACCCCCGACATCCACCCCGCGCTCAGCAAGATCGCCGCCAGCTACACCAAGGCCATGCATTCGATCGACAGCAAGTGCGTCGAGGTCACCGTGGCCAAGGAAGGGGCGGCCAAGACCGCGAACGGGCTGGCCGCCGGCAAGTCCGCCGCGGACGTGTGGGTGGCCGACTCCAGCCTGCTGGTGGGCAACGTCCGCAACTCCCCCGCGGGCTCGGCGCTGCCGGAGCCGGCCGGCTCGGTCGCCGTCTCGCCCGTCGTGCTGGCGACCGCCAAGTCCGCCGCGGCCAAGCTGTCCGGCAGCCTCACGCCGAGCTGGGCGGGCATGATCGCCGCGGCGAACGTCGCCAACCCCGACGGACCGGGCAGGAAGGTCCGGGTGCTGGCGCTCGACCCGCAGAAGAACTCCGCCGGGCTGGCCGCACTGCTGGCCGCCGCCACCTCGGCCAAGGAGGCCAAGCAGGACAAGGCGCTGGTGGGCGCGCTGAAGGAGATCTCCGGCCAGCTCGCCTCCGACCCGGCGGCGCTGCTGGCCAGCCTGACGGTGAAGTCGGGCAGCAGGGTGCCGGTCGGCGTCGCCACCGAGCAGGCCGTCTACGCCCACAACGCCAAGAAGCCCGAGGCCCCGGTGGTCGCCCTCTATCCCAAGGAGGGCACGCTCAGCCTCGACTACCCGATCACGGTCCTCACCAAGGACCCGGCGGTCCAGAAGGCGGCCACGGACTTCAGGCAGGACCTCGGCACGGACGCGGCCAAGAAGACCCTGCGCGCCGCGGGCTTCCGCAGCGCCGACGGCAAGGCCGGCGACGCGCTGTCGAAGGAGAAGGGGTTCGTCCCCGACAAGCCGGAGGCGCTGCCCAAGCCCGACGCCAAGGCCGTGGCCTCGATGGTGCAGACCTGGTCCCGGCTGAACCTCGGCACCCGCCTGCTCACCCTGCTCGACGTCTCCGGCACGATGGCGCTGCCCGTGCCCGGCACGAACATGACCCGGATGCAGGCCATCAACAAGATCGCCATGGAGGGGCTGGGTCTGTTCCCCGCCGACTCCGAGCTGGGCCTGTGGACGTTCTCCACGCACATGGACGGACAGGGCAAGGACTGGAAGGAACTCGTCTCGGTCGGCCCGCTCGCCGAGTCGACGGACGGTGTGCTCCGCAAGCAGGCGCTGGCCGCCCAGTTCGGGCAGATCCAGGCCAAGGCCACCGGCGACACCGGCCTGAACGACACCATCAGGGCGGCCTACGGCGAGCTGACGAAGACGTACCAGGACGACAAGATCAACACGCTGCTGATCCTCACGGACGGCGCCGGCAACGACGACCCCGACGGCGGCGTCACGAACGCGCAGATCCTGCAGTACCTCAAGAAGACCTACAACCCGAAGCGGCCGATCAGCATCCTGCTCATCGCCTTCGGCCCGGAGGCCGAGGCGGGCAGGAAGCAGATGGACACGCTGGCCAAGACGACCGGCGGCGAGGCCTACATCGCCAAGGACGTGCTCCAGGTCCGCGACTTCTTCCTGCAGGGCATGGAACGCCGGCTCTGCGCCCCCAGCTGCGACGGCTGAGCCACTCCCGTCACAACCATCACGAGGTCATGCCTGTTGGGCATGGCCGGGGCCGCGCCGGTCAACCTGGCCGATCGAGGCGGCGTCCTCTCCCGCGTGGGTGCTTTGAGCGCCCGTTCACCCGCGGGGAGGGGAATCCGTGCCTGGATGGCCGACGGTCGGCCGCGCCGACGATCAAGAGCTGGTCGACGCCCTGCGACGGGCCGACACCGACGCCCCCGCCGACCTGTACGACTCCTACGGCGAACGGCTCCACGACTACGCCTTCTCGCTGATCGGCGACCGGGAGGCGGCCGCGGACGCCGTGCACGACGCCCTGGTGACCGCGCAGGGTTGCGTGGAGCGGCTGAAGGAGGCCGGCCGCCTGCGCCCCTGGCTGTACGCGCTGACCAGGTTCCAGGTCCGGGCCAGGATGGCGCATCGCGGCACGCCCGCCGGGGGCGTGCCGCGGACGCCCCCGGCCGGGCAGCCCGACTCCGAGCTGGCCGAGCTGGTCCGCGAGACGCTGGCCGAGCTGAGCGGGAACGAGCGCGAGATCGTCGAGCTGTCGGTGCGTCACGGCCTGACGCCGGTCGAGGTCGCCTCGGTGCTGGGGCTGACCTCCCGTCAGGCCGCCACGCGGCTCGGCCGGGCCCGCGACCAGCTGGAGAACGCCGCCGCGGCGGTCGTCCTGGCGAAGACGGGCCGCGCGCACTGCCCGGATCTGTCGGCGATGGTGGATTCGTGGGAGGGGCCGCTCACGCCGTTGCTGCGGCGGCGGCTGTCGGGGCACATCGCCGGGTGCGAGGTGTGCACCGAGGGCAAGCACCGGCAGATCTCGGCGTCGCGGCTGCTCGACCTGGTGCCGGTCGAGTTCCCGCCGATCTCGCTGCGCCGCCGGGTGATCGACACCTGCGTCAATCCCGAACGCGACCAGACCAGGACGCTGATCACCGACCGCGGCGACAGCTTCGACAGGGCCGGCTTCCCGGTGGTGGCCGAGCGGCGCTCGCGCCGCCGCCGTCCGCGCCGTCTCGGGCCGGTGCTGCTGGCCGGGGCGTGCGTGCTGGCCGCGACCGGGGCGGTGGTCGTGCTGAACGGCGGCGACACCGCGCAGACGGCGCTCACCGTGACGCCCACGCCCGCCCTCTCCTCCGTCGAGCCGGCGGTCACACCCGAGCCTGACCCCGAGCCGGAGCCGGACGACGACCTGACGCCCGAGCCCACGCCGAGCGACGGCGGGCCGGAGACGTCCCCGGCCGCCACGCCCACGGCCCGGCCGTCCGCCCGGCGGCCCAGTCGCGGGCCGGCCGCGCCCACGGTGGTCCGCCGCAGGCCGGTGCCGGTCGCCCGGCTCGGCACGTCGTGCCCCGGCTCGATCGCCGGCGCCGCCAAGATCGGGCTGCGCGCCCGCAACGCCGCGGTCTCCTGGACGGCGACCGCGTCACAGGGCCTGGACGTGTTCCCGGCCAGCGGTTCGGTCAAGGCGGGACGCTCGGTGTCGATCTGGGTGACCGTCCTGGACCCGAGCGCCGCGGGCCGCGGCCGGGTCGCGTTCACCTCGAACGGCGGCGCCGCCACCTGCTCGCTGGCCTGGAACGCCGACCGCGCCCCGCAGACCGACCCGCCGTCCGACCCGCCGGCCACCCCCGAGCCGTCCGAGCTGCCGAGCGAGGACCAGTCGTCGAATGTGGACGCGGCACCACAAGGGTGACGAACAGCCTCCCAGCTAGAACGGACATAACGGGATAAACAGGACCCTGGCTCGAACATCATAGGCCACATAGGGCATTCTGGTTAGCTTGGGGAACACGCCTGGAAACCCGGAGTCACCATGTCACGTGGCGGAAGTCACATGAAGAACTTTGCCATGCCGGTGAACCTATGCGGCTCTCCAAGCGTCGGCATTGACGTGTCCGGACCCGGATTGGTCCCATGAAAGTGGATCAATCATGTCTTAACCAGAAAGAGCAGGAGAGAAACAGGAGATGCTCAAGCACCGCAGAGCGCTGGCATGGCTGCTGGCACTCGCCTGCATAGCGGGGGCCGTGGTCGCCTTGTTCGACCTCGACACCCCGCTGCGCCCGTTCTTGATCTCCTTGTTCCTTCTCGTGGTTCCGGGGGCGGCGGTCGTGGGACTGTTGCGCGATCGTGACCCGCTTGCCGCACTATCAGTAGGAGCCGCGGCCAGCCTCGTCCTGAACGTGCTCCTCGCCGAAGCCATGCTGCTGTTCAACGCATGGTCGCCCAGAGCCGGGGTCGCGACGGTCGCCGTGCTCGGAGGGTTCATGTACGTGCTTCGCGTGTTGTACCGGGGGAAGAACATGCAGACCGAACAGGGGGCCAGGGCAAGGTGAACATCCAGGTAGTGCGCCCGAGAGACCTCGGAGACTCCGAACGCGCCCGATGGCGCGAGCTCCAGAAGGCCGACCCGAGTCTGGACAACCCGTTCCTTTCGGTCGAGTTCGCGGTCGCGATGGACCGGCTGCGCGACTACGTGCGCGTGGCGGTCATCTCCGACGGCAACCGCATCGCCGGGTTCTTCCCGTACGAACGGCACAGCTTCGGCATCGGGAAACCGCTCGGCGGCTTCCTCACCACCTGCCACGGCCTGATCGCCGTGCCTGACCTGCGGCTCGACGCGAAGGACCTGCTGCGCGCCTGCAAGCTCAGCGTCTTCGACTTCGACCACCTGGTCGCCGGCCAGCCGACGTTCGCCCCGTACGAGGCCGACGTGCGCCCGGCCCCCGTGATGGACTTCACCTCCGGCTTCGACTCATGGCTGGAGCAGGTCAAGGTCAACTCTCCCAAGAACCTCAAGACCGTCCGCTACAAGGAGCGCAAGTTCGGCCGGGAGCAGGGCGGGCTGCGCTTCGAGTGGAACGCGACCGACCCCGAGGTCCTGCGCACGCTGCTGACCTGGAAGTCCGACCAGTACCGGCGCACCGGCCGGGTCGACCGGTTCGCGCAGCCGTGGATCGTCGAACTGATCGACATGATGCATGCCGAGAAATCATCGGATTTCTCGGGCATCCTCACCATGCTTTATGCCGGGGACGTGCCCGTCGCTGGGCATTTCGGCCTCCGTACCGCCACGACCCTTGTAGGGTGGTTCCCCGCCTACGACACCGAGTACGCCCGGTACTCGCCCGGCATCGTCCATCACCTGCAGATGGCCGAGGCCGCCGCGAACGACGGGATGCACATGGTCGACATGGGCAAGGGCGGCAAGGAGTACAAAGACTGGCTCAAGAGTGGGGTCCTGTACGTCGCCGAAGGCCGCATCTCACGACCGTCCGCGACAGCGGCCGTCCACTGGATGGGCCGAACTCCTTTCAACAAAGCTCGAACAATCGTGATGGATCGACCGTCTCTTTATAGGGCGGCCGACCGCGTCCTCAAGGGCTTTGGTCGGGTGCGCACCTCGATGCAGCAGCAACAGGAGTCACCCAATGTAGTCAAGGAACCAACGGGAGCGAGCTGAGCGCTCCTGGCACCACCCCCCGGCACCAGCACACCCTCACTCCACAGGACCCATAGTGCACCGCTCGACGGCTCCGCCATTCCCGCAGCACCCGGGGATGACTCCGGGCGGTGAGCAGGGCCGGGTCCCGGAAGGATATCCCTCGCCATGAGTCCCGAGATCACCAAGCACAACGGCAAGGCCCAGAAGTCGCCCTTGCGTTCCATGCCTCCGCCTTCCAGCTTCACGCCGGTCACCCCTCACCTGGCCATTTCCCCGACGGTGAGCGTGGTCGTACCGGCGATGAACGAGGCCGAGAACCTCCCGCACGTCTTCGCGACGATCCCCCAGTGGGTCGACGAGATCGTGCTCGTCGACGGCAACTCCGTCGACGACACCGTCGAGGTCGCCAAGCGCCTGCGGCCCAACGTGAAAATCGTCACGCAGACCGGCAAGGGCAAGGGCGACGCCCTGTCCGCCGGCTTCGCCGCGTGCACCAGCGACATCATCGTCATGATCGACGCCGACGGCTCGACGGACGGCCGCGAGATCATCTCGTTCGTGGGCGCCCTCGTGACCGGGGCCGACTTCGTCAAGGGTTCGCGCTACGCCGCCGGCGGCGGCAGCGACGACCTGACGCTCAACCGGCGCCTGGGCAACAAGGTCCTCACCGGCATCGTCAACGTGATGTACAAGACCAGCTACACCGACCTGTGCTACGGCTACAACGCGTTCTGGGCGCGTCACCTCGACGTGCTCGACCTCGACTGCGATGGCTTCGAGGTCGAGACCCTGATGAACGTGCGCGCGGCCAAGGCCGGGCTGAAGGTGCACGAGGTGCCCAGCCACGAGCGCAACCGCATTCATGGCGAGAGCAACCTGCGTGCCGTACGAGATGGCTTCCGTGTGCTCAAGACGATCCTGAAGGAGTGGCGCCGCCAGCCCTCCGCCCCTCAGCCTGAGCCCACCGCCACTCCCGCCGCTGACCGAGGCGTCGCGTAAGAGGAACCGTTGTGAACACGTCTGTTGTCATCTGCGTCTACACAGAAGAGCGCTGGGAGGACATCAGGCAGGCAGTCGAGTCGGTCGAGAACCAGAGCCGCCCGGCACACGAGCTGATCCTGGTGGTCGACCACAATCCGGACCTGCACCTGAAGCTCAAGCGCACCTATCCACAGGCCATTGTGGTGGAGAACACGCACGAGCAGGGGTTGTCCGGCGGCAAGAACACCGGCGTGGCCACGGCCACCGGTGAGATCGTCGCGTTTCTCGACGACGACGCGGTCGCCGAAGCGGGGTGGCTGGAGGCTTTGGAGGAGGGCTTCCAGGAATCCGGTGTGGTGGGCGTGGGCGGGCGTACCGACCCGTTGTGGGCGTCCAAGCGCCGGCCCCGCTGGTTCCCGTACGAGTTCGACTGGACGGTCGGGTGCACGTACCGCGGCATGCCCGCGGTACGTGCGCCGATCCGCAACGTCATGGGCGGAAACGCCGCCTTCCTGCGCGAGGTCGTCGCCGAGGTCGGCGGCTTCCACAGCGGCATCGGCCGCAGCGTGCAGGGCCGCAAGTCGCGCCCGCTGGGCTGCGAGGAGACCGAGTTCTGCATCAGGCTGAGCCAGCGCAAGCCGGGCTCGGTGATGTTGTTCGAGCCCCGCGCGGTCATCGGGCACAAGGTGTCCAGGCAGCGCGAGGGCTTCGCCTACTTCAGGTCCAGGTGCTACGCGGAGGGCCTGTCGAAGGCCCTGGTCACGCGGGAGGTCGGCACCCAGGACGGGCTGGCCAGCGAGCGCGCCCACGCCATGAAGACGCTGCCGCTCGGCGCGCTTCGGGGGGTGGGCGACGCCCTGCGCGGCGACCTGTCCGGGCTCGGCAGGGCCGCGGCGATCGTCGTCGGCCTGGCCTGGACGACCTGGGGTTACGTGGTGGGCACGGCAAGGCTGAAGGCGGCACGCTCATGATCCGCATTCCGATCCTGATGTACCACTCGGTCAGCGACACCCCCAACGACGACACGCGCCCGCACGCCGTGCGGCCGTCCGACCTGGCCGAGCAGCTCGCCTACCTGTCGGAGAGCGGGTTCACCCCGCTCACGCTGGGCGACCTGGTGGCCGCGCTGAACAAGATCGACGGCCGTACGGTGCCGGAGAAGCCGATCGTCCTGACCTTCGACGACGGCTACGCCGACTTCCACAGCCAGGCGCTGCCCCTGCTCGACCGCTACAACTTCCCGGCCACGGTCTTCCTGACCAGCGGCTGGGTGTCCGACGCGGGCAAGGACGCGGCGGGCCGTCCACTCGACGACATGCTGTCGTGGGGCCAGGCCCGCGAGGCCGCCCAGAACGGCATCGAGATCGGCGGCCACAGCCACAGCCACCCGCAGCTCGACCAGCTCCGCACCGACGAACTGCGGCAGGAGCTGCGCAGGAACAAGGGCCTGCTGGAGGAGAAGATCGGCGCGCCGGTCGCCACCATGGCCTACCCCTATGGCTACTCCAGCGCCCGGGTCCGCCACGAGGTGCGCAAGGCCGGCTACTTCGCCGCCTGCGCCGTGAGCAACACGATCGCGGCCGACCGCCACGACATGCTCGCCATCCCCCGGCTGACGGTCGGCAAGCCGACGACCATCAGCATGTTCAGACGCGCCGTCGAAGGCAACGCCGTACCTCTCATCTACCTGCGCGAACGCATCCTCACCAAGGGGTACGCGGTCGTCCGGCGGACGAGGTACGGGCTGCAGCGGGTGCGCGGAAATGTCTAGCCTGCGGGAAAAGATCCTCCGCGACCTCAGCAATCCGCTCTTCCGCCAGGGTTACGCCCTGATGGCCAACACGGTCGTCACGGGCACCCTCGGCATGGGCTACTGGCTGCTGGCGGCGCACTTCTACACCCCTGAGGAGTTCGGGCGCGGCCAGGCGGTGATCACCGCCATGCGGCTGTTCGCGTCGCTGACCGCGCTCGGCTTCGTGGGCGCGCTGGCCCGCTTCCTGCCAGTGGCCGGGCGGCGTACCCCCGAGCTCATCCTGCGCGGCTACGGCCTGGCCGCCGCCACGGGCGGGGTCGCGGCGCTCGGCTTCCTGCTGACGCTGCCGCTGTGGGGGAAGACGTACTCGGTGCTGGCCGGCTTCGGGCCAGGGCTGTTCTTCCTCGCCTCGGTGCTGGTGTGGGCCGTCTTCACGCTCCAGGACGTCGTGCTCACCGGGTTGCGCAAGGCCACCTGGGTGCCGGTCAACAACCTGGTGTTCGGGCTGGTCAAGATGGGCCTGCTGGTCGCGCTGGCCAGTGCGCTGCCCGACGGCGGGATCTTCGTCTCGTGGATGATCCCGACCGCGCTCGCGCTCATCCCGGTCAACTGGCTGATCTTCGGCGTCGTGGTGCCCCGGCACGTCAAGAGCCTCGGCACCGCCCACGAACCGCCCCGGCTGCGGCAGATCGGCCGGTTCCTGGCCGGTGACTTCCCCGGGACGCTGTCGATCCTGGCGATCGTCTACCTGGTGCCCGTGGTCGTGGCGACCAAGGTGGGCGAGGCCACGTTCGGGCGCTTCTCGATGGCCCACACCCTGGCCAGCATGATCGAGCTGCTGGCCATGAACATGGCGGTGTCGCTGACGGTCGAGGGGTCCTTCGATCGTTCCAAACTGGCCCTGAACTGCCGGCGGGCGCTGCGGCGCGGCTTCATGATCGTGACGCCGATCATCGTGGTCGCGATCATCGGGGCGCCGCTGATCCTGACCGTCTTCGGCGCCGAGTTCGCCGACGAGGGGTCCACGCTGCTGCGGCTGATGGCGCTGGCGGTGCTGCCGCGGGTGCTGATCGAGGTGTACCTGAGCGCGCTGCGGGCACAGAGTCACGCGCGCACGCTGGCGCTGGTGCAGATCGGGCTGGCGGTGCTGGTGCTGGTGTCCACGGTGGCGCTGTTCCCCGGCTTCGGGGTGAACGCCGTCGGCTACGGACTGCTCTTCAGTGAGCTGCTGGTAGCACTTTTGATCTTCGGAAATCTACGCAAAATACTCAATTTTGGTGAAACTGGGCAGCCGACTGTCACTCAGGGGTCGTCCGGGGCCGCATGATGGTCAACGTGAGGCAACGGGACGGCGATGGCATGACTAAGGGGAAAACCGGCTCTTCCGACGTTCGCAAGGACGCCGGTGAGGAGACAGAGGCACCCTTCGATCCGGAGGCCACGGGGGTGATCCCGCGGCTGACGTTCGACGGCGGCCAGGAGGGCACGTCCGACGAGGACGCCGCCGGCTCCTCGGATTCGGATTCGGCTGATTCCTCTGCCGAAGTGAACGCCGACACGACGACGGCCTTCCGCATCCCCGGGAACGTGCACATCGGCCACCCTCCCACGGCTGACGAGCCCTCTTCCGGGCCTCCGCAGGCGTTCGCGGAGCGTGGCGCGGAGGCGCAGCCGAAGACTTCCGGGCCCAACGCGTTCACCGCCAGGGCGCCGCACGCACCGGCCCCGTCCCCGGAGGGGGCGGCGTCGGGTGGTCCGGCTTCGGCCTCGAAGGGGTCGGCGGCGGCTGGGACCATGCCCATGCCGACCGCGGAGCCCTCTCAGGCCCCCGCCTCCGGGGGTGCCAAGAGTCCGGCTCCCGAGGCGTCCGGCGAAGGCACGGCGGGTCCGGAGACGGCCGCACACCCCGGCTCGACGGCCCCCGAGGGCGCCGGTGCGGCCGGTGCGGGAGCGGGCCGTGCGGGTACCGCCGACGTGACGAGCGAAGGCGCGTCCGGCGCTGGTGCCGGTTCCGAGGGAGCCGGTTCCACGGCGGGCCGACCTGGTGGGGCGAGCCCCGAGGCGACGAACGCCAGTAGGACCAGCGCCAGTGGGACCGGTGCCGGTGAGGCCGGTGCCAAGGTCGCCGGTGCTGGCGGTGCTGCCGGCGAGGTCGGCCGTGATGGCGAGGCTGAGGGTGAAGGGCCTGAGGCCGGAGAGGCTGACGGCCGGACCGTCGCCTTCCGCGCGCCCGGTTCCAGGACGACCGTTGCCGGTGCCGCCGGTGCCGCCGGTGCCGCCGGTGCCGGTGCGGCTAATGGTGGCCCGACTGGTGGCGCTTCCGCTGGTGGCGTTCCCGCTGGCGGTGCTCCCGGAGGTGGCGCTTCCGCTGGTGGCGTTCCCGGGAGTGGCGCCTCCGATGGCGGCCCGGCCGGTGGCGCTACCGCCGGCGGTGCTTCCGGGGGTGGTGCCGCCGAGGGGGGTGCTTCCCGTGGCGGTGTTGCCGGGGGGCCGGGGGTTGCGGTTGTGGGGGCTCCGGTTGTCGAGCGGGTCGACGTACCCGCAGGTAAGGGCCAAGTTGCCGGAGGCGCGCCCGTCGCGGCAGGGCAGAAGGGCAGGGTCGCCGGGGGGCGGGTCGGGGCGCTGATCGCGAGCGCGCCCAAGTGGTTGCCCGTCGTCCTCGTGCTTGAGGGCCTGCTCATGTACATCCTCGCCCTGCGCGTGCCCCCGGGCCCGCTGCGGGGTGTGGACCCGGCGAACATCAACGGCCTGGGCCTGATCTCGGCGCTGCCCACGACGGCGTTCATCGCCATCCTGATCATGATCGCGTCGTTCTTCGTCACGGTCGCCCAGAGCACCGACCGCAAGTTCCTGCTGCTGTTCCAGATCGCCGCCATCACGTTCGCCCTGCACGGCGCGGGCGCGCTGGTGGCCAGCGAGCCGCGTTTCCCCACGGCGTACATCCATGCCGGTTTCGTGGAGTTCATCTCCCGGACGGGCGAGACCGCGATCAGCATCGACGCCCGCATGGGCTGGCCGGGCTTCTTCGCGTTGTTCGCGTTCGTCACCAAGGCCGCCGGCATCACCGACATGACGACGATCCTGCAATGGACGCCGCTGCTGTCGAACCTGCTCTATCTGCTCCCATTCGTCCTGATCCTGCGTCAGGTGGTGGCGACGACGCGGGCCCGCTGGTTCGCGGCGCTGCTGTTCATCCTCGTGCAGTGGATCGGGCAGGACTACTTCTCGCCGCAAGGGTTCACGTTCGCCCTTTATCTGGCGTTCGTGGCGATCCTGTTGCGGTGGTTCGGACGGGTGGAGCCGCGTACGAAGCCGGTGCCGCCCAAGGGGCTGCGCAAGCTGCTCGGCAAGCTCGACGCGATGACGCCCGGCGAGATCGTGAACACCGGCACCTACCGGGCCGACAAGCTGCTGATGCTGCTGATGCTGCTGGCGCTGTTCTTCGCGTCGGTGGCCTCGCACCAGATCACGCCGTTCATGATGATGGGCGTGGTGACGGCGTTCCTGATCTTCAAGCGCACCTCGCTGTCGTGGGCGATGCCGTTCTTCCTCGGGCTCGTGACGCTGGCGTGGATCAGCTACATGACGGTGGGGTTCTGGGCGGGCCAGATCGACGCGATCTTCGGCGGTCTGGGCAAGATCTGGCAGAACATCGGCAGCGCCACCTCCGACCGCGTCGAGGGCAGCGACCCCGCGCACGCGATGGTGCTGCAGGCGCGGCTCGGCATCCTCGGGGTCATCCTCTCGCTGGCGGCGGCCGGGCTGTTCCGGCGGCTGCGGCGCGGGGTGTTCGACCGGTCCGCGCTGATCCTGCTGTGCGTGCCGGTGCTGGCGCTGGGGCTGCAGAGCTACGGCGGCGAGATCGGCCTGCGCATCTACATGTTCGCGCTGCCGGGCTCCTGCCTGCTGGCCGCGTACGCGTTCTTCCCGAACCTGCCGGCCGACAGCGCGGACGTGCGCGAGGAGACCGTGCCGCTGCGCAGACGGAACGTGCGCTTCAACCCCGAGCTGACCAGGAAGCTCTCGGTCGTGCTCGCGGCCTGCTTCGCGGTGCTGTTCGCGTTCGCGTTCCTGCTGGCCCGGTACGGCAACGAGAAGTTCGAGCGGGTCACCACCGGCGAGGTGGCCGCCCTGCACTACGTGTACGACCACGACAAGCCGAGCGCCAAGGTGCTCTACCTGGTGCCCAAGGAGGGCCCGGAGGTCACGCCCACCCTGCCGTGGGGCGAACGGGACGTCGAGCTGGTCAACTTCGGCGTGCAGGCGCTGGTGCACAAGGACCCGACGCAGATCGCCGACGCGGTGGCGAAGCTGAAGGAGCAGCCGCGCAACTCGTACCTGATGGTGAGCCGTGGGCAGGTCAGCTACCTGCAGCTCAACGAGGGCTTCCCCGAGGACTGGGGGCAGCGGTTCCGGGCCGCGCTGGACGCCTCACCCGACCTGAAGAAGGTCTTCTCCAACGAGGACGCCGCGCTCTACACGTGGAAGAAGTTCGTGAAGGGGACGGAGATCCCCGATCCGAACCCCTACAAGGGCCGTGGCGACCCCACCTCACCGTGGACGCCCGTCGGCATCGGGGCGCTGGTCGTGACCTGGGTGGCGCTGTTCGGCTACGAGGTCATCGGGTTGAACGGGCCGAACCGGGCGCGACGGGCGCGCAGAGGGCTGATGTTCCTGGCCATCCCGGCGTTTTTGATCTCTGTAGCAGTGATCATTGAGAGATTCATCCACATAGCACTAAATAACTGAATTCACAGGAAACGCTAAGGTTTTGCGGGATGATGTACGCCTGATGAGGACACAGGAGACACTTCCCGCCATGCCCGACGCACGACTCGCGGCCGCGAGGATCACTTCTGTAGACGCCCTGCGTGGCTTCTCCCTGCTGGGGATCCTCGTCGTCAACATCGCCTTCCTGGCCTCCGGCTACCGGATGGCCGGGATGGCGGAGCCCGGCTTCGACTCCTCGCTCGACTGGGTCGTGCGCTGGCTCGTGACGCTGTTCATGGAGAACAAGTTCTACCTGCTGTTCTCCTTCCTGTTCGGCTACAGCTTCACGCTCCAGCTCGACTCGGCCGTACGGCAGGGGCGGACGTTCGTGCCGATGTTCCTGCGCCGCCTGGCCGGGCTGCTGCTGCTCGGCCTGGCCCACGCGGTGCTGCTGTTCCCCGGCGACATCCTGACGACGTACGCGTTCGTCGGGATCGCGCTGCTGGTGCTGCGCAGGATCGGCCCCAAGACCGCGATCGTGCTGGCCGGGCTGCTGACGCTGATGCTGGCGTTCGGGTTCCTGATGCTGGCCCTGCTGGCGATGGTCGGCCTCGACGCGTCCGGCACGGTCGCCGAGGGCACCGCCGAGGCCGCCAGGTCCGACACCGCGCTCGGCGGGGTGTTCTGGCAGATCATCTCCGAGCACATGCGCAAGCTGTCGCTGATCGTCCTGCTGCGCGTGCTGTTCCAGGGGCCGGCAGTGCTGGCCGCGTGCCTGATCGGGCTGGCCGTCGGCAAGCTGGGCGTGTTGCGGAACCTGTCGGCGCACAAGGTGGCGCTGCGCAGGTTGCAGTGGACCGGGTTCACGGTCGGCCTGACCGGCGCCTTCGTCTACACGCAGTCTGCCTGGAACGGCACGGTGAACAAGTTCCTGGGCGAGGCCGTGGACCTGGTGACCGCGCCGCTGCTGGCCGCCGCGTACGCGGCCACGTTCCTGCGGGTGCTGCCGTACCTGCCGCGGGTGGGCCGGGCCCTGGCCGCTCCCGGACGGATGGCCCTGTCGAACTACCTGGGCCAGTCGCTGATCTGTTCACTGATCTTCACCGGCTACGGCCTGGCCCTCGTGGACCGGGTCAGCCCGGCCGTCGAGGTGCTGATCGCGCTGGCCATCTTCGTCGTCCAGGTGCTCTACAGCCACTGGTGGCTCAAGGGACACCGGTACGGGCCGGTGGAGTGGGTGCTGCGCTTCCTCACATACTGGCGCAGGCCCACGAGCGAGCGGCGCAAGGCCCGCGGCTCCGCACAGATCGCCTGAAACTCGTCTGTCCAAACCGTCTTGGGCGAGGTACGCTCGGACGTGTAAGGAAAACCTTTCACGTGACGGGAAATCATGACGGATGCCGGGCCGACCGGTGACGAACTGGTCGAGATGCTGGCGGCGCTGGCCAACCCCCTGCGGGTGCGCATCCTCGCGACCCTGTCCGCCGGCCGCGACTACGTGAGCCATCTGGCCCGCGAGATCGGCGTCAGCCGTCCGCTCCTCCACATGCACCTGCGGCGGCTCGAAGCGGCCGGCCTGATCGTCGGCACGCTGGAGCTCTCCGAGGACGGCAAGGCCATGAAGTACTACGAAGTCACCGACTTCGACCTCCACCTCACCGCCGCGGCGCTGGCCGAGGCGGCCAAGACCCTCACCGCGCCCGACCCGGAGCCCAAGGAGCGCCCCTGATGCCCACCGCCTGGCCCGAGGTGATCTTCATCCTCGGCGTGCTGCTCGTGACCGGCTTCCTGATCTGCCTGGTCATCGTCGGCCTCTTCGACTTCCGCAAGGCGAAGCTGGAGGCCATGCAGAAGGACGATCTGCGTCGGCTGGTGCACCGGTTCGAGCAGCTCGCCGAGAACACCCTCGACGCCCAGCAGCGCTCGGCCGCCGACCTGGCCGAGCTGCGCGCCCGTACGGCGTCGATCGAGCAGATCCTGAGAACCGTCGAGTAGGAGCGTGCCATGAAGGCCATCCGTTACGCCGCCTACGGGCCGCCCGATACCGTCATCGAGCTGCGAGAGGTCGACCCGCCCGCGGTCGGCGACGACGACGTGCTGGTCCGGGTGCGGGCGGCGGCCGTCAACCCCGGCGACTGGCACTACGTGCGCGGCCTGCCGTACGTCATGCGGGCCGTCTCCGGGTTGCGCCGGCCGAGGTTCGGCGGGCTCGGCATGGACCTGGCCGGGCAGGTCGAGGCGACCGGCCGCAACGTCACCCGGCTGAAGATCGGCGACGAGGTGTTCGGCCACTGCCAGGGCGCCTTCGCCGAGTACGTCGCCGTCCCGCAGGACAAGGCGCTGCTGGCGAAGCCGGCCGGTACGACGTACGAGCAGGCGGCGGCCGTGCCGTCGGCGGCGCTGACCGCCTACGAGGCCCTGGCCACCAGAGGCGAGGTCAAACCGGGACAGAAGGTGCTGGTCATCGGCGCGGCGGGCGGGGTGGGGACGTTCGCGGTGCAGATCGCCAAGGCGCTGGGCGCCGAGGTGACGGGCGTGTGCAGCGGCGGCAAGGCGGAGCTGGTGGCGTCCCTGGGGGCAGACGAGATCATCGACTACACCAGGCAGGACTTCGCCCACCACACCGGCCGCTACGACCTCATCCTTGACAACATCGGCGACCGGCGCCTGTCGGACTGCCTGCGAGTCCTCACCCGTACCGGCACCTACATCCCCAATTCGGGCTCCGGCGGCGGGGCCTTCCTCGGGCCGTCCGGGCGCATCCTGCGCGTGCTCGCGGCCAAGCCGTTCGTCCGGCAGCGCCTGGTCAACTTCGTCACGGCCGAGGACCGGGACGCGCTGGCCGCCGTACGCGGGCTCGTCGAGGCGGGCGAGGTCGTCCCGGTCGTCAGCCGGACGTACCGGCTGGACGAGGTGCCGCAGGCCATCGCCCACGTCGAGCAGGGCCACGCCACGGGCAAGGTCGTCGTCACCCTCTAGGCGCTCCCAGGCGGCGCTGGGCGGAACGGAGCATGGCCCGGACGACGATCGGGTGCACCAGGCGTACCGGCCAGAAGTAGAGCCGGCCGCGCCACCCCTTCAGCCGGACCGTGGTCGTGACCCGCACGAGCCGGGCCTCCCGGTCGACCCCCACGCCGCAGCGGAAGTCGAGATGCCGGTCGTCGGCCGCGATCAGCGCCTCGTCCCCCTCGACGCGGCCGACCCGGAAGACGTCGCGCGGCGCGCGCGGGATGCCGATCAGCGGCACGATCGCCTGCCGCAGCCCCATGGCCGCGGTGATCCAGCGGGGCATCGACCTGATCGAGAAGATGGTCTTCGCCCAGACCCGCGGATCGTCGGTCGCGCGGGGCGGCAGCACGCCGACGATCATGTCGGCGTAGTCGGGCGCGGGGATGTCCTCCAGGGCGGACGACCAGTAGACGGGTGTTCTCATGACGCCTCCATACGGTGCCGTATGGTCAGGACTATACGGTACCGTATGGCAAATGGCGCAAGGGGGCCGCAGGATCACGGCGGAACAGTGGGTGGACGCCGCATACGCGCGTTTCACCAAGATCGGACTGGACTCGGTGCGGGTCGAGGCCGTCGCCCGCGACCTCGGCACCACCAAGGGCTCCTTCTACTGGCACCACGCCGACCGCGGCGCGCTCGTCCGGGCCGTCATGGAACGCTGGGAGGCCGAGGAGACCGAGCACATCATCGCGGCCGCCTCCGCCGAGGCCGGCCCACGCGCCCGGCTGCGCGCCCTGTTCGGCACGGTCGCGGCCCGCGCCGGGCGGCGCGGCGGCGAGAGCCGCCTCTACCTCGACGCCGAACACGAAGGCGTCGCCGACGTCGTCACCCGGGTCACCCGCCGCCGCGTCGACTTCGTCGCCGGGCTCCTGGTGGAGCTCGGCTTCGGCGCGGAGGAGGCGGAACGGCGCGCGCTGCTCGCGCTGGCGGTGGTGCTCGGGTTGCAGCAGCTCGAACGTGGCACGCGGCCGCACATCTCCTTCGATCACGCGCTCCTCACCGAGACCGCCTTCACGATGGCCGTCACACCGCCGCACGCCCAGGTCGGCTGAGGGGGTTCGGGCGCGAGCGGCCTGCTCGGGTGTCCGGGCCGCTCGGATGGTCCGGCCGCTCAAGCCCCTGGGCCGTTCACGATGTCGGGGCGTTCAGGTGTACGGGCCGTCAGGCGTACGGGCCGGTCGGTGTCCGGGCCGCTCGGGCGTCGGGCCGGTCAGGCGTACGGGCCTGTCAGGTGTCTGGGCCGTTGCGTTGTAGTTCCAGGAAGTCCTGGTCGCAGCTCAGACGGTAGCCGTCCGGGGTGCGGAAGTGCTCCTGGAGGTAGGCGGCGACCTCGTCCACGACGGGCGGCTGCGCCAGCGGGACCACGTTGAGCATGAACTGCGCGACGGCCAGGGCGGTTTCCAGGTCGGGCATGGTGACGGAGGCCGGGTCCGTGCTGATGCCGATCTCCCATTCGGCGCCGGCGGTGGCGGCGAAGGCGCGTCCGAGCGCGTCCAGGTCGTAGCGGTGCCCGGTGAAACGCCGCAGCAGGCGCATGCAGTCGCTGTCGGGGTTCTGCATGACGACCACGGTGAAGCCGCCCTCGGCGGTCCAGGAGGCCAGCCGCTGGAGCTGATGCAGCCAGGACTCCTGCGGGATGTAGTACAGGACGTGCGCACACAACACGAGGTCGGCCGACTCCCCCGGATCGGCGACGGCAACCCCCTGGCCGAGGACGGTCGCCTCAGGACACCGCCTGACCAGTTCCGCCCGGAGGTGCTCGTTGGGCTCGATGGCGATGGTCCGCTCGAAGCTGGGGGCCAGCCAGGCGGTGGTCTCGCCCGTCCCCGCGCCGGCGTCGATGAGTGTACGGCGGTGGGGCAGCCGGTCCACGACCCGGCCCAGTTCCTCGCGGGCCCGGATCTTCTGGTCGGTGTGGGCCAGGAAGGTGGCGAAGGCGGCGTCGTAGGCCGCGCTCATCGGGTCGAGAAGGTGCACGATGGGCGGCTCGGCGTTGCTGCTGTCGGTCATCACGGCCCCCGGCATCACAAGTCGGTCACTTTCAGCTTATGGAGCACCACTCTACGTTCCCGTCTGCCTGGATCAGCGGAGTGGTGGACCGTGCCGGGCGGACGGCTGGTTGGGGGGCCGTGGCGCGAACTCGGGCGGCGGGTCGTCGTGTTCGCAGCGTCAGTACGCCACGCCAGAGCGTTCGACCGGTTCGACCGGTTCGTCCTGTGGTGGCGGTAGTCGGTCGCTCTTAACCTGAGGCGCAAGGCTCTCCGCAGGCCCACCCGGTAGCCACGCAACGACACGCATCACCCCTGAGGGCCGAAGGCCCCCTCCCGGGTGGGCTCCAGCAGGCCCACCCGGTGGGGGAGGTCGTCAGGTGCCGCCTCTGCCGGCCCACTTGATCTCGTACGCCCCCAGCGTCACCGCCCTGCCGTCCACCGTGGCCGTGACCTCCCGGTCGGACGTGTTCACCATGACGACCTGCTGCTCCTGCGCCAGCACCTTCACTTTGGGATCGGACGACGTCACCGCCCCGTCGAGCCGCGCCCCCGCCGGGAACCACCGGGTGAAGCCGCTCAGCAGCCCCGCCATCGGCATCTCGTCCCCCCGCCCGGGAGCCCACAGGCAGCCGGGGCAGTCACCGGAGCCCTTCACCTGCGGGTTCCAGTACAGGGCCGTGGTGACGCCGCTCCTGGCGAACTCCATCAGCGCCGCCGCCTGCACGGCCGTGCGCCGCTCCTCGCTCCACCCCGAGTTCTCCGGCTCGACGTACCACTCGGCCCACCAGACGGGCAGGTCGTCGCTCTTCTGCCGCAGCCACGTGGTGATCGCGCTGAACTTGCCGAGCGCGCCGAAGTCGTCGGGAACGTTCCCCTTGTCGGTCGTCATGGAGGCGCCGTCCACGACGATGAAGTCGGCGCCCTTCTTGTTCTGGATCCAGTACTCGATCGCGTCGAGCGCCCGCTGGTCGACGGTTCCCCACGGGCCCTTCAGCTCGGAGGCGCCGTCGCCCGAGCCGCTCTCGATCGGCATGTACGGCCCGCCCACCTTGATCTGCGGGTCCACCTTCTTCAACGCCGTGTAGACCTTGTTGTACAGCTGCGTGTATCCCTCGGCGTCCCACCGGTTGGTCGACGGGTCCCAGAAGCCCTTGAACTCGTTCCACACCATGTAGTACTTGACGGTCGGGTACTGCCTGGCCACTCGCGCGGCCAGCTTGGCGTAGTCGTCGAAATGCTCTGGTTTGGGAGCGACGGTGTGGTTCTTGCTCCAGTCGGTACGTCCGGGCTGCCCGCCCTTCATCCAGTCGGGCGCGCAGCACAGGGTGATCACCGGCACGGCCCGCGACGACGCCATGAACGTCAGCCGCCGGTCGAGGTCGCGGAAGCTGAACTGGCCGGGGCTCGGTTCGGGGTTGCCCACCCCCCAGCCCATGATGTGCTGGTTCTGCAGCATCGGCACCCGTCCCAGCATGCCCCTGGCCTGCTCGACGACCTGCCGCGGCTCGGTCTCCGTGCTGTACTGCGTGTGCGTGACGCCCCAGCGGGGCCAGTTCTGGAGCACAGGCGGCTGTTCGAGCTGCGGCGGGGCCTGGGTCGGCCCGACCTCGGCCACCTCGCCGCCCTTGTAGCCCTTGTCGCCCACGCGCGAGCTCGACCGGACGCCCGCGTAGATCATGATGCCGACGACGAGCACGACCGCGAGGATGCCCGCCCCGAGGGCGATCGGCCATGGCGACCGTCTGCGCGCGTGTCTGCCGTCGCTGGGAATCACAGAACGCTCCTTACCATCACGCAACGTATCAAGAACCGGGCAGCGCCCAGCCCTTATGACGGTAATCGTCCCGCTTGCAGCAGACTTGACGTCAGTCGGAAGCGGGTGGCCGCTGACCGCCCGCGGGCCCGGGAACCCCCGAGTAACGGTACGGCACCGGCTGCCTACCCGGCTGCACGACGAGAAGGGTGCCCGGCGTCTCGGCGTAGAAGGCCGACTCGACGGCGGCGGCGACGTCCTCGGCCGTGAGCAGCGGGAATCCGGCGTTCACGAACATCTCCCGCGCGGCGGCCACCAGCGGAGTGTCGGTGAATCCGGGGCAGACGGCGTTGATCCGGATGTTCTGCTGGGACAGCGGCTCGGCCAGCGCCCGGACGAGTCCGACGACGGCGTGCTTGGTCATCGTGTAGATCGGGTCGCCGGCGAAGGCCACCAGCCCGGCCAGCGAGGACGTGGCCACGATCGCGCCGCCGCCCGACCTGGTCAGCAGCGGCACGCTGGCGCGCACGCCGAAGACGACGCCGTCCACGTTCACGCCGACGATCGCGCGGTAGCGGTCCAGGTCGAAGTCCGCGAGGTCGACGCCGCCGGAGATGCCGGCGTTGAGGTGCACCAGGTCGAGGCGGCCGTACCGCTGCTCGGCGAGCGCGACGGCCTCCAGCGAGGCTTCCTCGTTGCTGACGTCGGCGGCCAGCCACGCGCCCTCGACCTCCTTGGCCAGCCGCTCGACCCCCTCGGCGTCGCGGTCGACGAGGACGCACTTCGCGCCGCCCGACGACAACCGCCGGGCCACCGCGGCGCCGATGCCGCTCGCCGCTCCGGTGATGAGTGCAACTGTGCTCATAACGCTCCTTGCGAGGGTCAGGGCTGGTCGAGCTTTGCGATAGGCGCGGAAGGTCGGGACTGGTCGAGCATCGCGATGGACGCGGAAGGTCGGGACTGGTCGAGCATCGCGCCAGGCGCGGGAGATCAGGACTGGTCGGGCGTTGCGATGGACGCGGAAGGTCAGGGCTGGTCGAGCATGCGATGGGCGCGGGAGATCAGCGTCGGAACGGCCGCGCCGATGCGGTCGAACCCCTCCCCCACGGTCTTACCCTGCTTGAACCGGGCGTGGATACCCTCCACGATGACCGCGAGCTTGAAATTGCCAAAGGCCACATAGAACCCAAGGTCCGAAATATCGCGACCTGACACCTTCCCGTAGTGGGCGGCGAACTCGGCGGCGTTCATGAACCCCGGCGCCACCGTCACGTCCCCCGACACCGGGATGCGGGCCCGCTCGTCGTCCCCGCGATCGTGCCAGTACGTCAGCGTCAGCCCCAGGTCGGCCAGCGGGTCACCGAGCGTGGACATCTCCCAGTCGACCACGGCCATGATCTCGATCTCGGCCGGCGGCGGCGCCAGGCGCACCAGCGTGTTGTCGAGCCGGTAGTCGCCGTGCACCAACGTGCTGTCGGACGTGACGGGCAGCCGCTCACGCAGCCGCCGTACGAGGCTGTCGTAGTCGGGCAGGTCTGCGGTCTTCGACCGTTCCCACTGCTGGCACCACCGGTCGAGCTGCCGGGCCATGTACCCCTCGGGCCGGCCGAAGTCGCCGAGGCCCACCTCGCGGTAGTCCACGGCGTGGATGGCGGCCAGCACCTCGGCCAGCCGCTCCGACAGCCGCCGCGTCTGGGCCGGCGTCGGCTCGCCCAGCTCGGCCCTGGTCTGGACGGCGGCGCCCGGCACGTACCCCATGACGTAGAACGGCGCCCCGACCACCTCTTCGTCGGCGCAGAAGGCGACCGGCTCGGGCACCGGGACGGGCGTCCGCGCGAGCGCGGAGATGACCCGCCACTCACGCCGCATGTCGTGGGCGGTGGGCAGCACGTGACCCAGCGGCGGCCTGCGCAGCACCAGCCGGCGCTCGCGCGCCTCCACCAGGTAGGTCAGATTCGACCTGCCTCCGGAGATCAGCGAGACGGACAGCGGCTCCCCCGCGTCCGGCACGTTCAGGCCCAGCCACGAGACCAGCCGGGGCCAGTCGATCCCTGGTACGGTCATGGAAACACATTAGAACGCCACTCGGTCCTGAAAGCCAGCTGAGAGTTGCATAACAGTAGGCCCGGCCTAGCCCAGGCATGGATTCTCATCCTTTAATCTGGCCATACACCTCTGACCGCATGCTGGTCAGATCGTGGTAAGCCGACAGTAGGAGCCCATGCGCGTCACCGTTGCCCACCCTCGCGAACTGGGACAGCCCGAGATCAGCCGATGGCGCGCCCTTCAGGAGTCGGACGCCGCCTTCGACAACCCCTTCCTGTCCCCGGAGTTCACGGTCACGGTGGGCGATCTGCGGGATCCTGTCCGGGTGGCCATCCTGTACGACGGGCCGGACATCGTCGGCTTCTTCCCCTTCGAACGCCATCCGCTGGGCATCGGCAAGCCGGTCGCCGCGGGGCTCACCGACGCGCAGGGCCTGGTCCACGCCAAGGGGTTCGACCTCGACCCGCATCGCCTGATCAAGGCGTGCGGGCTGTCGGTCTACGAGTTCGACCACCTGGTCGCGGGCCAGCCGCTGCTCGACGGGCGGCACACCACGCACCCCTCGCCGATCATCGACCTGCGCGACGGCTACGGCCCCTACACCGAGACGCTGAAGGCCCAGTCCGGCAAGACGTACAAGTCGACCCTGGCCAAGTCGCGCAAGCTGCAGCGCGAGGCGGGCGCGCTGCGCCACGACTACGCGATCACCGACACCGGGCCGCTGCAGACGCTGCTCGGCTGGAAGACCGACCAGTACCGGCGTACCGGGCGCACCGACCGGTTCGCCCAGCGGTGGATCGTCGAGCTGGTCGAGCGGCTGCTCGCGACCCAATCCGACGGCTTCGCCGGCGTGCTCGACATGGTCTACGTCGACGACGTGCCGGTGGCCGGGCACTTCGGGGTGCGCACCCGTACGACGCTGGCCGGCTGGTTCCCGGCCTACGACACGCAGTTCGCCAAGTACTCCCCCGGGCTCATCCACCACCTGGCGATGGCCGAGGCGGCCGCCGCCTCGGGCGTCCAGGTGATCGACATGGGCCGGGGCGAGAAGGAGTACAAGGACAAGCTGAAGAACGGCCAGTACGAGGTGGCCGAGGGCCGGGTGGCCAGGGCCGGGGTGGCGGCCGGGGTCCACTGGATGATGCGGGTGCCGGTGCGCAAGACGCGCGCCACGGTGATGGCCAACCCGCTGCTGCTCAAGACCGCGGACAAAGCGTTGAAAACCTTTGGGCGACTGCGTACCGTCCTACAAGGGTGAGACTCATCGCGGAGCGCACCGGACGGCACTGCCTGTCGCTCCCCTCCAACCGCCTCGGCCTCTACCTCGCGCTGCGCCACTGGTGCCTGCCGGGTCAGCGGCTGCTCATGTCGCCGATCTCGGCCGACGAGATCCTCTTCCTGGTGCTGGCGGCCGGCCTGCGGCCGGTGATCGCGCCGCTGAACCCGCGTGACGGCAACATCGACGTCTCCCGCGCCGACCTGTCCACCGTGGACGCCGTCCTGACCACGAACCTGTACGGCCTGCCCGACCAGGTGTCCGCCTTCGCGGGAAAAATCCTGATCGAGGACGTGGCCCACGCCCTGGAGACCGCTCCCGGCGGGCGTCCGCTGGGCACGTTCGGACAGGCGGGGGTCTTCAGCCTGTCCAAGCATCCGGGGGCGGGCTCGGGCGGCGTGCTGGCCGTGACCGACCGCGCCGACCTCGAAGCGCTCGAACGCGCCCGCGACGAACTGCTCGTCCCCGGCGCGCTCCGCGCCGACCTGGTCAGCGTCGCCACGTCCATGGCCCGGCAGGCGGCGCTCCGGCTCGGCCTCGTACGGCCCGCGCTCGCGCTCATGCGCGCCCTCGGCATGCAGGAGGAGCGCGAGGGCTACCGCATCGCCCTGGAGGCCGACGCGCTGGAGCTGGCGCTCAAGCAGGTGCCCGCGCTGCCGCCGTTCGACCCGTGGGTACGCGCCGACCTGGCGCCCTACCGCGCCCGGCGGGGGCGGCTGGTCGGCTGGTACCAGTCCAGGCGCCTGGCCAAGGTGCCCGGCGAGCGGGCGCGGCGGCTGGCCGGGATCGCCCGGCTGGCCGAGCTGCCCACGGTGGCGCCCGCCGTGCTGGACAACCTCGACCAGCCGCTGTTCCGCGTCCCGCTGCTGGTGCGCGACCGGGACGCGGCCGTCGCCGAGCTGGAGCGCCGCGGGGTGGCCACCGGCTACCTGTACGACCCGCCGTACGACGACTACGCCCCCGGCTTCACCGACGCCTCGCCGGACCCGGGCCCCGCCCGCTGGTGGGCCCGGCACGTGCTGCCCGTCGACCCGGTGTACGTGTCCCGTTCCCTGCCCGTGCTGCGCACTCTTGAGCCGCCTACGCGGGGTCCGCGCGAACCAGCCTGAGGAACGCGCGCAGTCCGGTGATGATCTCCTGGTTGTCGTTCAGGCCGTCCACGGTCTCCTCGAAGCGGCGGGCCATCAGCGTGATGCGGCGGGCCAGGTCGTGGTCGGCCTGCTCCAGACCGGCCCTGGCGGCCGCGAGCTCGCCGCCGAGCTCCTCGACCTGCCCGGCGAGCCGTTCGGAGGCGGCGGTCAGCGTCTCGACCTGGCCGCGCAGCGCGATCACGTCGAGGCGCGGGTAGCGGACCTCGCCGCCGAGGGTCCTGACCCGCTCGCGCAGGTGCGCGACGTAGGCCCCGGCCGGCCGGAACGCGGTGGCCAGCAGGTAGAACCCGGCGAAGTAGTAGCCGACCTGCCGGCCGGAGAAGAACGTCACCACCGCGACCACGACGGCCGAGACCACGTGCCCGGCGACCGCGAGGACGAGCATGCGGCGGGCGATCGTCCTGGCCTCCTCCTCGCGGTGGGCCGGGACCTCGATGCCCGACTCGCGGGAGACCGCGATGTCGTGCACCACCTGCCGGGCGGCGAAGGACAGGTTCCACGGGAAGGTCAGCAGGACGACCAGCCAGAACAGGCAGACCGCGCCCAGGCCCAGCGACAGCAACGTGGACAGGGGCACGCCCGCGTGGAGCACGAGCCAGGCGGTGACCGCCGTGACGAGCAACGAGATCAGCAGGAGCCAGGGTTTCATGCCCGCCACCCTGCCGACGGCGGGACGTCCGCCGCCAGCGCTCAGATACTCAATCCGCCCTGAGCATCCCGGATCAGGCCGGCCAGCACCGCGCAGCCGCGCCGGACGTCCCTGAGCGAGGCCGAGCCGTAGCCGAGGACCAGGCCGTGCAGGCGGGCGCGGTCGTGGTGGTGGCGGTCGGCGGGGTCGAGCAGCACGCCGCGCTCCCTGGCCCGGTCGACGACCCCCTGGACGTCGCCCGCCGGCAGCTCGGCCAGCACGTGCAGGCCGGCGGTGTCGCCGCGCAGGCGGCAGACCGGGCCGAGGATCTCCACGATGGCGGCCCGGCGGCGGGCGTACTCCAGGCGCATCCTGCGCAGGTGGCGATCGAGGTCGCCGCGTTCCAGGAGAGTGGCGACGGCGTGCTGCACCGGGCCGCTGGTGCGGTCGGACATCATGTCGCGGACGGCGGCGATCCGGCTCACCAGGTCGGGCGTGCCGACCAGCCAGCCGACGCCGACGTCGGGCGAGAGGGTCTTGGACAGGCTGCCGAGCAGCACGACGCGGGTGGGGTCGAGGCCGAAGAGGGCCGGCAGGGGGGCGACGTCGTAGCGGAACTCGCCGTCGTAGTCGTCCTCGACGATCGTGGCGCCGGTGCTCCTGGCCCAGGACAGCAGGCGTTCCCTGCGCGGGATCGGCAGCCGGCCGCCCAGCGGGTACTGGTGGGCCGGGGTGGTGTAGAGGACGCGCAGGTCGCGCGGGAGGCCGTGGACGATCACGCCGTCCTCGTCGACCGGGCAGGGCACGACCTCGGCGCCCCTGGCCGCGAACACCGTGCGGGCCACGTGGTAGCCCGGGTCCTCGACGCCCGCGCGTCCGCCGCCGGACAGCAGGGCCAGCGCGCACAGGTCGAGGCCGTTGCCGGTGCCCCTGGTGACCAGGACGTTCTCCGGGCCGACGGCCATGCCTCTGGCCCTGCGCAGGTGGTCGGCGAGCAGCTCGCGCAGGCGCGGCAGGCCGTGGGGGTCGGGCGAGTCGCCGGGCGGCAGCTCGCCGGCCCTGCGCCAGGCCCGCTTCCAGGCGGCCCGGTCGTAGTCGCGCACCCAGGGGTCGCCGGGACGCAGGTCGATCCACTCCCCCTGGGGGCGGCGGGCGGGCGGCGCCGGCTCGTACGGGCTCTCGCGGGGCGGGACGTGCGACTCCATGGCCGCCACGAACGTGCCGGACCCGTGGCGCCCCTCCAGCCAGCCCTCGGCGTAGAGCTGCTGGTACGCCTCGGTGACGACCGTCCGGCTGACCTTGAGCTGGTCGGCCAGCGCCCGCGTGGACGGCAACCGCTCGCCCGGCGCGAGCGCGCCGCCCATCATGGCGCGGCGCAGCCAGTCGGCGAGCTGGGTGGTCAGCGGCACGGCCGAGTCGCGGGACAGGGATACGGGCAGGTCAACGTTGGTGCGCACGGAAGTGGTCTCTAGGAAGGGTCGGTTAGTGGCCCTACAGGATAGGTCCACTTCGCGACTAGCGTCGAATCATGCTCTCCTCCACCCCGCGCACGACCCTCGGCCGAGAGAAGCACCGCGGCAGCACCGACAGGAACGACCTCTACGAGGTGCTCGACGCCGGGCTCGTCTGCCACCTGGGCGTGCTGGCCGACGGCTGTCCCATGGTCGTGCCCACCGGCTACGGCAGGATCGGCGACACCCTCTACCTGCACGGCTCCACCGGCGCCCGGTCGCTGCGGGCCGGCGACGGCGACGAGGTGTGCGTCACGGTCACCCACGTGGACGGCATCGTGCTGGCCCGTTCGGTCTTCAACCACTCCGTCAACTACCGTTCGGCGATCGTCTACGGCCGGGCCCGGCTGGTCACCGATCCCGACGAGCGGCTGGCGGCGCTGCGGGCGCTCACCGAGCAGCTCGCCCCCGGCCAGTGGGACTACGTCCGCCCGCCCACGCGCAAGGAGCTGGCCGCCACGGCCGTGCTGGCCCTGTCGCTGGCGGAGGCGTCGGTCAAGATCCGCCAGGGGGCTCCGGAGGACGACGAGGAGGACTATGCGCTTCCGGTCTGGGCCGGGGTGCATCCGCTGGTCACGACCTGGGGCGAACCGCAACCGGATCCGGCACTTCCAGAAGGTATCGATATACCGGTTCACATCCTCCATCGGGAGTAGTTCCATAATTCCGGAACCACCTGGCAAACCCGACTCCTTGATCACGCGTCTCATCAGGTGGGCCGGCTCCTGATGGGAGAGGGCGATGGAGTGGAGTGCTCCCGGTTACACGGAGATCAGACAGCTCGGCGCGGGCGCGAGCGGGCGCGTCGTGCTGGGCGTGCACGACGAGACGGGCGTGAAGGTCGCGATCAAGTACCTCTCCGAGGCACTGCTGCGCGACCCCGCCGCCCTGTCCCGCTTCCAGGCCGAGGCGCGGGTGCTGACCTCGCTGCGCGATCCCAACATCGCCACGATGTGGGAGTACATCCAGGAGCCGAACGGCGCCTGCATCGTGATGGAGCTGGTCAACGGCGTCTCGCTGCGCGCCCTGCTGCGTGAGAACGGCACGACCGAGCCCGAGGCGGCGCTGGTCGTGCTGAAGGGCTCGCTGCTGGGCCTGGCCAGGGCCCACAGGTCCGGGGTCGTGCACAAGGACTACAAGCCCGAGAACGTGCTCGTCCGCGACGACGGCATGAGCAAGCTCGTGGACTTCGGCGTCGCGGTGCCGCAGGGCACGGCCACGCATCCGGAGGGCACGCCGCCCTACATGGCGCCGGAGTTGTGGGCCGGCAGGCCCGCCTCCCCGGCGACCGACGTGTACGCGGCCACCGCGGTCTTCTTCGAGTGCCTGACCGGGCACCGGCCGTACCGGTCCACCGAGGCCAGCGTGCTCGGCTACCAGCACGTGCACGCCCCGGTGCCCTTCCACGACGCGCCCGAGCCGGTTCAGGAGCTCGTCCGGCGCGGCCTGGCCAAGGAGCCGCGGGACCGGCCGCAGAGCGCGCTGGCCTTCGTGGAGGAGCTGGAGGCCACGGCGCGGGCCGCGTACGGCGAGGACTGGGAGGAGCGCGGCCGGCGGCGCCTGGCCGCGCTGGTGGCCCTGCTCGCGCTGCTGCTGCCGACCCCGCCGCAGCCCACCCCCGAGGTCACCACGTCGCTGGCCAGGACGGTCTTCCGCGGTCTGCGTTCCAACGCGGTGCGGGTGGGCATGGGCACCGCCCTGGTGGCGGTGGTGACGGTGGCGGTGGTGGTCGCGCTCGCCGCCCGGCGGCAGCCGCCCGAGCAGCCGGTCGGCGCGGCCGTCGCGGTGCCGCCTGCCACGACCGAGGCGGTGGCCGCGCCGCCGGGCACCGAGGAGGCCGTGATCGCGCCGCCGAGGACGCCCGAGGCGACGCCGCGGACCTCGCCGGAGGGGCCGCCGTCCCCGTCGTCCTCGCCGGAACTGCTGCCGCCGCCGACGGCCCCCGCCTCGCGACCGCCCACCACCACCGCCGCCCCGCGCACGCCGACGCGTACACCGACGCCCACGCCCACGCCCACGCCCACGAGGAAGCCGACCAGGACCGCCACGCCGAAACCCCCGGTGACGCCCACCCCGACCCCCACGCCCACCCCGACCCCCACCCCGACGCCGACACCCGTCGCGACCGTCCTCGGGGTGAGCGTCGGTGACGTCACGGTCGACGACGACGGCGTCGCGCGCGCCTCCGTCACCGTCCGGACCGGCGGGGGCGCCGCCGTCACCGCCACCGGGACGTGGACCGCGCCGGGCGACGACGGCCGCGTCCAGCGGCTGCGGCTCAGCGGCGCGACCTCCTACACCCGCGCCTTCACCTGGGACCTCGGCGAACGTCCCTGCGGCCGGACCGTCACGCTGACCGTCGTCACCTCTCCCGCCGCGCCCGGCGGCCCCCGGTCGTCCTCGGTGTCGGTGCCGGCCTGCCCGACACGGGTGAGCGGGCTGTTCGTCTCGCTGGCGATGCCCGACGCGCCGGGGCTGACCGCGCGCGCCCAGGTCAGGGTGCTCGCCACCGGCGCCGGCGAGATCCCGGTCGAGGCCGCGTTCGCGGTGGACGGCGAGACCGTCGGCACCCGTACGGCGAGCCTGTCCGGCCGGACCGCCTACTCCCGCGTCTTCACCCACGCCTTCCGGTCGCGCCCCTGCGGCTCCACCCTCTCGGTACGGGTCCGCGCCGGCGACCGCGTCCTGACCGCCCGCACCGAGGTCGCCTGCCCGCCCGCCGTACGGAAGGTCTCGGTCGTCCGGGCCGGGCTGGGCGAGAACGGCCTGGTGGCGACCGTCTCGGTGGTCACGGCCGACGACCGGCCGGTGACGCTGGACGTGGGGTTCCTGATCGGCGGGGAATCGGTCGGCTCGGAGCGGGTCACGCTGTCCGGCGACACGACGTACACCAGGACGGTGAGCCGGGCGCTCAGGACCGTCCCGTGCGGCACCACCTGGACGGTCACGGCGAGCACGTCGCCCGCGGCGGACGGCGGCGCGGACCGGGCGACCGGGAAGACCCCGGAATGCCCTGGAGAAACCCCCAAACCGGAAGAAACCCCAAAGCCACAGGAAACGCCCAAACCACAGGAAACCCCACAATCCAATAAGACCGACACAGCGGACTAACCTCGCAAATTCTGCCATATCGGCATATCGGTGGCGGGAAAGCCCTTCCCTCTGGTTAAGCTACGCAGCGTTTGATGCGGGTGGGGGCCCGATGACTCCAGAGGAGACCGTTTTATGTACGGCGAAGGGCAGTGGGGGGTCCCCGGCTACACCGAAGTCCGGGAACTGGGCAGCGGTGCCGCCGGCCGGGTGGTCCTGGCCACGCGCGATCACGACGGCGTGGAAGTCGCCATCAAATACCTCAATGACGAGCTCAGGTCCGACATGGGCTTCGTGGCCAGGTTCCGGCACGAGGCCCGGCTGCTCGGCACCCTGCAGAGCTCGCACCACGCGCGCCTGATCGACTACGTCGAGTCGGGACAGGGCGCGGCGATCGTCATGGAGCTGATCAACGGCGTCTCGCTGCGCGAGATCCTGCGCTCCGAGGGGCCGACCGGGCCCGAGGCCGCGCTGGTCGTGCTCAAGGGCTCGCTCCAGGGCCTGGCCGCCGCGCACGCGATCGGCGTCGTCCATCGCGACTTCAAGCCCGAGAACGTGATGGTCCAGGGCGACGGCGTCAGCAAGCTGGTGGACTTCGGCATCGCGGTCCGGGCCGGCGAGGGGGTCAGCGCCGCGGGCACGCCGCCGTACATGGCGCCGGAGCAGTGGATGGGCGGGGCCGCCGGGCCCGCGACCGACGTCTACGCCGCCACCGTCGTGTTCTTCGAGTGCCTGACCGGCACCCGGCCCTACCGGGCGCCGAACATCGCCGCGCTCGCCCGTCAGCACCAGAGCGCGCCGCCGCCCGTCGAGGAGGTGCCGACGGCGCTGCAGAACCTGGTCGAACGCGGCCTGGCCAAGCAGCCGGGCGAGCGGCCGCCGTCCGCCGAGGCGTTCCTGACCGAGCTGGAGGCCATCGCGGCCGAGGCGTACGGCGCCGACTGGGAGGAGCGCGGACGCCGCCGCCTGGCCGCGCTGGCGGGCCTGCTGATCCTGCTGTTCCCGAGCCCGCTGCACGATCCCGCCGAGACGCAGACCGCGCTCACCGAGACCCGCTTCCCCGACCCCGCCCGCCTGCTGAGCAAGCTCTCGGCCAAGGTGGCGATCGGCGCGGTGGCCGTGGGCGTGGTGGTGGCCGTGGGCGTGATCCTGGTCAACTCCTCCACCGACGAGCCGGTGCTGCGGGCCCAGACGAGCGAGGTCACACCCACCGGGGCCGACCCGGTGATCGAGGACGAGCCCACGGACGACCCCACGGAGGAGCCGACCGCGACGCCCGAGGAGAGCACCCCGGAGCCGGACCCGACGCCGACGTCCGCGGACCCGGTGGCCTCGACCCCGCCGGCCGTCCTGCCGACGGCGTCGGCCTCGGCCTCGGCCTCGCCGTCCAGGACGCCCCGGCCGACCCCGACGCGGAAGCCGACCAGGCGGCCGGTCAGGACGCCGAAGCCGACCCCGACAGACTCCCCCGAGCCGGACATCACCGGCAGGAACAGCACGACCAGCGACGGCAGCAGGCCCACCACCGCCGCCCCCACGCGCACCCCGCCCCCGACGCCCCCGACCACCGCCCCGCCCACCAGGACGCCCCCGACCAGCCAGCCCCCGACCAGCCCGGGTCCCTCGGAGACATCGCAGACGCCGACAAGGACCTCGACCGACGACGGCGAAGGCGGCGGGGGCGGCACCGAAACGCCCACCCTGGACAAGGTGGGCCAGGCTCAGGCCGGACTGCTCGCGCTCGGCCTGATGACGTCCGGCGCGGTTCCGGTCACACTTGCGGTGAAACGTCGCATGACGGGACGCCACAGGAAGCAGCGCTAGACGCGCCGGGGGGCCAAGGGGGATGGACAACCACAGGAACGGCATCGCCGGGTTCCGGCTGACCGAGCACACGTGGATGACCGAGCTGGGCAACTGGATCGACGCCATCTCGCCGGACGGCCGCAGGGCCGGGGCGCTGCTGTTCGACCCGCGGGTCATCGGCCGGCCCGGCGTCCGGGAGCGGGTGGTGAACACGGTCATGACCGACCAGCACCTCGTGCTGGGCGGCCTGGGCGGGCTGATCCCGGTGGCCGACGTGGTCGCGGCCGGCGACCAGGTGTGGCTGCTCACCGCGCAGGCGGTCAGCCCCACGCTGGCCGATCTGCTCTCCGGCGCGCCCATCGACCCGGCGGGGGCGGCGTCGGTGCTGATGGAGACCGGGCAGACGCTGCTCGCGCTGCACGCCGCCGGGGTCACGCACGGCTCGGTGCACCCCGGCACGGTGGTGATCACCGCCGAGGGGGCCGCGCTGCTGTCGGAGCGCGGCCTGTCCGACGCGATCCGCGGCCAGGTCTCGCCGCGCGAGCGGGACGCGGCGGGCTGGGCGTCGCTGGCCCGCGGGCTGGCCGCCTCGTTCACGCAGACCGCGCCGCGCGCCGCCGGCCTGTTCGAGCGGGCCGCCGGCACGGCCACCACGCTCGGCCTCGACGCGGCCCGCGCCATGCTGAGCCAGGAACGCGCGGCGCTGCCCGGCGGCCTGATCAGCCGGGACGCGCTGGCCCGTGCGGCACGCGGCCGGTCGGCGTTCGCGCAGGCGCCGTCGTTCGCCGCGCAGCCGCCGCCGGTGCCCCAGGACGAGGGCGACATCGTCACGCTGCTGCACGTGCCGTCGTCGGGGTCGTCGGGGGCGCCGCCGCGCCTGCAGTTCGGGCCGGGGGTGGGCCCGGGCGCAGGGGCGGGGGCCGCCGGGACCGCGCAGCAGTACCGTCAGGAGACGACGGCCGAGCGGATCTGGCGCGAGGGACGTGACGGCGCGGCGACCGTCCACCAGCCGGAGAGGCGGTCCGGCGGCCGGGTGGCCAAGGTCTCGCGGCGACGGCGGCGGCGCACGATCCTGTCCACGGCGATCTTCGCGGTCGTCATGGCGGGCGCGATCGTGGCCTGGTTCCGGCTGACGGACGCCCCCGAGCTGGCGGTCCGGTCGATCGACGTGGTGGCGCCGAAGAAGACGCTGGGCTGCGACGGCGCGATCGTCCTCACCGCGACGGTCGTCACCAACGGAGGCGTGGGCGAGATCCGCTACGAGTGGCGCAAGAACCTGGACAAGGAGGTGGTCGAGGGCAGCCTGCGCACGAGCGCGGACAAGACGTCCTACTCGGTGCCGTTGCGCTGGACGTTGTCGGGCAAGAGCAACGTCAAGGCCACGGCCACGCTCAAGGTGCTCTCACCGGGCCCGGTGCGTACGGACAAGGCGAGCTTCACGTACAAGTGCTGACGTTCCCTGAATGCGCAACAAAGCGGTTCTTACTAATCTGACGGGCATGACCACGCAGACCCCCGCGGGCTGGTACCCCGACCCGTACGGAGAGCCGCAGCTCCGCTGGTGGGACGGCAACCAATGGACGGACGCCACCCACGCGCAGGAGCGGCAGCCTCAGCCGCAGCCGCAGCAGCCGTCCTCCGGGCCCCAGCCGGGCCCGGGGCCGCAGCCCCAGTCGTCCCCCGACTGGTCGGCCAGCCCGGCGAACCCCACTCTCCAGTACGGCCAGCCCACCTTCGGCCAGCCCCCCTACGGGCAGCCCGCGGCCGGACAGCAGCCCGCCCAGGGCCGTGCCGCCCACGGGCAGCCCACGCAGGGGCAGCCCGCCTTCGGGCAGCAGCCCACACAGCAGCCCACGCAGTGGTCCGGCGGTCCGCTGCCCGGCCCCGGGCAGGCGCCGCCCAAGCAGGGCAACCCGCTGCCGTGGGTGTTCGGCGGACTGGCCGCGCTGGTCGTGGTCGCGCTGATCGTGGTCGCCGGGATCTTCTTCCTCAACCGGGGCGGCAGCACCCCGGTGGCCTCGCCCTCCACCGAGGAGTCGCAGCCGTTCCCGACCGAGGAGCCGCCCTCCGGCGGGCCGCCGACCGAGCTGCCCTCGCAGGGCGGCGAGCTGCCGCAGCCCCAGGACGGCCGCATCACCGACGCGCGGAGCGGCCTGTCCTACCTGGCGCCCGACGGCTGGAAGGTGCCCGCGTACGGCGACGTCAACGGCTCGGACCCGTCCCAGCAGATGTGGACGAGCGGCGTGCAGGCCAGCTCGCAGGAGAACTACGAGGGCGACAAGGACTGGATCGGCAACGCCTACGCGGGCCCGCTGGCCGGGCTCATCCCGTACGCGGGCGCCTCGGGGCTGGAGGAGACGAGCAAGGCGCTGTTCATGCAGTTCAGCACCGAGTTCTACGAGCCGCAGCACACGACCAAGATCATCGAGAACAAGGGCGTCAAGATCGGCGACCGCCAGGCGTGGGTGATGCAGTTCCAGCTCGACTTCACCGCCGTGGCGGAGAAGAACGGCTACAAGTGGAAGAAGGAGAACGCCGCGATCGTGCTCATGGACCGCGGGCCGGGGCAGCGTCCGACGCTGCTGTACATCTCCGTTCCCGACAATCTGGGCACCGACGTGGTCGGCAAGGTTCTCGGCTCCCTCAAGCCCGCGTAAGCGGGTGGCACTAGGCTGGTGGGGTAACAAGCGGGCGGATTGCTCCGAGCCGCTGGGCGAGGAGATCGAATGAGTGACGTGCTGGTCTGGATCGACTGCGAGATGACCGGGCTCGACCTGGGGCGCGACGCGCTGGTCGAGGTGGCGTGTGTCATTACCGACAGCGAGCTCAATCAGCTCGACGAAGGCGTCGACGTGGTCATCAAGCCGCCGCCGGAGTCGCTGGAGCAGATGTCGCAGGTGGTGCGCGAGATGCACACCGCCTCGGGCCTGCTGCCCGAGCTGCCGGGCGGCGTCACGCTGGCCGAGGCGGAGTCGCTCGTGCTCGACTACATCCGGCGTCACGTGCCGGAGGCGAAGAAGGCGCCGCTGTGCGGCAACTCGATCGGCACCGACCGCACGTTCATCGCCAGGGACATGCCCGGCGTCGACGGCTATCTCCACTACCGCATGGTCGACGTGTCGTCGATCAAGGAGCTGGCCCGCCGCTGGTACCCGCGGGTCTACTTCGCGGCCCCCGAGAAGCAGGGCGGCCACCGCGCGCTGGCCGACATCAAGGAGAGCATCAGGGAGCTGCGCTACTACCGCGCGGCGATCTTCGTGGCCCAGCCCGGGCCCGACTCGGCGACCGCCCGGCAACTCGCCGAGCGGGTCAGCGGCTAATTGGATGGCGTAAAGACTCCCGAACCCCGCTACACTTTTCCTGTGCCGCCACGGAACTGGCGGCCATGGTGGGTGTAGCTCAGTTGGCAGAGCGCCAGGTTGTGGTCCTGGATGTCGAGGGTTCAAGTCCCTTCACTCACCCCAAGCGCACAGCCGGTCCCTCGGGACCGGCTGTTGTCGTTTTCTCCCGACAACGCCCCCAAATCAGGACAATGCGAGTTATGCTCGCTGTCTACCGCTAACGCCGGAAGCACGGGGGCCATCGGCGATCAGACCGTCTGCGCGCCCCCGGAGGCCGGATGAGAGTCGACGACGCAGCGTTCGATAGCGTGCTCACGTCCTTGAGCAAACGCGAGGCCGAGGTCATGGACCTGATCGCCACGGGCCAGTCCAACGGCCAGATCGCCCAGCGCCTGTTCCTCAGCGAGAAGACCGTGAAGAACCACGTCAACCGGATCTACGCCAAGCTCGGCGTCGACTCCCGGGTGACGGCCATCGGGCTGTGGCTCTCGATCAGGAAGGACGGCGACTGATCGGCCGAGGCGTTCAGCCGGGCGCGATCCTGCGTCCGGTCAGGCGGGTGGGCCTGATCTTCAGGTAGTGCTGGCGCCGCCCGCCGGCCCACGGCTCGACGCCCGTGCTCTCCGCCTCCGCGCGTTCCCGCTCGGTCGTGACGTGGTGGAGCGAGCCGCGGACCAGCACGCTCCAGCCGCCCCGGGTCAGCTCCTCGATGCGGTCGACCTCGAACGCGACCTCGTACTCGACGTTCTCCACCCCTGTGTTCAGGTCCTCGTCGGTGCTGCCGCCCGCCACCGTGCGGAACACGATCGCCCCCTCGGACATGCGGAAGTTCACCGGCAGCACGGTCAGGCCGTAGCGGCCCTCGAAGGCGATCCGGCCCACTCCTCCGGACCGCAGCAGGCGCAGGCACTCCTCCTCGCCCAGCGGGAGCAGCGTCGGGTGCGCCGAGGCCGGGCCCACGCCGGCGGGCGTGTCCGCCACCTCCCCGAGCAGGCCCTCCACGGTCGTCTCCAGCGCCGCGGCCAGGCGGGTCAGGGCCTCGCGCACCGAGATGCCGGACTGGTCCTCCAGATAGGCGACGTAGCCGGCCGCCACGCCGGACCTGTCGGCCAGGTCCTGCCGGCTCAGGTTCAGCGATTCGCGGCGTTCGGCGATGCGGCGGCCCAGACGTTCCATCGTGGTCACTTGCTCAGACATACGAAATGCCCTACCCCGGATCTCCCCACTTCCCGGTGGTGTATCCGACAGAAATGGTTTAACCGATGCTCTCGGTGCCATATGGACCATGAATCGGAATCCCGGGAAGGAACGTGGTCATCGTGCGGAGAGCGCGCGTCGTCGTCGTGGGGGCGGGCTTCGCCGGCCTGGCCGCGACGCGGGAACTGGCCAAGGGCGGCGCCCTGGTCACGCTCGTGGACCGGAACCCCTACTCGACCTTCCAGCCCCTGCTCTACCAGGTGGCCACCGCGGGGATGGGCACGTCCGACATCTCCTACCCGATCCGCACGTTCGCCGCGAAGTGGCCGAACGTCCGCGCCCACCGGGCCGCGCTGAGCAAGGTGCACCCGTCCGACCGGCGGGTGGAGTTCGAGGACGGCTCCACCCTCGACTACGACTACCTGGTGATCGCCACCGGCGTCACCACCAACTGGATCCACGTGAGCGGCGCCGAGGAGAACGCGCTGCCGATCTACTCGCTGCGTGACGCGGCCGAGCTGCGGCGACGGCTCCAGCACTACCTGGAGGACACCGCGGCGGGCCGTCGCGAGGGCACCCACGTCGTGGTGGTGGGCGGCGGCGCGACCGGCGTGGAGACCGCGGGCACGCTGGCCGAGCTGCGCCGCCGTACGGTGCCGCTGACGCATCCGGAGATCCGGCCCGACCAGACGAGCGTCACCCTGGTCGAGCGGTTCGACCACGTGCTGGCGCCGTACAAGCCGCGGCTGCGGGACGCGGCGGCCGCGGCGCTGCGCAGGAGAGGCGTGCGGATGCGCCTGGGAGCCACGGTGGCGGGCGTGGAGCCGGACGCCGTCATCCTGGAGGACGGGACGCGCCTGGCGAGCGACGTGACCGTCTGGGCCCTCGGCGTCACCGCGCCCAAGGAGGTGACCGACTGGGGGCTGCCGCAGGGCAAGGGCGGCCGGATCACGCTCACCGACGCGCTGAACGTGCCCGGCCATCCCGAGATCTTCGTGGCCGGCGACCTCGCGGGGCAGCCGGACGCGCTGCCCCAGCTCGCCCAGCCGGCCATCCAGATGGGCAAGCACGTGGGCAGGCAGGTCCTGGCCGCGGCGCACGGGCGGCCGCTCAGCCGCTTCTCCTACCGCGACCCGGGGATCATGGCCACGGTCGGCAAGGCCGAGGCGGTGCTCCAGCTGCGCGACGGGCTGACCATGCGCGGCCTGCCCGCCTGGCTGGCCTGGATCTTCGTGCACGTGGCGTACCTGCTGGGCGGGCGCAACCGGGTCAGCGTGCTGCTGAACTTCTTCTGGCGCTACGGCGGGCCGCGCCGCAGCGCCACCAGCATCGCCTCGACCGAGTGAGCGGCGCTCAGAGCGCGGCGGACAGCGCGTTCAGGCCGTGTTCGAGGTCGGTCTCGGGGATGTTCAGCGCCGGGCGCAGGCGTACGGACCGGGGCCCGCAGGGCAGCGCCAGCACGCCGTGCTCCTCCCTGAGCCGGGTCACGAACCCGTCGCGGGCGGCCTGGTCGGGCAGGTCGAAGGCGCACATCAGGCCCCTGCCGCGCACGGCCGAGACCGTGTCGGGGTGCTCGGCCTCCAGCTTGGTGAGCCGTTCGAGCAGGACGCCGCCGAGCGTGCCGGCCCGGGCGATCAGGCCGTCGCGTTCGACGATCTCCAGGATGCCGCGGCTGCGGACCATGTCCACCAGGCCGCCGCCCCACGTGGAGTTGATCCGGCCGCTGAGCTGGAAGACGTTGTCGGCCACCTGGTCGACCCTGCGGCCGGCCATGATCCCGCCGACCTGCACCTTCTTGGCGAAGGCCACCACGTCGGGGGCCAGGCCGAGCTGCTGGTAGGCCCAGGGCGTGCCGGTGGTGCCGCCGCCGGTCTGGACCTCGTCCAGGACGAACAGGGCGTCGTGCTCGTGGCACAGGTCCTGCATCGCGCGCAGGAACTCGGCCCGCATGTGGTTGTCGCCGCCCTCGCCCTGGATCGGCTCGGCGATGAAGCAGGCGATGTCGTGCGGGTGGCGGGCGAACGCCTCCCTGGCCTGGGCCAGCGCGCGGGCCTCGGCGGCCTCCACGTCGCCGAGGTGGATGGCCGGCACGTCGATGCGCGGCCAGTCGAACTTCGGGAAGCGGTCGGTCTTGCCCGGCTCGGTGTTGGTCAGGCTCAGCGTGTAGCCGCTGCGGCCGTGGAAGGCCCGGGTCAGGTGCATGACCTTGGTGCCCAGGTCGCGGGGGCGGCCGGCGGCCTCGTTGCGCCGGCTCTTCCAGTCGAAGGCGGTCTTGAGCGCGTTCTCCACGGCCAGGGCGCCGCCCTCGACGAAGAACAGGTGAGGCAGCTCCGGGTCGCCGAGCACCCGGGCGAACGTGTCGACGAAGTCGGCCAGGTGCTCGGTGTAGATGTCGGGGTTGGCGGGCTTGTTCCGGGCGACCTGGCCGAGCAGCGCGGCGAAGTCGGGGGCGAAGGGCGGGTTCACACCGAGGGGGGCGGACGCGAAGAAGGTGTAGAAGTCCAGGTAGCGGCGGCCGTTACGGGCGTCGACCAACCAGGAGCCACGGCTGAGTTCGAGATCGAGGACGAGACGGTAGCCATCGACGAGCAGGTGACGGGCAAGGCGGGTGTGTACGTCCATGCCTTCTCCAATGTCGTGAGACAGGCCGGAGGTTCCTCACAGGGAACCCGGTCGTATCCGTAAAATTTACGGTATTCCTGCCCCGCGAGTGAACTTCTTCAAACGAAGTGACAGCACAATCATTGCGATTCCATACAGGATCGCGAAAATGCCGATCAGCCAGACAAGGCTCAGCATTCCGGCGCCGGGCCAGATGAGCAGCAGCACACCGAAGATCACCGACAGGATGCCGGCGATGATGAACATCCATTCGTTCTCGATGCTCTTGCGCAGCCGCACGCCCGCCACGATCTCGGAGACGCCGGAGATGATGGCCCAGAAGGCGATGAGGTAGAGCAGGGCGAGTGAGGTGATCCCCGGCCAGACGAAGGCGATGACACCCGCCACGATGCCGACGATGCCCGAGAAGATCAGCCAGGCCCGTGACCGGGCGCCGTGCCGGAAGGCGGCGAACAACTCGAAGACGCCGGAGACGATGGCGTACGCACCGAAGAAGATCACCAGCACCAGCAGCGTGATTCCCGGCCAGATCAACGCCAGCACACCGAAGATGATCGCGGCGATGCCACGGATGAGCAGCAGCCACCACGAGCGCGTAAGTTCCTGCATACTGGTCTGCTTTCCGTGATGAGTGCGAAAAGAGACCAGCTTCGGGTCAAATGTCTATCTACATGTGGGAGTAGACCACGATCGACACCGCGATGTACTGCACCAGGTACGCGGCGATCGTGAAGGCGTGGAAGACCTCGTGGAAGCCGAACCAGCGCGGCGACGGATCGGGCCGGCGCAGGCCGTAGACGACGGCGCCCGCCGAGTAGAAGACCCCGCCCACGGCCACCAGCACGACGGCGGCCACCCCGGCCCCTTCGAGCAGTTGCGGCATCACGAAGATCGCGGTCCAGCCCAGCGCCAGGTACAGGACCGTGTAGAGCCAGCGCGGCGCGCTCATCCAGAACACCCGGAACAGCACCCCGGCCAGCGCGCCGCCCCACACGACGGACAGCACGGCGACCCTGGCCGCGCCGTCGAGGGCCAGCAGTCCGAACGGCGTGTACGTGCCCGCGATGATCAGGTAGATGTTGGCGTGGTCGAACCGGCGCAGGACCTCGGCTAGGCGCGGCCCCAGCGTGCCCCGGTGGTAGGTCGCCGAGATGCCGAACAGCAGCGCCGAGGTGATGGCGTAGACGCCGGCCGCCAGGCGGGCCTGCTGGGTCGGGCCGAGCGCCACGAGCACGAACCCGGCCACCAGCGTCACCGGCAGCGCCCCGGTGTGCAACCAGCCACGCAGCCTCGGCTTCACGGTGATGGTCGTCATGTAACCTACGGTACCGTAGGTTACGGATTCGGCTGAAGTGCCGCTGATCACAGTCCGTTCAGGAAGCGCACGGCGATCGGCACCGCCGCCGAGCGGCCCGAGCCCCCGTTCCTGACGAACACGCAGAACGCCAGGTCGTCCCGGTAGCCGATGAACCAGCCGTGCGACGTCTGGCCCTCGACCTCGGCGGTGCCCGTCTTGCCCGCCACGCCCGCCGGCAGGCCGGCCTGGCTGGCCGTCCCGTGGTCCACGACGGCGGCCATCATCTCCCGCAACGCCCCGACCACCCCCTCGTCCAGGTGGACGTCCGGGAACGGCTCGCCGTCCACGCGGCGCACGTCGTCCTCCGACAGCAGGCGGGGCGAGCGCCACGTGCCGCTCTGCACGGCGGCGGCCACGGTGGCCATGCACAGCGGGGTGGCCACCACCGTGCCCTGGCCGATGACGTTCAGGGAGAACATGTCCGTGTCGTCGGTCTCCTGCATCGTGCCGCACCGGCCGCCGACGCCCGTCGCCATCGTCCGGTCGAACCCCCACCGGGCGGCGGTCGCGCGCAGGTCCTCCATGGTGAGCCTGGTCGTGGCCTGCTCGACGAAGGTGGTGTTGCAGGAGTAGGCGTAGGCGTCGGCGAAGGTGACGGTCCCCCGGTCCGCGCCGCCGTCGTTGCTGATCGGCGCCGAGAAGTCCGGCGTGTACGAAGCCGGGCAGCCCATCTCGTCGGCCGGCGTGACCCCCTTCTCCAGCAGCGCGGCGGCCACGATCGTCTTGAACGTCGAGCCGGGCGGGAAGGCGTCGCGCACCGCGCTGAAGTTGTCCTCCAGCCGGTCGGCCAGGGCCAGGATCTCGCCCGTGCTCGGTCTGAGCACCACGATCGAGGAGTCGGCCACGCCGTCCAGGGCCCGCGCGGCGGCCGCCTGGACCGGCCGCGACAGGGTGGTGCGCTCGACGTTCGCCTTCGGCAGGCGGCTCAGCAGCGCCTTGTCGGGCTGTCCCGGCACCCTCGACACCAGCTCCAGCCCCTTGTTGGCCTTGGCGAACTCGGGCTTGAGCGGGTTGAGGTAGGAGTCGGCGTAGCTGTCGTTGGGGATCTTGGCGCCCTCGCTGGTGACCAGCTCGGCCGCCGTCGCCTCGACCTCCTCCAGCTCCAGCGTGCCGCCGCCCTTGAGCAGCGGGTGCAGCGTCTCGGGCGTCCACAGCACCCGCCAGGTCCGGTCGCGCACGCCCAGCCGCAGCGTGCTCTCGAACGGCCACGGCCCGAGGTCGGTCAGCTCGCGCACGCCCGCGAAGCGCACCTCGGCCGACTCCTCCCCCGTGCCGCGCACCGGGCCCGGCGTGAGGCTGATCGACTCGACGCCCAGCTTCTGCGACAGCGAGCGGTGCCGGTCGAAGAAGTCGGCCGGCGGCCGGTCCACCAGCAGGGCCATGCCCGCGACGTCGCCTTTCCGCCAGGCGTCGAAGTAGGCGGCGGCGGTCTGGGCGGCGCTGCCCTTGACGTGGTCGGCGGCCAGAACGGCGAAGGCGCCCGCCCCTAATATCGCGACAACCGCGATGACGAGCACAATCAGCCTTCTGCGTCGCATACGGTTCTCCCAGGGAGGGATCAGCGTGGCACGTGGACAGCGGGAACCGATGCCCGGCCTTTATCCGGTGACGTTCGGTGAGGTCGAACTTCTCCGGGACCTGGACAGGCAGGACGGCTGGGTGCTGTCCAAGGATGGCGTACCGCAGTCGTACGTTGACCTGCAAGACCCGACATTTCTGGATTTCGAGTACGTCCGGCTCATGGCCGACGTCATCGACCTGCTGCCCGAGGGGCCGCTGAGCTGCGTCCACGTCGGGGGCGGCGCGTGCACGATCCCCCGCTATGTCGCGGCCACCCGTCCGGGCTCGCGGCACATCGTGATCGAGCCCGACGGCCTGCTGGTGAACCTCGTCCGTGAGCAGCTCGACCTGCGCTCGGTCCCTCGCCTGAAGGTCATCGTGGCCGGCGGCCGCGAGGGCACGGCCAAGGTGTGGGACGAGTCGGCCGACCTGGTCGTGCTGGACGCGTTCACGGGCGCCACGATGCCGGTGGAGCTGGCCACCGTGGAGTACATGGGCGACCTGGCTCGGGTGCTGCGCCCGGACGGCACGCTGCTGGTCAACATGGCCGACGGCAAGGGCCTGGCGTTCGCCAAGCGGCTGCTGGCCACGGTGTGCGACACGTTCCGGCACGTGGCGCTGCTGGCCGAGCCGGGGATCATGCGGGGCCGCCGGTTCGGCAACCTGATCGTCGCGGCCTCGCGTACGGAGCTGCCGCTCGACCTGCTGACCCGGCGCGCGGCCGGCGGGCTCACCCAGGCGCGCTGCCTGCACGGGGAGGCGCTGAAGAACTTCATCGGCGGGGCCTACCCCATCAAGGACGGCGACTCCGTCCTCGCCCCGGTCCCGCCCCCGGCCGTCTTCGGCTGAGTCAGCGGTCGGCCGGGCCGAGGTAGGCGAGCACGGCGGCCACCCGTCTGTGCACGTCGCCGCTGTTCTCCAGCCCCAGCTTGGTGAAGATGGCGTTCACGTTCTTCTCCACCGAGGAGATCGACAGGTGCAGGGCGCGGGCGATGCCGGTGTTGGAGCGGCCGTGGGCCATCTCGCGCAGCACGTCGCGCTCCCTCGGGGTCAGCGACTCCCCCTGCCCGCGGACCTCGCGCCTGGCCAGCAGGCCCTCGACCACCTTGGGGTCGATGACCGAGCCGCCGCCGGAGACCGCCCGGATCGCGCCGAGCAGCTCGTCGAGGTCGCCCACGCGGTCCTTCAGCAGGTACGCGAACCCGGCCGTCCCGTGCTTGAACAGCTCGAAGGCGAACAGGGCGTCGGAGAACTGCGACAGCACCACCACGCCGATGCCGGGATGCGCGGCCCTGATGCGATGGGCCGCGTCGATGCCCTCGAAGCCCTGACGCCACTGCCCTCCGGGCATGCGGATGTCGGTGACGACGACCTGCGGCTCCAGCCTGCGTACGGCGTCCAGCAGCTCGTCGGCGTCGCCGACCGCGCCGACGACGGTGACCTCGCCGGACAGTTCGAGGAGCTGCCGGGTGCCCTCGCGTACCAGGTAGTGGTCGTCGGCGACGACCGTGCGGACGGGCTCAGGCATCGGCCGGCACCCAGGCGTGCATACGCGTCCCCTTTCCGGGCTCGCTGTCGAGTTCCATGCCGCCGCCCAGGGCGTCCAGGCGGTCGGCGAGCGTGGCCAGGCCCCGGCGGGCGGCGGCGGCCGGGTCGAAGCCCTTGCCGTCGTCGGCGACGGTGGCCCGTACGCGGCCCGGCGCCAGGGTCAGGCGCACCTCGATCCGGGCGGCGTCGGCGTGCTTGAGCGCGTTGGCGACGGCCTCGCTGACGGTGAAGTACATCGCGCCCTCGATCTCGTCGGCGAAACGGCGGGCCCGCAGCCCGGGGTCGGAGGTGACGGTCGTGGGCACGGGCAGCCGGGAGCAGCGTTCCTCGACGGCCTCCACCAGGCCGCCCTGGCTGAGCGCCGACGGATGGATGCCGGCGGCCAGCTCGCGCAGGTCGGTGAGCGTCTGGCGGGCCTGCTCGCGCAGGCGGGCCAGCGCCTCGGGGCCGGCGCCGGTGACGCGGGCCAGCTCCAGCCCGGCGATGAGGGCGACGAGCTGCTGCTGCACGCCGTCGTGGATGTTGCGCTCGATCCGCCGTCGTTCGGCCTCCTGCGCGTTGACCAGGCGGGCGACCAGCCCGGCGCTCTGGATCGCCAGCCCGGCGGGCACGGCCAGGGCCTCCAGGAAGCGCCGGTCCTCCCGGTCGTACCGGCCGGCTCGGCGCGGGCCCAGCTCGATGCGTCCGAGGCCGCCGCGCACGGGCACGGTCAGCGCCGTCCCGCCCTCCTCCTCGCCCGCGGCCACCCGGGTCCCGTCGGCCAGCTCCACGGCCGCCCACCTGGCCTCAAGCCCGTCGCGGACGGCGGCGGCGAGCCGTCCGAGCTGCTCGACGGGCTCGGGCGTGGCCGCCAGCGCGGTGCCGAGCCCGGACAGCACCTCGTCGACGGTGGGCCGCAGGTCGAAGATCAGGTGCAGGCGGGAGCCCCGCAGGCCGAACCGGATGTCGAGCAGCCGGTACCGGACGATCCCCACCAGGACGGCGGCCGGCAACGCCGTCATCAATGCGAAGACGCCGATCAACGCGGCACCCCACAGCCGCGTGCTCAGCACGTACAGAAGCAGCACGCCCGCGAGGAGCTGGACGGCGGCGCCCGCGACCATCCAGGCGTACTGGCCGCGCTCGGCCGGCTCACTGCGCCGCCAGCGGACCACGAGCCCGGCGAGGACCACGACGGCTGTCAGGAAGACGAGGAGCTGGCCCAGCGCGCTGGCCAGGGACGCCCAGATCAAGGCGGCGGACAGCTCGGCGGGCAGCTCTCCCGGCCGGGCGGGATCGGTCACGAACAACCCGTATCCCACCGTGTGCATGGCGATCGCGATCCCGCCGAACCAGGCCACGGGCCGCCAGCGGCGGGACGGCAGGCGGCCGTCGGGAAAGAGCAGTGGGACGAAGATCCAGGTCAGGCCGTAGTACATGGCGTAGAGCGCGGACATCCAGACGACGACCGGCCCGGCGTAATGGAACCTGATGGCCAGGCCGGAGCCCAGCGTGCCGAGGCCGAGGCAGGCGGCGGCGGCCAGGAACAGCCAGCCGTAGCGCAGGTCGGCGCGGCGGACGACGAGCAGCCAGCCCAGCGCGGGCAGCACCACGCCGAGGACGGCGTAGGCCCACTCCTGCGGCGCGATGCCCGTCCGGGACTCCATCAGCGCGCCCGCGAGGGCGCCTCCGGCCCCGATCGTCGCCAGCGACCCGGCGAGCAGCCTGGAACTCATGAACCACCATCGTCCGGGGGAACTGAAAGGGCGTCTATGAGGTTATCCGCACATTTCATGCGGCTACCCTCACCTGCGAGAACGGTGGCCCATATGGTGGGCGCGGGCCCGGCCGCGGCTGTTGGCTGGGGTCATGTCTCACCACAAGTTCGCGGTTCCGGCCACGGCCGGAGTCAGGTCTCACCACAGGTTCCCGGTTCCGGCCACGGCCGGAGTCAGGTCTCACCACAGGTTCCCCGTTCTGGCGACGGCCGTCATGGCGGCGGCGGTGACCGCCTGCGCGGCGCAGCCCGTCCCCGCCCTCGCCACGGTCACGGCCGCCACCGCGCCCACCGCCGCGCCCGCCACCACGTCCACCTCCGCCGCGGCGGCGGAGATCCCCGACACCCCCGCCGGCAGGCAGCTCACCTGGCTGCTGGACGCCGTCAACCGGCTGCCGGTCGGCGACGCCGAGCTGGCCGGGCACTTCGCGCCGAGCTTCCTCGAGAACATCCCTCCGGCGCAGGTCAACCAGGCGCTGGCCGGGTTCGGGGGCATGCGGCTGGACAGGCTCGACCAGGCCCAGGAGCGGTCGCTGTCGGCGACCGTCACGGCGGCCGGCAAGGCGTTCACCCTCGCGCTCAGCGTGGACGGCACCGACAGGATCGACTACATCCAGTTCAGCGGCGTCGCGCCGGCGAGCTGGTCGGAGCTGGACCAGCGGCTGCGTCAGGTCGCCCCGCGCGCCGGCTTCCTGGCCGCCGAGCTGACCGGCGACGGCCGCTGCCGCCCGGTGCACGCGGTGGCCGGCGCGAAGACCTTCCCGCTCGGCTCGATGTTCAAGCTGTACGTGCTGGGCGCGGTGGCCGAGCGCATCAGGAGCGGCGCGTTCGGCTGGGACACCCGGCTCACGATCCGGCCGGAGCTGAAGAGCCTGCCGAGCGGCGAGCTCCAGGACCGCCCGGACAACAGCCAGGTGACGGTGCTGGAGGCGGCCCGGCTGATGATCTCCATCAGCGACAACACCGCCGCCGACCTGCTGATCGACAAGGCCGGCCGCCGGACGGTCGAGCGGGTCATGCGCTCGTGGGGCGGCGACCGGCGCAACGTGCCGTTCCTGACGACCAGGGAGCTGTTCGTGCTCAAGGGCGCCGACCACCCCCGGTACGCCGAGCGGTACCTGTCGCTCGGCACGTCCGCGCGCCGCGACTACCTGGCCCGGGTCGTGGACAAGGTGCCGGTGTCGAAGGTGCGGGCCTGGAGCGAGCCGCGCGAGCTGGACCGGCTGGAGTGGTTCGCCACGCCCGCCCAGGTCTGCCGGGCCTATGGCGAGCTGGCCCGGCTGAAGGACGCCCGCGTCGGCGAGGTGTTGTCGATCACCGACGCGGGGTTGCGGCTGGACAAGGCGCAGTGGCCCGTGGTGTGGCACAAGGGCGGCTCGGAGCCGGGCCTGGTGGCCATGAGCTTCCTCGCCCGTACGGCCGGCGGCCGGACGTACGTGGTGTCCACGACCGCCGTGAACCCGTCCGTGCCGCTTCAGCAGGGGCCGGTGGCCCAGGAGCTGCTGACGCTGACGCGGGGGGCGTTCACGCTCGTCACGTCCTCATAGGGCGGCGTGGGCGAGGTCGACGAACAGGGCCGAGGACCAGCCGAAGCCGGTCGTGGCGCGGCCCGCCCGCCGTCCCGTGAGGGGGTTCCAGTACTCGTACAGACCGCCGCCGTCGCGCACCATGGCCAGGGTGCGCGCGGCGAGCTCGTCGGCGACGTCCGGACGGCCGGAGCGGCGCAGGCCGTCGATCAGCAGGTAGTTGACGTTCAGCCAGACCGGGCCGCGCCACATGGCGTCGGGGTCGAAGCGCGGGTCGTCGAAGGCCACCGTGGGGACCGGACGTTCGGCCCAGAAGGAGGGCGAGGTCAGGTCCTGGACCAGCCGGTCCGCGATCTCGGCCGGGAGGCGGCCGGTGAGCAGCGGCATGAGGTCGAGCGGCGTGCGCACGTCGGCGTCGGCAGCTCCGGCGACCTTGGTGACGAAGCGGTGGCCGTTCCAGCGGCGTTCGACCATGCGGTCCACGAGTTCCTGCGCCCTGGCCCGCCACCCGCCGGCGTCCTTGCCGAGCACGGTGGCGATGTCGCCCAGGCGGTCGTACTGGAGGGCCAGGTAGGAGTTCAGGTCCGGGGGCTCGGCGCGCGGGCCGCCGTCCCAGATCGGGCTGTCGTCCAGGCCCGACGAGTACGGGTGCAGGTACTCGGCCAGGCCGTCGCCGTCCGGGTCGGAGTGGGCGAACCACCATTCCTGCGACCTGACCAGCGGCTCGTAGACCTCGGCCAGGAAGGCGGGATCGGGGTCCACCTCGTGGATCTTCCACACGGCCCACGCGGTGAGCGGCGGCTTGGTGACGGGCACGACGTGCCGGATCGGCTCGCCGCCGACGTGCTGGGCGAGCCGGGCCAGGTCGGAGCGCGGCAGGTCGGTGGTCTCGGCGAGCACTCCGTGGTCGTGCACGACGTCGGGGATCAGGCCGTCGGGCCGCTGGTTGTCGAGCAGGATGCGGATCTGCTCCCTTGCCAGGGCGGGGTCGGCGTGCCTGAGGGCGATGGCGTGGAAGTAGGAGTCCCAGTTCCACAGGCCGACGTAGCCGTACTTGGAGGGGACGAGAGACTCCCTGCCCTGGATGCGTACCAGGTTGACCGCCAGCGTCCACCAGGCCTGCTCGGCGCGTTCGCGCAACTCGGCGGGGACGGCGGGCATCCGGGCGAACCAGGCGGCCCAGCGTTCGGCGGCCCGGGCCAGGACCTCGGCCCCGTCGCGGACGGTCGGCTCGCCGGCGAGGGTGACACAGCCGTCGATGGCGGTCTCGCCGCCGTCCCAGACGGCCCGGGCGCCCTCGCCGACCGCGACCAGGGTGCCGGGGTCGGCGAAGGCCAGGGTCACGTCGCCGTCGAGCTCCACCCGGTCGGGCAGGGCCCGGCGTACGCGCAGCTCCCGGGAGCCGGCGTAGAACCGCAGGCCGGCGCGGACGGTCGTGTCGTCGAGCCGGGTCTCGTAGAGCGCCTCGGCGACGCGCAGCGAGCCGTCGTCGGCCGCCATGACGAGCAACCGCGAGCCGCGCTCGGTGAAGGGGCGTTCACGCAGGTCCAGCACTTACTTTCCTCCCAGGCCGGAGGCGGCCATCGAGTTGATGATCTTCCGCTGCCCGATCAGGAACGCGATCAGCGTCGGCACCACGGCGATCGCCGAGGCCGCCAGGATCTGCCCGTAGTCGGTCGCGCCGTGCTGCTGGGCGAACTGGCTGAGCAGCAGCGGGACGGTGAACAGCTCCGGCGTGTTCAGGAAGATCAGCGGGAACAGGAACGAGTTCCAGGACGCCAGGAACACGATGATGCCGAGCGCGCCGAGCCCCGGCCGGATGTTGGGCAGCACGATGCTCCAGAAGCACCGCCACCGGCCCGCGCCGTCGATCCTGGCCGCCTCCTCCAGCTCGATCGGCACCGCCCTGATGAACTGGCGCAGCAGGAACACCGCGAACGGGTTCGCGATCGTCGGGACGATCAGCGACAGGTGCGAGTCGATCCAGCCGAACTTGGCCAGCATCAGGTACAGCGGCACGATCGTCACCTGCGACGGCACCATCTGCGTGGCCAGGAACAGCACGAACAGCACGCCCGAGCCCCTGAACCTGATCCGGGCGAAGGCGTAGGCGGCCATCGCCGAGGTGAGCAGGGTGAGCACCACGTTCAGGGCGGCGATGTAGAAGCTGTTCCAGTACGCCAGCCCGAACGGCATGGTCGACAGCGCGTCGGGATAGTTCTGCCAGGTCCAGGGGGCCGGCAGCCAGGCGGTCGGATCGTTGATCATCTGCCGCACGCCCTTGGCGGAGGTGAACAACATCCACACGAACGGGAACAGCATGAGCAGCCCGCCGACCGTGAGCGCGGCGTGCAGACCGATCTGCCGTGATCTCATGCGTACCGCCTCACGAGTCGTAGTGGACGAAGCGCTTCTGCGCGGCGAACTGGACCAGCGTCACGAGCAGCGTCAGCACCAGCAGGATCAGGGCGGCCGCGCTGCTCGGCCCGAACTCGAACTTCTTGAAGCCGAGATCGAAGATGTGGTACACGATCGTGCGCGCGCCCTCGTTGTCCTTCGGGTCCACCAGCACGTAGATCTGGTCGAACGCCTGGAACGAGCTGATCACCGCCACCACGCTGGAGAAGAAGATGGTGGGCGACAGCAGCGGCAGCGTGACCGACCGGAAGATCCGGAAGGGGCTCGCGCCGTCGATCCGGGCGGCCTCGACGACCTGCGGCGGGATGGTCTGCAGCCCGGCCATGAAGATCACCACGTTGAGGCCGAGCGACGACCAGATCGTCACCACGGCGATGGCCACGATGACCCAGCCGGGGTCGAGCAGCCAGTCGGGGCCGCTGACGCCGAACCAGCGCCGGAGCGAGGTGTTCAGCACGCCGTTCTCGTCGCCGGCCAGGATGACCTGCCACATCAGGGCGACGGCCACCGAGCTGGTGACGACCGGCATGAAGTACACGACCCGGTAGACGTTGCTGCCCTTGATGCTGTTCAGGGCCACCGCGATCAGCACCGCGAGGGCGAGCCCGAACGGCACGGTCAGCAGCGCCAGCTTGACCGTGTTCCACACCGCGCGGCCGAACAGCGGGTCGGTGAGCTGGGCGGCGAAGTTGGACAGCCCGGCCCACGACTTCTCGCCGAGCCCGTCCCAGTTCATGAAGGCCAGCACCACGGCGAACCCGAGCGGGATCACCAGGAACACCACCAGCGCGCCGACCTGCGGCGCGAGGAAGATCGCGGCCCACCAGCCGTCGCGGTCGCGCAGCTTCTTGGCGGGCCGCGCGGCGGTCTTGCCGCGCGGCCCGGCGAGCACGGCCATCCGCTAGCCCAGCTTGCCGTCGACGAGGGTCTGCAGCTCGGTCATGCCCTGCTCGAAGCCGAGCTTGCCCTGCCAGACCTTCATCAGGTGCTCGTTGATCGAGGCGGTCAGGCCGGGCACCGCGACCTCTTCGGGATAGTTCGCGAAGCCGGTGTCACGCACGTCGAGGAAGGTCTGGGCGTGCGCGGGGTAGTTGCCGGCCAGCACGACCTGCTCGGCGCCCTTGATCGAGGGCACCGCGCCGCCGTCCTTGAGCCGCATGAGCTGGCCCTCCTTGCTGACGAACTCCGTCAGGAAGGTGAAGGCCTCCTTGGGCTGCTTGGTGCCCTTGTTGAGCGACAGGTAGGAGGCCGCCACGGCGCCGGGCATCGGCTCACCGGTCTCGGACGGGAACGGGACGATGTCGTAGTTGTCCAGCTCGCCGCCCTTCTTGACGATGTCGATCACCCAGCGTCCGCCGGCGTAGAAGCCGACCTTGTGCTTGATGAGCTGGGTGTTCCCGCTGTTGCTCGCGGGCTGCAGGTCCGCGCTCAGGAACGTCTTGTCCTGGTAGCCCTTGGCCAGGGTCTCCAGCGCCTTGCGGGACTTGGGGTCGGTGGTGGCGACGAACTTGCCGCCGTCCCAGACCTTGCCGCCGAAGCCGGAGATGACCGAGTACGTGGATCCGTACCAGTTCCAGTAGACGGACCCGCCCAGGCCCGCGGCCTTGAGCTTGGCGTTCATGTCCAGGTACTTGGCCATGGTCCACTGCTTGGACGCGTTGAGGGTGGCCGGGTCCTCGGTGATGCCGGCGGCCTTCAGGGCCTTCTTGTCGTACCAGAGGACCTCGGGGTTGGTGTCGTTCGGGACGCCGTAGATCTTGCCGTCCTTCTTGGCGCCGCCGTACACGCCCTCGAAGAAGTCCTCGGGCTTGCTCTTGGAGTCGGGGCCCGCGAGCTGGTCGTTGAGCGGCTGGACGACCCCGGCGGAGACGAACTTGCCGATGTTGTCGTCGCCCACGAAGAACACGTCGGGGGCGGTGCCGCTGGTGAGCTGGGCGAGCAGCTTGGGGTGGTAGTCCTCGTACTTGGCGACGGACTCCAGCTTGAGCTTGATGTTCGGGTGGCGCTGCTCGAAGTCCTTGGTGAAGGACTCGTAGAGCTTGACGTCCTCGGCCGATCCCCAGGTGGACCAGCGGACGGTGACCTGCCCCGCGGCGGCGTTCCCGCTCACGCCTGGAACATTCCCGCCACCGCCGCTGCAGGCGGTGGCGGCGGTGGCGAGCAGACCCAGTACGGCCAGCGCACGCTTCATGATGGGCTCCTTCAGGGGGTGGTGCTGTTGGGGGCTACGCGAGCCCGCCGCCGTCGACGACGAGAGCGGATCCGGTGACGTAACTGGCGGCGTCGCTCGCCAGGAAGAGGACGGCCTGGGCGATCTCCTCGGGGCTGCCCGAGCGGCCCATCGGCCGGTCGGCGGCGTCGGCCTCGAAGGCGGCCCAGTCCTCGTTGAGCTGGCGGGCCTCGTCCCGCAGCATCGGGGTGTTCGTGTCGCCGGGGTTGACGGAGTTCACCCGGATCCCGGCCTTGGCGTGGTCGATCGCCAGCGCCCTGGTCATGTTGACGACGGCCGCCTTGGAGGCGCAGTAGGAGATCGCGTTCCCACCGCCCTTGAGCCCCCAGCCGGAGCCGGTGTTGACGATCGAGCCGCCCTCGGTCATGAGCGGGATCGCGTGCTTGCACATCAGGAACACCGAGCGCACGTTGACCGCCATCACGCGGTCCCACTCGTCCACGTCGAGGTCGAGCGCGGTGGTGCGGCGGATGATGCCCGCGTTGTTGAACAGCACGTGCAGGCCGCCGTAGGTGTCCACGGCCGTGCGGGCGATGCGCCGGCAGTCCTCCTCCGCGGACACGTCCCCCTGGACGGCGACCGCGGACGCCCCCGCCTGCGTGATCGCCTTGGCCGTCTCCTCGGCCCCCGCGCCGTCGATGTCGGCGACGACGACCTGGGCGCCCGCCTCGGCGAAGAGCACCGCCGTCGCCCGGCCGATGCCGGAGGCACCGCCGGTGACGATCGCGACCTTGCCATCGAGCCTGTTCATCCGTAGAACTCCTCACTTGCCGCACAAATGCGATAAATCGTGCTTTCGCGGTATCCGGTGACCACCCGTACGTGCCCGGCCAGCTTCCGGTCCAGTTCCTGGTCCCCGCTGTCGGCCAGCAGCGGCCGCCCCCCGAGCCCGGCCAGCTTCTGCTGCGTGGCCAGCACGACCAGCCGGTCGCCACCGCCGCCCCCGAGCACCTCGTCGAGCACCCGGGGCGAGACCTGCTGGTTGCCGCGGCCGAGCACGAAGCCCTGGCCGCCGATCACCGACAGCACGATGACCGATTCCCGGCCGCGTACCAGCTCGAACAGCTCCCCTTCGGTCACGTCGGCGGCCACCAGGTCGGCGCCGCCGTCCGCGCGGGCCTCGACCACGTCCACGCCGAGCAGCGTGGTGGCGAGCCCGAGCTCCCTGCCCACGGCCGCCGTGGTGGCGCCGGGGCCGAGCACGTAGCGCGCCCCCGGCCGCAGCCGGGCCGCGACCGCGCGGGCGATGCCCTCGACCGTGGCCGGAGCCGCGTCCGAAGAGCCCGCCTTGCGCCCCGACAGGGCCGCGCGACCTGCCGGGACGCGCAGGCTACCGTAGAGCCGGGGGCTGACGAGCCCCCGGCGGTAGCGCTCCTCGTCCAGGTCCACCACTTCGGCCTCGACGGTCTCCGGCCGGGCCAGGAAGTCGGCCGCCACGAACCCGGCGGTGGCCGGGCTGAGCGCGAAGCAGCCCGAATACACCTTGACCCCGGCCGGTATGCCCAACACGGGCGGCGCCTGGCCGCCCAGCTCCCGCGCGGCGTCGAGCACGTCGCGGGCCGTGCCGTCGCCGCCGGCGAACAGCAGCAGGTCCACGTCCGCCAGCGCGGCGACGGCCGCCCGCGTGTCGGCCGCGGTGGTCGCGTCAGCGGTTGTGTCCCCGACGCCGGAGGGCACCAGCTCGTACGGGACCGCGGCGGCGCGGGCGCTGTCCTCGCCCATCGCCCCCGCCACGGTCACCAGCCGGACCCCGGGACGGCGGGCCAGCAGCGTGGCGACGGCCTGCGCGGCCCGCCGCCCGGCCTTGGGCTCGGCGCCCTTGGCCAGGGCCGCGCGCTGCACGTCGGCGCCGTCGCTGCCCTTGAGCCCCACGGACCCGCCCAGCCCGGCGACCGGGTTGACGACCAGCCCGATCACGCCGTTCCCTCCGGACGCCATGGCTCAGCCGCCCGCGGCCAGGTGCTTGCGCACGTACGCGCGCCAGGTCGGCGCCCACTGCTTGGGGTCGTCGAGCGGCGTCGGGTCGATCTTGTGGATCGTCTGGTTGTAGGGCGCGCCCTTGACGAACTCCGGGTCCCGCCGCGCCTCCGAGGCGACGTGCTCCAGGATCGCCGCGTACTCGTCCAGGTCCTCCCGCGAGTACGACTCCGTCGGCTCCAGCGTGAACGGCTCCGGCACCAGGTAAGGGTGGTGGCTGGTCCAGTAGTGGACGCCGAAGTCGGCGGCGCGCACGCCGATCTCCTCCGAGTGCACCCCCGTCTCCTCCGACAGCTCCTGCCAGGAGTAGCGGACCTGCTCGATCCGGCGCTGGTTCCACGGCGCCGAGGCCCCGGGGATCTGCAACACCTTGTGCATCAGGTAGTTGTTGTTCAGCGCCGCCGTCTCGGCCACCTCGCGCAGCCCCTTCGCGCCCAGGGTCATGATCCAGGCGTAGGCGCGCACGATGTTCGGGGTGACGCCGAGGAACGGCCGGATCTTGCCGACGGTCTGCGCGGGCGTCTCCAGCCCGTACGCGTCGCCGTCGAAGGAGACCACGGGCCCGGGCAGGAACGGCTCCAGCTCCGGCGAGACGCCGCAGGCGCCGGCCGCCGGGCCGCCGCAGGCATGCGGCGTGGAGAACGTCTTGTGCAGGTTGAAGTGGCACAGGTCGAACCCGGCGTCGCGGGCCCGGGTGATGCCGAGGATGCCGTTGGCGTTGGCCTGGTCGTAGCAGGCCAGGCCGCCGACCTCGTGCACCAGGTCCACGAACTCCTTGATCCTGGAGTTGTAGATGCCGGTGTCCTCGGGGTTGGTGATCATCAGGGCGGCCGTGCGCGGGCCGACGGCGGCGCGCAGCGCCTCCAGGTCGGGCAGGCCGTTGGCGTCCGGCATGAGGGTGATGACCTCGTACCCGGCGACCTTGGCGCAGGCCGCGTTCGAGGGGTGCGAGAACATCGTGGTGATGACCTGGTCCCGGTGGCTCTCGCCGCGGGCGGCGTGGTAGGCCCTGATCATGGCGATGTTGGCGTAGATGGCCGCCGAGCCCGAACCGGGCTGGAGGGACACGCGTGACATCCCGGAGATCTCGGCCAGCATGCGCTCCAGCCGCCAGTAGATCTCCAGCACGCCCTGCACGGTGTCCTCGTGCTGCAGCGGGTGCAGCTCGGCGATCGCGTTGGCGAACTGGTCGTTGACCTTCGGGCTGTACTTCATCGTGCAGGTGCCCTGGCCGATGTCGATGTTGAGGTCGACGCCCAGGTTCTCCTGCGACAGCCGCAGGTAGTGCCGCACCACGTGCGGCTGCGACATCTCGGGCAGCTTCGGCGGGGTGACCCGACCGACGCCCTCGGGCAGCTCGACCTTCGGCGCACCCGGCTCGGGCACGGCTATGCCGCGGCGGCCGGGGCTGGACAGCTCGAAGATGATCGGCTCGTCCCAGCGTGCCTGGTGGAAGCGGCGCAGCGGCGGCTTGGGCGCCACCGGCAGCTCCGCGAAGGACTCGGCTCCGTGCCCGCTCATGCCTGCACAACCTCCTGTACGGCTGCCGCGAGCCGGTCGATGTCCTCGATGGTGTGGCGTTCGGTCACGCAGACGAGCACCGTGCGCTCGTCCAGCGGCACGCCGCCGTAGATGCCGCGCTCGCGCAGCCCGGCGAGCAGCGCCGCGGAGTCGGGCACCTCGATCGCGAACTCGCGGAAGTGCACCGAGCCCCCGTGCCGGACGGTGACCGACCGGGCCAGGGCGTCCATGGCGTACCGGGTGCGGGCCAGGACGGTCTCGCCGAGCTCCTTCATGCCCTGCGGGCCCATCAGCGCGAGGTAGACCCCGGCCGTGATGCCCCACAGCGCGGCGGCGGTGCCCACCCATTCCTTGCCCTCTTCGCGCAGGGCGAAGGAGGTGCGGTCGTAGAAGACGTCGCCGAAGCCGTACTCGCCGGGGACCTTCGTCGGCGCGATGCCGAACAGGCGCGAGGGGAACTCGGCGACCAGCGGCTCGTGGTCCTGGGTGGCGATGTAGCCGGCGTGGCCGCCGCCGTAGTTCTGGTGGATGCCGAGCGACTGGATGTCGCCGCAGACGATGTCGGCGCCGTAGGAGGCGGGCGGGGCCAGCACGCCCAGGGAGATGGGGTCGGCGCTGACGACCAGCAGCGCGCCGGCGGCGTGCGCGAGGTCGGCCAGCTCCCGGCCGCGGGTCTCGACGACGCCGTAGACGTTCGGGGTCTCCAGGTAGATCGCGGCGTAGGAGTCGTTGAGCGCGACCTCGCCGATCTGCCCGTCCTCGGCCACGGGGGCCAGCTCGATGGTGATGTCGGGGGCCAGGAAGTCACGCAGCTTGCTCAGCTTGTCGGCGCCGATCGCCCCGGTGACCAGCACCTTCGACCGCTTGGTGTAGCGGCAGGCCATGCGCAGCGCGGTGCCGGACGCCTGGAAGCCGTCGTAGGTGGGGACGTTGACGACGTCCATCTCCAGCAGCTCGCCCATCATGCTGACGTACTCGAACAGGGCCTGGAAGCGGCCGTGGTCCTCGTACGGCTCGCCCGCGTACGCGGTCAGGAACTCGCTCCTGGAGTTGACCTCGTCGCAGACGGCGGGCACGTGGTGCGGGTAGCAGCCGTGGCCGAGGAAGCTGAGCGCCTCCTCGGTGTCGACGGTCCGGGCGAACAGGCCCTTCATGTGGCGCACCAGGTCACGCTCGGCGGTGAACGGCGCCGGGAGGTCGAGCGGCCGGTCCAGCCGCAGCTCCGCGGGGATGTCGGCGTAGAACTCCTCGACGCTCGACGCGCCGACCGCCGCGAGCATCTCGGCTCGCACGCGCGGCTCGGCGTTGGGTATGTACGGGTGCGTCACTTCTCTCCTTCGATCCTGAGCACGACGGCGTCGCGAGGGGCCAGCTCGATGCCGCCCCGCAGTTCGGCCCCGGTGAGCAGGTCCGTCCCCGGATGCGGGAGCGTGACCGGCTGCGGGGCGGTGGTGTGGTTGAGGAGGAACAGGTGGCCGCCCCTCCTGACGGCCTCCACGCCCTGCGGCACGTCGATGCGCTCGATGCCGTCCAGCAGCGGCTCCAGCACCGGCGTCACGTCGTCGAGCAGGCAGCCGACGTAGGTGACCGCGCCCTTGCGGGTGACGGCGGGCAGGCCGTCCAGGTCGCCGCCCTCGAACAGGGCGACGGGCTCGGCGCCCTCCAGCCTGATCCACTCGGCCCAGGTGCGGGCGTCGCCCAGACCGGTCCGCTGGACGTCCCCGTCGGCGAGCGGCCAGAACTCCTCCACGGCGATGCCGAGCAGGTCGGCCAGCGGGCCGGGGGCGCCGCCGGTGTGCACCTGGTCGCTCTCGTCCACCACGCCGCTGAACGGGCCCACGACGAGCCTGCCCTCGTACGCCTCCAGCGCCTTGGCCTGCTCGGCGGTGCACATGTAGAGGTTCGGGGCGATGACCAGGTCGTACGACGACAGGTCCCGGCCGGGCGGCGCGAGGTCGACGGCGATGCCCCTGGCGTGCAGCGGGGCGTACCAGGCGAGCAGCAGCTCCTTGAGCTTGAGCCGGTTGGACGGCATGGACTCGGGCGCCTCCAGGCCCCACCAGCTCGACCAGTCGAGCAGCAGCGCCACCTGGGCGCGGGTCTCGCCTCCCGCGACCTCCGACAGGCGCCGCAGGTCCTCGCCGAGCGCCAGGGTCTCGTGCCAGCCGCGGGTCCGCGTCCCGCCGTGCGGCAGCATCGCCGAGTGGAACTTCTCGGGGCCGTACTTGGCCTGCCGCCACTGGAAGAACATCACGCCGTCGGAGCCGTGTGCGAGCGCCTGAAGGCTGTGCAGGCGCATCATGCCCGGCGGCTTGGGGACGTTCACCTCGCGCCAGGACACCGCGGACGGCGCGGACTCCAGCAGCAGCCAGGGCCCCTGCCGCAGCGAGCGCATGAGGTCGTAGCTGAGCGCCACCTGCACGTGCGAGCCGGGATCGGCGGGGTCGGGGTAGGCGTCGTCGCTCACGAGGTCCTCGGCCTCGGCCCACTTCCAGTAGTCGAGGCCGTGCAGGATGCTCATGAAGTTCGTGGTGACCGGGACGCTCGGTGTGATCGCGCGCAGCGCCGCCTTCTCGGCCAGGAACAGCTCCAGGAGCGCGTCGCTGCAGAAGCGCCGCCAGTCGAGGAGCTGGGCGGGGTTGACCGGGCCGGGCGCCGTCCTGGGCGGCTCGACCTGGTCGAAGCTGGTGTAGTGCTGGCCCCAGCAGGAGGTGCCCCAGGCGGCGTTGAGGGCGTCGACGGTGCCGTACCGGTCTTCCAGCCAACGGCGGAAGTGGGCGGCGGACTCGGGGCAGAAGCACTCCAGCGTGTGGTCGGCGTACTCGTTGCCGATGTGCCACATGGCCAGCGCCGGGTGGTCGCCGTAACGCTCGGCCATCGCGGTGGCCATCCGTACGGCGTGCTCGCGGTAGACCGGCGAGCTCGGGCAGTAGCCCTGCCGGGAGCCGAACTCCAGCCGCACACCGTCGGCGTTGACCGGCATCATCTCGGGGTGCTCGCGCACCAGCCACGGCGGCGGCGTCGCGGTCGCGGTGGCCAGGTCGGCGGCGACGCCGTGCTCGTGCAACAGGTCCAGCACCCGGTCGAGCCACGCGAAGTCGTACGCCCCCCGCGCGGGCTCCAGGCGCGACCAGGAGAACACCGCGACGGTCGCCATGTTGACCCCGGCCTCGGCCATGAGCCGCACGTCCTCGGCCCACACCTCCTCCGGCCACTGCTCCGGGTTGTAGTCCCCGCCGAACAGCAGCCCCGGTATCCGGGTCAGCCCCACTCGAACTCCTCGATCATGCAATGTAATATTTTGTATGCCGAATTCATAGTGCAGTATTTTGCATCACGTCAAGGGTTAAGATTCGGTTGACCTGAACGAGAGGGAGTCCCCCATGCCGATCGAGCGGCGACCGTTGCGCGAGCAGATCAGGGAAGAACTGCTGAGCCGCCTCGATCGAGGTGACTTCGCCGCCGGGACCGACATCAACGAGGCCTCCCTCGCCGCCGACCTGGGCGTCAGCCGTACCCCTCTGCGCGAGGCACTGATCACCCTGGCGGGCGAGGGCGTGCTGGAGAGCACCCAGGGGCGCGGGTTCCGGTTCGCCCCGGTGAGCCGGCGCGAGTTCCGCGAGCTGTGCGAGATCGTGGCCGCCCTGGAGTCGCTGGCCCTCGACTGCTCCGACCCGGCCCACCTGCGCTCGATCGCCCCCGACCTGCTGAAGCTGGCCCAGGACTTCCCCGACAACGTGGCCGAGCAGCAGATCATCGAACGTCACGACGACGAGTGGCACGACCTGCTGCTGAGCGGCTGCCGCAACGAGCGCCTGCTCGACCTCATCACCAGCGTCAAGGCCGGCATGCGCCGCTACGCCCACCTGATCGCCGGCGACGACGCGCCCCTGGAGCGCGAGGCCGCCGAGCACCGCCGGATCGCCGAGTTCCTGCAGGCCGACGAGCCGGCCAAGGCCGCCCAGGCGTTGCGCGACAACTGGATCAACGGCATGGAGCGGATGATGTCCCGCATCCCGTAGCCCCACGGAATAGTTGAAAACTAAACTTGGTTGCATGGGGCAGATCCCGCTGGAAGGAGCGCGACATGCCCGCCGTAACCGTTGAGAACCCGCTCACCCTCCCCCGCGTGCCCGCGCCCGTGGCGGGAGTGCCGGAGCGGAAGGTGCTCGCCGTCGAGACCGCGCCCAGCGGGTTCGAGGGTGAGGGCTTCCCCGTGCGCCGCGCCCTTGCGGCGATCAAGCTCGAATACCTCGACCCGTTCGTCATGATGGACCAGATGGGCGAGGTCGACTACGCGGCCGGCGAGCCCAAGGGCACGCCCTGGCATCCGCACCGCGGCTTCGAGACCGTCACGTACATGATCGACGGCGTCATGGAGCACCTCGACTCCAACGGCGGCGGCGGCACGATCACCAACGGCGACACCCAGTGGATGACGGCCGCGTCCGGAATCCTGCACAAGGAGGCGCCGCCGGAGTGGCTGGTCCAGAAGGGCGGCCTGTTCCACGGCATCCAGCTCTGGGTCAACCTGCCGGGCGCCAAGAAGATGATCGCGCCGAAGTACCAGGACATCGGGCGTTCCAGCGTCGCGCTGCTGAGCAGCCACGACGGCGGCGCGCTGGTCCGGCTGATCGCGGGCGAGCTGGCCGGCAACACCGGCCCCGGCAGCACGCAGACGCCGATCACGCTGCTGCACGCCACCATCACCCCGGGCGCGCGGCTGAGCCTGCCGTGGCGCAAGGACTACAACGCCCTGGTCTACGCCCTCTCCGGCCGCGGCACGGTCGGCGCCGAGCGGCGTCCGCTGCACGGCGGGCAGCTCGCGGTCTTCGACGGCTTCGGCAACCGGCCGGGCCGGACCACCCTGGGCGAGACCATCACGATCGAGGCCAAGGACACGCTCGACGTGATCGTCCTGGGCGGCGAGCCGATCGGCGAGCCCGTGGCGCACCACGGCCCGTTCGTCATGAACACCCGCGCCGAGCTGGTCCAGGCGTTCGAGGACTTCCAGGCGGGCCGCCTCGGCACGATCCCGGCCGAGCACGCCCAGTCCTGACCGTCCTCCCCGAAGGCCCGTGCGTCGCGCACGGGCCTTCGCGTTTTCTGGTAGACATTCATTGTGAAGGACGTACATAAATTTGACCAGGAGCCGGACGGCTCCCTCTTCGACCCGCGGGCCAGGGCGGCCATGAGTGAGTTCGTCGGCGGCGGCGACACCGCGCCGTTCGAGGCGGCCGCCGCCGTGCGGACGGCGTACCAGGCCGTGGAGCGCATGCGCGCGCACGGCAGCGAGGGGCGCGGGCTCAGCTCCGGCGCGATGGACGTCCTGCTGCGCCTCAGCGCGGCAGGAGCCGGAGGCGGCATCAGCATCGGCGACCTGGCCCAGGCCGCCGGGGTCAGCTCGCGCAACGTCACCGGCCTGGTGGACACCCTGGAACGCGACGGCCTGGCGCGGCGGGTCCAGGACAGCCGCGACCGGCGCTCGGTGCTGGCCATGATCACCGACGAGGGCCGGGTGTGGATCGAGGCGTTCCGCACGCCGTCGCAGATGGCGATGCGGGCGATGTTCCAGGGGTTCACGGCCGCCGACCTGACCACGCTGCGACACCTGTGCCTGCGCCTGGCCGACAACCAGCAGCGACTCTCGGCGCACCTGGAGGGGCGATGACCGGCACCCGCGAGGTGGTCAGGGCCTACCACGAGGCCAGGCTCCGCGCCGACGTGCCGGCCGCGGCGGCGCTGATCGGCGAGGAGTTCTCCTTCAGGAGCCCGTTCGTCTCCTCGACCGACCCCACCGGCCACCTGGCCGGCATCGAGGCCCTGATGAGCGTGGTGACCGGCGTCGACCTGATCAGCGAGCTGTACGGCGACTCGGCGGCGACCCTCGTCTACGACCTGCACACCGCCACGCCGGTCGGCACCCAGCGCACCGCCGAGCACTTCACCCTCGGCCCGGACGGGCGGATCCGGTCCATCATGCTGATCTTCGACTCCGCGCCCTGGCGGCCGATGGAGGCGGCGATCAGGTGAGCGGCAGGGCGGCGGCGGTCTGGCGCCAGATCCTGCCGTCCCTGACGACCAGCGTCCCGAACGTCGTGACCCGGTTCCCGCCGACGGTCATGACCGCGTTGTAGAAGATCACGTCCCCCTCGATCCGGAGCGACATGATCTCCTCCACCCGCGGCCCGGCCGCCAGGTAGGCGGTGAACAGCTCGCGGATCTCGGCGGCGCCCCTGGCCGCGCGGTCGAACCGGACGACCACCGCCTCGTCGTGGTACTGGGCGAGCAGGGCCTCCAGGTCGCCGTCGGCGATGGCGGCGAGCTGGCGGTCGAACACTTCCTGGGTCACGATGTGCCTTCCGGGGAGGGGCGCAGCAGGTCGTAACCCACCTGGGCGGCGCCGAACAGCAGGACGAGCGGGAGCGCCGCCGCGACGGGCAGCGCGGAGGAGGCGAGCGTGAGCACGGCGGCGGCCAGCCGGACGACGCCCGCCCGGCGGTCGGCCGAGCACAGGTGCTGGAGGCCGAGCACGGCGAAGACCACGGCGGCCGGCACCCCGACGGCCCAGCTCGTCCCCGACGGGTGCATGAGCGCGTGCTCGATCCCGATGCCGAACGCCACCAGGCCCATCGAGAGCGGCAGGTGCGAGTACACCCACACCTGCCCGGCCAGCTTGGTGCGCAGCACGACGGACTCATCGACGTGGTCGAAGTACAACCACCAGAAGGCCATCGCGATGGCCACCCCGGCCAGGGCGATCAGCAGCACGGACGGGGTGACGTCGTGCCCCTTGAGCCCGGTGACCACGGCCGCGACCACCTCGCCGAGCACGATCACGACGAACAGCCCGAACCGCTCCGGCAGGTGCTCGCTCTGCGGCGGCAGCTTGCTCTGGTGGCCCCGGCTGAGCAGCGGGGTCGCCAGGTCGATCACCAGCGCCACGGCCCACATCGCGTACCGCTGCGGCGGATCGACGGCGAGGGAGGCCAGCCAGATGACCGCGGCGACGGTGAACCCGGCCGCGTACCGCACGGTGAGCGGCCGGGCCTCGGGCACGTGCCGGCCGGCCCTGAGGTAGGCGACGACGAGCAGGATCCGGGCCGCCGCGTAGGAGAGCGCGAACAGGGCCGAGCGCTGCTCGATGTCGCTGACGCTGGCCGCCATCGTGGCCACCGCGAGGATCTGCGGCAGAGCGAGCAGGCGATGGCTGACGTCGTCGGTGTCGAACCGGTTGGCATAGAAGACGTAACCCGCCCAGGACCACCAGACCGGCACGAACAGGCCGACGAAGGTGAGGACGCGGCCGGCGTCGGCGCCGCCGGCGAGCACGTCGGCCAGCTCGGCGACCGCCACGACGAAGACGAGGTCGTAGAGTAGCTCCAGCCAGGTGGCCCGGCGGTGCACCTGCTCGAACAACCGTAAGCGGGGCGGCTGCCATCGGCGGCTAGTCAACGCGGGACCTCCACAATATGTAATTGTGTAATTATGCACGCCTTTCGGCTAGTGCAGTGTCAGGCAGGCCACCCGAGGGCCCGCCTCGCCCGCGTGGGCGCCGCTCTTCGTGGTGGGCCGGGCGTGGATGACCAGCGACTTCGGCAGGGCGGCGGGGTCGAGACTCCAGGAGTGACGGGCCGTCGAGCGGCCCGCACCCGACCCGTCGGTGGTGACGTCGAGCCAGATCTCGCTGGCCGGGTCGGCGTGGCCGGGGTTGTGCTGGTAGTGGCCGCCGGCGTCGTCGGGGTCGGTGCCGCAGGGCGCGGTGTGCAGGTGGGCGCCGTAGTGGTGGCGGGGCAGGAAGCCCTCCACGACCAGCGAGGTGCGGGTCGTGCCGCCGCTGGACTCGGCCGTGAGGCTGGCCTGCGCGCCCTCGGGAGCCAGGCGGCGGTCGTAGGCGATCGCCGCGGTGTCACCCGAGGTGAACTCACCGCCGCCGCTCAGTTCCGGCAGCCCCGACGGGCTCGGTTTCGCGACCTCCTGCAGCGGCGCCGGTGGCCCCGCACAGGCGGCCGTCGTGAGCAGGACGAGCAGAAGTGCGGGAACGCGCATGAGGGACCCCCGGATGTGCTGACGAAGGCCCCTCACTCTAACGAGTAGCCATACGACTACGCTGCGTGTTCGGCGAATCTCACTTCAGCGCGCCCGAGCTCAACCCGGACTGGATCTGCCGCTGGAAGATGATGTAGATGACCATCACCGGCAGGATGGTCATGCTCAGCGCGGCGAACAGGCCCGGCCAGTCCGCCTCGTAGCCGGCCCTGGTGGAGATCCTGGCGATGCCGAGCGTGAGCGGCCACTTCTCCGGCGCGCCGCCCATGAGCGCCAGCGGCAGCAGGTACTGGTTCCACTGCCCCAGGACGTTGAAGATCGTGATGCTGACCAGGCCAGGCTTGGCCATCGGGACCATGATCTGGAAGAACGTCCGGGTGTGCGAGGCGCCGTCGATCAGGGCCGCCTCGGCGACCGCCTCGGGCAGCGTGCGGAAGAACGCGGCCAGGAAGAAGATCGTGAAGGGCAGCGAGTACGCGATGTAGACGATGATCAGGCCGATGTGCGAGTCGAGCAGCCCGAACTGCTTGACGACGAAGAACAGCGGCCCGAGCGCCAGGAAGATGGGGAAGGCGAGCCCGGCGACGAAGTAGTAGTAGATCAGCTTGCCGCCGACGAAGCTGTAGCGGCCCAGCACGTACGCCGCCATCGAGCCGAACAACATCGTGCCCGCCGTGCCGAAGAACACGACGATGACCGTGTTGAGCATGTACTGCCCGACGTGTGCCTTGTCCCAGGCCCGCCCCCAGGCGTCCAGCCGCAGCGCCCCGGGGAGCTGGAGCGGGTCGCCGAAGATCTCGGTGTTGGTCTTGAACGAGGCCAGGAACGTCCACAGCAGCGGCAGGATGATCAGCAGGGCCCAGACGGCCAGGGCCACGTGCGAGAGCCCGCTCAGCACGCCGGGCCGCGGCCTGCCCGCTCCACGCGAAGCCATCAGAGCTCAACCCTTTCACGCCTGGTCGTACGGAGCGTCAGCACGGCGAACGTCACTGTCAGGAAGAACAGCACGACGCCCATCGCCGAGGCGTAGCCGACCTTGTGGTAGTCGAAGGCGGTCTTGTAGATGGTGATGGGCAGGATGGTGGTGGCCCCGTCCGGCTCGCCCCGGTCGCCCGCCAGCACCTGGATCAGCGCGAAGCCGTCGAAGGCGGCGATCCCCAGGTAGATCCAGCCGACCTGGAGGGTGTCGCGCAGCAGCGGCAGCGTGATGGAGAAGAACAGCCGCATCCGGCCGGCGCCGTCGATGGAGGCGGCCTCGAAGTAGTCCTTAGGGATGGCGGCCATGCCCGCGGAGAACAGCACCACGTAGAAGCCGACCGCCTGCCAGACCATCACCGCGATGATCGACCAGAGCGCCAGGCCCGGCTCGGTGAGCCAGCCGATCGGCTCGGAGAGCCCGAGCCTGGCCAGCGTGCCGTTGATCACGCCGTCCTCGTCGGGACGGTAGATGGCCTGGAACAGCACGCCGACCACGGCCACGGCGAGAACCTGGGGGAAGAAGAACACCACCCGGTAGAAATTCGACCCCCAGACCCCGCGCATTCCCGCGCCGCGGGTGCCGCCGCCGAGATTCAGCAGGAACGACAGGAACAGCGCGATGACGATCGTCAGGAGCGGCAGCACCAGCAGGAGAATTCCGTGATTGCGCAGGGCCTGCCAGAAATTGTCGTCGTCGAACAACCGGCCGAAATTGTCCAGCCCCACGAATCGGACGACCGAGCTGACGCCGTTCCAGCTCGTCAGGGAGAGCTGGAACGCCTGAACATATGGGCTGATCACGAAGACCGTGTAAAGCGTGACCGGGACGGCCAGGAACCCGATGACGAATCCGTACTTGCGCAACCGCTCCATGTGCTCAGGCGCTCCGCGTCTGCTTGGTGATGGAGTCGTCCTTCTTGACGTCGTCGGCCTTCTTCTGCATGCGCGAGCAGAATTCGTCAGGGGTGATGCGGCCGGACATTAGGACGTTGGTCTGCTCCCAGCCGTAGTCGAACAGCTCCTTGTACCAGCCCTCGAAGCGGGCGTCGGTGATGATGTTCTCGCCGGCCGCGTCCTGCGCCTTGGAGGCGCTGACCAGGCCGGGCGGGAACTCGGAGCTGTCGGCGGCGCCGGTCACCACCGTGAGGTTGCTGGTCTTCTTGGTGAAGCCCGCCGCGCCCTCCTTCGACAACATGATCCGCAGGTACTCCAGGCCGCCCTGCGGGTTCTTGCCCTTCGCCGCGACGACGAAGTTCTCGCCCACGCCGACCTGGATCGCGCCGTACGGCATCTTGTCGGAGGCGGTGACGTCGGGGATGGGGGCCAGGGCGTACTCGAAGTCGAGCGGGATGTCCTTGGTCATCTCGTTCTCCAGCCAGGAGCCGCACGGGTAGAACAGCACCTTGTTCTGAAGCTGCTTGACCTGGGTCTGGGTGTGGTCGAGGCCCAGGTACGCCTTGTCGCCGTACTTCTGCTGGATGTCCAGCCACGCGGTGACCGCCTGCTTGACCGCCTCGCTCGTCCAGGCGTTGTCGACGAGGTTGTCGATGTCGATGATGACCTGGTTGCCACCGATCTTGGCGGCCGTGTACAGGACGTTCCAGAGCTGGTAGTACGGGCCCTTCTTGCCGGGGTAGGCGAAGAGCGCGATGCCCTCCTTCTTGGCCGCCTCGCCGAGCGCCGTGAACTCGGCCCAGGTCTTCGGCACGCTCCAGCCCTTGGCGGCGAACAGCTTGGCGTTGTACCACAGCGCCCGGTGGGACACGGTGTAGTTGAGCACCAGGTCCTTGCCATCGAGCTTGCCGTTCTGCAGCACGAGCGGCGTGATCGTGTCGCGGACCTTCTTGGACGGGTCGTCGAAGGAGGGCGCGTCGTAGAGCGGGGTCAGGTCGGCCAGATGGCCCTCGGTGGCCAGCGCGGCCAGGTCGAGCGCCTCGGGGCCGGAGTTGTTGATCACGTCGGGCATGTCGTTGCCGACGATGCGCGGCCGGAGCTGGGTGCCGATCTGCTGGGTGGCGGTGTGCTTGATCGTGACGCCGGCGTGGGCCGTCTTGTACAGCTCCTCGTGCAGGTCCTTGGCGTAGGAGTCGCCGTAGCCGCCGCTGAAGATGACCACTTCGAGCGGCTTCTTGACGTCGACGCCGAAGGGGTTCTTGGGGTCCGCCGACGCCGCGATCGACGTGGAGGGCGCCGCCGTGGGCTGGTCGCCGCCACCGCCGCTGGTCGCGCAGGCGCTCAGCAGGCTCGCGCCGGGCCCGGCCACGAGCGCGGTCATGCCGATACGGCGGAGCAGCTGACGCCGAGTGATCTCGCCCGGGTGGGTCATGGGGGCTCCCGAAGAGGATTCAGTTAGGAAAGTTTCCTAAACGTTTGCCCGAACGTACGAACGCCCGCCGACACGCGTCAAGAGGGCGCAATCGAGACGTGACCTTGCCGTGATCCCTTGCCTAGAACGACGTTCTAAAAGCAAGGTTGGTCACATGATTATCGAGTACGCGGACCGCGTGTGGCGCGGCGAGTCTGACGACAGCATCGTGGACACCGGCATGGAGGGCAAGGGCGTCCAGACCGTGACGGAGGGTGTCGGCTGGTGGTCCGGGTTCGGCAACGCGATCGCCTTCGAGACCGAGGGCGAGCTGCTGCTCTTCGACACCGGCGGACCATGGGCCGCCGCCCGCCTGCACGAGGACGTACGCCGCTGGTCCCGGGCGCCGCTGACCACCGCGTTCTACTCCCACGGGCATGTGGATCACGTCTTCGGCACCGGGCCGTTCGAGGAGTCGGGCCCTCGGGCCACCGTCTACGCGCATCAGGCGGTGGTCGATCGGTTCGACCGGTACGTGCTGACAAATGGTTACAACACGGTGATCAACCAGCGGCAGTTCCAGAACACCCGCCTCCGCTGGCCCACCGACTACCGGCGGCCCGACGTCACCTACACCGACGCGCTGACCGTACGGCGCGGCGGGCTGACCTTCGACCTGCTGCACGCCAAGGGCGAGACCGACGACGCCACCATCGGCTACGTGCGCGAACACCGGCTGCTGCTGCCCGGCGACCTGTTCATCTGGGTGACGCCCAACTGCGGCAACCCCCAGAAGGTGCAGCGATACCCGCGCGAGTGGGTGCACGCGCTGCGCCTGATGGCGGCCCTCGACGCCGAGATCATGCTGCCCAGCCACGGCGCCCCGATCTTCGGCGCCGACCGGGTGCGGCGGGCGTTGCTGGAGACGGCCGAATGGCTGGAGTCGATCATCACGCAGACGCTCGACCTGCTCAACGCGGGCGCCCGGCTCGACGAGATCGTGCATGCGGTGAAGCCGTCCGAGCATTATTCCGACCGTCCTTATCTGCGGGCGCGTTATGACGAGCCGGAATTCGTCGTACGCAATCTCTGGCGCCTTTACGGCGGCTGGTACGACGGCAATCCGGCCAATCTCAAACCGGCTCCCGACGCGGTTCTGGCCAAATCCGTGGCGGAACTTGCGGGCGGGGCGCAAGCGCTCGCCGACGCGGCGGCCAAGGCCCTTTCCGAGGGGGACGAACGGCTCGCCGGACATCTCGCGGAAATGGCCGCCCTGGCGGCTCCTGACGATGCGGGTGTGCACCGGGTCAGGGCCCAGGTTTTCGCCGCCCGGGCGGCCGGTGAACAGTCACTGATGGCAAAGGGCATTTTCACCTGGGCGGCCACGGAGTCGTCGGACCGGGCCGGTTAGCGGAAGCGCCACGACGTCGGGCCGCTCAGCGACGGGTCACTCGTTCTCGATCCACCAGGGGCTCGGCATCGGAGCGGGCCGCGACCTGGGCAGGGAGTCCCGGGGGACCTCGGGTCCCGCCTTCACGTTCAGCTGGACGGTGTCCGACGCGATCAGCATCACTCTGTCGGCCGTCCAGTCGTCCTTGACGTACTGGGCGTCGACGCCGTACCCCCTGCCGGTGCCGTCGGCCTTCATCCACATCACCACGTACTCGATCTTCAGCCCCCGCCGCGCCAGCTCGGCCCGTATCTCCCCGACGCTCTTGCCGCGTACCTCCAGCCCGTCCGGAACCGGTTCCGGGACTCCCGGCGGGGCAATGACGGCGTACCGCTCGCCCGGCGCGGCCGGACGGCCGATCCCGAAGACGATCCTGCCCTTGTAGCCGGTGGGCATGGAGACCGTGCCGCACCAGACCGACGCGCAGGTCTCGGCTTTTGTGACGATCACGCCGGTGCCCGGCGGGAAGCTCCCGGGGGTGGCGGGGCCGAACAGCATGCCCGCGTACTGAGAGGCGACCGGGATCTTGCGTACCTGCGCGTCCAGGCCGACGGCCTTGAACGCCTCGGTGAAGGCGGCCGAGTCGGCCTCGGGGTCGGTGATGGCGACGTCGATGAAGTCGTCACCGGTCTTGAGGGTGACGGCGGCGTTGGCGTACTCGGTGGCCGGGCCGGCGACCGGCAGCGTGACGGCGAGCACGGCGGCCAGCCCGGCGGCCACGGCCCCCAGCACGAACGTCCTGCGCAGCGCCCGGCGGCGCGCCCTCCGGACGGGCACGCGCTCCTCGGGCACGCGCTCCTCCGACATGATCGACCGCATGAGCGCCCGCGCCCCCGCGCCGGACGCCTGTCCCACGGGCTCCCCCGCGAGCTCCTCGTCGCCCACGCGGGCTAGATCGGCGATGTTCACAATGAGCTCCCTTCCAGGGCCACGGCGTGCGGGTGCTCGAACCCGGCCTCGGTCAAACGGCGGGCGAAGCGCCGGCGGGCTCGATAGAGCCGGACCCGCACGGCGTTGCGCGTTATGCCCAATGTCGTTGCGATCTGGCCGGTGTCCAGCTTCTCCCAGCCGACCAGGGTGAGCAGTTCGCGGTCGTCGTCGGAGAGCAGGCGGAACGCCCGGGCCAGCGGCGACAGGTCCTCGGCGGACGGCCCGGCGACCACGGGCGCGGCGGCCAGTTCCGCGCGCAACGCCTCGGTACGCCGCTCGTGGCGGCGCTCACCCCGCCGGTGGTTGGCCAGCACCTTCCTGGCCACGCCGTACAGCCAGAGCCTGGCCTCCTCCCCGCGCGGCACCTCCTCGATGCGCCGCCACGCGATCACGAACGTCTCGGCCACGACGTCGGCCGCGTCGTCGGGGTCGGGACATCGGCGTAACGCGTAGCCGAGCAGGGGTCTGTAGGAGGACGCATAGATCTCCTCGAACCGGCTCTCGGGATCGGCTCCCATCCGGTCTCCTTACGTGAGTGTCAACAACACTCACCCCATGTCCGGATTTTTGGCAGCATTACAGCTCTTTGCGGGAGGAGTCGGTTTGACGGTGAATCGCATCGTAGGCGTGGGTGTGCTGCTCACAGACCCGGACGGGCGCGTGCTGCTCGGTGAGCGGGTGAAGGCGGGCGAGCCCCTGTCGTGGTGCCTGCCCGGCGGGGCGGTGGAACCGGGCGAGACCTTCGAGACGGCGGCCGTCCGCGAACTGGCCGAGGAGACCGGCATCCGCGACGCCGGCCCGCCGGTCGTCACCGCCGTGGCCCTGGACCACCCGGAGGGAGCCGTACGGGTGACGGCGGCGGTCACCATGCTGCGGGGCGCCGACGCTCCGCAGGTGACCGAGCCGCACGTCTTCCGCTCATGGCAGTGGTTCGCCTTGGACCGGTTGCCGTCCCCACTGTTCCCGGCGACCGCCCTCGTGCTGGCCGTCCCGGCTTCCGGCTCCCGCGACGGGCTCTACCGGATCACGCCACCCGCCGCCCGGCCGTGATCCCGCTCGTCAGGAGAAGACCTCCTGGAGAGATCGTCCGGCGTTCGCGCGCACGGTCCAGGCCACGAGGTGGTCGACCTCGGCGCAGGCGTCGATCCGCTCACGGACGTCGTCAGGCACCTCGACCCCACGCTCGGCCAACAGACACTTGAGCACACACTTCATGCCCGCCAGCCGGGCATGAAGCCTGTACTCCTCCTTGTAGTTCTCGCCGCACCCCTCCTCGTAGCCCGCCATGAAGGCCAGCAGGCCGAGCAACCAGTCGGGCGCCTGGAGCCCCGTCCTGGAGCGCTGGTTCCACGCTTCGCGAACGGAAGGGCGGTAGACCGGCCAATTGATGGACGTCATGCTCTCCTCTCAAACGCCGAATCCCCGCGAGCGGGGTCGAACCGGCAGCTGATCACGTGTTCTCAGCCCACCTCCGGGATGTCCGGCATGGCGCCACGCCCTGGCAATCCGTCATCCCGGACGCAGTCAGAGATCTGCCGCTGAACCAGCAGGTGGATCGATCAGAACCTGGAGCGGGTGTACCTGGGCACCCGCTGCCAAGGGCGTCAGCCGTCCGAATCGTCGAACAGGTCACGGGCGGACTGAACACTGCTCGCGCGAACAGTCCAGTGCATGAGCAGGTCGACGTCCGTACAGGCATCGATGCGCACGCGGACGTCCTGGGGGACATCGATTCCACGCGCGTCCAGCAGGTACAGCACGATTCTCCGTGCGGTCTCGTGACTGCCCGCTGTGTGGCCCGCTGCGTGGCCCACTGCGTGCCCCCGGCCGAAGTGTTGGTGGGCGAAACGGCTGTGGAGCGGCCATTCGGTGGACGCCATGATCTCCTCCAAGATGTCTTTGACCTCGGGTGCGGACATGCTGCAAGCGTATTCACTGTACTTCGGAGCGTGATCGCCGCCGGTCGCCACCAGCGCCGTCGCGAACGCCTCGATGACCTTCCGCTCACGTCCGTGGATCATGACGGACATGACCGCGAGTTCCAGGTGGGCGGCGGCCTCTTGCGGGTCGGTGATGGCCGGTACGTCGTCGGGGCCCAGCACGTACGCCTGGAGGCGGTAGCCGGTGAGCCCGGTGTCGATCGGCTGGGAGTAGTAGGCGGCGGCTCTCCGGTCGGGACAGACGACCAGGACTGTCACGTCGCAGCGCAGCATCAGCCACTGCGCGGCGGCGTAACGGGCCAGTTGCCGGGGGTCTTTGGACTTGTCCTGCTGGATCTCCACGATGATGGCGTGCGCGGGGCTCTGGGGAGGGCCGAGCACGATGCCGAGGTCTGGTTCGATGTCGTCGGAGGGCCTGGTGTTGAACAGGCGGTCCTCCTGCCGGACCAGCGAGGTGGAGGGTAGGTCGACGCCCATGAGGTCACGCAGGATCTCCACCGCCACTTGAGGCCGATCGGCGAACATCTGTCTGAGAGCGTCATGTCGGGGGGACGGCATGACACTTATTGTCACATGGCGAGCGCGTAGCGTGACCGTCCTTCAAGAGGAGCGGTCGTCCGGGGCTGCGAGCTGGATGCAGGCGCTACCGCGGGTGGTGGTCGGCCGGGGAAGCATGACGACGGGAGGGCTCGAACGACGGCCGGAGCACCTGAGGGGCCAGAGGGCCGTTCGCGGCGGCGCTCCTGAGGCTCGCGTCGGGTAACCGGGAAGCGCCGTTCGAGGTGAGGTCTTACGCGCCCACCCGGCAGCCGGCCAACGGGCGGCCCAAAGGCGCCCTCCGGGGGTGGGTCCCGCACGCCCACCCGGTAACCAGGCAAGCGGTGGGCGAACCAGAGGCGCTGAAGGCGCCGTCCGGGGTGGGGTTCCGTGCGCCCACCCGGTACCCAGGGGTAACGGGTGGGCGGGGCAAGGGTGCCGGAGTGGCGTCCGGGGGCGCGGGGAGTCAGGCGAAGTGGGTGCGGGTTTCGGTGAAGGCTTGGTCGGTGGCTTCCAGGGCTCGGGCCACGTCCTCCTCCGTGTGGGCCGCCGACATGAACCAGTTGTGCCAGGGGTGCAGGTACACCCCGTGCCGCAGGCAGGCGTCGCTCCAGTACAGGGCCGTGGACAGGTCGGCGTCGCCGTCGAAGCTGAGCCACGGGATGGTCACCGGGCCGGTCTGGTTCACGACGAACCCGTGGGACTTGGCCTGGGCGTACAGGCCCTCCCTGAGCTGGGTGCCGGCGCGTTCCATGGCGGCGATGCCGTCCGTGTCGCGCAGGGTCTCGATGGTGGCCTTGGCCGCGGCCATCGCCACCGCCGAGAACCAGAACGAGCCGGTCGTGTAGAGGGTCTGCGCGGCGCCGCGCAGGGCGTCGGTGCCGGTGACGGCGGCGATCGGGTAGCCGTTGGCCATGGCCTTGGACCAGGCGGTCAGGTCCGGACGGACCCCGTACGGCTCCCACGACCCCCGCAGGTCGATGCGGAACCCGGCCCGCACGTCGTCGATCACCAGGGCCGCCCCGAGGCGGTCGGCCAGGGCGCGGGCACCGCGCGCGAACGCGGGCTCGACCAGCTCCTGGTCCTCGAAGGAGTCGTGCTTGAAGGGGGTGCAGATGATCGCCGCGACGTCGCCCTCGACGGTGGCGGCGGCGGCCTCCAGGGACTCCAGCGAGTTGTAGGAGAACTCGACCAGGTCCGCGCGCTCGTTCGGGGTGGTGCCGGCGGTCGAGGGCGTGCACCAGGGGTCGGCGCCGTGGTACGCGCCGTGCGCCATCAGCACCTTCGTCCGCCCGGTGGCGGCGCGGGCGACCATGAGCGCCTGGGTGGTGGCGTCGGTGCCGTTCTTGGAGAACATCGCCCAGTCGGCGCTCGGCACGGTGTCGACCAGCAGCTCGGCCAGCTCGACCATGATCGGTCCGGGGCCGTTGAGGCAGTCGCCGAGCGCGAGCTGCCGGGCGGCGGCCTCCTCCACGCGAGGGTGCCGGTGCCCGAGCACGACCGGGCCCCAGCTGCACATGAGGTCGATGTACTCGCGCCCGTCCACGTCCCATTGGCGGCAGCCCTCGCCGCGCTGGAAGAACTGGGGGTAGCCGGGGGCGAAGATGGCCGCGTTGAGGTGCCCGTACATGCCGCCGGGGACGACCTTCAGCGCGCGCTCGCGGAGTTCGGCGTCTGTCATGCGAGAGTCCTTAGGGTGGAGTCGAGGTCGGTGAGGCCCGCGTCGGAGCCGAGGCCGGTGGCCACGCGGGCCGCTGCTGCGGTGCCCCAGCGGGCGGCCTCCAGCACGTCGCGGCCGTGCAGGAGCCCGGTCAGGAAACCGGCGCAGTACGCGTCCCCGCACCCGGTCGTGTCGGCGACCTCCGTCTTCAGCGCCGGCACCCGCTCGGGACCGCCGTCGGAGGTCAGCACGAGGCTGCCGGCCGCGCCGAGGGTGACGAGCACGCCCTTCGGGCCGTCGGCGAGCAGGGTCGCGGCGGCGGTGTCCACGTCGGCGTCGCCGGTCATGAGCAGGGCCTGCGACTCGTTGGGCAGCACGTAGTCCACGTGGGGCAGGAACGCGCGGGCCATCGCCAGCAGGTCGGGCAGCTCCGACAGCAGGTCCATCGTGACGATCGTGCCCGCGGCCCGCACCTCGTCGAGGAGGGCGAAGAAGGCGGGGTCGCCCAGGCCGAAGGTGACGTCCATGCCGCCCAGGTGGATGGCCCGCGCGCGGCGCAGCACGTCGGGGTCCAGGTCGGCAAGGGTGACGCCGAGGTTGGCGCCGGGCACGTGGAAGCTGGGCCGGCCGCCGTCGGGGCGGATGGGCAGGATCGAGGCGGCGGTCTGTTCGCCGGCCCTGCGGACCAGGCGGGTGGCGTCCACGCCGCGCTTGGCGAGGACGGCCCGCAGGAAGTCGCCGAGCTCGTCGTCCCCGATCGCGCCCATAGTGATCACGTCGTTGCCGAGTTTGACCAGGTCGACGGCGGTTCCGGCGGCGGCGCCGGCGGCCGTGAGGCGGATCTGCTCGACGAGTACGGTGTCCTGGCCCTCGGGGATGTGCTCGACGGGCCTGGCGAGGATGTCGACGATGTGCACGCCGACAGTGGCGACGGTCATGGTCTAAATAGACAGACGTCCGAATAAAAAGTCAATATGGTGGGAGTCGCCGCGACAAGAGGGGGATCCGATGCCGAAGATCGTCGATCACGATGAGCGCAGGGCCGAGGTCCTGTCGGCGGCCCGCAGGGTGATCGTCAGGGACGGCATCGACGCCGCCACCACCAGGGCCATCGCCAAGGAGGCCGGTTACTCCAACGGGGTGCTCGCGCACTACTTCGCCGACAAGGACGAGATCCTGCTGTCGGCGCTGCGCCAGTCGCACCAGCGCATCAGGGCGCGGCTGACGCGCAAGGTCGAGGGCGTCACCGGCCTGGCGGCCCTGCGCGAGCTGCTGCTGGACAACCTCCCGCTGGACGCCGAACGCACCGAGGAGAGCCGCCTGGAGGTCAGCTTCTGGAGCCGCAGCCTGGCTTCCGAACGGCTGGCCGAGGTCCAGACCGCCGAGGCCGACGAGCTGCGCGCCGCCGTACGGGAGCTGCTCGGCCAGGCCCGCGCGGCCGGCGAGCTGCGCGCGGACGGCAGCCTCGACGACCTCGCCGAACACCTGCTCGCCCTGGTCGACGGCCTGAGCCTGCACCTGCTCCTCTACCCGGGCCGGCTCACCCGCGTCGACCTCGAACGCCTCATGCTCCAGGCCCTCGACCGCCTCTGAGGCGAAAAGCACCCAAAAACGGCACTGGAAGTATTTCGGACGACCGACTACTCTGCCGTCGCATGAGCCTCCGCGAGCAGTTGTGCGAGTACGGCAGGCGCGCCGTCGAACTGGGCCTGGTCATCGGCACCTCGGGCAACCTGAGCGTGCGCCGGGGCGACCAGGTGGCGGTCACCCCGTCCGGTGTGGCGCTCGACCGGCTGACCCCGGAGGCGTGCCCGATCGTGGACATGGAGGGCCACCTGGTCGAGGGCGAGCTGCAGCCGTCGTCGGAGACCCCCATGCACCTGGCCGTCTACCAGGCGACGGGCACTCAGGCGATCGTTCACACGCATTCGGTGTTCGGGACGGTCGTGGCCACGACGATGACGGAGCTGCCGCCGGTCCACTACAACGCGCTGCTGCTGGGCGGCGTGGTCAAGGTGGCCGAGTACGCCACGTACGGCACGCCGGAACTGGCCGCCAACGTGCGGGCGGCGCTGGAGGGCAGGCAGGCGGCCCTGATGGCCAACCACGGCGGGGTGACCATCGGGGCGACGATGGAGCAGGCGTTCGAGGCCACCCGCCTGCTGGAGTGGCTGTGCGAGGTCTACGTGCGCGGGCTCGCCGTGGGCAAGCCCGCGGTCCTGACCGACGAGCAGCTCGCCGCCGTCGTGGAGCGCGCGGCCAACCCGCCGGTGTTCCCGCGCCGCCCGAGCTAGCCCCGGGAGCGCGAGCGGGCCGGTCAGACCAGCGCGGCCTGTTCGGCCAGGCCCAGGGGCAGGCCGCCGGACCCGGCGATCCGGTCGTGGAACTCGCGCAGCGACCCCGTGAACGACTCGCGGATGCGGTCGATCTCGATGGCCCCCGTCAGGTACGACGGCGCCTGCGTCGGCCAGGCGCAGTAGCGGTTCACCTCGCCCCGGGCGGTGCCGGGCGACAGCGACGCCTTGGTGGCCATGAACGTCTCGGCCTCCTCGATCGACATGTCCTCGCAGTGCAGCGCGGTGTCGACGATGATCCGGGCGGCGCGGAAGAGGCGGAAGTCCAGGTGGGCCAGCTCGGTGGCGGGGGTGTCGAAGTAGCCCTGCTCGTGCAGCACCTTCTCGACGTACAGGGCCCAGCCCTCGGTGAAGTACGGCGTCCTGAAGACCTTGCGGACCGTACGCGGGTTGTCCGCCATGTACGACAGGTGCCAGTGGTGGCCGGGGTAGGCCTCGTGCACGGCGATCGAGGGCATCTGGGCGCGCGCGTTGGTCCGCAGGCGCTGGCGTACCTGCTCCTGGGTGAAGTCGTCAGGGGTGAAGGGGACGAAGAAGATACCCCTGCGCGAGCTGCTGAGCGGCGGCGGCGACAGGTAGTGGGCGACGTACAGCACCGGGCGGGCGTACTCGGCCGACGGCAGGACCTCGCACTCCTCCCCCTCGGCGAAGGTGACGAGCCCGCGCTCGCGGACGAACTCACGGGCCCGCCGGGTCTCGGCCTCGTACTCGGACCGCATGGCCTCCAGGGTGGGCGGGTGGTCGTCCATGAGGGACTCCATCGCGGCCCGCCAGTCCTCGGTGCCGTTGAGGCCGAGGGCGACCCGGCGCATCCGGGCGTCCAGGTCGCTCCAGGCGGCCCTGCCCTTGGCGTGCAGCTCGGCGGCGCCGTAGGTGAGCATCTCGCGCTCGCGCAGCAGGGTGGAGTAGAGCTTCTCCCCCATCCGCCAGGTGCCGCCGCACTGGAAGCCTTCGAGGAAGGCGACCAGCGCGTCGAACGCGTCGGCGGCGGGTTCGGCGGCCTTGGCCAGCCGGGCGCGCAGGGCCTCGTCGGCGACCATCGCGGGGAGCGTGCGGGTGAGGAAGTTGCGGCCGGTACGGGCCTGGCCGAGCCCCCGCGTGACCAGCAGCGGCGCGGCGAGGTCGGGGTCCAGGTTGGCCTGGCAGGCGGCCAGCACGCCGGGCACCTCGGCCAGGCGCGAGACGGCGGCGGCGACGAGCTCGGCCTCCGGCTTGAGCCGCTGCTGGAAGGCGTTGAACAACGATCCGAAGACGGCCGAGAGGTAGAGGCCCGGGTTGCGACGCCACTCGGGCCAGGATTCGAGCGCGACCGAGCCCCTCAGCTGGGACAGGACCAGGTCTCTGTCGATGGCGTCGTCCAGCGAGTCGGCCGGGGACTTGGAGAGGCGTTCGATCCAGCGGATCTCCTCCCGGGCGCGGTTCTCCCAGGCGGAGGCGGTGAAATCGCCGAGGGTGTGGTCGTAGCCGTCGGCTCCCAATTGGCTGGCGACGACGGGACGGTCGGAAAAGTACCAGTTGAGAAACTCGTCCACCTACGCACCATATCCTGACGTTCATGCCCCTGCAGATCACTGGCGCGCTAGGCGACCCCGACCTCATCCGGCTCCCCTGGGACGTCCCGCTGGCCGACTGGCCCAAGCATCATCTGGTCGATCTGCCGCGCGGCATCTCCCGCCACGTCGTACGGTTCGCCCGGCTCTCCGGCAAGGTCTACGCGATCAAGGAGATCAGCGAGCGGTACGCCAGGCGGGAGTACCAGCTCCTGTGGGACCTGGCCCGGCTGGACGCCCCGGCCGTGGAGCCCGTGGCGTACGTGACCGGCCGCGACGACGACCTGGACGCCGCGCTGATCACCCGCCACCTGCAGTTCTCGCTCCCCTACCGCGCCGTGATGTCGGGCACCCTGCGCCCCGACACGCTCACCCGCCTGCTCGACGCGCTGGCCGTGCTGCTGGTTCGCCTGCACCTGAACGGCTTCTACTGGGGCGACTGCTCGCTGTCCAACACGCTGTTCCGCCGGGACGCCGGCGCCTTCGCGGCCTACCTGGTGGACGCCGAGACCGGCGAGATGCACCCGATGATCAGCGAGGGCCAGCGGCTGACCGACATCGACGTCGCCCACACCAACATCTTCGGCGAGATGCTCGACCTGGAGGCCGGCGGGCTGCTGCACCCGTCGATCGACCCCATGGAGACCGCGGAGGACATCGTCACCCGCTACCACCGCCTGTGGGCCGAGATCACCGACAGCGAGATCATCGACGAGGTCGACTGGCACCGCGTGGAGCAGCGCATCCGCCGCCTGAACCTGCTCGGCTTCGACGTGGCCGAGATGATGGTGCGCCGCAAGGTCGGCACCGGCCGGCTGATCGTGCGGCCGAAGGTGGTGGACGCCGGCCACCACCAGCGCCGGCTGATCAGGCTGACCGGGCTCGACGTGGAGGAGAATCAGGCACGGCGGCTGCTCAACGACCTGGACGGCTACCGGGTCGCCAAGGGCCTGCGCCACGAGGACGAGGCCATCGTGGCGCACCGCTGGCTCGCCGAGGTCTTCCACCCCACGGTCGACGACATCCCGGCGGAGCTGCGCGGCAAGCTGGAGCCCGCGCAGCTCTTCCACGAGATCCTCGACCACCGCTGGTACCTGTCGGAGACGGCGGGCGGCGACGTCGGGCTGGCCACGGCGGTGAAGTCGTACGTGGACAACGTGCTGGTGCACAAGCCCGACGAGAAGGCGCTGCTGCCCGACGACCAGGACGAGGACGATCAGTAGGCGACGGTGATGCGGGTGCGCGGGTGGGCGTTCTCCGCCAGTTCGTCGGCGATCGCCACCGCGTAGTCCTCGGCCGTGATGAAGCTGCGGCCGTCGGCGTCGCTGAGCAGGTCGTCGTGGCCGATCCGGTAGACCCCGGTGCGCTCGCCCGGCGCGATCTCGGCGGCGGGTGAGACGTAGGTCCAGTTCAGGTCGGTCACCTCGCGATAGAGCCCGAGCACCGCCCGCGCGGCCCTGGCCTCCTTCTTGTAGATCTCCGGGAAGCCGGGCGTGTCGACGAGGTCGAGGCCGGGGCCTGCCTTGAGGCTGCCCGCGCCGCCCACGACCACCACGCGGCTCACCCCGGCGGTCCGCAGGCCGTCGATGAGCGCGCGGTTGGCGGCCAGGAACGGCGGCTCGGGCTCGGTGCCGTCGCGCGGCGGGGCGATGGCGCAGACGACGGCGTCGTAGCCCTCGGCGAGCGTGGCGGCGTCGTGGACGTCGCCCTTGACGGGACCGCGGCGGCTGACACCGGTGACGTCGTGGCCGCGGCCGGTGAGTTCGGTGACGATGCGCTGGCCGATCATGCCGGTCGCGCCGAACACGAGGATCTTCATGAGAAGCACAGTATCCAATGGATACTGGTTACTTCATCGTGCTATAAGTACCTTATGGATACCGGTGATGCCTTCGACCCGAACTGCCCGACCCGGCTGGTCCTCGACCGGATCGGCGACAAGTGGTCGGTGCTGGTGCTGCTCAGCCTCAGCGACGGGCCGATGCGCTTCACCGTGCTGCGGGGGCGGATCGGCGGGGTGACGCCGAAGGTCCTCACGCAGACGCTGCGGGCCATGGAGCTGGACGGGCTGATCACCCGCGAGGTCTTCGCCGAGGTGCCGCCGCGGGTGGAGTACGCGCTGACCGACCTCGGACGCTCGCTGCACACGCCGATCTCGGTGGTGGCGCGGTGGGCCGAGGAGAACGTTTCCGAAATCATCCGCCATCGTGAAAAAGTCTCGTGAATTGATCTTATTTCCGCACGAGTGATGCTTTTCTTCGCCCTGGCCGTATAAAAACGTATCTCCTGGTAAAACGCGTCCCTTCTGATCTCTTGTGGCCCCCTACGCTTTCCCCGTCCCACGACGGAGGGAGGCTCGCGGTGCTGGGAGTGGACACGTGCCTGGCGGAGGTCATGTCGATACCGGGCGCGCTCGACGCCATGCTGGTCGACGGCACCAGCGGCATGGCGGTCGCCTTCAGCAGCGCGTCCGGCGTGGACGCCGACAGGTCCGCCGCCGCGCTGACCGAGGCGCTGCGCGCCACCACCGACGGGCTGACCCGGACGTGCCCCGGCGAGATCGTGCGCATCGACGACATGCTCGTCACCACCGACCGGGGGCACCACCTGCTCCGGCTGCTGGAGACGGTCTTCGAGGGGCCGCTGGTCATCTACGTCCGCCTCGACCTGGAGCGCTCGAACCTGGCCCTGGCCCGTTACCGCCTGCGGGCCATCTCCGACCTGCTGACCACCTGAGCCATGGCCGCGCTCGACTCGCTCCTGTCCGGACTCGCCCGCGAACGCGCGACGGGCGCCCTCCGCCTGGGCAGGAACGGCACGATCTACCTGTCGGGAGGGCGCGTGACGTACATGGAGTGCGCCCAGGCGCCGGGCGTCGAGCGGCTGTTCGCGGCCAGGGGGCGGATGTCGGAGTCGGCCCTGCGCGCCCTCCAGGCCGACGGCGGCCGCGCCCGGCTGCTCCAGGAGGGCCCGGTCACCTTGGCCGAGCTCCAGTACGCCGTGCTCGGCGTGGTCCAGGACGCCGCCTTCTTCCTGCTGCCGGTGACCGGCGTGCGGCCGAAGTTCCGGCCCGGGGAGGAGCACTGGCTGGGCGGGCAGTGGTTCTTCGACGTCCCGGAGCTGGTGCGCGAATCCGCCCGCCGCCGCGAGCAGCTCGCCGGCATCTGGCCCTCCGCCGACGTGGACACCCAGCCCGTACGGCCGATCCCGCGCCTTCCCGGGCACGGGGTGACGCTCAGCCAGGTGCAGTGGGAGGTCGTCGTACGGGCCGACCAGAAGGCCACCCCGCTGGAGCTGGCCCGGCAGCTCGGCCGGTCGGGCTACTCGGTGCTGCTGGCCGTCAGGAAGCTGGCCGCCGCCGGCCTGCTCGTCCCGCCGGACCCGGTACGGCCCGCGCAGCCCCGACACCACCCCGACCACGGGGAGGCACTGCCCAAGCGGGTGCCGAGCCCGGTGGCCGTCCCCGCCGGCGACGGGCGGACGGGGACGGCCGCCGGGCCGGTGCCGACGGGCGACCCGACCGATCTGACGCTGCTGCTGCGGCTGAAGAAGGCGCTGGAGGAGATGCCGTGAGGTTCCCCTCACGACGCAGGAGGAGGCCACCCGTGGAGCTACGGCAAGAGGTCCTGGCGGAGATGGAGCTCCTGCGCGGACGCACCCCGGACGTCACCGGCAGCGTCGCCTGCACCGTGGACGGCCTGCGGATCGCCGGCGACCTCGCCGGCGACACCGGCGAACAGGTGGCGGCGCTGTCGGCGGCGCTGCTCGCGATGAGCAGCCGGATGCTGACCATGGCGGGCCGCGGGACGTTCGAGGAGACCCTCGTGTCCGGCACCGCCGGGTTCGTGGCCCTCTACGCCGCGGGCCCCACGATCGTCCTCACGGTCCTGGCGGGACCCGGCGCCAACGTCGGGCTCCTGCGGCTGGAGGGCAGGAAGACGGCGGCCTCCGTGGCCGCCGTGGCACGCAAGCACTGACCATCCCACCGAAGCGGAGGAAAGCATGGCAGGCATGGACGTCTCCCTCAAGGAAATGATGAGCATCGACGGCACGATCGGAGCGGCGATCGTCGACCACGGCAGCGGCATGGCGCTCGGCACGCTCGGCGGCTCGAAGGAGCTGGACCTCCAGGTCGCGGCGGCGGGCAACACCGAGGTCATCAAGGCCAAACTGCGCACGATGGACTCGCTGGGCCTCAAGGACGGCATCGAGGACATCCTCATCACGCTGACCGCGCAGTACCACATCATCCGCCCGCTCACCGGCCGCAGCGGCAAGGGCCTGTTCCTCTACCTCGCCCTCGACCGCAACCGGGCCAACCTGGCCCTGGCCCGGCACATGCTCAAGGTCATCGAGGAGAAGCTGGAGCTCTGACCGGCCCGTTCACGGCTCCGTGGCGACCTCCGGGCGTACGGCGGCCGCGGAGCCGGTGTGGGCGCTGATCTCGGCGATGATCTCGGGCCAGAGGGGGCGGGGCAGGTCGTGGCCCATGCCGGGGTAGGTGACCAGGCGGGCGCCCGGGATGGCGGCGGCGGTGGCCCGGCCGCCGGCGATCGGCACGAGCTGGTCGTCCTCGCCGTGGATGACCAGCGCGGGCGCCCTCAGCCCGCCCAGCGCCGCCGTACGGTCGCCGGAGGCCATGATGGCGGCCAGCTGGCGGGCCGTGCCGGCCGGGTCGTGGCAGCGGTCGAAGGCCAGCCCGGCCAGCCTGCCGACGCGTTCGCGGTCCAGCTCGTAGCCGGGCGACCCGATGACGGACCAGGTCGCCAGGGCACCGGCGACGACCGACTCGCGATCGGCCGCGGGCTTGGCGAACAGCACCGCGGCGGCCGCCTCGGTCGGCGGGGCCGCCTGGGGGCTGGGCGTGGACATGATCGAGGTCAGGCTCAGCACGCGCGCGGGATGCCGGATGGCCAGCGCCTGGGCGACCATCCCGCCCATCGAGGCGCCGACGACGTGCGCGGCGGGCAGGCCCAGGACGTCCATGAGCCCGGCGCTGTCGTCGGCCAGGTCGTCCAGCACGTACGGCGAGGGCGCTCCCCATGGGGGAACGCCCTCGTCGTGGAGGTGCGTGGACAGGCCCGCGTCGCGGTTGTCGAACCTGACGACGTGGTGCCCCCGCTCGGCCAGGAGTTCGCAGAACTCGTCGTCCCAGTGGATGAGCTGGGCGCCGAGTCCCATGATGAGCAGCAGGGGCCTGCCCGCGGGTGAGCCGAAGCTCTCGTAGGCGATCTCGATGCCGTTGGCGGCTGCGCGCTGGATCACAGCGACCAGAATGTCATTCTGGTCGTCCGGCGTAAAGGCCGGAATGTCCGCGGGTCAGTCGTTGAGGAGCTTGCGCAGGCGCTCGCCGCCGAGCACCACGCCGCCACCGGCCAGGACCAGCACGCCGGCCATGACGGTGCCGCCCATCGCGACGGTCTTCCCGACGTTGCCCTGACCGCCGGCGGAGGTTGCCGCGTCGTCGGCGGGCGCCTCGGCCAGGACCTTGGGGGGCTCGGCCGGGTTGGCGTCGTACCTGCTCCAGGCGCCGCTGGAGAAGGCCACGGGGTAGTTCTTCTTGCCCTTGCCGTCGCCCCACTTGGTGATGACGTAGTCGATCTTGATGTGGCCCTGGCCGCCGTTGCCGTCCACGCCGAGGGTGTCGGAGTTGAAGGTGCCGCCGGTCAGCTCGGCGAAGGTCTTGGCGTCGAGGTCGAGCATGACGCCGCGGTTGGAGGGCTCGCCCGGGCCGCGGTCGCCCACGAAGAACGGCATCTTCTTGCCGTTGTAGGTCACGTAACCCTCGGTCATGAGGGGCCAGCTGGGACTGGCGGCCAGGCCCTTCTGCATGGGCTTGCCGCTGGCGGGAAGACCGGTGTCGCCGGCGCGGCCGGAGGAGTCGTCCCAGAAGTACGAAGCCTTGGTGGATCCCTTGAGCAGGATCTTCTGGTCGTCGCCGGTGTCGGCGTGGGCGCCGGTGGCGGAGATCGTCAGCGCGCCCATGGCGGACACGGACAACAGGGCGAGAGAGCGCAGGCCAAATCGAGACATGAAGCAGTGAAGTCCTTCGCGAGGGGACAGGGGGAACGCGCGTGACTACGGTGCGTAACCGGGCAGAGCGCCGAAAGGGTGGTTACGCGGCGCGTGGGGGAAGTCAGGGAAGAGACCGCTCAGCAGGCGGTCGTCACTACACTGTCCGGGGGTACGACGAGGTGGTACATGCGTGAAGTCCTCTCCATCTCGCCTACCGGGTTAGCTGACGGGTTCGGGCGTGGAGATGCCCTACCGGCACAGGGCCGGATTCACCCCAATGAGATGGGTCCCCGGTTCCCGACAAGTCGGGATTCGGCGCCAGCTGTCGCCCCTCTCCTGGTAGGGACTACGCCACCAGCTGGTAATTGGTTAAGACGGTACCCAGAGATTCGGACAAATACAAACGAATCGTCATGAACCGGGTAAAGATCTACCTGTCGAGGTAAAGAGAAAGGGGGCACGGCATGCCGTACCCCCAGCTAAATTCGACCTTTCAGCCGCCGCTCTTGCGCCTGAAGGATCTTTTACTCGAGGCCGGGCCGTGCGCCCCGTGGATCTTCGACGGGTCCACGCCCCTGCCACCCGCGGCCGAGTCGGCCTGCTGCCCGCGCTTGCGTTCCAACGCCTCCCGGAACTTGCGCTTCATCTCGTCCTCGGGAGTCTCGCTGACTTCCGGCTCCGGTGTTTCCGCCATGAGGACCTCCTGGTATTGGGGACATCCACAGCTTCGCATGACGCCGCTTACGACGCGAAACCGGCCTCCACTCTGCTCTCCGGCGCCGGCGTCTGCTCCAGCCGCCTGCCGGGCATCATGACCAGCGCGACCAGGGCGATCACCGCGCCCGCCACGCCCAGCGACGGGATCACCACGGCCGCCGCCGAGGCGTGCGCGGCCGCGAGCCCGTGCACGGGCGCGTCCGTGGTGATGACCGACGTGTACGCGGTGCCGGCCAGCGCCAGCGCCACCGAGCCGCCGATCTGCCGGAAGAAGGTGAGGTTGGCCGAGGCGGTGCCGATGTACTGCGGCGCGACGGCCTGCTGCACGGCCACGGTCAACCCCGACAACATCGGCCCCATGCCGAGCCCGATGAGCACCATCCACCCGGCCAGCAGCAGGCCGTCGGTGCGCAGGGTCAGGTTCAGGCAGAGCAGGCTGCCGGCCACCAGCAGGAACGGCGCCCCCACCAGCCACGGCTTGTACGTGCGCGTCCTGGACATCAGCGTCCCCATGAGCGCGCTGCCCGCCACCATGGCCAGCGTCATCGGGTAGATCCTCAGCCCGGACTCGGTGGCGCTGACGTTCAGCGCCTGCTGGAAGTAGCGCGGCAGGAACACCACACCGGCGTACATGCAGAAGGCCGTGAAGAACGAGGTCGCGTTGACCAGCGTGTACGTGCGGTCCCGGAACAGGTGCATCGGCATGATCGGGCTCGACGCCCGCAGCTCGACCAGCACGAACACGGCCAGCAGGACCAGGGCCAGCAGGATCGGCCCGGCCACGGGCAGGGACGTCCAGGAGTTGCCGTCCAGGCCCTTCTCGGTGAGGCCGAGCAGCAGCGCGCTGATGGCCACGCTGAACACCGCGATGCCCAGGTAGTCCGGTCGGCCCCCGCCGCCGGTGCCCGGACGGAACGGCAGCCGCAGCGCCACGATCGCGATCAGCGCTATCCCGAGCGGCACGTTCACGTAGAAGGCCCACCGCCAGCTCGCGTGGTCGGTGAACAGCCCGCCCAGGAACGGCCCGGCCAGGTACGTCAACGCCATCACACCGCCGAGCGCACCCTGCACCCGGGCGCCGTTCCGGCCGGGCGGGAACATCTCCATCACCAGGGCCAGCGAGAGCGGCAGCAGCGCGCCCGCGCCCAGCCCCTGCACGGCCCGGAACACGATGAGCTGGGTCATGTCCTGCGCCAGGCCGCACAGCGCCGATCCGACGACGAACACCGACATCCCGACGAGCAGCAGCGGCTTCCTGCCGTGCTGGTCGGACAGCCGGCCGTACAGCGGCACGGTGACGGTGGAGGTGAGCAGGTAGGCCGTGACCACCCACGTGTACAGCCGCGTGCCGCCCAGCTCGCCGGTGATGCGGGGCAGCGCGGTGCCGACGATCGTCTGGTCGAGCATCGCCAGGAACATCCCGCCGAGCACCGCCAGCAGCACCAATCCGTTGCCCTTGGCCTTCATGTCACTAGTCACAGGTAGAGACTGATAGGTAAGAGCTGACATGTCAAGCCTTTGCTATGCTGGCGGGCATGTCCCTGCGGATCGCCCTCCTCGGGCTGCTCTCCGGCGTCGGCCCGGCCAGCGGCTACGACCTGGCCAAGAAGTTCGAGCACTCGCTCAACCACGTCTGGCAGGCCGGGCACACGCAGATCTATCCCGAGCTGGTCAAGATGGCCGCCGACGGCCTGGTGACGGTCGAGCACGAGGGCGCGCGGGGCCGCAAGATCTACGCCATCACCCCCGAAGGCCGCGCGCTGCTCACCGACTGGCTGATCGGCCACGACCCGTCGGCGACCGTGCGCAGCGAGACCGCCCTCCAGGCGTTCCTGCTGCCCCTGCTGAACACCGAGCAGGCCATCGCCGTGGTCGAGCGCATCAAGGCCCACTTCGTGGCCCGCCTCGCCGTGCTCGACTGCGTCCCTGAGGGCAGCAGGCTCGGCAACTACGCGCTCACCCTCGGCCTCCGCCAGGTCCGCTCCGGCGTCGCCTGGGCCGACGAGACCCTGGCCGCCCTGCGGCGCGAAGGGTAAAACGGAACTCTTCGGTTCCTGGTGTTGCGTTGGAGCAGCCCCGGATATACACCCAGGCATGATGGTCTACCTCCCAGTACGGCGATGAGCCTCCTGGGTCGTGACCTGGCGATCGACCTCGGCGCGGCCAGCACGAGGATCTATGCCAAGGGCAAGGGCATCGTGCTCGACGAGCCCTCGGCCGTCATGCGCGACAGGGAGACGGGCAAGGTCCTCGGCTACGGCGCCGAGGCCGCGGACGGCGTTGACGTCACGGACGGCGAGACGTACTGGCCGATCAGCGATGGCCTGCCCCAGGACGGCGAGCTCGCCCGGCGCATGATCAGGCACTTCCTGCGCAAGGTGCACCGGCACCCCTTCCCCCGGCCGCGTCTGGTCATGGCCGTGCCCGACGAGTTCACGCCGATCGAGCGGGTGGCGCTGCGCGACGCCGGGTTCGAGGCGGAGGCCCGCGGCATCCTGCTGGTCAAGCATGCGATCGCCGCGGCGCTCGGCGCGGGCCTGCAGGTGCGCGACGGCACCGGGCACATGGTCGTCGACATCGGCCGCGACGCCGCCAGGGTCGCCGTGCTCTCCTGCGGGGCCGTGGTCGCCGCCGGAACCGTGCGCGGCGGCGGGAACGCCGTCACCCGCGCCGTAGCCCGCCTGGTCGAGGACGAACACGGCCTGCTGGCCGACGACCGGCAGGCCGAGTCGGCCAAGCTGCACGCGACCCGGGAGCCGGCCGGGAACGTGCTGATCCACGGCAGGGACGCCGGCACCGGCGAGGAGCGCGCGGTCGCGCTGCCCGCCGCCCGGGTCCGCGAGGCCGCCGTGCAATCGGTCGAGCACATCGTGCGGGCCGCCGAGTCCACCATGGAACGCTGCCCTCCCGAGCTGACCGCCGACCTGGGCGAGCGGGGCATGGTGCTGGTCGGCGGCGGCGCGCTGCTGCCCGGCCTGCGCCGGCGGATGCAGGAGGGCCTGTCCATGCCGGTGCGGCGCGCGGAGCGGCCCAGCGACTCGGTGGCGCTGGGCCTCGGCCGCTGCGTGGAGGACCTGGGGCTGATCGCCAAGCTGAGGCGCCGGTGAACGACCTGTTCGACCTGGGGGTCTCGCTCGCCGACAAGACCGTCAGGACGATCGCGGTCTACGTGACGATCGCCGTCCTGCTCCGCATCGCCGGAAAACGCGGCATCGCGCAGCTCAACAACTTCGACTTCGTGGTCATGCTGCTGATGAGCAACGTCGTGCAGAACGCGATCATAGGCCCGGACAACTCGCTGATCGGCGGCCTGGTCGGCGTGGTGATCCTGGTGGCCGTCAACGCGCTCGTGGTGCGGTGGGCGGCGACCGTGCCCGCGGTCGGCAGGATGTTCGAGGGCGCCCCGGTCGTCCTGGCCCGCGACGGGCACTTCATCCCCTCCGCGCTGCGCCGGATGGGCGTCCGGCAGGCCGATCTCAACGTGATGCTCCAGCTCAGAGGCGCCGACAGCGTCGCCGACACCGAAGTGGTACGCCTGGAGCCCGGCGGCTCGCTGCTGGTCCGCCTGCGCCCCGAGGAGGAGGACGTGGAACGCGGCGACCTGGAGGAGCTGTACCGGCGCCTCGACCGCATCGAACGCAAGCTGGACGACCTGAAAAGCGGGCCCTCCTGAGAATGGCGGCCGAACGACCATTAGATATCGATCATTAATGGTGCGTTAATCGCCCTGCGCCCGGAATTGATCTCCGATATTGTCCTGATGTGCGCCTGGCTGGTCGCTCGGTCATGATGTCCGCGGTGCTGATCTGCGTCGCGGTCGCGGCAGCCTGTACCTCCGGCCGCCAGTTCTCCTTCGAGGAGGCGGCCAGGCAGCTCACCGCCGACACCGACACCCTGCTCACCAGCGCCGCGCTGCGCGTGGCGCCGGACCACCGCTCCGACGAGACCGAAGACCGCTCGTGCGTGCCCGGCCAGGTGCGCCGGCTCGTCCGGGCCGAGGGCGAGGCCGCCGACGCCCCCGACGGCCTGCTGGACACCCTCCAGGACATGGGCTACGACCGGATCGTGGAGGACCTCGACCTGCGTGACGAGAGCCCCGAGGTCTCCGTCGTGCGCAACCCCCTGACGAACCTGACGTTCGAGCTCACCGTCCTCGACGGGCCGAACGTCAGGATCGTCGGCAGGACGACCTGCTACGTCCCGCGCGAGGACGCCCGCTCCTGACGCCTCAGGGCGCCGACAGCGCCTCGGTCGGCGACAGCCGCGAGGCGCGCACGGCCGGGTAGAGCCCCGCCACCGCGCCGATGAGCAGCGTGGCCACCAGGCCCCCGACGGTCGCCCAGCCGGGCACCACGGCGGGCCACTCGCGGGAGAAGGCGTAGCCGACGGTGACGCCGGCCCCCAGCAGGATGCCGCCCACGCCGCCCAGCGCGGACAGCAGCAGCGACTCGGCGAGGAACTGGGTGCGGATCTGGCCGCGCGTCGCGCCGAGCGAACGGCGCAGGCCGATCTCGGCGCGGCGTTCCAGCACCGAGATGACCATCGTGTTGGCCACGCCGACGCCGCCCACGATCAGGGCCACCGCGCCGACGCCGAGCAGCAGCCCGGCGAAGGCCTGGCTGGTCGCCTGCTTGGCGGCCAGCGCGTCCGACGGGCGGGACACGTCCACCTCGTTGGGCGCCTCGGGGTTGGCCGTGCCGGCCAGCACCGACCGTACGGACTCCAGCCTCGTCTCCTGCGAGCGGGTGTAGAGCGTGGTCGGGTGCCCGTCGAAGTCCAGCCTGGACTCCGCGACCGGCCAGCCGACCAGGGCCGCGCTGTCCAGCTCCTCGGCCAGGGGCACCGGGTCGAGCACGCCGACCACCGTGAACCGGATGCCGCCGATCACCACCTGCGTGTCGGGGGTGACCGCGCCGATGCCGAGCCGCCGGGCGGCGACCGAGCCGAGCACGGCGGCCGGGTAGCGCTCGGTGGCCGCGTTGAGCCAGGTGCCGCTGCGGACCGTCGCGCCCACGGTCGGCAGCAGGTCGAGACGGGCGGCGGCGGTGCCCAGGCCGTTGGTCTGGGGCGCGGGGATCTCCTCGCTCCGGTAGACCTTGGCCTCCGGCACCCTGCCCGTGGACGAGACCGTCTCCACCGGGCCGATGCGCTCGATCATCGCCTCGGCGTCCATGGGCATCTGGGCCGCCTCGCCCATCAGCGTGGTGCCGGAGGAGACGGTGAGCAGGTTCGTGCCCAGCGCGGACAGCGTACGGTCCAGCTCGGCGCTGGAGGAGGACGAGATCCCGACCACGCCGATCATCGCGGCGATGCCGATCGCGATGCCCAGCGCCGACAGGAACGCCCGCAGCGGGCGGGTGCGCAGGCCGACCGCGCCCACGCGCATCACGTCGCGCGGGCGCATCTTGGCCGGGGAGAGCCGGGGGCGCTCCAGCGTGGCCATCACGCCACCTCGGATTCGACGGACTCCCGCACACGCACCCCGCGCTCCCCGCGCGCCCCGGAACCGGGGGCCGAGTCGGAGCGGGAGGCCGTGTCCGGGCTTGAGGCCGAGTCGGAGCGGGAGGCCGTGTCCGGGCTTGAGGCCGAGTCGGCAACGATCCGGCCGTCCCGCATGCTCACCTGGCGGGGCAGGCCGGCGGCGATCTCCCGGTCGTGGGTGATGATCACGATGGTGGTGCCGCTCCCGTTCAGTTCGTGCAGCAGGTCCATCACGCCGGTACCCGAGACCGAGTCCAGCGCGCCGGTGGGCTCGTCGGCCAGCAGCAGCGGCGGGTCGCCGGCCACCGCCCTGGCGATGGCCACGCGTTGCCGCTCGCCGCCGGACAGCTCGTGCGGCTCGTGGTCGACGCGGTGCGCGAGGCCGACGCGGCGCAGCGCCGTCGCGGCCCTGCGGCGGCGTTCGGACAGGGGCAGGCCGGTGTAGATCAGGCCGTCGGCCACGTTGTCCAGGGCGGAGACCTTGGCGGCCAGGTGGAAGTGCTGGAAGACGAAGCCGATCGTGGTGGCGCGCAGGGCGGAGAGCTGGTTGTCCGACAGCTTGGAGACGTCGTAGCCGTCGATCTCGACGCGGCCCGCCGACGGGCGGTCGAGGGTGCCGACGATGTTGAGCATCGTGGACTTGCCCGAGCCCGACGGGCCGACGATGGCGACCAGCTCGCCGTGCCGGATCTCCAGCGACACCGAGTCCAGCGCGGCCACCCCGCCGGGGTAGCTCCTGGAGACGCCGGTGAGCGCGATCATGGGCCACCTCATCCCGTGGTCCGCGGCGGGCGTGCCCGAAGGGGGCGGGGAGGGGGTAGTGGTGTGGGTCATTTCGGGATTCCGACCGTCATGCCGTCGGTGAGACCGTCGCCGGAGATCTCGACGCGGCCCCCCGCGAACAGCCCGGTCTTCACCGCCACATATCGCGACTTGCCACCTTCGACCACCTCCACCCCGAACCCGCCCTCCTGCAACGCCACCAGCGCCGACACCGGCACGGTCAGCACGTCCTTCCGCCGGTCGGCGGTGAACGTCACCTTCACCGCCGCCTTGTCGAGCCCCTTGGCGGCCTTGGCGTTGCCCAGCGAGATCAGCACCTCCAGGCGGGTCTCCGGATCGGCGTTCTGCCCATCCCCCGGCTCGATGATCGTGGCGACCTCGGTGATCCGGCCGGTCACGTCCTTGCCGCCGGGCAGCGCGACCGAGACCTTGGTGCCCTTCCTGGCCATCCGCTGGTCCTCGGCCGCCAGCTTCGCCGTGACGACCTTCTTCGTGCCCGTGTAGGTGAGGATCTTCTGCCCCGGGGCCGTGGGCTGGCCCCGCTCGGCCTCCAGGCTCTCCACCCGGACCTTGCCGGGAGCGAAGACGACCCGTCCCAGCTCCACCACGCCGGTCTCGTCCAGGCCACGGTCCTCCTGCCACTCCCTCACCGCCTGGGCGGTGTCGTAGGTGTACTCGTCGTCCACGGTGAAGCCGTCGTAGCCGAGTTTGCGCAGGTTGCGTTCCAGGTTCTCGACGTCCCTGCCCTCGGCGCCGATCCTCAGGTCGCGGTAGGCGGGGGTGGTGCCGTACAGGAGCATGACCGGCTTGTTGTCCAGGCGGAACAGGGACCGGCCGCGGGTGATCTGGTCGCCGCTGTCGGGGAGCCAGGTGACCGTGCCCGGCTTCCTGGCCGTGGCCGTGGTGACCGGGCCGTAGCCGAGTTCGCCGTCGGCGTCCCTGGTGTCGTTCAGCGTCTGCCGGGTGACCGGGGCGGTGGCCGGGGGCAGCGCGGCGGCCGACGTGGCGGGGGCGGCGCCGCCGTTCAGCAGGCCGCCGGGGTTGACCGCCAGGACCGCCGCCCCCGCGGCGGCGGCGACCCCGATGAGGACGACGATCGTCCGGCCGCCGCGGCGGCGGCGCGGACGCGGTGAGGGGGCGTCCGGCTCGGCCCTCTCGTCGATGGTGGCCCTCCCCATCAAGAGCCTCCCTGTCCCCCGCCGATGTTCATCCGGCACTTCTCCTGCGCGGACTTGAAGTCGGGGTCCTCGGCGACCTCGCGGTTGATGCGCACCATGCCGCCCTCGGGATCGGGGAACGCCTCCACGCCGTTGTCACGCATGCACTGCGCCTGCTTGCGCATGTTCTCGGCCTGCTTGGGGTCGCCGCCCTTGCCCGACGTCATGCCCTCCGGCTGGAACTGCTTGCAGGCCTCCATGGCCTTCTGGACCTTCTCCGGGCCGCCGGAGCTCTTGTCGAACTTCATCTCCATCCGGCCGTCCGGGCCGGGGTCGGGCATGTCCAGGCCCTGTTCGCGCAGGCAGGTGGTGTACTTGACGGCCTGCTCGCTGCGGTCCGTGGTGGCCGAGGCGCCGGCCGACGGCCGGGCGCCGGTGCCGGTCACCGACGCCACGTCCGATCCGCTCTCCTGGGCGCCGCACGCCGTCAGGAACAGCGCGGCCGCGGCCAGCGCCATGAGGGGTCGTCCTCGCATGAATGCTCTCCTCCGTCGGATCCGATGGCCTTCGAGGGGAGATGCAATACGCGGCCGTGTTTCTCCAGCGTTTCCATCCCGACTTATCCCGATCAAATGCCACCCGCGTCACAATCGAGCCGGAGGTATGGAATGCGGGTGCTGGTGGTGGAGGACGAGCGCATGCTCGCCGGCGCGATCGCCGAGTGGTTACGCGAGGAGACCCACGCGGTCGATCTCGCCCACGACGGCGAGGCGGCGCTGGAACGGATCGCGGTCAACGACTACGACGTGGTCGTGCTGGACCGCGACCTGCCACGCGTGCACGGCGACGACGTGTGCAGGGAGCTGGTCGCCTCCGACTCCGACGCGCGGGTGCTGATGCTCACGGCCGCCGCCCAGCTCGACGACCGGGTGAGCGGGCTGTCCATGGGCGCCGACGACTACCTGACCAAGCCGTTCGCCCTCCCGGAGCTGGCGGCGCGCGTCCTGGCGCTGGGACGGCGCTCACGTCCGGCCACTCCCCCGGTGCTGCGCCGGGCCGGGATCACGCTGGATCCGGCGCGCAGGGAGGTGTTCCGGAACGGGCGGTTCGTCCCGCTGTCGAAGAAGGAGTTCGCCCTACTGGCCGAGCTGATGCGGGCGCAGGGCACGGTCGTCTCGGCCGAACACCTGCTGGAGAAGGCGTGGGACGAGCACGCCGACCCGTTCACCGGCGTGGTGCGGCTGACGATACTCAAGCTGCGCCGCAAGCTCGCCGACCCGCCGGTGGTGGAGACCGTGCCGGGAGTGGGGTACCGCATCCCATGAGACGTCCGCACCCCACCCTGAGGCTGCGCCTCACGCTCGTGTACGGCGCGCTCTTCCTGGTGGCGGGGCTGGCCCTGCTGGGCGTCACGTACCTGCTGTTCAACCAGCAGCTCTCGCAGTCGTTCGAGAGCCGGTTCACGACCAGTGACGGCACCCGCAAGAACGTCATCTTCCTCAAGCAGGACGGCGTCGAGCTGGTCGGCCCCGCCGCCGTCAAGTGGATGCGGCAGCAGGAGGAGGGGGTGCGCGAGGCCGCCGTGACCTCGCTGCTCACCCAGGGCGCGATCGCTCTGACCGTCGTGTGCGGGACCGCCGTCGGGCTGGGCTGGGTGGTGGCCGGACGTGTACTGGCCCCGCTGCACCTGGTGACCGAGACCGCGCGCCGCATCGCCGCCGCCCCGATGGCCGAACGCGGCCTGCACGAACGGATCGCGCTCCACGGCCCCCCGGACGAGGTCAAGACGCTGGCCGACACCTTCGACACGATGGTGGAACGGCTGGACCACTCCTTCGACGGCCAGCGCAGGTTCGTCGCCAACGCCTCGCACGAGTTGCGCACGCCCCTGACGCTCAACCGGGCGCTGGTGGAGCTGGCCATGCACCGGCGTACCGCCTCCGACGACGTCAAGGAGCTGGGCGAGAGCCTGTTGCAGATCAACACCCGCCACGAACGGCTCATCGCGGGCCTGCTGCTGCTGGCCCGCTCCGAGCAGGAGATCGCCGACCGTTCCCCGGTGGACCTCGCCGACGTCGTCACCCACGTGGTCGCCCAGACCGCGCGCGACGCCGAGGAGGCGAAGGTCGTGGTGAAGGAGGACGCCGCTCCGGCGCCGACCGTGGGTGACGCGCTGCTGCTCGAACGGCTGGTGCACAACCTGGTGGAGAACGGCGTCCGGCACAACCTCGACGACGGCACCGGCTGGGTGCGGGTGTCGAGCCGGACGGTCCCCGGCGGGCTGGTCCAGGTGGAGGTGGGCAACAGCGGGCCGAGCGTGCCGCCGTACGACGTGCCGCTGCTGTTCAAGCCGTTCCACCGGCACGGCGCCGAGCGGGTGGTCACGGGGATGAGCGCGGGGCTCGGGCTGTCGATCGTGCGCTCGGTGGCCGTCGCGCACGGAGGCGACGTGACGGCCCGGCCCCGCGAGGGCGGCGGTTTGATCGTTACGGCGACGCTGCCGGCTGCTCGCGCAACTTGACTACAAATCCTGATATTGGTCGCTATCGTAAGTAACTTCGTTCATTTCAGTATCAGGAGTCACTTCTCTCATGGCGCACGTCGAACCGCTGCGGGAGGGTGACCCGGCGGTCGTGGGGGCGTACCGGCTGCTCGGGCTGCTGGGCGCGGGCGGCCAGGGGACCGTCTACCTCGGGCGGGCGCCCGACGGGCGGACGGTGGCGGTCAAGGTGCTGCGCCACGGCGCCGGGCCGGACGAGCGGTTCGCCAAGGAGATCGAGGCGGCGCGGCGGGTGGAGCCGTTCTGCATCGCGCAGGTGCTCGACGCGTCCCCGGGGCCGCAGCCGTACATCGTGACCGAGTACGTCGAAGGGCCCTCGTTGCAGCAGGCGGGCCGCCACACGGGGGCCGACCTGCAACGGCTCGCCGTCGCCACGGCCACGGCGCTGGCCGCCATCCACCAGGCGGGCGTCGTGCACCGGGACTTCAAGCCCGCCAACGTGCTGCTCGGCCCAGGCGGGCCGCGGGTGATCGACTTCGGCATCGCCCGTGCCGCGGACGCGTCGGCCACCATGACGAGCGGCATCGTGGGCACGCCCGCGTACATGGCGCCCGAACAGCTCGCGGGACAGATGGTCGGGCCGCCGGCGGACGTGTTCGCGTGGGCCGCGGTCGTGGTGTGGGCGGGCACCGGGACGCCGCCGTTCGGCCAGGACACGCTGCCCGCGATCATCAACCGGATCCTGAACAACGAGCCGCAGCTCGGCGACCTGCCCCGGCCGCTGCGCTCGATCGTGTACGACTGCCTGGCCAAGGACCCGGCGGCCCGTCCGACGATGCGCGACGTCCTCCTCCGCCTCCTCGGCGGCGACGCCCCCACCCCGGCCCACCCCTCCCAGCTCCAGGGACCACGGCACCCCACCCCGTCCGGCGCCATGGGACAGGGACCACCGCCGGGCCCCGCTCCGGTCGGGGGCGTGGGGCAGGGGCCGGCGCCGTTCCCCGGCCCGGGGGGACGGCGGCACGGGCGCGGGCGGGGGGTGGTGCCGCTGGCCGCCGGGTTGTCGGTGGTCGTGGCCGCGGCGCTCGTGGGCGGGGTCGTCTGGCTCGCCCCCTGGTCGCACCTCCCCGGCCTGTCCGCGCTCACGGCCCCCTCCGCCACCCCGACGCCTCCCACCTCCACCCCGCGGAAAACGCAGCGGAAGAGCACCCCGAAACCCGCCACCACCAAGAAACCGACCTCCCGCCCCACCACCCGCCGCCCTACGGAGTCAGCCACCCCCCGCCCCACCGTCACCCGCACCACGACACGTCCGACCCCCACCCCCACCCGCACCACCAAGAAGCCGGTCACCACCGCAAGGGCCGGCGTCGGGGAGATCACCCTGTCCGGCGGCCCCGGACAGTCCGCCGGAAGCGGCTGCTACATGCCCCCCTTGCACTTCCAGGGCCGCGTGGAGTCCACCAAGCGCGAGATCTGGGTCTCCTACGCCTGGCTGATCGACGGAAGGAGCGTCGAGCGCAGCAGATCCTGGGTCTCCGAGGACGACTACAGCGCCTACATCACCGCCGGCCAGTACATGCTGAAGGCCGGCCCCCACACCGTCACCCTCCGGGTCACCGCCCCCAGCGCCGCGACCAAGAGCGTGTCCCTGACCATCTGCACGATGGACGACTGATGACGATGCCGCCGGCCATCGGCCCGTACCGGCTGGTCAGGCAGCTCGGCGAGGGCGGCCAGGGCGCCGTGTACCTGGCCGAGGCCCCCGACGGCGCCCAGGTCGCGATCAAGGTCCTGCACGAGGGCGCGACCGGCGACGGCCGCTTCGCCAAGGAGGTCGCCGCCGCGCGGCGGGTGGAGCCGTTCTGCGTCGCGCAGGTGCTGGACGCCTCGCTGGGCGGGCGGCCGTACATCGTGACCGAGTACGTCGAGGGGCCCTCGTTGCAGCAGGCAGGCCGCCATGCGGGGGCCGACCTGCAACGGCTCGCCGTCGCGACCGCGACCGCGCTGGCCGCGATCCACCGGGCGGGCGTCGTCCATCGCGACTTCAAACCCGCCAACGTCCTGCTGGGACGCGACGGGCCGCGGGTCATCGACTTCGGCATCGCCCGCGCCGCCGACGCCTCCGCCACGGTCACCAGCAGCATCCTGGGCACGCCGTCGTACATGGCTCCCGAGCAGTTCGCGGGCGCCACCGTCGGCCCCGCCACCGATGTCTTCGCCTGGGCCTGCGTCATGGTGTACGCCGCCACCGGCGTCCCGCCGTTCGGCAACGACTCGGTGCCCGCCGTACTCGGCCGCATCCAGTACGGCGAGCCGCACCTCGCCGGCGTGCCCGAGCCGCTGCGCTCCATCGTGGCCGCCTGCCTGGCCAAGCACCCCGACGCCCGCCCCACCATGCAGGACGTGCTCTTCCAGCTCATAGGCGGCCCCCGCCCCGCGCCGCCGCCCTCCCCCGGCCACCCGGCCGTCCCTCACGTCTGGACCGGCCCCTCCGGCCGTCCGCCCGGCGGCCCCACGCACCCCTCCGCCCACGGGCACCCCCGCCACCCGCCGGGCGGGCGTCCCCGGGCCGGGCTCGCGCTGCTGGCAGGCGGCGTGGCGCTCGTCCTCACGGCCGCCACCGCGACGGCCGCCTGGGTGTGGTGGCCCACCGCCCCGGGCCGGAACACCACGAACACCACGAACGCCGCCGCACCCCCCACCACTCACGTCCCCGACAGCCGCAGGTCCGGCACCCGCCGATCGACCACCCGCAAGCCCGCGAAACCCACCAGGTCCCCGCAACCCCCCACCACCAGGCCGACGCCCACCACCAAGCCGACGTCCGCCAGGCCGACCTCCACCACCAGGCCGACGACCTCCACCAGGCCGACGACCCCCGCCGAGGGCGGCGTGACCTCGGCGGCCCTGACCTACCAGGGCATCCGCGTGGGCGACTGCTGGCGCTACGACCTCAACGTCTACGCCGACGTGACCGCCACCGTCGGCTACGACTACCAGTGGCTCGTCAACGGCCAGAGCCAGGGCAGAAAGGTGGCAACCGCCTCGACCAGGCCCGTCCTGCCCTCGATCACCTGGAAGGGCAAGGGCAGCTACACCGTGGTGTTCCGCGTCCTCACCCCCACCAGCCTCCGCCGCAGCACCACCGTGAACATCTGCGACGTCGACAAAGGCTGGTAGCGGCCCCCGTCCGGTGGCCGGCCGGTCAGCCGAGTTGCGCGGCCGTGCGGAGTGAGCGGTAGAGCAGGTGCGGGTCGCCCAGGTGGTGGCGCAGGAGTTTCTCCAGGCCGCCGATCGGGACCAGGTTCTGGGGGGCGCGCGGGTCCTTGTAGTCGACCCCGGCCAGCGCCGGCAGGGCCAGCGTGACCGCGTCGGCCAGCTCCACGACCTGCGCCGGGTCGAGGTCGGCGCTGGCCTCGCAGCGGGCGATCCCGGCCCACGGCGCCGACGACTGCACCGGGAGCCGCAGGTACCAGGCGTGCCTGCGCCAGCTCGTGCCCATGAGGAACACCGGCGTACGCTGCCCCGGCGTGAGCGCGGCGACCACGGCCGACTGCGGTGGCGGCAGGTACGCCGCGTGGTGCGTCTTGATGTAGCCGATCGTGCGCGGCAGATGGGTACGCCCCCGCAGCGGCCCGTCGACCAGCAGCAGGTCGTTGCCCAGCGACCGGTGGCGGACCGCGAGGTCCACCTCCAGCTGGGTGACCTGGCGTTGCAGGGCGAGCGACAGCTCCTCGAAGCTGGAGTCGGCGGCCTTGTGCGGCCGGTAGGAGGCGTGCGCGGTCTTGACCTCGGGCGCGTACGGCGAGGCCGAGATGAGCGCCCTGTCGACCTCGATCGCGGCCAGCTCGGCCCCCTCGCGCCCGCAGCGCACGATCCCGGCGGCGTAGGAGGCGGCGATCCCGGGGACGGGCATCGGCAGGTCGGAGTCGTGCACCCACACGCGGGCGTCGATCCGGCGCACGCCGTCGGCCACCAGCAGCGTCTCGGGGACGGCGGCGCCGGGGCCCGGCGTGACCGGCTTCCAGTCGGCGGCCGGCCGCTCGACGTCGAGGACCAGCTCGGCACTGGTCGCGCCCAGCTCGGACAGGGCCTCGACGGCGACCGCGGCGGCGTAGCCCGGGTCCCAGGGGTCGACGGTGAAGCCCGACGCCCCCTGGACCCCCGACGTCATTGCCCCACCTTCCGGACGTGCGAGCCCTTGGCGTCGCGCAGCACCTCGAACCGGGCGGGCACCCGGTCGGCCAGCGCCGGGACGTGGGTGACGACGCCGATCATGCGTTCCTGCCCGGCGGCCAGGCGTTCGAGGGTGGTGGCGACGGTGTCGAGGGTGGCGGGGTCGAGCGTGCCGAAGCCCTCGTCCAGGAAGATCGAGTCGAGCCCTCTGGCGACGGCCCCCGACAGCGCCAGGGCCAGGGACAGCGCGGCCTGGAAGGTCTCGCCGCCGGACAGCGTGCGGGCGCTGCGCCGCAGGCCCGCCTCGCCGTGGTCGATGACCTCGATGTCGCCGGTGCGTTCGCCGAGCGCCAGCTCGTACTGGCCGTCGGACAGCTCCATCAGCGTCTCGGACGCCGTGGCGACCAGCACGGCCAGGGCCTCGGCGCACAACCACCGCTCGAAGGCGTTGGCCCGCAGGCGCAGCGCCAGCTCGTGGGCGACCTTGGCCTCGTGCTCCTTCTCCGCGACGGCGGTCTCCAGCTCGGCGGCCCGCCTGCGTTCCTCGCGGACCCGTTCGAGGGCGCCGTCGGCCCGCGCGACCGCGCCGGCGACGGCCGCGCCGAGCTGGTCGGGGGTGGCGTTGCGCGGGACGGTGACGCCGTGCTCGGCCAGGCGTTCGGTCAGCTTGTGGCGTTCGGCGGCGAGCCTGGCGGTGGCCTGGGCGAGCTCCTGCTCGCGCTCGGTCAGGGCGGCGCGGGCGGCCTCGGCGGCCCGGTCGCGCCAGCCGAGCAGCTCGGTCCAGGCGCGGTGGAGGTCGTCGCGGGTGAGCGGCGGCGGCGCGTCGCCGGAGGGCGCGAGCACGAGCAGCCGGTCGCGGGTGGCCCCGAGGGTCTGCCAGGCGCTCTCGGCCTGCCGTTCGACCTGCTCGGCGGCGGTACGGGCGCGTTCGAGCTTCTTGCGCGCGTTGCGCACGGCCGTACGGGCCTCGGTGGCCAGGGCCTCGGCCTTGGCGATGGCGGCCAGGCGGCCTTCGATCTCGTTGCGGTCGCCGGGGGCGGGCAGCCCGGCCAGCTCGGCGTCGATCCTGCCGGACTGGGTGGCCAGCATCGACGCCGACGTCTCGGCCTTGGCCAGGGCCGCCCGGCCACGGCTTGCGTGGTCGCGGGCGGCGGCCAGGGCGCGGTCGGCGGCGCCGAGATCGGCGGGCGTCTCGTGGCGGGGCAGCTCGGCGAGCGGACGCAGGCAGACCGGGCACGGCTCCCCCACGGCCAGCCGGTGGGTCAGGCCGGCCGCGGTGTGGGCGTCGCGCAGCCGCTCGCGTTCGTGTTCTGCGTCGGTCAGCGCGCGTTCGGCGTCGGCGACCGCGGGCGTGAGGCGGTCGAGTTCCGTGGCGGCCTCGGCCGCCGCCTTCCGGGCGTCGGCGGCCTGGGCGGTGAGGCGTTCGCGGGCGTCGAGCGCGGCCAGCGCCGCCACCGGCTCGGCGCGGTCGCCGAGCGCGGCCAGCGCCTCGAACGCCTCGTGCTCGTCGGCCTCCACGGCCGCCGCCTCGGCGTCCAGCGCGGTGATGGCGTCGGCGGCCTCGCGGCGGGCCGAGGCCAGCGTCGGCACCGCGGGCGGCATGCGCAGCGCGGCCAGCGCCGACTGCCGCTCGGCCACCGACGCGCGTTCCTGCTCGGCCCGGCCGATGTCGGACTCTCGGGAGCGCAGCAGGTCGAGGTCGGTGTCGATGGTACCGGCCAGCCGGTGCAGCGCGGCCAGCCGGTCGGCCAGCTCGCGTTCGGCCTCGTCGGACGCGCCGGCCAGCTTGGCGAGCTGGTCGCGGGCGAAGGCGGCGGCGTTGCGCGCGGCCTCCTCGTCGCGGGCGGCCCGCTGCCTGATCAGCTCGTAGACGTCGGCGTCGAGGAGCTGCACCAGCAGGTCCTGGCGCTCGCGCGGCGCGGCGTGCAGGAACTCGGCGAACCGCCCCTGCGGCAGCACCACGCACTGGGTGAAGAACTTGTACTCCAGGCCGGTCACCCGCTGCACCTCGGGCGTGACGTTCTCGCCCTCGGCCAGCGGCTTCAGCACCATCTCGTACGCCTCGCCGAGCGGGGCCGCCGGGTCCAGCTCGTCGATCCTGGCCTCTTTGGTGCGCACGGTGCCCTTGGCGTCGCGGACCAGCGAGCGCACCACCCCGTAGCGCCGCCGGTCGCTCTCGAACACCAGCGCCACCTTGCCCGAGCTCGCCGACGGCGCCAGGGCGTGTGCGATGACGTTCTCCTTGCCCCAGCGCGGGACGGTGCCGTACAGGGCGAAGCAGATGGCGTCGATGATCGTGCTCTTGCCCGCCCCGGTGGGGCCGACCAGGGCGAAGTACTCGGTGTCGGAGAAGTCGACGACGGCCGGCTCGCGAAAGCTGCCGAAGTGGTCGAGGTGCAGCAGCAGGGGACGCATCAGCCGGTCACCTCGTCGTAGAGCCGGTCGAACAGGGCGGCGACCTGGTCGTCGTGGCGGCCGGTCGCGGTCAGGTACTCGCGGAACAGCTCGCGCGGGCTGCGCTCGGCCGACCCCGTACGCCGCACCGCCGGCACCGGCCGGAACCGCTCGTCGAGGACGACGTCGACCGAGCCGGGCAGCAGGTCGCGCACCTGGTCGGACAGGCCGACGCGGGGTTTCTCCTCCACGATCACCTTGAGCCAGTCGTCGCCCGCCTCCAGGCCCTCAAGCTGCTCCAGCGTGCCGCGCACCGTACGCAGCCTGCGCGCCGAGGCGAACGCCAGCTCGCGCACCACGGCGGGCCTCCCGGGCGTGACCTCCACCAGCAGCGCGCCGGGCGTGTTGCCCTCCTCGCCGAAGTCGACGGCCAGCGGCGAGCCGCTGTACCAGATCGGGCACGGGCCGGGGATCTGCTGCCTGCGGTGGAGGTGGCCGAGCGCGGCGTACTGGGTGGAGACCGGGAAGGCGTTGGGCTCGAAGTAGTAGGAGAAGATCGACTGGGCCTCGCGCTCGCCGCCGCCGAACGCGCCGCCCGGCAGGGTGCCGTGGGTGGTGATCAGGTTGACGGTGTCGCTCTGGAAGCCCGCGGTCAGCGCGCCGACCAGCTCGGAGATGCGGGTGGCGTAGTCGCGGTTGTGGTCGGCGGCGGTACCGGTGAGCACCTCCGCGGCGCGTACGACGTAACGGTGGGACAGGAACGGCAGCACCCCCAGCCGCACCGGCTCCCCCGAGCGCGCCGTGAAGGCCAGCGTGCCGCCCGCGTCGGGACGGCGGAAGACGCCCACCACGTGCATGCCGAGCTTGCCCAGCACAGGGCGGTAGACCTCGAAGAGCTGCGGGTTGTCGTGGTTGCCGGCCAGCACCACCACGTCACGGCCGTCGCCGCGCAGCGCCATGAGGGCGTTGAGCACCAGCGACTGCGCCTCGGGCGTCGGCGCCGAGGTGTCGAACAGGTCGCCGGCCACCACGACCGCGTCGACGTCGTGGGTGCGGGCCGCCGCGACCAGCTCGCGCAGCACGGCCCGGTGCTCGTCCATGCGGGAGCGGCCCTTGAGCACCTTGCCCACGTGCCAGTCCGCGGTGTGCAGGAATTTCACCGAGCTCCCTTCAGAACGGCGGAATGTCGTCTTCGACGCCCGGCAACCCCTGGAACGGATCGGCGGCCGACGAACTCGCCCGGGACGCCGCCTCGGCCGGACGGGTCGCCCAGGCGGGGAACGGGAACGCGACGGCCAGCGGCACCGGGATCTCCGGCTGGGCGACGAACATGGTGCCCGGTTTGGCGATCGTGGCGCGTTCCCTGACGGCCGGGGGCAGCCAGCCGTACTCGGAGCGGGCGGCCTCGGCCGGGTCGAGCCGGCCCGCGACGCGTACGGCGCTGTTGGACACGATGCGGCGTTCCACCTCGGAGGCGGTCTGCTGGGCGCCGATGAGGATCACGCCGAGCGAACGGCCGCGCTCGGCCACGTCGAGCAGGATCTCCTTGATCGGGGAATCGCCCTCGCGCGGCGCGTACTTGTTCAGCTCGTCGAGCACCACGAACAGCAGCGGCTTGGCCGTGCCCGAGGTCTCCTTGCGGTGGAACTCGCCGCGCAGGACGACGCCCACCACGAACCGCTGGGCCCGTTCGGGCAGGTTGTGCAGGTCGACGATGGTGACCTGGGCATCGGACGTGCGCACCGAGTGGGCCCGGAAGAACGGCAGGTCGCCGCGGACGATCGGGGACAGCGGCTTGACCGCGCTGCGCAGCCTGCGCAGGAAGGCGTTGACCGTGCCGAGCGGGGTCTGGGCGCCGGTCCACTCGATGCGGGTGGCCTCGTCCTGCAACTGGTCGGACAGGAGCTCGACCAGGTCGCCGAAGGTGCGGCAGGCGGTGCCCCTGATCATGACCGCGCCGCCGTCGCCCACCGGCTCGGCCCACGACTTCAGCCGGGCCGCGACCTGGCCCACCAGCAGGGAGTATCCGGCGCGCTCGTCGTCGGCGTCGGCGAAGACGAACCGCAGCAGCTCCTCCTCGCACAGCTCGACCAGCGTCCAGAAGAACGAGCTGACGCCCTGGGTGCGCGCGGACACGTGCGGCACGCCGTTGGGGTCGCCGGGCCGCGGCGGCGCGAACACGTGCACGCTGCCGAACGGCTGGGCGGGCAGCCCGAGCCGGGCGTACGCGGCCCGCGCCCCGTCGTCGAGCCGGACGTTGTCGTGGTCGAGGAAGAGCAGGTCCTCGCCCTTGACGGAGAAGATCAGGGCCTTGGTGTTGGCCGACTCGGCGTCGAGCACGCCCGAGTTGAAGATCGAGTAGAGCAGGAACGTGGCGAAGGACGTCTTGGTGGCCACGCCGGAGACGCCGGAGATCGACACGTGCGCGCCGCGGGTGCCGTCGAGGAAGTCGAAGTTGACGTAGAGCGGCAGGCCGTCGCGGCCCGTGCCCATGGGGACCCGGCGGTCCATCACGTCGAAGTAGAGCGCCTGGTCGCGGTCGCCGGCCCCGGCCAGGAAGACCTGGGAGCCCGGCAGCGGCGGCACGAACACCTCGGGCTCGACCCTGGTGACCCGCACCTCGGCCACCTCGACCACGGCCGCGGGCAGCGCGCCCTCGGCGATGAGGAACACGTCGGAGTCGTAGGCGGCGCCCTCGTGCCTGGCCTCGACCGTCGTCACCACGCCCGCGACCAGCACCGGGCCGTGGCCGGGCACCTCGCGCCTGGTGACCACGACGTCGTCGAGCTGCAACACCTTGCCGGGCTCCAGCCCGACCCAGAACGACAGCGGCGAGGCGGCCTGGGTGCCCAGGACCCGGCCGACCGCCTCACCGGACGCCGCCGCAGCAGGAGACGTCTCGCGGCTCGCAGCCCCGTTGACCGTCACGAATCCCTCCACCACCAGACATGCCCTTCCAAAGGAGAGTAGTCGGGGCCCGGGGATGCGTCCGGCTCATCGACGCCTTCGCCGCGCCGCGTCAGAGCGCGAAGGCCGCCTTGGTCCAGGCGTGCTGGGCGTCGAGCACCTCGCCCAGCAGGCCGGCCAGCGTGGCGTCGGGCTCCTCCGCGGGCCGCCTCGGCCCGATGCGGCCGCCCTCGGCGCTCCGACCGGCCACCAGCAGCACCCTCGCGCCCTCGCGGTCGACCGCCAGGGCCGCCGCGGGCTCCCACGCGCCCTCCCGGTGCGCCGCGGCGGGCCTGCGCGGCACCTCCCGGTACGCCGGAGGTCTCCACGCGCCCTCGCCCTCGGCGGGCGCGAGGGCATGCGCGGGGGCGACGACCACCAGCGCGTCGACCCGCATCGCCGTCGCCACCCGCCGCCGCGACTCGTCGAAGGCGTCCTCGGGCGGGACGGGCTGGGCCCGCATCGACTCGGCCATCATGCGCAGCAACGCGGGCAGGCCGAGCCCGCCCGGCTGCGCCAGCTCGTACTGCAGGTAGCCGACCAGCGGGAACGGCGGGTCGGGGAGGGTGTTGTAGCCGAGGAACAGCCTCGGCCACCCGGCCGACTCGGAGGGGCCGGTCAGCGCGCCGTGAGCCACCCGCCCCAGCTCGCCGGCCCCGTGGTGGGGCAGGCCATTGACTGACCGCAACATCGCCATGCACGAATTGTTGCAGACCGATTACCTTCAGTTGCGCGTTCTCCACGAGAGCCCGGGGCCTCCGCCGTCCAGCGTGATCATCTTGATGGGAGCCATGGATACCAGCCGGGTCCGACAGAACCGGCTCCGCACAGCACGCGTCGTCCGGATGTGGACGGTCCGGTCAACCTGCCGCCGCCGTCCGCCGTCCCTTCTGTGTCACATCCGCCACAAAGGGAAACGTCGTGCGTCTGCCACTGATCCTGCCCTTGGCCGTCCTGCTGTTCGCCACGCCCGCGCCCGAGAGCGGCACGGTGGCGGCGTACACGTGCAAGACCGCCGGCACGAACGAGACGCAGGTCGTCAAGATGACCATCACCCTCACGGTGCCCGCCACCGCCCCCGTGGACGAGCAGCTGACGATCGGCTGGCGCGGCTCGTACGTCGAGGGCGCCGAACTCCGCGCCCCCGCCACCGGCCTGACCGGCGAGATCAAGCTGTACGCCTACGCCGCCGTCAGCGGCATCGACCGGCTGACCTCGGCGACGGGCGTCGGCAGCCCCGGCCTGATCGTCCCGGGAGCGGTCATCCCCCTCCCTGCGGGCACGGTCGACCTGCGGACCACGCCCCGGCATCCGGGGTCCGGCACGGTGCGGCCCGCGTCCGTCAACTTCGGGCCGACCCCGCAGCAGCGCCTGATCGAGTGCGAACTCCAGGACAAGGACGCGCCGGCGTCGTACCCCCTGACCGTCACCACCGCTCCGGGCGCCACCGACGCCACAGACACTCCGGCCCCCGAAAGCACGCCCCCGGCCGAGACCCCGGAGAAGACGCCTGCCGCGACGCCGACGGGCGGCGCGGACACCGGCGGCGGGGGCGAGGCGGGCCCCGACGGGCGGGCGCTGGTGCTGGCCGGCTCGCTGGTCCTCGCCGCCGCCCTCACCGGCTTACGCCTCCGCCGCCCGTCCCGCCCGTAGATGATCCGCGCCCGGTATGTGACTCGGCCGTGCGGGCCGGGCCACGTGTCACGCGTGGAGGTACGTGCTCCTATGATCCGATGCGTGGCCAAGTACTTCGACCTGCACCCTGACAATCCCCAGCCTCGCCTGATCGGCCAGGTGGTCGAGACCCTGCATGCCGACGGGCTGATCGCGTACCCGACGGACTCGTGCTACGCGCTGGGGTGCCGGCTGGGCAACAAGGACGGCCTCGACCGGATCAGAGAGATCCGGCACCTCGGCAGCGATCATCACTTCACCCTGGTCTGCAAGGACTTCGCGCAGTTCGGCCAGTTCGTTCATGTGAGCAACGCGGTGTTCCGGCTGGTCAAGGCGGCGACTCCGGGCGGGTACACGTTCATCCTGCCGGCGACCAAGGAGGTGCCGCGGCGGTTGCTGCATCCCCGGAAGAAGACCGTCGGCGTCCGGATCCCCGATCACGTCGTCACCCAGGCGCTGCTGGCCGAGCTCGGCGAACCGCTGGTGTCGAGCACGCTGATCCTGCCCGGCGAGACCGAGCCCTCGACGCAGGGCTGGGAGATCAAGGAGAGCCTCGACCACATGGTGGACGCCGTCATCGATTCGGGGGAATGCGGCGCCACGCCGACGACCGTCGTGGACCTGTCACAGGATGAGCCCGAGATCCTTCGTCGCGGCACCGGAGACCCGTCCCTCTTCGAATAGGCGGCAGACGGCCCACCCGGCCGGCCACCCCTTCGGAAGGCCGGCCGAGCCCGCTCTCACCCCGGACGGCCAGGAGCGGTGACCAGGGCGCTCTGTCCCGGTGCGACCTGCGTGACCACGGCAGGGGCGTCCGGGAAGCGGGCCTCCCAGCGGTAGGTGGTTTCGCTGGAGGTGTTGGTGAGCGTGGTGGCGGTCCTGCCGTCGTGCCGGACGGTGATCGTGCCGTCGCCCAAGGGGATGCCCGAGACCTCGGCCCAGGCGATGTCGTCGGGCAGGTGGGACAGCGTGGTCACGGCGTTCACGTCGGGCGTGACGCCGAGCAGGCCCTCGACGACCTGGCTGACGAGCGTGAAGGACACCTCGGGGTAGTCGCCGTTGAGGCCGCCCGCGACGTGCGGTTCCGCACGCCGGTCGAAGACGTGCCGCATCCAGCGCCAGGCGGCCGCGTTCCTGTCGTGGCGGAAGAAGGTGTCGGGCAGGTACGTGTAGGCCTCGATGTTGCGGGGACGCTCGGGGCCGGCGGCTTGGCCGTCGATGAAGTCGAGGTAGGCCTCGTTGCGCGGACCTGGCTCGATGAGGTCCTTGAGCGGCATGAACCAGCTGTTCTCACAGCCCCATCCGGTGACGGGGGCGCCGTCCACGGTGTAGCCGCGCACCAGGTCCGCGGGGTTCTCGCCGACGCTCCAGACCTCGTTGAAGTGTCGCCTCAGCTCGGCGGCCCGGCAGGCGAAGTCCTCGCCGTCCAGGCCGCGGGCCCGGCTCAGGGCGCTCATCGCCAGGTATGCCTGGTACCGGGAGCCGACGGAGTCTCCCGCCTCCGCCAGGTGCTCGCCGGCCAGCTCGTTGTAGCTGGCCACGCCCTGGAAGATCCCCCTTCCGGTGGCACGCGGCACGATCTCCGTCACCGCGTTGCGGTAGTAGGACCACAGCACGGGGTCCTCGACGTAGGCGCGGTCCCAGGTCCATCGGTAGGCGGTCCCGGCCTTCTCCACCAGCTCGTACACCGCGGGCAGCTCACGGACGAAGGAGTCGGGGCCGCGGTAGTCGATGGACAGGTAGGAGCCGTCGAAGTTGAACGCCCACACCGGGTGGAAGCCGTGCTCGGGGGTGGCCGAGGCGGCGAAGCAGCGCAGCATGGTGAGGTTGGCCTCGGCCATGCCGAGCAGGTGCGCGCCGACGATCTGGTGGGCGAAGTCGCGGGCGTAGAAGCCGCTGCGGTGTGCGTACCCCGCCCAGTAGGAGGGCAGGTAGCGGCTCTGTCCCGTCCCCGCGGGCCGGTGCTCGTCGACGTCGACGGGGCCCCACGAGCCGCCCACGTGCCGCAGGCGCAGCGCCCTCGCCCGGGCCCACTCGAACATCGCGACCAGCTCGTAGCTGGCCGAGCCGATGCGCATCATGGGCCGATGCTGGGACGGATCACCAGCTCCCCGGGCAGCAGCAGCCCCGCCTGAGGGGTCGCGCCGTCCTCCACCGTCTGGATCAGACGGCCGATCAGCGCCCGCGCGATGCGCTGGAGCGGCAGCCGTACCGTGGTCAGGGCGGGATGGAGGAACGCGGTGAGGGGAAGGTCGTCGAAGGCGGCCAGAGCGAGATCGGCGCCGATCTCGATGCCCTCCTCCCTGGCCGCGGCGTAGACGCCGAGCGCGAGCCAGTCACCGGCGGCCACGACGGCCGTCGGGCGGTTGCGGCCGCGCAGCAGCTCACGGGTGACCGTGACGAGCTCCGCGGGGCCGTCGCCCGGCGCGGAGAACTCCTGCCCCACCAGGCCGTGCCTGCGGACGCCGGCGCGGAAGCCGTCTCTGCGGTCCTCCATCCACGGTTGCGCGCCGACGGAGGCCAGGAAGGCCACGCGCCGATGCCCCCTGGCGGCCAGCAGCCCGACCAGCTCGATGACCGCCTGAACGCTGTCGACGTCCACCCACGACTGCGGCTGGTCCGGCATCGTCCTGCCGAACGCGGCGAACGGGAACCCCGCCGCGGTCAGGTGCGCGACCCTGGGGTCGTCACGCATAACGTCCGACAGCAGGAAGGCGTCCACGGTGCGAGCCGCGATCACCTCGTCCAGTGCCTGCTCCTGACTCTGGCCCGGGCGCGGCCGCAGCAGCAGGATCCGGTAGCCGACCTCCCCGGCCGAGGCCACCACGGCCTCCAGGAACCCGCCCATCAGCGGGTTGGGGTTGGCGGGGTCGTCCACCGGCGTCGGGTAGGCGATTATGCGCCTGGTGCCCGACTTGAGGCTGCGCGCCGACTGGTCGGGCCGGTAGCCGAGCTCCTCGATCAGCCGGGTCACCCGTTCCAGCGTCTCCGGCTTGAGCCGCTGGGGGGCGTTGAGCGCGTTGGAGATCGTCTGGCGGGACACGCCCGCCGCGCGGGCGACGTCCTCGATGGTGATCCCACGGCGTGCCGCCACTCAGTCTCTCCTCACCGTCAGCAGGCCCCCCACGGGTACCTCGACCACGCTCGTGCCGGAGGTGAAGCGCAGCTCGCTCTCGCTCACGAGCCGCCCGCCGCAGTCGCGGACCTCGGCCGTCGCGACACCCCGCCCGTGCAGGACGACGCGGGTGTCGGGGGCGGCGTTGGCCACGAGCAGCTCTGCGATCTCCGGCACGTCCACAGGCAGGGCAGCGTACCGGGCCACGACCTCGCTCTCCTCACTGTAGGCCCGCACCAGCGGGTATCCGTGCTCGACCCCGTGCGGTTCCAGCACGCCGAGCTGCAGCGTGGCGAGGTGGCGCCGGAAGACGCCCAGCCAGAACCGGATGGCGGCGAGCTGGTCGGGCCGCTGGGCCGCCAGGTCCACGGAGATCTGCGGCACCGAGAAGAGCACGTTGATCAGGTGCACCGCGACCTGCTCGGCGGACTCGTCCGGATGCCAGAGGATCATGTCCGAGTGCACGGCCTGAGGTCCGGCGGTCAGCCGCAGGTCGATCGTCCGCTGCCGGTTCTCCTGCGGGCTGAGCGGGCAGTCCACCGCCCTGACCATGTTCGCGTACGGCCACAGACCCGGGCTCGTGTACGGCTGGCGGTGCTCGATCAGCACGTCCGGCTTCGCCGCCCGGAGCCTGACGTCGAGCTCGCGCAGCAGCTCCGCCACCCCTTCGTCGGTGCCGAAACGGTCGATGAAGTCGATCTTCAGGCCGTCCGCGCCCCACTCCTCCACCGCTCGCGCCAGCTTGCCGACGAGGAACGCGCGCACCTCGGGGTGACGCGGGTCGAGGACGGCCGCGTCCATGTGGTCGAGGTAGCGCAGGAACTTCCCCTCGAAACGCTCGAACGCGGCGTTGTCCTTGCCCACGAACGGCAGCGCGTACCACAGCAGATAGGCCATGCCGTCGCTCTGGACCCGCTGGATGTGCTGCCGGATGTCGGAGATGTTGGGCTCCCAGTCGCCGCAGAAGGCGTACCCCCGCGACCGGTCGGCCGTCTGCCACCCGTCGTCCACGATCATCGTGGCGCAGCCCAGTTCCTTCGCCAGACGGGCCTGGAGCTCCACCGACTCCCGCGAGACCTCCTGGTGCATGCTGTACCAGGTCGAGTACACGGGCAGCCTGGCCTGACGCGGCGTGGGCGGCAGGTCGCGGCCCTCCTGCCACCATCCGGCGACCTCGGTCAGCGCCGCGGAGAACTGCCGATCCGACAGGTCCAGCCGGATCCGCAGCCCCTCGCCCTGCACGGTGAAGACGAACTCGCCGGTCTCCTCGATCACGCCGCCGGTGAAGCTGCCGGTCACCGAGGCCAGGGCCACCGTGCACAGGTTGGCCCCCGCCGTGCCGACGAGACTGACGACGGGCGCGCCGGAGATCAGCCCGGCCGCCGTCGGAGAGCTCCAGATCGGCGGGATCCAGCGGGTGCCCGAGCCCGGCGTCCAGAAGGCCGCGGCGTTGACGCACGGCAGTTTCCACTGCGCCGCGTTCCCTTCGGGGGCGTCGATCAGCCAGACGTCCGGCGCGACCGGGGTGACCGTGATCGCCTCCGTACCGGCTATCGCCACCTCGACCTCGCCCGCGCGGACGACGGTCGTCTCCCCGAGGGCGTGCGGCTCCCAGATCTGCATGGTCAACCTTTCGTGGCCCCGGCCAGCAGGCCGGAGATGAACTGTTTCTGAAGGATGAGGAAGAGGATCATCATGGGCAGCGCGGAGATCGCGGTGCCCACCATGACCTGGCCGAAGTCGGTCCTGGCCAGCCCCTGGAGGGTGGCCAGCGCGACCGGCAGGGTGAACATCTCGGGCGTGCGCAGCGCGATCAGCGGCCACAGGAAGTCGTTCCACGCGCCGAGGAACAGGAAGACCGCCAACGCCGCGAGCGCGGGCCGCATGACCGGCACCACCACCCGCCACAGCACCCGGAGCTCCCCCGCCCCGTCCACGCGCGCCGCGTCGAGCAACTCGTCGGGTACGGCCTGCAGCGACTGCCGGATGAGGAAGATCCCGAACGGAACGGTCAGGTTCGGCAGGATGAGCGCCGGGAAGGTGTCGATCAGCCCGAGGTCGTTCATCATCTCGAAGATCGGGATGATGGTGACGCCGCCCGGGATCACCAGCGTCGACAGCAGCAGGACGAAGAAGGCGTTCCTGCCACGGAACTCGAACTTGGCGAACGCGTAGCCCGCCAGCAACGCCACGACCAGCGCGATCGACGTCTGGACGGTCGCCACGAGCAGCGTGTTCCCCAGCACGTGGAGCAGGCCGATGGACTCCTCCAGCTTCGCGGTGTTCGCTCCGAGCTGGTCGCCCGGCGAGAACGTGGGCGTGGCGCCGAAGATGTCGGCGTTGGCGTGCGTGGCCGCCATGGTCAGCCAGTAGAACGGGCCGACGCACAGGGCGAAGCACGCGGCGAGCGCGAAGGTCAGCAGCCAGCCCTTCATTTCCTGCCTCCGGTGAGCTTGAGCTGCACCAGCCCGAAGCCGGCCACGATCAGCGTGAGCGCGTAGGCGATCGCCGAGGCGTAACCGAAGTCGAAGTAGCGGAAGCCGTTCTGGTACAGATAGAGGGAGATCGTCAGGGTGGAGTTGTCCGGGCCGCCACCGGTGAGCACGAACGGCTCGTCGAACAGTTGCAGCGTGCCGATCGCCGACAGCACGATCGTCAGCAGCAGGATCGGCCGCAGTTGCGGGACGGTGATCGACCAGAAGCGGCGGACCGCTCCCGCGCCGTCGACCATCGCCGCCTCGTACAGCTCCTTCGCGATGCTCTGCAGCCCGGCCAGGTAGATCACCGCGTTGTAGCCGCAGTAGTGCCAGGTCAGCGCGATGACGATGGCGATTCGCGCCCAGAAGGGGCTGCCCAGCCAGTCGATCGGGCTGACGCCGAAGAGGCCGAGCAGCCAGTTGAGCAGGCCGGAGTCCTTGCTGAGGATCACCGAGAACATCACGCCGTAGGCGACCAGGCCGGTCAGCGAGGGCATGAAGACGCCGAGCCGCCACAGGGCGCGCAGCCGTACGAGCTTGGAGTTGAGGCCCAGCGCCAGCAGCAGCGCGAGGATCAGCATGATCGGGACCTGGACGACGAGGATCAGCGCCGTGTTCCCCAACGACGTCCAGAACAGCGGGTCGTTCACCAGCCTGACGTAGTTGTCCAGTCCGGCGAAGGAACGCGCCGCCCCGGCGCCGGTCGTCAGGCTGATGTAGGCCGCCGCCAGGATCGGATAGGCCTTGAAGCAGACGAAGCCGAGCAGCGCGGGCAGCACCAGGAAGTACGGAACGTTTCTCCTGGTGAGCAGGCGGGCGGTCATCCCGCGAGCTTCCTGCCGGACTGCTGGGACAACTGCTGGGCCGCCTGGCTCAGCGCGGCGGCCGGGTCGGCGCCCTTCAGCAGGACCTGGGTCTGCGCGTCACTGGCGATCTTCAGCGCGCGGGCGTAGTCGCCGGAGTAGTAGGTGGCGTCCGCGCCCTCGCCCAGCGCGTCCACGAAGGTCTTGAGCGCGGGCTGCCCGCCGTAGTAGTCCGTCCTGGCGGTGAACCGCGGGTCGGCGTAGGCGGCGGTCAGAGCGGGGAAGACCCCGCCGTCCTCGAACATCTTGTTGATGACCTCGGGCCTGGTCAGCGCGTACTCAAGGAACTTGAACGCCTCCGCCTTGTGCGGGCTGGTTCCGGAGACCGACAGGTACGTGGAGTTGACGATCGCGGTGCGCTTGCCGCCCGGCACGACGGCCGGCGGCTGCATGACGCGCCAGAGCCCCTTCTGCTTCGGCCACGTCTCGGGGATGTAGCCGACCCCCCAAGCCGCCCACGGCAGCACCGCGACCTTGTCCTCGCTGATCAGCTTCTTCCGCGTCCCCTCGCCGGAGGTGTCGGCGACGATCCCGGCGTCGTTCATCTTCTTGATCAGGGTCATCGCCTGCACGGCGGGCGCCGAGGAGAGCGTGACCGCTCCCTGACGGTCGAAGTAGAAGGCGCCCTGCTGCTGCAGCAGCGACTGGAAGAGGTCCATGTCCACGCTGCCGGCCGCCGGCTTGTTCAGGCCGATCAGATAGGCGCCCGTCCTCTCCTTGAGCTTCTTGCCCGCCTCGATCGCGTCGTCCCAGGTCCTGATCGCCGCGGCGTCGATGCCTGCCTTGTCGAACAGGTCCGAACGGTAGAAGAACCCGACCGGGTTGACCTCCCACGGCATCGCGTACGCCTTGCCGTCCTTGCCGGTGACCGTCGGCCACAGGCCCTCGGCGAAGGCGTCCTTGTACTTGTCGGCGCCCAGCTCGCTCAGGTCCGCCAGCCCGCCGGGGAACTTCTCCATGTATCCGGGCAGGTAGTCGATGCCGATGTGCAGGACGTCCCCCAGGCCCTTGCCTCCCGCGGCCATCCCCACCGTGATCTTCTCCCAGATCGCGGGGTTCCCGACCACCTGGACGTCGACCTTGATGCCGGGGTTCGCCTGCTCGAAGTCCTTGGCCACCGAGGCCAGCCCGTCGGAGGCGGGCTTCCAGCTCCAGACCGTGATCTTCACGGGACCGGTGGACTTCTGGTCGCTCCCGCCCCCGCCGCCGCAGGCCGTGACGGCCAGAGCGAGAGTCGCGGAGACGACCATGACGAGAGGTCGGTTCATGACGATTCCTTTCTCGGGGGGTGCAGGGCGGCGGCCAGACGCTGTACGGCCTCGCCCGAGGTGGTGGCGTGGGGCGAGAGACGGATCCACTCGCCCCGCAGAGTCGTGGTGAGCCCGGCGACGGCCAGCGCGGCATGGACGGCCGCCGGATCCCGGCCGGGCATCGTGAAGGACCCGATGCCGCTCCACTCCGCGGCGCCACGTCCGGGGCCACGCCCGGCGCCGGGCGGCGCCGGCCCGCCGGCGCCGGCGGGCGCGTCCAGCAGCACCCGTGCCCCGGCGGCGCGGGCCGTGTCGAGCAGCTCACCCAGCCGATCGGCCGTCCTGCGGCCGATCTCCGCGACGCCGGCCTCCAGGACCAGCTCGATCGCGACGCCCAGGGCGGCGACGCCGGAATAGTCGGGATTGGTCATCGTGTGCGCGGCCGCTCCCGCGAGCGGCGGCCGGGGCGCGGGCCCCGCCAGCGGGCCCTCGACCCCCGACCACCCGCCGAGCCCCGGCGCCATCAGCCCGGCGACGCGGTCGCGGGCCAGGAAGAGCGCCGCCCCCCAACCGGCGCGCAGCCACTTCTGCCCGCCGCAGACCAGCACGTCGGCGGCCTCCACCTCCAGCGGCACGGCGCCCAGCCCCTGGATCGCGTCCACGACCAGCACGCGTCCCGGCCCGAGCACCTCCTTCAGCGCGCCCAGCGGCGCCGGGTAGCCGGTGAGCGCGTCGACCGCGCTGACCGCGAGCGCCCGCACCGACGCGTCCAGGTGCTCGGCCAGCACCTGGGGGGTGAGGCGCACTTCGTCGATCCACCGCACCCGGAGCCCGCCGCGCCCCTCGAACCGCAGCCAGGGGTAGACGTTCGCGGGGAACTCACCCCGGGGCAGCAGCACCACGCCCTCTCCGTGCAGCGCAGCGGCGGCGGCGAACAGCCCGTGGCTGGTGGAGGAGACGAACGCCACTTCGTGCTCGGCCGCCCGCAGCAGCCGCGCCGCCGCCGAGCGCGTCCGCGCCGCCTGCTCCTCGAACCAGGCCAGCGGCATGTCGCCGACGCGGCGGTGGGCCGACTCGGCCAGGACCGCCGCGACCGCGCGGGAGAGCGGCCCCAGCCGGGCGAAGTCGAGGTAGCCGGAGGGCTCGGCGAAAATTTGAACGTTCATATCCTCTGACGGCTCATCTAGGCATGACGAAGCGGGGAGTGTGCGGCTGACCGGGGATAACAGGGCTCAGCGATATGAACGTTCATATTACGCAGCTTCCTCATGGCCGCAAGCAAAGATTGCATAACGGGCCCGGGGAAGCAGGGCGGCCCAGCGGTTCGACCAGAGCCACCGGACAACGAGAAAACCCCAGCTCAGCGTACTGAACTGGGGCTTTCGTGCGGTGCGCCGCCAGGGACTCGAACCCCGGACCCGCTGATTAAGAGTCAGCTGCTCTAACCAACTGAGCTAGCGGCGCTTGCAGAGAGGAATATACCGGTGATCCGCATGTTGGTCGAATCGACCTCGGATGGACTCCTGCCGCTAGAATAAAGTTCGGCCTGCAGACAGGGAGCATCGATGTTCGACTCGCCCGCCGACGTTACGGCGCGGCTCGCCGCCGTGGACTACCTCTCCGACGACGCCATCTCCACCTCGGTGTTCCTCGCCGCCGCACTGGGCAAGCCGCTGCTGGTCGAAGGGCCCGCCGGCGTGGGCAAGACGCAGCTCGCCAAGGCCGTGGCCCAGGCGACCGGGTCCGAGCTGGTCCGCCTCCAGTGTTACGAGGGGCTCGACGAGGCCCGCGCGCTGTACGAGTGGAACTACAAGAAGCAGCTGCTCCGCATCCAGGCGACCAGCGCCGACGACGACATCTTCACCGAGGAGTTCCTGCTGGAACGCCCCCTGCTGAAGGCGATCAGGTCGGCCGACCCCACCGTGCTGCTGATCGACGAGACCGACAAGGCCGACGTCGAGGTCGAGGGGCTGCTGCTGGAGCTGCTGTCCGACTTCCAGGTCACCATCCCCGAGCTGGGCACGATCGCCGCCACCCGCAAACCGTTCGTGCTGCTCACCTCCAACGCCACCCGCGAGCTGTCCGAGGCGCTCAAGCGGCGCTGCCTCTACCTGCACATCGAGTACCCGACGCCGGAGCGGGAGCGCGACATCGTGCTCGCGCAGGTGCCGACCATCCGGGCCGACCTGGCCGAGCAGCTCGCCAGGACGGTCGCGACCATGCGGGCGCTGGAGCTGAAGAAGGCGCCGTCGGTCGCCGAGACCGTCGACTGGGCCAACACGCTGCTGGCCCTCGGCCGGGAGGAGCTGGACGAGGCGACGGTGGCCGGGACGCTGGGCGTGGTCCTCAAGCACGCCTCCGACCAGACGCGGGCGATCAAGGAGCTGGGGCTGCCGGATGCCTGAGCGCATGTCGCTGGTGGACCGGCATGTCGGGTTCGTGCACGCGCTGCGCGAGGCGGGCCTGCCGGTGTCGCTCGCCGAGGGGCTCGACGCGGCCCGCGCGCTGCGGGTGATCGACCTGAGCGAGCGCGAGTCGCTGCGCGCCGCCTACGCGGCCACGCTGGTCAAGAAGCCGGCCTACCGTCCCGGCTTCGACGTGCTGTTCGACCTGTGGTTCCCGTCGTCCACGACCGGCATGCACGCCCCGCGCCCCGGCGACGCAGGGCTCGACCCGCGGACGGCCCCGGTGACCGAGCTGCGCGACCGCCTGGCCGGGCTGCTCACCGGCAGCACGGACGCCGAGCTGCGGGAGTTCGCCCAGGCCATGGTCGAGCGGTTCGGCCGCCAGCAGACCACCGGGCCCGGCCGCCAGAACTGGTTCTCCTACAGCGTCCTGCGCGCCCTGTCCCCCGAGACGCTGATGGCCCGCATCCTGGCGAACGTGCTGGCCGGGCAGGAACGCGGCGGGCTGGCCGAGAAGACCGTGCGGCAGCGCGTCAACGGCAACATCCGGCGCTTCGAGGAGGCCGTGGCCACCGACGTGCGCCGCCGCATCGCCGAGGACTCGGGCATCGAGCGCATCGCCCGCTCGGCCGTGCGCCCGCCGCTCGACCAGATCGACTTCCTCCGCATCACCCGGGCCGACCTGGCCAGGCTGCGCAAGGAGGTCTACCCGCTGGCCAGGCGGCTGGCCGCGCGGCTGACGATCAAGCACAGGAAGGGGCGCAGGGGGCGGCTGGACTTCCGGCGGACCGTGCGGGCCTCGCTGCAGAGCGGCGGCGTGCCGCTGACCACGCACTTCAAGCCGCCCCGGCCGCACAAGCCCGAGCTGGTCATCCTCTGCGACACCAGCGACTCGGTCTCGTCGTTCGCCCACTTCACGCTGCTGCTGACGTACGCGCTGCGGGAGCAGTTCACGAAGGTGCGGGCGTTCGGGTTCGTGGACCGGGTGGACGAGATCACCCGCTTCTTCGTGCCCGGCGCGGACGTGGTGGAGGCCATGACGAGGCTGGCGGACGAGGCCGACATGGTGCGCTTCGGCCGGACGAACTACGGCCACGCCCTGGAAGGCTTCGCCGAACGCCATGCCGACGCCATCGGCCCGCGGACCTCGCTGCTGATCCTCGGCGACGCCCGCTCCAACTACCAGCCGCCCGCCCTCGACGTGCTCAGGCGCCTGACGTCGGGGGCCCGCCACGCCTACTGGCTCAACCCCGAGCCCAGGCCGCAGTGGGACACCGGCGACTCGGTCGCGAGCGAGTACGGCACCGTGGTCGAGATGCACGAGTGCCGGAACGTCGCCCAGCTCACCGCGTTCATCGAGACCCTGGCCTGACGGCGGTCAGACCTTCTGCAGCTCCCTGGCCGCGGTGCGGGTCAGCAGCTCGACCTGCTGCTCGGTGAACACCACGCCCTCGACCGCCCTGATCCGCCGGGAGACCAGGCGCGGCTTGATCAGCGCGAGGCCCTCGCCGACCACGACGCCGCCGCGCGGCAGCAGCCCGCAGTGGACGGCCAGCATGGGCGAGATCGTGACCTCGATCCCGGTCTCGCGGGTCAGCAGTTCGGCGAACGCCTCGGCGGTGTCGACGAGCGGCTTGGCCCATTTGCTGCCGTACTTCTCGCTGAAGAACAGCCTGCCGTTGTAGCAGCCGATCTCGGTGTCGGGGCTCCAGGACTCGTTATCGATGACCCAGATGCCCGTCGGGCCGATCACGAGGTGGTCGATGGAGGCCTGGTCGCGGATCGCGCGGCCGTCGAGCACCTGGTAGCCGCGCCTGGCGAGCTGCCTGCGCAGCAGCCGGCCGGTGATCAGCTCGCCGCGCCGGGCGCCGCGCCAGACGGCCGTCGCGCGGAACGAGCGCCAGTCGATGAACCAGTCGACGGCGGCCACCAGACCGGCGGTGACGGCTCCCCAGAACAGGATGAACTCCGAGCCGAACCGCAGCGCGAGCAGGACGCCGGCCACCGCGCCCACGCCCGCCTTGACGTAACGGGACCGGCGCCGGTTGGGCGCGTCCTCACGCCAGAACTTCTCGTACCACCACTGCGGGGATGAGCCTGTGTACTTCTCGTCCTGCTGCACGTAGATAGAGCCACCGGGCACGGCAAACTCCCCGAGTCAGTAGAAACCTTCAGGATCTGCCACTCCGAAGATCCTCACCGGTCTAAGTGATACCCATGCTTGAACCAAGGCGAGCCTAAGGTGACGTAAATAGAACCCGCAAGACCGTCAACCGACCAGTCGGTATGCTATGGCGGTGACAAGGGGGACGAAGTGAAGGAAGAACCCGTTCGGCAGCGGTTGCTCGCCGAGGCTACCCGGCTGTTCGCGGCCCGCGGATTCGAGGGGACCTCGGTCCAGGAGATCGTCCTGGCGGCCGGCGTCACCAAGGGCGCCATGTACCACTATTTTGACTCAAAAGACGATCTGCTGCACGAGATCTACGCCCGCCTGCTCCGCATGCAGATGGACCGCCTGACGCGCATCGCCGACGGTCCGGGCACGGTCCGCGAGCGGCTGCACCGGGCCGCGGCCGACGTCGTGGAGACGACGACCGCGAACCTGGACGACTCCAAGATCTTCTTCAGGTCGATGCACCTGCTCGCGACCGAGAAGCAGAAGACCGTGCGCGCCGAGCGCCGCCGCTACCACGAGCGCTTCCGCGGCCTGGTCGCCGAGGGGCAGCGCACGGGCGTCCTCAGCGACCGGGTGCCCGCCGAGCTGGTCGTCGACTACTTCTTCGGCTCGGTGCACCACCTGGGCACCTGGTTCCACACCGACGGGCCGCTGACCGGCGCCCAGGTGGGCAGACACTTCGCCGACCTACTGCTGAACTCCCTCGGGGCCGGGGACGCCGGCGAGTGAGGCCAGCGCCTCCCGGTGGTCTCCGGGGGTGCCGAGCGCGATCTCGGTGGCCTTGGCGCGCTTGAGATACAGATGCACGGGATGCTCCCAGGTCATCCCGATCCCGCCGTGGAGCTGGACCGCCTCCTCGGCGGCGTGCACCGCCACCCCCGCGTTCCACGACTGCGCCACCGCGACCGCGATGTCCCCGGGATCGGCGGCCGCGGCGCGGGCGGCGGCCCTGGCCCTGACCACGTCCAGCCAGAGGTCGGCCAGCCGGTGCTTGATCGCCTGGAACGAGCCGACCGGCCGGGCGAACTGGTGGCGCTCCTTGACGTAGGCGAGCGTCGTGTCGAGACACCACTCGGCCACGCCGACCTGTTCGGAGGCCAGCAGGCCCGCACCGAACCGCAGCACGCCGGCCAGGTCGCACGCGCCGACGTCGCGGGCCGGCGCCCCGGCGAGGGTGACGGAGGCGACCGGCCTGGTCAGGTCGAGCGAGGGCACGACCTCGACGGTGGCGCCCTCGACCTCGTACAGCCTGCCCTCGAAGGGCACCAGGAGCACGTCGGCGACGTCCGCCCCGGCCACGCCGGTGACGGTCCCGGACAGCCGCCCGCCCGCCAGCCGCAGCGACGACCCGCGCCCCGGCCGGTACGGCGAGGCCGCGAACGACACGACCAGCGCCGCCGTCCTGCGCCCCTCGGCCAGCTCGCCGAGCAGGGGGTCACCGGTGGGCAGCAGCGCCCGCGTGGCCAGCACCGCGCTGGTCAGGAACGGCACCGGCGCCACGGCCCGGCCCAGCTCCTCCAGCACGACGGCCACCTCGCTGGCCGACGCGCCCGCGCCGCCCAGCTCCTCGGGCACGAGGAGCCCGGCGACGCCGATCTCGCCCGCCAGCGTCTTCCACAGGTCCAGGTCGTAGGGCTGCGACTCGACGCGCCCGAGCACCGCGGCCGGCGGGCAGCGGTCGGCGAGCAGGCCGCGCACGGCCGCGCGCAGCTCCTCCTCGACCTCGGAGTAGAGCAGGGTCATCGCGGCAGGTCCTTCCAGGGCACGTCCTTGTCGACGCGGGGCTCGGAGGGCAGGCCGAGCACCCGTTCGGAGATGATGTTGCGCAGGATCTCGGACGTGCCGCCCTCGATCGAGTTGCCCTTGGCCCGCAGGTAGCGGTAGCCGGGGCCGCGGCCGTAGAAGTCGACGTCCTCCGAGCGGCGGAACGTCCAGTCGTCGTAGCCCAGGTCGCGGCGGAGCTCGACGTCGAAGCCGGACAGCGCCTGGTTGAGCCGGGCGAACGACAACTTCATGCCCGAGCCCTCGGGGCCGGGCTGCCCGGCGGCGAGCTGCTCGCGCAGCCGGGCCCCGGACAGGCGGGTCACCTCGGCCTCCACCCACAGCGCCAGCAGCCGCTGGTGCAGGTCGTGGGTGCGCAGCTCGGGGTGCTCGCGCCAGGCCGCCAGCACCGCGCCGACCATGCCGCCGCCGCGCCGCACGGGCGCGCCGCCGATCGCGACGCGCTCGTTCATCAGCGTGGTCTGCGCGACCCGCCAGCCGTCACCGACCTCGCCCAGCCGCAGGTCGTCGGAGAGCCGCACGCCGGTCAGGAACACCTCGTTGAACTCGGCCTCGCCGGTGATCTGCCGCAGCGGCCGCACCTCGACGCCGGGGGCGTGCATGTCGCAGACGAAGTACGTCATGCCGCGGTGCTTGGGCACGTCCGGGTCGGTGCGGGTGACCAGGATCGCCCATCGCGAGTGGTGGGCGCCCGACGTCCACACCTTCTGGCCGTCGACCACCCACTCGTCGCCGTCCCTGACCGCGCGGGTGGCGAGGGTGGCCAGGTCGGAGCCGGCGCCGGGCTCGCTGAAGAGCTGGCACCAGATCTCCTCGCCGGTCCACAGCGGGCGCAGGAAGCGCCGTCTCTGCTCCTGCGTGCCGAACGCCAGGATCGTCGGCGCGGCCATGCCCAGGCCGATGCCCTGGACGCCGCTGTTGATCTGCGGCGTGCCGGCCAGCTCGTGCTCGACCACCTGCTGCAGCTCCCTGGCCGCGCCGAGGCCGCCGAGCCCTTCGGGGAACCAGACCCAGGCCAGCCCGGCGTCGAACCTGGCCCGCAGGAACTCCAGCCGGTCCCCGTCGGGGTCGTGCTCGCCCAGGAACGCGCGCACGCGCTCCTTGATCTGCGCTTCGTTCACATGAACCTCTTCAGCTCGCGATAGGCCAGGGACCGCTTGTGGACCTCGTCGGGACCGTCGGCCAGGCGCAGGGAGCGGGCGCCCGCCCAGAGCGCGGCCAGCGGGAAGTCCTGGGAGACGCCGCCCGCGCCGTGCACCTGGATGGCCTTGTCCAGGATCCATTCGACGGTGACCGGGGTGGAGATCTTGATGGCCTGGATCTCGGTGTGGGCGCCCTGGTTGCCCACGGTGTCCATGAGCCAGGCGGTCTTGAGCACCAGCAGGCGGAGCTGCTCGATCCTGATCCGGGACTCGGCGATCCAGTCCTGGACCACACCCTGCTGGGCGATCGGCTTGCCGAACGCCGTCCTGGCCAGGGCCCGCTCGCACATCAGCTCGACCGCGCGCTCGGCCATGCCGATCAGGCGCATGCAGTGGTGGATGCGGCCGGGGCCGAGCCTGGCCTGCGCGATGGCGAAGCCGCCGCCCTCCTCGCCGATCAGGTTGTCGGCCGGGACGCGCACGTCCTCGAAGATCACCTCGGCGTGGCCGCCGTGGTCGGCGTCGGTGTAGCCGAAGACGTGCATCCCGCGCTTGACGTGCAGCCCCGGGGTGTCGCGCGGCACCAGGACCATGCTCTGCTGCCGGTGCTTGGGCGCGTCGGGGTTCGTCTTGCCCATGACGATGAAGATCTTGCAGTTGGGGTTCATCGCGCCGGAGATGAACCACTTGCGGCCATTGATGACGTACTCGCCGCCGTCGCGGACGATCGAGGTGGCGATGTTGGTGGCGTCGGAGGAGGCGACGTCGGGCTCGGTCATCGCGAAGGCCGAGCGGATCTCGCCGTCGAGCAGCGGGCGCAGCCACTCGTCGCGCTGCCACCCGCTGCCGAACATCGACAACACTTCCATGTTGCCGGTGTCGGGGGCGGCGCAGTTGGTGGCGGTGGGGGCGATGCTGGGACTGCGGCCCATGATCTCGGCCAGCGGGGCGTACTGGAGGTTCGTCAGGCCGGCGCCGTGCGCGCCCGGCAGGAACAGGTTCCACAGGCCGCGCTTCCTCGCCTCGTCCTTGAGGTCGTCGAGCAGCGGGGGCGGGCTCCAGCCGGCGGCCGCGGCCTGCTCCTCGAAGGCGGGCTCGGCCGGATAGACGCATTCGTCCATGAAGCGGAGCAGGCGCTCGCGCAGGTCCTCGGTGACGGTGTCGAAGGCGAAGTCCATGCCGGTGAGCCTACCGACCGGCCGGTATGGCTGTCGACAGGTGGTTCCCCGCAAAAACCGCCAGGTGGCCGTCAACCTGCGACGGGACCGCGTCCTATCGTGGCGGCATGACCGCCAAGCTGCCCGCGCCCGTGGTGCTGGAGAACGACGTCGTACGCCTCCAGCCCCTCACCCTGGAACACGTTCCGGACCTGTTCGCCGCCGGAGGCGGGGACGACGAGCTCTGGCGCTGGCTGCCCGCCGCCACCCCGCGCACGCAGGAGGACCTGGCGAGGACGGCCCGCGCGCTCATCGACGACGACCTGCACATCCCGTTCGTGGTGATCCCCAAGGAGACCGGACTTCCGGCCGGCTGGACGACCTACATCGACGTGCCCGGCTTCGACGACAGCGTCGAGATCGGCTGGACCTGGTACGGCCAGGCCCATTGGCGCACCGCGCTGAACACCAACTGCAAGCTGCTGCTGCTCGACCACGCCTTCGGCCTCGGCTACAACCGCGTCCTGCTCAAGACCGACGTGCTGAACCTGCGTTCCCAGGCCGCGATCCGGCGCATCGGCGGCGTGCACGAGGGCACCCTGCGCCGCCACCGCAGAAGGCCCGACGGCACCTGGCGCGACACGGTCTATTTCGGCATCCTCGAAGAGGAGTGGCCGGAGCACCGGGCTCGACTGAACCGCTGAACGGAAGGCGGCATCTAATCCCGCATGACTGATCGGCTGGGAGGCTACTGGCTCGGCGCCCGGCTCGACGGCGGCGGGCGGACGACCGTCCGCGAGGCCTACGACGAGTCGGGCGGTCGCCATGCGCTCCACCTGCCCGGGCCGGGCGCGTACGCACAGGTCAGGGAGGTGCGGTCGGTGCACGCCGCGCGGCTGGTCGAGGCGTGCCCGCAGGGCGATCCGCCGTATCTGGTCAGCGAGTACATCGAGGGGCCGACGCTGCGCCAGGTCGTCGACCGGCACGGCCCCTTCGCCGGCGACGACCTCTACCGCCTGGCCGCCGCCACGGCCACCGCGCTGGCCGCGGTGCACGAGGCGGGGGCGGTGCACGGGTCGCTCACGCCCGACAAGATCATCTTAGGCGCCGACGGGCCGCGCCTGGTGGGGCTGGGGCTGGCCGACGCCGAGGCGGGCCCGGCCGGTGACGTCCAGGCGTGGGGGCGCGTCCTGCTGTTCGCCGCGTACGGGCTCACCGAGCGATTAGGCAACGGGGAGCGCCTCGACCGGCTGTTACGCGGCCTGGTCGCCGCCACGCTCCACGACGACCCCGAGCAGCGCCCGGACGCCCGCGGCCTGCTCATGTCCCTGCTCGACGCCCCTCAGTCGCAGCTCGGCCGCCTGCTGCCGCCCGAGCCCGTCGACGACCCGCCGCTCGGCGCCCGCGCCGAGGCGATCTACCTCCAGCTCTGCCGGGCAGACCAGGATCTGGTGCCCGAAGTCTTCCTCCGCCTGGTCGGGCTCGACGACTCCGGCGGCGACACCGTGGCCCCCGCACTCCGCGACGACCTGGTCGCCGGACGCGCCCCCGACGAGGTGGCCGCGATCGACCGGGTCCTGGAGACGTACGGGAAGGCCGGCATCCTGACGATCGCCGACCGGGGGCCCCTGACGATCACGTACGCGGCGCTGCTGCGGGCCTGGCCGCGCCTGCACGAGTGGCTGGACAGCGAGCGGGACGGCCTGGCCGTGCACCGGGAGCTGGCCCGGGCGGCGCGGGCCTGGGACGCGGGCGGGCGCCGCGAGTCCGACCTCTACCAGGGAGAACCCCTCGACCGGGCGCTGGCGTGGGCGGCCGGCGGGCGGCGGCGGGTCACCCTGAGCGCCGGCGAGCAGACCTTCCTGGACGAGGGCCTCGGACGGGCCCGCGGCGGGGCGCGCAGGCGGCGGGCGCTCATGGCGGGGCTGCTGTCGGTCGCGGTGCTGGCGGCGCTGCTCGCGCTGTGGCAGCGCGGGGCCGCCGACGGGCGGCTGGAGCAGGCGATGGCCAAGGTGGCCGCGTCGCGGGCCGAGGCGCTGCGGGTGGCCGACCCGGTGACCGCGCGCCGGCTGAGCCTGGCGGCCTGGCGCCTGGCCCAGGTGCCGCAGGCGCGGCGGGCGCTGACGGCGGCGGCGGCCGACCCGGCCGTGGACGTCTTCACCGCCCCGGAGGCCGGGCCGCACTCGTTGTACGCGATCAGCGACGACGGCTCCCGGCTCGCCACGCTGACCGGCGCCACGGTACGCGTCTACGACGTCCCCGGGCGCCGCCGGCTGGCCGAGACGAACGGTCCCGAGCAGAGCGTGCGGGCGATGGCCTGGTCCCCCGACGGGCGCACGCTGGCGTTCGTGGGCGTGGACCGGTCGTACCTGTGGGACACCGCGTCGGGGCGGGGCGTCGGGCCGCCGTTCGGGAGGGGGCTGGGCGCGCCGGGCGAGCAGTCGGCCTGGTTCAGCCCGGGTGGCGGGCTGCTGTTCGCGGCGGCCCGGCAGTCGGGTGAGCGGTGGGCCTGGGACCTGCGGGCCCGCCGGGCGGCCTTCGTCGGCGAGTACGCCGTGGCCGGTCCCGGCGACCGGGTGGCGCTGACGTTCGAGGGCCGGCGTTCGGCGATCAGGCGCGGCGGCCGCGTCACCCCCGCGCCCTGGCTGGACCGCATGCCGTGGGAGTACACGACGTTCGCGCCCGACGGCGAGCGGGTGGCCATCGCCGAGGAGACCGGCATCCAGATCTACGACCTGGACGGCGTGCCCGTGCTCGGCACCCGCCTGCGGCCCTCCCCCGGCCACCTGCGCTTCAGCCCGGACGGCCGGCTGCTGGCCGGGACGGACAACGACCGGGTGCGGGTGTGGCGCGTGCCCGACCGCACGTTGCTGGCCGAGCGCCAGGTGCCGGTGGGCGGCGCGGACCAGCCGGCGCGGGCGGTGCTCGCGGGCGACGGGCGCACTGCGCGCGTGCTGGCCGCGGGCGGGACGGTGCTCACGCTGGACCTGGCCCCCTCGCCCGCGTCCGGCGACCCGGCGTCGGCGGTCTGCGCCCGCTACGGGGGCCTGTCGGCGGCGGACTGGGCCCGCCACCTGCCCGAGGTGCCCTACCGCGCGACCTGTCCCGGCTGATTTCCGGTTATACGCGAATATTTCTCGAATTCGTGCCGTGGATCGTGAACCAACCTCTTGCCGGGCACGTAACCGTAGTCATACGGTCACCGTGAGCTGTTGTTCGACGAGAAGGAGAGTTCCCCCCGTATGGGCAGGCATGAGGCACCCCCCAAGGACGAGTCGCCCGAGGCCGGCGCGGCCGACGACCACCGGGAGCCTCGCGGCGGCAAGCACGCGAGGGACGGCCAGGACGCGGGCGGCGACGACTAGGCCGCCGGCAGGTCGCGCACAGACCGCGGCACAGGCCATGAACAGGCCATGAACCGGCGATGCAGGCGCCGGCGGTCCTATCCGCCGGCACCTTCGCCACGCAGGCCGGCACCTTCGCCACGCAGGCCGGCACCTTCGCCACGCAGGCCGGCACCTTCCTCACGCAGGCCGGCGCCTTCGCCACGCAGCATGCCGGCGAGCAGGTCCGCCATCGCGAGGGTGAGCTCGTCGAGGGTGGGCACGGCGCCCGCGCCCGCGATCGCGTCGAACATCAGCCCCTCCCCGAAGGCCACGAGCTGGCGGGCGTGGCGCACCGGGTCCTTCGACCCCAGGGCGGCCAGCATGGCGAGCGCCGGGTCGCGGAACCGGCGGCCCGCCCGGTCGTAGATCTCGCGCAGTTCGGGGCGTCTGGTGGCCTCCAGGGCCAGTTCGTAGCGGGCCAGGGTGCGCCGGCGGTCGTCCAGCTGCACGCGCAGCACCTCGGCCATCCGGGCGGGCAGGCCGTCGAGGGTGAGCGGCCCCGGCTCGTACGCCGGGGCCATGACCTCCATCTCCAGCTCGGTGAGCCGGGACAGGGTCAGCTCCAGCAGCGCGGCCCGGGTGCGGGCCAGGTTGGACGTCGATCCGGGCGGCAGCCCGGCCGCCTCGTCCACGGCGCGGTGGGTCAGGCCGCGCATGCCTCGCTCGGCCAGCAGGGTGATGGCCGTGTCGGCGACGGTCTCCGCTCGTTTCACGGACCGAATACTACAGGGGTAGTGTCACCGAACTACAGATGTAGTACGGTGACACTACAGACGTAGTAACCAAGGAGGCGATCATGCCCAAGGCTGTGGTGATCGGCGGCGGCATCGGAGGGCTGGCCGGCGGCGTGGCGCTGCGCCGCAAGGGGTGGGAGGTGAGCGTCCTGGAGCGGGTGGCCGCCGTCGAGCCCGTCGGATCGGGGCTCGCGATCGCCGCCAACGCCCTGAAGGCGCTCGACACGCTGGGCCTGGGCGACCGGGTGCGCGAGCTGTCCACGGTGGAGGGCCCGCTCGGCGTGCGCCGGGCGGACGGCCGCTGGCTGACGCGCACCACCACCGAACACGCCGACGCCCGCTACGGGGACTCGGTGGTCGTCATGCTGCGGGCCACGCTGATGGACGTGCTCGCCGACGCCCTGGGGCCGGACGTCCTGCGGCTGGGCACCACCGTGACGGGCGTGGACGCCGGACGCGGGATCGTGCGCACGGACGCGGGCGAGATCGAGGCCGACCTCGTCGTGGGCGCCGACGGCATCCACTCGGCGACGCGGCGGGCGCTCTTCCCCGGGCATCCGGGGCCGGCGTACGCGGGGGTCACGGCGTGGCGGGCGCTCGTCCCGCGCGGCGATCTGGCGATCCCTCGGTCGGAGAGCTGGGGAAGGGGGCTCGTGTTCGGCGTCCACCAGCTCGCCGACGACCTGGTCTACCTGTACGCCACCGACCTGTCACCGGCGGGCGCCACCCACGGTGACGAGCGGGAGGAGCTGCTGCGCAGGTTCGGCGGCTGGCACGAGCCGATCCCGGCGCTGCTGCGGGCCGCCGACCCCGCCCGGATCATCCGCAACGACGTGTACTACCTCAAGACGCCGCTTCCCGCCCTCCACCAGGGCAAAGTGGCGCTGGTGGGCGACGCCGCCCATCCGATGACCCCGAACCTGGGCCAGGGCGCCTGCCAGGCGCTGGAGGACGCCGTGGTGCTCGCGCACCTGGCGGGCGGCGACCTCGCCGCCTACACCGCCGCCCGGCTGGCGCGCACGTCGGCCGTGGTGCGGCAGTCGATGACGATCTGCCGGGTGACCAAGGTGCGCAACCCCGTCGCCGTACGGCTGCGCGACCTCGCCGTCACCGTGGCGGGCCGGGTCAGCCCCGAGCTGATGCTGCGTTCGATGGACGACGTGCTGTCCTGGCGTCCGCCGGTGGAGGCGGTCACTGACCGGACGCGGGCCGCTGACCGGTGACCGCGCCCTCGGAGTCAGCCTTGGACGCCGCCTGGGACGCAGCCTCGGCGGCCACCGTCGCCGAGGTGAGCACCGGCGGCACGGGAGCGGGGGCGGGGGCGGGCTTGGAGTGGTCGGGGGTGAGGCGGCCCAGGGTGATCGTGCCGCCGATGGTGAGCGCCCCGGCCAGCAGGGCGGGGATCGCCGTGGACGGGCTGGTGGGCAGCGGTTCGCCGAGCAGGATCGCCCCCGCCAGCACCGACGTGATCGGGTCGATGACCTGGACGCCGGCGTAGGCGATGCCGAAGTAGCCGACCGCGTACGAGCGCTGGAGCAGCACGACGGCGCAGACCAGCAGCACCGGCACGGCCAGCGTGAACCAGTGGATCAGCCGGCCCCACTCCCCCTCCAGCCCGCCGCCGACCACCCGGACGAACGTCGAGACGCTGGCCGTCACCACGCCCGCGCCCACCGAGAGCAGCAGCGCCCGCGCCGGCCCGTGGAAGCGCCGCGCGAGCAGCTGCGAGACCAGCGCGATCGCCGCGATGACGCCCAGGAAGCCGAGCGCGGCGCCACTGCTCAGCCGGGGGACGACGTTGTGCTGCGGCACCAGCAGCATGAGCCAGAGCAGGCCCACCGCCACGGCGATCGAGCCGAGGATCTCCGCCCGGTACGGCTTGCGCCCGTACATGAAGGCGGCCAGCGGCACCGCGAACACCAGGGTGGCCACGCTGATCGGCTGCACGGCCACCAGGGGCGCGAAACTGAGCGCCACGGCGTGCAGGCACGCCCCGGCGAAGCCGATCACGCCGCCGATCCACCAGCGGGGACGCCGGACCAGCTTGAGGGAGGCGCCCGCCGACACGGCCTCGTACTGTTGGAGGGCGGCGCCGAGGGCGTATCCCAGCGCTCCGGCCAGCGCGATGAGCAGTCCGACCCAGGTCATCGGCGCCCGCGCAGGGGCAAGGATCCGTGCAGGAGCATTGCTCCAGCTTAGGAGCCGAGCAGAGCACTACCATCCTTCTTTAGGCTGATTAATCACCTAAATGCGGCTGTCACCTGCACGAACATGTTGCTGATCCTTGGCCCTCCGCGGGGGCGTCACGGCGCTTACGATTGCTCGGGAACCACGCAGAACAGGTGCCCCTCCGGGTCCTGCAGCACGATCCAGCGCGTGCCCTCCTCCGTGACGCCCGGCTGGAACTCCGGCTTGACCGCCCCGAGCGCGATGTACTCCTCGACCGCCTTGTCCAGGTCCGGGACGCGGAAGTCGAAGTGGAACTTCTTGTCCGGGCTGGGCCAGGTGCCCGGCTTGTAACCGGGGACGCGGCCGAAGTAGATGTTGGTGGAGCCGTCGCCGATCGCCGCGTACTCCTCCTCCGAATACTGGATCTCGAAGCCGGTCACCTCGTGGTAGAAGGCGGCCAGTCCGCGCGGGTCGTCGCAGTCGAGGGTGAAGGCTATGAGCTTGGCTTTCGTCGTCATGCGTCCATGCTGGCAGGCGTACCTGTCATCTTCTGTCAGGTACGCCCGGCCGGTCAGCCGCGACGCGTGGCGGCCGTCACGCGCTTGAGGATCCGGTCCCATTCCGTGCCGAACGGGTTGTCCTGCACCAGGTACGTCCACGTGGCCGACGGGCGCTTGAGGTCGGGCTCGGGGGCCTCGAAGGACTCCAGCGAGCGGCGTTCGACCTCGGCCTGCAGCGCCTTGTACTCGGCCACGGCCTCCCGCTGGAACTCGTCGACCGGGCTCATCCGGCCCAGCGCGCGCAGGTGGATGCCCTCGCGTAGATCGTTGAGGAAGGCCAGGTGCTCGGTCCAGCAGGTGTCGATGGCGTGCAGGACGATCTGGCGGGCCGTCTCGTCCCTGGTGTCCTCGGGCAGCTCGGCCCAGCGCCCGGCGTCGGCCTCGGCCAGCGCCTTGGCGGCGGCGTCGCCGTGGAGGACCTTGTCACGCCATTCGAGGATCAGCTCACGCTGGTGTTCGAGCAGGCGGGTGTAGCGCCAGGTGTTGCGGTGGATCTCCAGGTTGACGCCCTCGGCGACCCGCTGGGCGTGGCCCACGATGTACGCGCCGCGCCGGTGGCGCACCAGGCCGTCGGGGTCGGCTGCGGGCGGGCGCTCGTCGGGGACGAACTGGGTGATCAGATCGTCGGTCATGCTGACGAAGAAGACCGAGCCGCCGGGGTCGCCCTGGCGGCCGGCCCGGCCGCGGAGCTGGTCGTCGAGGCGGCTGCTGGCGTGGCGCCCCGAGCCGATCACGTAGAGGCCGCCGAGCTCGGCCACGCCCTCGCCGAGCCGGATGTCGGTGCCGCGGCCGGCCATCTGGGTGGAGACGGTGATCGCGCCGCGCTCGCCCGCCCTGGCGATGATCGTGGCCTCTTCGGCGTCGTTCTTGGCGTTGAGCACGACCGGTTCCATGCCGCGGCGTTGCAGCAGCTTGGCGAGGTTCTCCGACTCGGCCACGTCGAGGGTGCCGATGAGGATCGGCCGGCCCGTCTCGTGGATCTCCTGGATCTCCTCGACCAGCGCGGCGTCCTTGTCGGGGACGGTCGGGTAGACGCGGTCGGGCTCGTCCTGCCGCACGCACGGCCGGTTGGACGGGATGACCGCGACCTTGAGCCCGTAGAACTCGCCGAGCTGCTCGTTGACCGCGACGGCGGTGCCCGTCATGCCGCAGATCTGCGGGTAGCGGCGGATCAGCCCCTGGACGGTGATCGAGTCGAGGATCTCGCCCTTCTCGCTCGGCGGCAGCGCCTCCTTGGCCTCCACGGCCGCCTGGAGCCCGTCGGGCCAGCGCTGGAGCAGCGCCACCCGGCCGCGCGAGGGGTTGATGAGCTGCACCCTGCCGTCGCGGACGATGTAGTCGACGTCGCGGGCGAGCAGCGCGTGGGCGTGCAGCGCGAGGTTGAGCTCGATGAGGGTGCCGGGCTCGTGCTCGTCGTAGAGCTCGACGCCCAGGATGTTCTCGACGCTGTCGGCGCCCTTGGGGGTGAGGTAGACGTTGCGCGCCTGCTCGTCGATCTCGTAGTGGTAGCCGCGGACGAGCGTGCGGACCAGCGCCGCCATCTCCGGCACCGCGCTGCCGGGGTCGGCCGCGCCGGCCATCACCAGCGGCACCCTGGCCTCGTCGACCAGAACGGAGTCGGCCTCGTCGATCAGCGCCACCTCGGGCGCGGGCACGATGATCTCGGCGGGGTCGGTGCGCAGCCGGTCGCGCAGCACGTCGAACCCGATCTCGCTGACCGGCCCGTACGTGACGTCCTTGGCGTAGGCGGCGCGGCGCTCCTCCGGGGTGGAGTTCTGGTCGATCCAGCCCACGGTGACGCCGAGCGACTCGTAGAGCGGGCCCATCCACTCGGCGTCGCGCCTGGCCAGGTAGTCGTTGACGGACATCACGTGGACGCGCTTGCCCTGCAACGCGTAACCGGCGGCGGCCATGGCGCCCGACAGGGTCTTGCCCTCGCCGGTCGCCATCTCGGCCACCTTGCCGTCGAGCAGGGCGAGCGTGCCCAGCAACTGCACGTCGTACGGCCTGAGCCCGAGAGTGCGGTCGGCGGCCTCGCGCACCACGGCGCAGAACTCGGCCAGATCGTCCATGGCCGGCGTCGGCAGCTCTTCGAGCTTCCCGATGCGGTCGGCGCGCTCGTCCGCCGCCTTGACGATCTTCAGATAGGGGGTCAGGTTCACCCCGCCCGGACGATCCAGGAGGTTCCTGAACATTCCCTTTATCGAGGCCACAGTTCCTCCAACGCACGTTTCGCCGGCGCCGTTCCCTTAAGCCGAAATGAGGGAGCGGAGCGACGATACGGCAAGCGTCGCCGTACCGGACCTTAACTCATCACGGGCCCTGGACCTCACATCTCCGTATCCGCTTTCAGCGCGAGAACCGCGACGGCGGCGAGCAGCAGCGCGCACCCGCCCCACGCGAGCGGCGTGAGCCGTTCGCCGAACAGCACGACGCCGATCAGCGCCGCCCCGGCCGCCTCGCCGAGCGAGATGATCGAGACCGTGGTGGCGGGCAGCGCGGTGAGCGCGCGGAAGAACAGGCCGTAGGCCAGGGCCGTGGGGACCGCGCCCAGGTAGAGCAGCAGCGCCGCCGACGACACGCTCAGCTCGGGCAGCACGCCCGCCGGCAGGGCGAAGGGCGCCAGGCAGGCCGCCCCGACCACGAAGCCGCCGACGGCCGTGCCCTGCGGGTCGGTCCTGTGGCGCCGGGAGAAGAGCGTCACGCCGGCGTACCCGGCGGCCGAGAGCAGGGCGTACCCGATGCCGGCCCCGCTGCCCGCTGGGGCCTCGGCCCGGACGACGGACTCCCAGGTGAGCAGGACGAGCCCGGCCGGCGCGGCGGCCAGCGCGGCGCGGGCGACCGGTCCCAGCGGCTCGCGCAGCAACAGGCGCCCGCCGATCGCGGTGAAGATCGGCGTGGCGCCCATGGTCACGACGGTCGCGACCGCGACACCGGAGCCGGCGATGGCCGCGAAGTACGCCGTCTGGTAGACGGCCATGCCGGCCCCGACCGGCAGCACGTGCCAGGTGAGCCGCCGCGGGCGCCACGGGCGGCGGGTGAGCGCGAGGAGGAAGGCGGCGCCGAGCAGGTAACGCCAGAAGGAGACGCCGATGGGACCGAGATGGCCGGACTCGAACAGCAGCGCGCCGGCGGCGCCGCCGGTGCCCCAGGCGGTGGCGGCCACGGAGACGTAGACGGCGCCACGGCGGGCGGAGACAGGGGTCATGACAGGAGTTCTCCGGATGGAGTGGTCGGAATGGGCCCGTGTGCGGGCAGCAACCACCCCCGGATCCGTCAGACCCGGAAATTCCTGGAACGCCGCCGCCCGCTAGAGGGCGGGCGGCGGGGAGCAGATGAGGAGACGACGCGGCATGGGCGACACCCTAGCCGTCACCGGTCATGAGGCGCACCGGGATTACGGCTTGCGGGCCACGCCGCCCAGCAGCAGTTCCTCCCAGGGGGCCAGCGGGCCCGGCAGCCGCTCGTCGGGGTGCCATTCCGGGAAGTGCACCACCCCGGGCTCGACCAGGACGAGCCCGTCGAAGTACGCCTCGATCGCCGTCCGGTCGCGGAAGTGGCCGGTGCCCATGGTGGCCTGGAGCAGGGTCTCCAGGGCCTTGGCCTTGGGGTTCTCGGAGGCGAGCATGTTGGAGACGGCCAGGTGGCTGCCAGGGGCGAGCTCGGCGACGTACCGCCGGACCAGGCCGTGGGGGTCGTCGGCGTCGGGGAACAGGTGCAGCAGCCCGACGGCGAGCAGGGCCGTGGGCTGGTCGAGGTCGATCAGGCGGCCCAGCTCGGGGTGGCCGAGCACGGCCTCGACGTCGCGGGCGTCGGCGGTGATCGCGGTGGCGTTGGGGTTGCCGCTCAGGATGGCGCGGGCGTGCGGCTCGACCATGGGGTCGAGGTCGACGTAGACGACCCTGGTACGGGGGTCGGCGAACTGGGCGACCTCGTGCGTGTTCTCGATGGTGGGCAGCCCGGCGCCGAGGTCGATGATCTGCCTGATGCCCGCCTCGCGGACGAGGAAGTCGACGACCCGCCCGATGAAGGCCCGGTTGCACCAGACCAGGTCGACCACCTCGGGCACGGCGTCCTTGAGCCGGCGCGCCACCGAACGGTCGACGGAGAAGTTCTCCACGCCGCCCAGCAGGCAGTCGTGCAGGCGGGCCACGCTGGGACGCGTGACATCGACGCCCGCGGGGGCCCACTCCTGCGCTTCGCCGACAGTCATCCGGCCCCCTTTCCAGTCCGTGACGCGGATCGTATCCGCCACCACCGACGCTTTGTGGGGGGTTTACCGGAGTCTGTCCGGGTAGCGGAGGTCTTGCCCGAGAAAAGACGGAAGAAGAGAGGAAGAGAGCCCAATGGAGCTCTGGAACTATCGTGCTGACGTCTATGACCGGGGTCAGAGTCTGGATCTCGTGGGGTACCACGTCCAGGCGACCGACGGGAAGATCGGGTCCGTCGACGAGGCGACGTACGAGGTCGGCGAGAGCTACATCATCGTCGACACCGGTCCCTGGATCTTCGGCAAGAAGGTCATGCTGCCGGCGCAGGTCGTCACGCGCATCGACCCTCAGGAGCGCAACGTGCACGTCGCGCGCACCAAGGCCGAGATCAAGGACGCGCCCGAGTTCGACGAGGGCAGGTACAAGGAGCCCGAGTACCGTACGCGGCTGGGTGACTACTACGGCCGCTACGGCGGGTGACCCTGGACGTCTGCCCCAGAAGGGCAGTCCGTCCTAGAAGGAGGGCCGCGTCCGAGAAGGACGCGGCCCTCCGCCCGTTCCGGGCCGCCTCCGTCAGGGCCACCGGCTCTCGCCGCCGGCCACCACCGGCTCGCTCAGCACGCCCAGCCGCTCCAGCAGCGTGACGAACGTCGTCGCGTACGGCGAGTCCGCCGTCACCGCCACCACCCTTGACCAGTCGACCTGCTCGCGCAGCGCCCGCACCTGGGCCAGCAGCGCGCCGTAGTCGCAGGCGTGCTCCGACAGCGGCAGCAGCCACGAGATGACCAGGTCGGTGGCCTCCAGCACCGGCACGATCACCGCCGACGCCTTCAGCGGCTCGGCCCGGTCCAGCAACTCCTCGGTGATCTCGTGGTCGGAGACCCGGAAGATCAGATCGACCAGCCGGCCCTCGTCGTACGCCTTGACCAGCCAGTCCTCCGGCGGTTTGGCCGTCTGGAAGCCCAGCCCGCGCAGGGCCTCCAGCGCGGCGGGCACGTCGTGCTCGGTGAGGACGAAATCGACGTCGTGCAGGGAGGGGGCGGCGCCTCTGGCGTAGGCCGCGCAGCCGCCGGCCAGCGCGAACTTCACCCCGGCGTCCTTCAGCCCGGAGCTCGCGCGCTTCAACGTGTCAAGGATGGCGTCGGTGACCGCATGGCCATGGCTGCTCATGGTTCCGGGCTACCCGCACGATCGTCATGTAGGCGTTGCGGACAGCGCATAGGGACAGGGCGTAGGGACGGGGGTTGAGGGTAGCGCCACACCCTATGACCGAGATGCTGGAGAAGACGGAACGGGCGTACGGCAACGGGCACGATCGGCCGCTGGGCGGCTACATGGGCATCCTCGCCACGTACGGGGCGGGGGTGGCCGGCGCGGTGGTGGCCACCGTGCTGACCAAGAGGAAGCTGCCCGAGCGGGTCGGGGTCCTGGACCTCGCGCTCATGGCGGCCTGCACGCACAAGGTCTCCCGGCGCCTGGCCAAGGACCCGGTCATGAGCCCCCTGCGGGCGCCCTTCACCAGGTACGAGGGCCAGGGCGGCCCCTCGGAGGTCCAGGAGGAGCCGCGCGGGCCGATGGGCGAGCTGCTGGCCTGCCCGTTCTGCCTGGCCCAGTGGGCGGCCACCGCGTACGCCGTCGGCCTGGTCTTCGCCCCCAGGGTGACCAGGCTCGTCGGCGCCACGATGACCGCGGTCGCCATCTCCGACTGGCTGCAGCTCGGTTACGCCAAGCTGATGAAGTCGGCCGGCTAGCGCACCCTCGGGAGCACTTCGCGCTCGTAGAAGTCGAAGAAGGCGTCCTGCTCGGGGCCGATCTGGTTGACGTAGACCTCGTCGAAGCCGGCGTCCACGTACTGCCTGATCGCCCGCGCGTGGACCTCGGGGTCGGGGCCGACCGGGCTGCCGCCCACGGCCTCGTCCTCGGTGACCGACTCGGCGAGCTGTTCGAAATGGCGTGGCAGCGGCAGGAGCTGCGACGCCTCACCCTTGATCCCCTGCGTGGGCCACAGGCGGTGGACGGTCTTGCGCGCGGTGGCCTCGTCGGCGGCGTAGCAGGCCTTGAGCCCGCCTAGCACCGGTTTGTCGCCGCCGCCGGCCTCGCGGAACATCGTGACCGACCCGGCGTCCGGCGCGGTGGAGATGTAGCCGTCGGCCAGCCGTCCGGCCAGCGTCGTCGACTTCTCGCCGAACCCCGACATCAGGATGGGCGCGGGCTCGTCGGGGAGCGTGTAGAGCCGGGCGGTGTCCACGCGGTAGTGCGCGCCCCGGTGGGTCACCAGCCTGCCGGTGAACAGCTCGCGCATCAGCCCGACGGCCTCTTCGAGCATCTCCAGACGTTCGTCGAGCGGCGGCCAGCGGGACTCGACGACGTGCTCGTTCAGCGCCTCGCCGGTGCCCACGCCCAGCCTGAAGCGTCCGCCGGTGAGCGCCGCCGTGGTGGCGGCGGCCTGCGCGATGACGACCGGGTGCGTACGGACGAGCGGGCAGGTGACGGCTGTGGTGATGGGCAGGGAGGTCGCCTCGGCCAGCGCGCCTATCACGGACCAGACGAAGGGCGCCTGGCCCTGCTCGTCCAGCCAGGGGTGGAAGTGGTCGGAAATCCACAAGGCCGTGAAACCCGCGCGTTCGGCGGCCTTGGCCTGGCGTACCAATTCTTGGGGGCTGTGTTCCTCGCACGACAAGAAATAGCCGAATGTCGTCATGAATCCCCACCTGCCCGTTACTGCGGAGAAAAACATGTTAAGGAGTCGCGCGTGGGGGCAGTTGCCGTGGCATGGCTACTTTGCTTTGGATCATCGCTGTAATCCTCGTCATCTCCGGGATCTACGTGATTCTGGCCCGGCGCGACCTCCTCTGGGGGATCGTGCTCATCGTCCTCGGCTTCCTCGTGGGGCCGGGTGGGGTCAGCATCTTCAATGTCTAGGGCGGACGCGCCGCCCTGGACCCCGTCCGCGACCGTCCGCTGGGCCGAACCTCGAGAACGGCCCAGCGGAACACCTAGGTTTACCGAAATATCAGCAGCACCAGCCCTCAATCCCGATTGATCGGGCATGGGGAGCGAGTGAGCAGATTTCCGCCGTTCAGCCGCTACGAAATGAACGCGGCTTCGGCAAGGGTCCGTGAGCAGCTCGCTCACCTGCGCCGCCACCTGCGTTCCCAGGCCATCCTCGACGAGGCCACGGCCCGCCTGGCCACCCGGCTCAACATCCGCCCAGGCGAGGCCGCGGAGCAACTCGCCAGGATGGCCCAGCACAGCGGTCTGGAGCTGACCGAGGTCGCCAGGGGCATCGAACCGCTGCCCGAGCAGGAGCTCGAACAGCCCGAGGTGCCCCAATGGGTACGCGGCATGCTGGCGGGCGTGCACGCCTCGGCCATCTTCCTCACCCCCGTCCAGGACGACGCGGGCCGCGTCGTCGACTTCCTGGTCCTGGCCGCCAACAAGCACGCCAGGACCCCGGCCGGACGTACGGCCGACGACCTGGCCGGGGGCCGCCTTCTGGCGGTCAGCCCCGGCGTGGCCGGTTCGGGCCTGCTCGACGACTACATCGCCGTGTACGAGACGGGCGAGCCCCTCCACCACATGCCGATGGAGTTCGTCGAGGCCATGGACTACCGGCTGTGGCCGGCGACCCTGAGCGTGCGTGCCTCGCGCGTGGACGAGGGTCTGCTGGTGACCTGGCGCATCCTCGACGACGAGGAACTGCTGGTCTCCGGCTGGGAACGCGCGCAGCGCCTGGCCGAGCTGGGCTGGGGCGAGTGGAACCTGGCGACCGAGCGCACACTGTGGACGCCTCAGATGTACGAGATGTTCGGCCGCGACCGCGCCGACGGCCCGATGGCCCTGGAAGAGCTGCCCAGCGTGGTGGTCGCCGACGACCTGCCGCTCATGGACGAGCAGATCCGCACGCTGCTGGAGTTCCGCGAGGCCGTGGAGAACGAGTTCCGCATCCAGCACCGGCACGGCGTGCGCCACCTGTGCGTCTACAGCGAGCCGATCCTCGACGGGGACGGCGTGCCGATCAAGGTCCGCTCCCTGGTCCAGGACGTCACCAAGAACCGCCGCAGGGAACGCGCGCTGGCCGTGGCGCACGAGCAGGCGACCAAGGAGAAGGAACGGGCCGAGCAGGAGCACCGGATCACCGTCCAGCTCCAGGACACGATCCTGCCGATCCGCCGGGGGCTCATCAGCCTGCCGGGGCTCAGCGTGGGCGTGCGCTACCTGCCGGGCGAGGAGCTGGCCAGTCTCGGGGGCGACTGGTTCAAGGCCCGTCTGATCACCGACGGCCGCGTCCTGCTGGCCATCGGCGACGCCATGGGCCACGGCCTGACCGCCGCGAGCATCATGTTGCAGATGCGCTCGGGGCTGGCCGGGCTGGCGTACACGGGCGCTCCCGCGGGCCGGCTCGCCACCTGGCTGAACGACCTCATCGTGCACTCCAACGAGGGCATCACCGTCACCGGCACCGCGATCATCGGCCACTTCGACCCCGAGCGGCGCACGTTCGCCTGGACCAACGCCGGGCACCCGCCGCCCGTCCTGATCAGGGACGGGCAGGGGAAGCCGATCGAGGGGGTCACCGGCACCCTGCTGGGGGCCTTCGACGCGGCCGAGTTCGGCATGACCGTCACCCAGCTCGAACCGGGCGACACCCTGCTCATGTACACCGACGGCGTCGTCGAGCGGCGCGGTCAGGACCTGGACGCGGGGGTCGCCGCGCTCGTCCGGGCCTCGCACGCGTGCGTGGGGGACGATCCCGAGCAGATGATCGACTGCGTGCTGGAACGGCTCGGCGCCGACAGCGCCACCGACGACGTGTGCGTCATCGCCGCACGGGTGCTGTGAGGGCCGTCAGTCGTCGTAGTCGTTGCCGGGCTCTTCCAGGCAGTAGACGCCGTACGCCTTGCCGAGGACGGGCAGGGCGACGTTGCGGACGCGGATGCCGCCCGAGGTCGTGCCCTTCTCCGTGCCCTTGTGGGCGTGCCCGTGCAGGATGAGGTCGGCCCCCGCCGTGTCCACCGCCTCGGCCAGCAGGTAGCTGCCGAGGAAGGGGTAGATCTCCAGCGGCTCGCCCTCCAGCGTCTCCTTGATCGGGGAGTAGTGGGACAGCACCACGCGCTGGTCGGCCACCAGCTCCTTCAGCGCGACCTTCCACGCCTCGGCGATGTAGCGCGTGTGGGAGATGAAGTTCTTGATCTCGCGCTCGCCGAACTCGCTCGCGCTCTTGCCGGCGAACCCGCCGCCGAACCCCTTGCCGCCGACCACGCCCAGCTTCCGGTCACCGCACTGGATCACCGTGCCGTCGTCGTCGAGCACGATGACGCCGGCGTCCCGCAGCTCGGCGGCGATCTCGTACTGCAGGTCGGAGTGGTAGTCGTGGTTGCCCAGGACGGCCACGGTGGGGATGGGCAGGCCGCGCAGCTCGTCGGCCACGAGCCGCCCCTCCTCCAGCGTGCCGTGCCGGGTGAGGTCGCCCGCGAGCATGAACACGTCGGCGCGTTCCTCGATGCCCTCAAGCCTGCGCCGGTACTGGCCTCTGACGTCCTCGCCCAGGTGGATGTCGCCCACCGCCGCTATTCGCAGGTCAGTCAAGATGCTCATCCTCCCCCGGCACCGAGACGTCGACCACGCGTATCTCGTTGTGCAGGTGCAGCTCGGGCGCGATCTCCCGCGCCACCTGGCCGAGCCTGTCGCGCTGCTCGGCTCCGCTCACCTGACCACGCAGGAACAACTGGTCGCCGCGGACGTCGACCCGTATGCCGAGCTCGTTCGTGCGTCCGTCCTCGGCCAGCGCCCGTTGGACGCGGGCCGCGACGTACTGCGGAGCTTCCATCGTCTGTCTCCTTCCATTGTCGCCGCATGCCCGGGGATTAACGGCTCAAACAGCGCGAATCAGGTCTATGACCGCCCGTTCCACCGTCCCGTGCGTGGCGAGCTGGCCGTAGTCGGTGTCGGCTCCGAGCTCCGTCAGGGCCGCGGCGATCGTCCTGTTCTGGTCGTACGCCTCCACCACCCGCGGGTCCACGTACGACGCCCGCGCCACGGTCGGCGTGTTGCCCAGATACTCGGCCACCTCCCGCATCACCCGGGTGACCGCCCGTTTCCTGGCCGTGCCGCTCCCCCGGGCGTGTCCGGAGACCGCCAGGCCCACGGCGGCCAGGACGGTCGCGTGCCAGGTGCGGAAGTCCTTGGCGGTGACCTCGCACCCGATCAGTTCGCGCAGGTAGTCGTTGATGTCCTCGCTCCTGACGTCCTCCCACCCGCCTTTCGGACGGCGGTAGCGCAGCAGCTCGCCCTCCGCGCCGAGCGCCTTGAGCGAACGCAGCACCGTGCACGCCCCCGGATCGGCCACCTCGACCTCGCGGGAGATGTCCCCCTTGGCCTGGTAGGCACAGGTCACGATGCCGTTCCGGCACGTCACGTGCTCCATGCGCAGGGTGGCCAGGCCGTAGGTGTCGTAGCTCTCGCCGCCGATCCTGAAGAACCCGATGTCCAGCAGGCGGGCGGCGGCGGCGAGCACCCGGTCCCTGGTCAGGCCGCGGCCCTTGAGCCGGTCGTCCACGGCCTGCCTGAAGGCGGGCAGGCGCTCGGCCACCTCCAGCACGTGGTCGAACTTCGCCTTGTCCTGCTGCTCGCGCCAGAGGTCGTGGTAGCGGTACTGCCGGCGTCCGGCCGCGTCCGTGCCGACGGCCTGGAGGTGGCCGCGCGGGGACGGGCAGATCCACACGTCCTTCCACGCCGGGGGGATGACGAGCGACCGGATGCGCTGCAGTGTCGCGCTGTCGCGCACCGGCCGCCCGTCCGGTCCTTCGTAGCTGAAGCCTCGCCCGCGGCGACGCCTGACGATCCCCGGCTCACTCTGATCACTCGGACGCAGCTCGGGCACGCACGGCGGCTACCCAGGACGTTAGGCAACAAACAGGACGGGCAGGTGAGCGGCATGCCTGAGAACACGGATGACGGTAGATGGTACGAGCAGGGTGACCGGAAGGGGCACCCCATGGTGCCCGCCACACCGCGCGACGTGGTGCACATCAGGGTGGGGTCGTTCATCCTGGTGTTCCTCTTCGCGTTCACGGTGCTGGGGCTCATAGCGGGTGCGCCGGTGATGGCGGGGATCGCGATCGTGTTGTTCATCGTCACGATCATCGACATCGCCATGGCGATCCGGCGGCAGAAGGAACGAGGAACGGGAGAGGCAGGCTGACAGTCGACATGGCATCCCTTCGAGGACGCGTGGTAGTGGTGACGGGCGCCAGCGGCGGGGTCGGACGGGCGGTGGTGCGCGAACTCGGCGCCCGCGGCGCCCGCGTGGCCCTGGTCGCACGCGGCGAGGCGGGCCTCGGCGCGGCCGCCGTGGACGTGGGGACCGCGGGCGGGGACGCGCGGGTCTACGAGGCGGACGTGGCCGAGTACGAGCAGGTGAAGGCGGCGGCGGAACGCGTCGAGGCGGAGATGGGACCGATCTCCGTCTGGATCAACTGCGCCTTCTCCTCAGTGTTCGCCAAGTTCGCCGACATCTCGCCGGATGAGTACGCCCGTACCACTTCGGTGACGTACCTCGGCTACGTGTGGGGCACCAAGGTCGCCCTCGACCTCATGGGCCCCCGCAACGCCGGGACGATCGTCCAGGTCGGCTCGGCCCTGAGCCACCGCGGCATCCCCCTGCAATCGGCGTACTGCGGGGCCAAGCACGCCATCAAGGGCTTCACCGAGTCGCTGCGCACCGAGCTCCTGGCCGACCGCAGCGGCGTCGAGGTCACGCTGGTCCAGCTCCCGGCGGTCAACACCCCTCAGTTCGAGTGGGTCCTGTCCAAGCTGCGGCGGCACCCCCAGCCCGTCCCCCCGATCTACCAGCCGGAGGTCGCGGCCCGCGCCATCGTCTACGCCGCCGAGCACCCCGGACGCAAGGAGTACTGGGTGGGCGCCAGCACCGCGGCCACCGTCCTGGCCCAGCGCGTCGCCCCCGCCCTCGTGGACCGGTACCTGGCCAGGACCGGCATCAAGTCCCAGCAGACGGACGAGAAGCAGCCGAGCGGGGTGTCCAACCTCTGGGAGCCGGCCGACGAGGACGAGGACTACGGGGCGCACGGGACGTTCGACCAGCGCTCACACGGTCACAGCCCCCAGCTGTGGCTGTCCCAGCACCGGCGCGCGGTGATGCTGGCGGCGGGGGGCGTGGTCGCGGCGGTCACGGCGGCCCGCCGACTCAACCGCTGACCCGGCGGCGAAGGCGGGCCACCTCGGAGCGCCGAGCTATGCGTCGTCACCGTCGCGCAGGGAGTGAATCATGCTCCGCAGGATCCGGAAGGCGTCCGACTGCTCGGTCTCGTTCATCCCGGCCAGCATTCTGACCTCGACGGACCGGACCGCCGCGCTCGCCTTCTCCAGGCTCCGCCGGCCGCTGGGCGTGAGCCGCGCCGGAAGGGCCTTCCCGACCGGCGCAGCCGCGGGCCTGGTCACGTAGCCGTCTCGTTCCAGGGCCTGGAGCAGCACGTTCATCGACTGCCGGGTCACGAACGCGCCACGCGCGAGCTCGGAGTTCGACAGGCCCGGCCGTTGGGCCAGCAGTTCCAGGCAGGAGTAGTGCGTCACGGTCATCCCGAGCGGCCGCAGCACCTCCTCCATGGCTGCGCGCAGGGCGCTCGAAGCCTCTTTCAGCAGGTAGCCCAGCGATTTGTCCAGGTCGATGCCGCCACCGCTTTGACTCATGTCAGTATTCTGACATACATTGCTGCGTGTCAGTATCCTGACATGAAGAGAAGGAGCATCACCATGCCCGTCACCGGCCCCGACTTCATCTCGCTCCAGGCGCGCGACCTCGGCGCTTCACAGGCGTTCTACGAGCGCTACCTCGGCCTCGTCCGCTCGCCGGCCGGGCCTCCGCACGCCGTCGTCTTCGAGACGAAGCCGATCGCGTTCGCCCTGCGCGACGTCGTCCCCGGCACCGATCTCGCGTCCGTGGCCCAGCCCGGCATCGGCGCCTCGATCTGGCTGCACGCCACCGACGTCCAGGCCATCCACGACGCCCTCGTCGCCGACGGCCACACCATCGTCTCCGCACCGATCGACGGCCCCTTCGGCCGCACCTTCACCTTCGCCGACCCCGACGGCTACCAGGTCACCCTCCACGACCGCGCCTGAAGGCGGCCGTCCTGGCGTGGAAGCGGTGTGCCTGCGACGCCGGGGATCGGGTCCCCGCCCTCGGCCAGAATGCCGCGCCACTTGCCGCGCCGCTCCTCGATCCCGCCCTCGGCGACCTTCGGCGCACACAACGGACCGTGGATCTCGCCGAGGACGTCCCCGTCACCGGGCCGCGAGGGCTTCACTTCACTGAGAGAAACTGAGAAGTGGGTTCTGAACGACGTTTCTCAGTTGGTTCTCAGTACATCGCCTCCGGCATTGCCCGGTCAGGGGAGGAGGGCGGTGGCTTCGATCTCGACCAGGTGGTCGGGGACGGCCAGGGCGGCGACTCCCAGCAGGGTCGCCGGTGGGGTCGACGTCACCCCCAGCTTCGCCTTCGCCCGGGAGATCCCCTCCAGGAGGGCGGCCATCCGGTCGGGGGTCCAGTCCACGACGTGGACGGTCAGTTTCGCCACGTCGTCGAACGTGCCGCCCGCTCCGGCCAGGGCGGTGGCGAGGTTGAGGTAGCACTGCTCGACCTGCGCGGTGAGGTCGCCGGCGCCGATCGTGGTGCCGTCGGCGTCCCAGGAGACCTGGCCGGCGACGAAGACCAGCCTCGTCCCCGACGCGACCGCCACCTGGTGGTAGACGTCGACCTCGGGCAGCCCCTCGGGGTTCAGCAGGGTGACGGGCATGGTGGTGCGCCTCCTCGGAACACGGGCGGCCGGAACGCGTGCGCGGCCGCCTCACAGTCTCTTGTGGTTACTGAGGAACTGTAGGAGAGTGTCCGCTGACGTGGAAGAACGCACTTTTCAGTGACTGGGGAACCTCATGGTGACCAAGCAGTTCAAGGGCCCGGACGGCGAGGCGGACCTGAGACGGGCCGACTCCCTGGCACGGGAGATCTTCTCGGACGTCGCCAACAAGTGGGCGTTCCTGATCATCGAGGCCATCGGCGAGGGCACCCTGCGGTTCGGTGAGCTGCGCGACCAGGTCGAGGGCATCAGCCACAAGATGCTCACCCAGAACCTGCGCATGCTGGAGCGCAACGGGCTGGTCGAGCGGGAGGTGTATCCGACCGTGCCGCCGCGGGTGGAGTACACCCTCACCGAGCCGGGGCGAGCCCTGCGCGCGACGGTCGACGCGATGTGCCACTGGACGCAGCGCCACCTCGGCGAGATCGAGGCGGCCCGCCGCCGCTTCGACACCTGACACCCCGACCCGGGCCGCCCCGCGAGGGATGTTTCAACTGTGGATAAATGGGGTCAGGTGGCGTCAAGCCCGAGTTAAGCCGCGCCCAGGGGGTAGGCGGCGTGAAACTCACGAGGAGGGTCTTGATGCCTGAACGCGATCTCCAGTATTTGACCGAACTGGCCGCGCAACTGCGCGTCGACTCCGTACGCGCCGCCGCGGCGGCCGGTTCCGGGCACCCCACCTCGTCCATGTCGGCGGCGGACCTGATGGCCGTGCTGTTCGCCTGCCACCTCAGGTACGACTTCGACCGCCCCGACAACCCCGGCAACGACCACCTGATCTTCTCCAAGGGCCACGCCTCCCCCCTTCTCTACTCGCTCTACAAGGCGGCGAAGGTCATCGACGACGAGGAGCTGCTGTCGTTCCGGCACAGGGGAAGCAGGCTGGAGGGGCACCCCACCCCCCGGCTGCCCTGGGTCGACGTCGCCACGGGCTCGCTCGGGCAGGGGTTGCCGGTGGGCGTGGGCGTGGCCATGGCGGGACGGCTGGAACGGTTGCCGTACCGGGTGTGGGTACTGTGCGGTGACAGTGAGCTGGCCGAGGGGTCCATCTGGGAGGCGGCCGAGCACGCGGGGGCCGAGGGGCTGGCCAACCTGGTCGTGATCGTGGACGTGAACCGGCTGGGACAACGCGGCCCGACCAGGCACGGATGGGACACGGGGGCGTACGCGCGCCGCTTCGGCGCCTTCGGCTGGCACACGATCGAGATCGACGGGCACGATCCCGGGCAGATCGACTTCGCGCTCGGGGACGCCTGCAACACCCGCCGACGTCCCACCGCGATCCTGGCCAAGACCCGCAAGGGCGAGGGGGTCACCGAGGTCGAGAACCGGGAGGGCGCGCACGGCAAGCCGCTCAAGGATCCCGACAAGGCCATCGACGAGCTGGGCGGCCCGCGCAGCGTCCGGGTGGACGTGCACCCCCCGGAGGGCGAGGCGGAGCCGTTCCACTTCGACACGCGACCGGCGACGGTGCCCGAGTACGAGGTCGGCGGGAAGGCCGCGACCAGGAGCGCGTTCGGCGCTGCGCTGGCGGCGCTCGGCGCGGCCCGCGGCGACGTGGTGGCGCTGGACGGCGAGGTGGCCGACTCGACCAAGACCCAGGAGTTCGGCGAGGCGTTCCCCGAGCGCTTCTTCGAGATGTACATCGCCGAGCAGCAGCTCGTGGCGGCGGCCGTCGGCCTGTCGGTACGCGGCTGGACCCCGTACGCGGCCACCTTCGCGGCGTTCCTGACCAGGGCGCACGACTTCATCAGGATGGCCGGCGTGAGCCAGGCGTCGATCCGGCTGGTCGGCTCGCACGCCGGCGTCTCGATCGGCGAGGACGGCCCCTCGCAGATGGGCCTGGAGGACCTGGCCATGATGCGGGCGGTGTACGGCAGCACGGTGCTGTACCCGTGCGACGCCAACCAGGCGGCGGCGCTGACCGTCGAGATGGCGGACGTGTCAGGGGTGTCCTACCTGCGCACCACGCGCGGGGAGACCCCGGTCATCTACCCGCCGGGCGAACGGTTCCCGGTGGGCGGCTCGCGGGTGCTGCGGCGCTCGCCCGACGACCGGGCCACGATCGTGGCGGCGGGCATCACGGTGCACGAGGCGCTGGCGGCGGCCGAGGAACTGCAGGCGGCCGGCGTCCCGGTCGGCGTGATCGACCTGTACTCGGTCAAGCCGGTGGACGCGGCGGTGCTGGTGGAGGCGGCCACGACGACGGGCAACCTGATCACGGTCGAGGATCACCGGCTGGAGGGCGGTCTCGGCGACGCCGTGCTGGACGCCGTCAGCGAGCTCGGCCCGCGGGTGGTGAAGCTCGCCGTGACCGGGTTGCCCGGGTCGGCGACGCCTGAGGAACAGCTCGCGGACGCCCGCATAGACCGCCACGCGATTGCCGCGGCGGTCAAGCGGTTGCTTTGAAGGAACTAGCGGGCCTTCGCCGTGGCCTTCCTGTTGGCCTTCTTGATGGCGTCCACCAGTTCCTTCTTGGTCATCCTGGATCGGCCGCGCACCCCGAGCCTGGACGCCACGCCCTGCAAGTGCTCCTTGCTGGCGTTGGCGTCCACGCCCTCCTCGGTCCGGCCGGAGCGGTCGGTCGCGCCCTTGTCGGACGGTCCCTTCTGCCCCTTCGCCTCCCAGTGGTCTCCGACCTTCTCGAAGGAGTGCTTGAGGGCGGCGAACGCGGTCATGTGCGCGCGCCGCCCCTCTCCGTACTCCTTCACGGCGGAGTCGTGCGCCTTGATCCACGTGTTCTGCGCCTTCTTGGGCGAACGCTTGATGGTCGACGGCAGCTCGTCAACGGCTGGCATGTCGATTCACCTCCTACAGCGGCGGTTCGTCGTAGTGGCGGCGCTCCTCGTACACCGTGGTCCTGCGGGTCTCCGGCTCCTCGTAGATCTCGTGCCGGTGCACCGGCTCGTCGATGGGGCCGACCGCCCTGCGGGTGACGCTGATCCGGTAGATGCCGAACAGCAGCCCCGCCAGGCCACCGAGCATGAGGATGACGCCGACGACGTTGATGTCGAGACCGGCGAGATCGAACTCGACGGCCCAGGTGAGGATCGCACCGAGCATGATGAGGATGATGCTTCCGGCGATGGTCATCAGATTTACCTCCTTGACACGAAGGAACCTCTATCCACATGTCGAAAAACAAACCAGTCGTGGTGATCGGGCTGATGGGATCGGGTAAGACGACCGCGGGCCGCCTCCTGGCCACGGCGCTGGCGATGCCGTTCACCGACAGCGACCCGTTCCTGGAGAAGGAGTACGGCGGCACGGCGGCGCAGATCGCCGCCCGCGAGGGCGCGGACGCGCTGCACCGGTACGAGGCCGAGCACGTGCTGGCGGCGCTGGCGGACGAGCCGAAGGTGATCGCGGCGGCGGCCAGCACCGTCGAGGACCCCCGGGTGCGTGCGGCGTTGCGCGACGCGTTCGTGGTCTGGGTGGACGCCGCCGACGCCGTCCTGGCGCAGCGCATGAGCTCGGGCGCGCACCGCCCCGAGTTCCAGCCGGCGGAGATGCGGGCCCGGCGCGAGCGGTATTTCGAGCAGGTCGCGGACCTGACCTGTGACGTCGGCGTGCTGACCCCGGAGGAGGTGCGCGACGCGGCACTGAGGAAAATGGGTTTGCCGGTCGATGACCAGGGCTGATAGCCAAAGGGGATGTTCGCCGAGAAACCCACTCTGACGGGGAAGCTGGTCAGGTTGCTGCCGGTCGGCCCCGAGCACGTCGAGGGCCTGCTCACGTTGGTCGGCGACCCGGAGGTGACCCGGCTGACGGGCAGCCACGGCGAGGCCGACCCCGAGGTGGCCCGCCAGTGGTACAGCACGAGAGGCGAGCACGCCGACCGGCTCGACCTGGCCGTCATGGCCGGCGACGAGTACGTGGGCGAGGTCGTGCTCAACGAGCTCGACCGGCACAACCTGTCGTGCAACCTGCGGATCGCGCTGATCGGCGCCCGGGTCTTCGGCAAGGGCTACGGCAGCGAGGCGATCGAGCTGGTCCTCGACCACGCCTTCGCCACCACGCCGCTGCACCGGATCAGCCTCGACGTCTACTCCTTCAACGACCGGGCCCGGCACGTCTACAAGAAGGCCGGGTTCGTGGAGGAGGGCGTGCAACGCGACACCCTGCTGTGGGAGGGCGAGTGGCACGACTCCGTGACGATGTCGGTGCTGCGTCCGGAGTGGCAGTCAAGATCCGGGAACCTGGCATAATGATCATGACGCATGGGTCCCCCGAGGCGCGCGGGGGACCTGTGGTCGTTCTCCCACAACCAACGGCCGCTCCGGCGCATCTAAGCATCAGTGACGATGCGCTTGGTGCCTGGTGATCCCGAGAGGCTGGGCGGCTTCTGGCTGGCCGCCCGGCTCGGCGCGGGCGCGCGCGGAGTGGTCTACGACGCCTACGACGACGACGGCCGCCGCTACGCGGTCAAGGTGCCGCGGGTCGAGGTGGAGCCGGTCGCGCGGGTGACCTGCCCGCATCTGGCGGAGGTGGTCGCGTCCGGGGTCGATCACGGCGTCCCTTACGTGGTGAGCGAGTTCGTCGACGGGCCCGACCTGCGGCAGGCGGTCGAGCGGCACGGGCCGTACCGGGGCGAGGAGCTGGCGGCGCTGGCCGGGGCGCTGGCGGGGGCGCTGAGCACGCTGCACGCGGCCGGGCTGACACACCGTGACCTGCGGCCGGAGAGCGTGCTGCTGGCGGCGGGCGGCCCCAAGGTCATCGACATGGGGGCGGCGGTCGGCGGGTCGCTGGGGGCGACGTGCACGTACCTGGCCCCGGAGATCCTGACCGGCAGCGGCCACGAGGCGGCGACCGACGTCTTCTCCTGGGGGGCCGTGGTGCTCTACGCGGCCACGGGCGGCGATCCGTTCTCCGGACGCAGCCTGGGCGTGGTGCTGCACCGGCTGCTGACCGTCGACCCCGACCTGAGCGCCCTGCCCGAGGGGCTGCGCGAGCTGGTCGGACGGGCGCTGGCCAAGGACCCCGCCGCTCGGCCCGCGGCGCACGAGCTGCTGGTCGAGGCCGACCCCGCCGCGCTGCGCCCGCCGGACGGAGTGGCCGGCCACCGGTCGCTCGGCGAGCTGGCCGAGGACGTCTACGCCGGGCTCACGCCGCGCCAGCAGGAGGCGGTGCCGGGGCTGCTGCTGCGCCTGATGGACGGCGACGAGCCCCACGACGAGGGCGGCGTGCTGGCCCCGCTCATGGCGGCCGGGCTGCTCGTGCGCCGCAGCGTCCGGGTGCCGCCCACCGAGACCCCGGTCGGCAAGCTCGTGGCCGTGCGCGACGACCGGGTGGGGCCGGCCAGCGCCGCGCTCTACCGGGCCTGGCCACGCCTGCGCGGGTGGGTGGCCGACGAGCGTGACGGCCTGGCCGTCCACCGGGAGCTGCGCCTGGCGGCCGACCGGTGGTCGCGCCACCGGCGCGGGCAGACGTACCTCTACCGGGGCGACCGGCTCGACACGGCGCTCGGCTGGGCCGCGGCCAGGCGCCGCCACCTGCGCCTCAACCAGCTCGAACGCGACTTCATCGGCGCGAGCGTGGCCATGTCGAAGCAGCGCAGGCGGCTGCTGCGCCCGTCGCTGGCGACGCTGGCCGCCGCCCTGGCCGTCGCGGTGTCGATGTCGGCCCTCTCCCTGAACGGCGAGCAGCAGCTGCGGGGGCAGCTCCTGGAGGCCAACGCGCGGGCCGTCGCCGCCCGCGCCGAGGCGCTGCGCTCCTCCGACCCGCGTACGGCGATGCGGCTGAGCGTGGCGGCCTGGCGGATGTCGCCGGTGTTCGAGGCGCGGGCGGCGTTGCAGGCCTCGCTCGCGCAGCCCGAGCTGGGCGTGTTCACCGACCCCGCGGCCGACGAGCGGGCCGGCTACCTGCTGCGCGGCGACGAGCTGGTCAGGTGGGGCGACGGCACGCTGACCGTCTGGGACGTCCGCGGCGGCCGGCAGCTCGCCACGCGCGCGCTCCCCGAAGGCAGCGCCGCCCTGAGCGAGGACGGCCGGTACGCCGAGGGCCCGGACGGCCGGCCCGTCGAGGTCGCCACCGGCCGTACCCCCGAGACCGGGACGTACGCGATCACCAGCGGGAACCGGACGAAGGTGTACCGGGGCGGCGAGGTGCTGTTCGACGTGAGCGACCGCCGGGTGGCGGTGTCCCGCGACGGGAGCCGGGCCGCGTTCTCCGGCCTGGACGGGCGGGTCGAGCTGTGGGCGCTGCCGGGCCGGACCAGGGAACGGGTGATCACCGTACGGCCGCAGTCCGGGCCGGACCGGTCGGCGCCGCCTCTGGCGTTCAGCCCCGACGGCCGCACCCTGGCCGTGGCGGGCCGCGACGGCGTGACGCTGGTCACGCCCGGCGCCGAGCCGCCGAAGGGCGCCTCCGCCGCCGACTCGGCCCCCGCCCCCGTCGCCGCCTTCGCGGCGGAGGCGGGCGACGGTGAGAGGCTGTCGGACACCTCCGCCGGCACCCCCGTGTTCAGCCCCGACGGCACCCTGCTCGCCCTTCCCGGCCGGGACGAGGTGCGCGTCTGGAGCGTGGCCGACCGGCGGCTGGCCGGGGCCTACCACTTCCGCGGCGACCAGCACGGCGGCCTGGCCTTCTCCACCGACGGCCGCACGCTGCGCTACCTGAGCGGGCTGGGCTCGGTCGTCTCGCTCGACGTCCCCGGGCTGCCCGCGCCCTCCCCCGGCGTCCGCACCGCCGCGCTGTCGAGCGACGGCCGGGTCGCGGCCAAGGACGTGGGCGACGCCATCCGGCTCACCGACGTGGTGGCGCGCAGGCCGCTGGCCGAGATCGCCGCCACCGGCGACGTGACCTTCGACGCGGCGGGCAGGCTGCTGGCGGTGGCGGGCGACCCGGTCACCGTCTGGGAGGCGTCCGGCGGCAGGAGGGTGAGCGCCGTCGACGCGGGCGGCGACGTGTCGGCCGTGGCCCTGTCCCCCGGCGGCGACACGCTGGCCACCGCCCGTGGCCGCCTGCTGGAGACCTGGGACGTGCGCGCGGGCCGCCGGATCAAGGTCTACGAGGGGGCCGGCGACCTGGCGATGGCCTTCAGCCCCGACGGCTCGACGCTCGCCTCCGGCACGAACCTGCTCGACCTGCGTACGGGCGAGGTCACCCCGCTCGCCCCGGCCGCCGACCGGCCCACCGCGCTCGCCTTCTCCCCCGACGGCCGCACGCTGGCCCTCGGGCTCGGCGGCGGACGCGTGGAGCTGTGGGACGTACGGGAGCGCGAGCGGGCCGGCACGGTCGTGACCGGCTCGGCCCCCGTACGCGACCTGCGCTTCTCCCCCGGCGGCGACCTGCTGGCGATCGACGCCGAACGCACCTCCCTGTGGGACGCCGGCACGCTGCGCGAGGTCGGCCAGGTGGGTTCGTGGGCCGAGGGGCTGGCCTTCAGCCAGGACGGCCGCACGCTGCGCGGCGTGGCGGCCGACGGCAGCGTACGCGAGAGCCCGGTCGACCCGGCGCTGACGGCGCGGGAGGTGTGCGCCCGCGCGGGCGGGCCGCTCAGCCAGGACGAGTGGAGCCGCCTGATCCCGGAGAGCGGCTACCAGGGCGGCTGCTGAGCCGCCCGGCCGGTCAGGAGGCGCGGTAGGTCTTGAGCACCCTGCCCTGGGGGTCGGCCACCAGGTAGCCCGTGCGGTAGGCGTCGCCCAGGTAGACGAGCAGGACCTGCTTGGTGCTGGTGAAGACGAAGTTGGGGTCGACGATGAGGTAGCGCGAGGTGGGCTTGCGCACGCCGAGGACGCCCTCGGCCTTCTTGAGCAGGCCGGGCATGGCGTCCCAGTTGTACTTGGCCAGGTCGACGGTGGGGGTGCGGACCGTGGAGCCGGCGCCCTCGCGGGAGGCCACGCCGTCGCGGTAGGCATAGCGGTCGTAGATGGTCGGGTCGCCCTTGACCGGCGCCTCGGCGGAGATGTACGTCGGGTAGACGACCATCCGGACGACCTTGGTGCCGCCCATGACCGGCTTGAGCGCCTTGATCGCGGCGCGGATGCCGTCGGCGGTGAGCAGGTTCTCCGGCTCCGGCTTCGGCTCGTCGGTCTCCGCCGGCTCCTGGGCGTCGGTGGTCTCCATCGGGGTGACCCGCGGCGTCTGCGGCTGCTCCGGCTCCTCCGCGCCGCGCACGCCCGGGAGCAGCGTGTAGACCAGCACGCCGGTCACCGCCAGCGCGCCCACGGAGGCCGTCACGGCCGCGACCGGCGAGCGGCGGGAGCGGCGCGACGACATGGTCCCGGCGTGCGAGAACGACGGCTCCGGCCCCCAGGGCCGCGGCCCCCCGGGCGGCACGGTGGCCCCTGGCGGCGGCCCGTGGTGGAGGGGGCCCGAGGGTGGGGAGGGGTGGCCGGGCGGGAAGGGGGCCCGGGGTGGCGGGAGGTAGGCATGCGGGGCGGAGCCCGGGTCGGCGACGGCGGCGAGCAGGCGGTCGAGGGTCTCGGCGTCGGGCCGGCCGGCCGGGTCGCGGCGCAGCAGGGCGCCGAGCACGGGCGCGAGCGGCCCGGCCCGCTCCGGCGGCGGAACCTCCTGGTTGAGCACGGCGGCCAGCGTCGCCAGCGTGGTGCTCCTGCGCAGCGGGTGGCGGCCCTCGACGGCCACGTACAACATCATGCCGAGCGACCACAGGTCGGAGGCGGGGTCGCCCTCGTGGCCGTTGATGCGCTCGGGCGCGATGTACTCCGGCGAGCCGATGAACGACCCGGTCGCCGTCAGGCTGGTCGACTCGCGCACGGCGGCGATGCCGAAGTCGGTGAGCACCGAGCGGCCGTCCTCGCGCAGCAGCACGTTGGCGGGTTTGACGTCGCGGTGCTGGATGCCGACCGCGTGCGCGGCGCGCAGCGCGGACAGCACCTCGCGGCCCAGGCGGGCGGTCTCCCAGGGCGTCATCGGCCCGCGGGTGAGACGGTCCTGGAGCGAGCCGCCGGTGACCAGCTCCATGACGATCCACGGGTAGCCGTCGGCGCCCGGATCGACGATGTGGTGGATGGTGGCGACGTGCGGATGGTTCAGCCTGGCCAGCGCGCGGGCCTCGCGCAGCACCCGGGCGCGCAGCTCGCGGGCGCCCTCCGGATCGTGCTCCTCGAACGACGGGTCGGGCGGCCGGACCTCCTTCAGCGCGACCTCGCGGTGGAGGGCGGTGTCCCAGGCGCGCCACACCAGGCCCATTCCACCGCCGCCGAGCCTCTCGGTCAGCTCGAAGCGGTTGTCGATCACGCGTTTGTGCATGGGAAGCAGCGTAGGGCCGCGTCGCGGTCGCCGTCATCAGGGCCGTCATGAGGGCGGTCGTCACGGCCCCCGGAGGGCGGGACGGGCTGGTTGGATGGGAGCCATGAACGCAGGCGATCACCAGCTCGGCATCTACCTGACGGGCATGCTCGAAGGCCGTGCGCCGGAGCTGACCACCGACCTCTCCGCCCTGGAGGCCGCGGCCGGGCGGGTGCTCCCGCCCGAGGCGCTCGGCTACATCGTGCCCAGCGCGGGCAGCGGCTCGACCGCCCGCGCCAACCTGGAGGCGTTCGAGCGGCGCAGGATCGTGCCGAGGATGTTGCGCGGCGTCCGGCGGCAGCGTGACCTGTCGTGCGAGGTGCTGGGCACCCCGATGGCGGCGCCGGTGCTGGTGGCGCCGATGGGCGTGCAGACGCTGGCCCACGAGGAGGGCGAACTCGCCACCGTGCGGGCCGCGGCCGCGGTCGGCGTCCCGTACGTGCACTCGACGGCCGCAGCCCACGACTTCGAGCAGGTGGCGGCGGCGGGCGGGGACGCGCCGCGCTGGTACCAGCTCTACTACCCGACCGACCGGGACGTGTGCCTGAGTTTCCTGCGCCGGGCCGCGGCGACCGGCCATTCGGTGCTGGTGGTCACGCTGGACACGACGCTGCTCGGCTGGCGTCCGGCCGACCTCGACCGTGGCTTCCTGCCGTTCCTGGCCGGCACCGGCATCGCCAACTATCTGAGCGACCCCAACTTCGCCGGGGTGGAGAACCCGGTCGCCCATTGGGCGGGCATGTTCCCCAACCCGGGGCTGAGCTGGGACGACCTGCCGTTCCTGCGCGACCACTGGGACGGCCCGATCGTGCTCAAGGGCATCATGAGCACCGAGGACGCGCGGCTGGCCGCCGAGCACGGCGTCGACGGCATCGTGGTGTCCAACCACGGCGGCCGCCAGGTCGACGGCGCCCTGGCCGCGCTCGACGCGCTGCCCGGCATCGCCGAGGCGGTCGGCGACCGGCTGACGGTGCTGTTCGACTCGGGCGTGCGCACCGGGGCCGACGTGGTCAAGGCGCTCGCGCTGGGCGCGCGGGCCGTGCTGGTCGGCCGTCCCGTGCTGTACGGGCTGGCGCTGGACGGGCAGGCGGGCGTCGAGCACGTGCTGCGCTGCCTGCTGGGCGAGCTGGACATCACGCTCGCCCTGTCCGGCTACTCCTCGCCGGACGAGCTGGGCCCCGACGCGCTCGCCTGAGGGCACATCGAGGTCGGGAAGTGACCGCGATTGCCCCTACCTTTGTCCCCATGGATCCCCTCATCTCCCAGCGCGCGCTCAACCGGGCCACGCTCGACCGGCAACTGCTGCTGCGCCGCGGCGGCGGGAGCGTGCAGGAGGTCGTCGAGCAGCTCGGCGGTCTCCAGGCGCAGACCCCCCACACCTGGTACGTCGGCCTGTGGAACCGCTTGGAGGGGCTCAAGCCCGAGGACGCCTCCGCCCTGCTGGCCTCCCGCGAGCTGGTGCGGATCGCGTTGCAACGCTCCACGATCCACCTGGTCACCGCCCGCGACTGCCTGGCCATGCGGCCGCTGTTGCAGGTGGTCACCGAGCGCATGACCCGGACGACGTTCGGCAAGCGGCTGGCGGGCGTCGACCTGGACGAGTTGGCCGTGACCGGGCGGGCGCTGCTGGAGGAGCGGCCGATGACCTTCGCCGACCTCGGGCGGGCGCTGGCCGAACGGTGGCCGGAGCACGACCAGCACGCGCTCGGCCAGGGCGTGCGCTGGCTGCTGCCGCTGGTCCAGGTGCCGCCGCGCGGCCTGTGGGGCAGGAGCGGGCCGGTCGCGCACACCACCGCCGAGTCGTGGCTGGGCCTGGGCGAGGTGCCGCCGATGACGGCCGCCGAGCTGGTCCGGCGCTACCTGGCCGCGTTCGGCCCGGCCTCGGTGCAGGACGCGCAGACGTGGTCGGGGCTGACCAGGCTGGGCGAGGTGGTCGAGTCCATGGACCTGGTCCGTTTCAGGGACGCCTCCGGCCGCACGCTGTACGACCTGCCGGAGGCCGTCCGGCCGCCGGAGGACGTGCCGGCCCCGGTCCGGCTGATGTACGACTTCGACAACCTGTTCCTGTCGCACGCCGACCGCTCCCGGGTGATCAGCGAGCGCGGCGCGGCCGTCATGCAGGGGTCGTTCATGGGCACGAACGTGATCCCCCGGATCATCCTCGTGGACGGCGTCACCGCCGGCGACTGGACGGTGACCAGGGCCAAGGGCGTCTCCACGCTGAACGTCCACCAGTGGACGCCGATCGGCGAGCTGGACGAGGTCGAGCGGGAGGCGCGGCTGCTGCTGGAGTTCCTGGCCCCCGGCGACCGGCACGACGTCTCAGTCCTTGACCGCCCCTCCAAGCCCTGACACGAGCCGCCGCTGCACCGCCACGAAGAAGATCAGCACGGGGATCGTCATCAGCGTCGAAGCCGCCATGATCCCGCCCCAGTCGTTCTCGTTGGGCTTGAAGAAGACGAGCAGCGCCGCGGGCAGGGTCTGGTTGTCCTTGGCCGAGATGATGAAGGTCCGCGCGAAGACGAAGTCGTTCCAGGCGGTGATGAAGGAGAACACGCTGGTCGCCACCAGGCCGGGGGCGACCAGCGGGAACAGCACGCGCCACAGCACGGTCGCGCGGCCGGCCCCGTCGATCATCGCCGCCTCCTCCAGCGCCTCGGGCACCGCGGCGACGAACCCGCGCAACATCCAGATCGCGAACGGCAGCGTGAACGCCAGCTGCACCACCACCAGCGAGGCCAGCGTGTTGAGCAGCCCCAGGTCCCTGACCACGAAGAACAGCGGGATCGTCAGCGCCTCGACGGGCACCATCTGCGCGACCAGGAACATGATCAGCACGGTCGTCCTGAACCGGAAGGCGAACCTGGTCACGGCCACCGCCGCGAGGAAGGCGAGCCCGGCCGACAACACGACCACGACCAGCGCCACGACCGCGCTGTTGAGCAGGTAGCGGGCGAAGTTCTCGCCGGTCAGCACGCGGACGAAGTTGTCCAGCGTCGGGTGCGACGTCCAGGGCCTGACCTCCAGCGACTGGATCTCCCCCGCGGGCTTGAACGCCGACAGGGCCATCCAGTAGAGCGGGAACGCGGTGAGGACGGCGACCACCAGCGCGACCGTGTTGGGCAGAAGACGTCGTCGGTTCACAGGCGTTCCCCACTGCGCCGCAGCGCACGGATGTAGAACAGGGTGATCACGAGCAGGATCAGCGTCATGACGACCGCGACGGCCGAGCCGAGGCCGTACTCGGAGGAGCCGAAGGCGATCTGGTAGGCGTAGACGTTGAGCACGGTGTTCTGCCCGGCGACGCCGCCGCCGTTGGTCATCACGTAGATCTGGGTGAAGATCTTGAAGTCCCAGATGACCGACTGGATGACCACGATCGTGACCAGGGGCCGCAACATCGGCACGACGATCCGCCAGAACCCCTGCCAGGCCGAGGCGCCGTCGAGCGCGGCGGCCTCCAGCACCGAGGACGGGACGGCCCGGATGCCCGCGTACAGGGTGATCATGACGAGCGGGAACGAGTGCCACACGACCGTCGCGCCGACCACGCCGAAGGTGACCCACCGGTCATAGAACCAGTTGAACCCGTCGATCCCGAGCACCTGGTTGACCAGGCCGAGGTCGGCGTCGAACAGGAACATCCACACGGTGGAGCCGGTCATCGCGGGCGCCGCCCACGCGCCGAGCGCGGCCAGCGACAGGGCCGCCCTCGGCACCGGCCCGGTCCTGGTCAGCAGCACGGCCAGGGCCGCGCCGACCGCCAGCGTCGCGACGACCAGCGCCGCCGCGAACCCCACGGTCTGCGCCAGCACCTCCCAGAAGCGCCCGTCGCCGAGCAGCGTGGCGTAGTTGCCGAACCCGACGAACGTGCTCGGCTGCCCGCCGCTGACCTGCGCCTGCCGGTAGTCGAAGACCGACAGCAGGCCCAGCATGTAGACCGGGTAGCCGAACATCGGGACCAGCACGGCCGCCGCGGGCAGCAGGTACAGCCACGGACGCCCGCGGCGGACGGTCGTACCTCGGCTCACGAGCGGCCGAAGGCGGTCTTGACGGCCGCGGCCGCCTCGGTGGTGGCCTGGTCGACGGTGGACTGCCCGGTCGCGACCTTCTGCAACATCGTGGGGATGACCTTGCCGTTGTCGATCTTCACCCAGGCGGGGTCGATCGGTACGAACCGGGTGCCCTTGGCCACCGTGTCCAGGAACGGCCTGACGAACGGGTCCTTGGCCGCCAGCTCGTCGCGGGCCGAGGTGAGCGTCGGCAGGTTGCCCATCGCGTCGTACATCTTGGCCTGGTACGCCTTGCCGCCCAGGAGCTTGACGAAGTCCGCGGCCAGGGTGCGGTGACCGGCGTTCTTCAGCACGCCCAGGTTGTTGCCGCCGGCGAAGGCGGGCGCGATCGAGCCCTCGGCCGCGCCGGGCAACGGCACGACCGCGTACTTGCCGGCCGCCGCGCCGGCGTCCACGGCCGAGCGGTTGAAGTTGCCCAGGATGCCCATCGCGGCCTTGCCACCGGCGAACAGCTCGACCGTCTTGCCGCCGGTCAGCGAGACGCACGCCTGCGGCGGGCAGACGTCGTCGGTCAGCAGGTCCGTGTACGCCTTGACGCCCTTGCGCGACTCGGGCGAGTCGAGCGAGGTGATGTCGCCGCCGGCGTCCCAGACGAAGGGCAGGGCGCCGAAGGTGTACTCGCCGCCGACGGCGATGCCGTACAGGTCGGGCTTCTTCTTCCGGATCGTGCGGGCGGTCTCGGTCAGCGCGGCGACGGACGTGGGCGGTTTCAGGCCCAGCTCGTCGAAGACGTCGGTGCGGTAGTAGAGGGCTCGGATGCCGATGAACCAGGGCAGGCCGTACTGCTTGCCCTGGACGGAGGCCGACTTGACCAGGTCGGGGGTCAGGTCCAGGCCCTTCAGGTCGGCGGTGAGGTCGGCGAAGCCGCCGGCGGCGGCGTACTCGGCGAGGTCGGTGTTGCCGTACTCGGCGACGTCCGGGGAGCTGGCGGGGTCGTTGAAGGCGCCCTTGAACTTCTCGTGCCGGGCGGGCGTGGTGGGGATGTAGGTGACCTCGACCTTGACGTCCGCGTGCGCGGCGGTGAACTCCTTGATCGCCTCGTTGACGACTTTGTCCTTGGGGGCGCGGTTGGGCTCGTCGAAGAGCCAGACGCGCAGCGTCCCCGTCCGCTCGTCGCCGCCGCCGGAGGCGGGAGCGGTCGAGGGTGCGCAGGCGGCCAGCGTGAGCAGGGCCGTTCCGGCCGCGGCAAAGTAAAGAAACTTCACTATTACCTCCTGAGCGCAGACACTAGGAATTCGTCCAGGGGTCGAGAAGACTTGTCAGAAGATGTTGTGCAGTGCACAACAGCGTGCTGCATTTCGCGAAATTTCATCGAATATGGTGACGTTCGTGCCCGAACGCAACCAGTCCGCCTCGCTCCGGCGCGCCCTGGCCGTCCTGGACCACGTACGCGGCCACACCGGCCTGTCGCTCACCCAGCTCGCCGAGGCCGTGGGCCTGTCCAAGAGCACGGTGCTGCGGCTGACCGTCCCGCTCGTGGAGGCCAGGCTGCTCGAACGCGACCGCAGGACCGGGGCGTACCGGCTGGGGCACGGCACCCTCCAGCTCGGGCAGGCGTACCTGGCCACGCTCGACCTGCGCGCGGTCGCGGCCGAGGAGTCGCACCGGCTGATGAGCGAGGTGCGCGAGACCGTCCACCTGGTCGTCTACGATCACCCCCACGTCGTCTACATCGACAAGGTGGAGAACGAGACGAACGTGCGGATGGCCTCGCGCGTCGGCAGCCGCGGCCCGGTGCACGCCACGGCGGTCGGCAAGGCGATCCTGGCCTGGCAGCCGGAGGAGGCGCTGGCCGGGCTGGCGCTGGAACCGATCACCAAGCACACCATCACCGACCCCGACCGGCTGCGCGCCGAGCTGACCCACATCCGGCGGCGCGGCTACGCGGTGGACGACCGCGAGAACGAGCCCGAGGTGCGCTGCGTCGCCGCGCCGATCTTCAACCACAATGACGCCGTCGTCGCCGCCGTCTCGGTCTCCGGGCTCACCTCGCGGATCACCGCCGCGCGGGTGCGGGAGCTGGGGCCGCTGGTGGCCGGGGCGGCGTCACGGATCTCCAGAAAGCTGGGCAGGCCGACCACATGACCGAACTGGTGACCTTCGGCGAGACCATGGCGCTGTTCGCCGCCCGGCGTACCGGGCCGCTGCGCTTCGCCCGCGACTTCGACCTGGGCCTCGGCGGCGCCGAGTCGAACGTGGCGATCGGCGTGGCCCGGCTCGGCCACCGGGCGACGTGGACCGGGCGGGTGGGCGACGACGAGTTCGGCGACCTGATCCGGGCCACGCTCGCCGGGGAGGGCGTGGACGTGCGCGCGGTCACCGACCCGGACGCCCCCACCGGCCTGATGATCAAGGGCAGGCGCACCGCCGACCTCGTGGACGTGCGCTACTACCGCAGGGACAGCGCCGGGTCCCGGCTGCGGCCGGACGACCTCGATCCGGCGCTGATCTCCTCGGCCCGCGTGCTGCACGTCTCCGCGATCACCCCGGCGCTGTCGCCGTCCGCCCGCGAGAGCGTGGCGCACGCCATCGCCGTGGCGCGGGCGGCCGGCGTGCTCGTCTCGCTGGACGTCAACTACCGCCGGGCCCTGTGGGCGGCGGAGGAGGCCGGTGCCTGGCTGCGGGAGGCGGTCGGCGGCGTGGACGTGCTGTTCGCGACCGTGCCCGAGGGCCGCCTGATCGCCGACGTCGAGGACCCGGCGGAGCTGGCCAAGGCGCTGGCCTCGCTGGGGCCCTCGTACGTGCTGGTCAAGTCGGGGGCCGAGGGCGCGCTTGAGCTGTCGGACGGGGTGCTGCGGCGGGCCCGGCCGTACCGGGTGACGGAGGTGGACCCCGTGGGCGCCGGGGACGCGTTCGCGGCCGGGTGGCTGGCCGACTGGCTGGCCGGGGCCGAGCCGGAACGGCGGCTGGACACCGCCTGCGCGGCGGGCGCGTTCGCGGTGACCTCGCAGGGCGACTGGGAGAGCCTGCCCCGCCGGTCCGACCTGGGCCTGCTCGGCCGGGGCGCCGACGACGTGAGCAGGTAGCCGCCCCGAGGACGAGGTTTTGCCCGTTTCCGATCCGGCCTTGAGGGCAGCCGGGGAAGATCTCGTCCGGGGAGAGGAACGGTGCGATGACAGACGTCTCCAGCAAGGGACCGCAGTCGGGCGACGAGCGCGAGGTGCTCACCAACCGGCAGGGGCATCCCGTCTACGACAACCAGAACCAGCGGACGGTCGGCCCGCGCGGTCCGGCCACGCTGGAGAACTACCAGTTCCTGGAGAAGATCAGCCACTTCGACCGCGAACGCATCCCCGAACGGGTGGTGCACGCCAGGGGCACGCTGTCCTACGGCTACTTCGAGGCGTACGGCAAGATCGGCGACGAGCCGGTCAGCCGCTACACCAGGGCCAAGCTGTTCCAGGAGGCCGGCAAGCGCACGGATGTGGCGCTGCGCTTCTCCACCGTGATCGGCGGCCGGGACTCCGCCGAGACCGCCCGCGACCCGCGCGGTTTCGCGATCAAGTTCTACACCGAGGACGGCAACTGGGACCTCGTGGGCAACAACCTGGCCGTCTTCTTCATCCGGGACGCCATCAAGTTCCCCGACGTCATCCACTCGCTCAAGCCCGACCCGGTCACCTTCCGGCAGGACCCGAACCGCATCTTCGACTTCATGTCGCAGACGCCCGAGTCGATGCACATGCTGGTCAACCTGTTCAGCCCGCGCGGCATCCCCGCCGACTACCGGCACATGCAGGGGTTCGGCGTGAACACCTACAAGTGGGTCAACCAGCAGGGTGAGACGTATCTGGTCAAGTACCACTGGATGCCCAAGCAGGGCGTGCGCAGCATGACCGAGGCGGACGCGGCGGTCGTCCAGGCGGGCGACCTGGGACACGCGACGAAGGACCTGCACGACGCCATCGAGCGCGGCGAATATCCCGAGTGGGAGCTGCTGGTCCAGCTCATGAGCGACGAGGAGCACCCCGAGCTGGACTTCGACCCGCTCGACGACACCAAGGTGTGGCCGGAGAACGAGTTCCCGGCCAGGCCGGTCGGCCGCCTGGTGCTGAACCGCAACGTCGACAACCAGTTCGCCGAGAACGAGCAGGCCGCCTTCGGCACCGGCGTCCTGGTGGACGGCCTCGACTTCTCCGACGACAAGATGCTGGTCGGCCGGACGTTCTCCTACAGCGACACCCAGCGCTACCGGGTCGGCCCCAACTACCTGCAACTGCCGGTCAACCAGGCCAGGAACGCGCCCATCAGGACCAACCAGCGCGACGGCCAGATGGCGTTCTTCGTCGACACCGGCGGCGAGGACCCGCACATCAACTACGAGCCCTCGCTCCGCGGCGGCCTGCGCGAGGCCGAGTACCCGACCCTCGACGAGGAGGGCCCGGTCATCAGCGGCCGGCTCATGCGCCGGCGCATCCCGCGGACCAACGACTACAAGCAGGCCGGCCAGCGCTACCTGCTCATGGAGCAGTGGGAGCGCGACGACCTCGTGCGCAACTTCGTCGACGCGCTCAGCCAGTGCGACCGGCGTATCCAGGAGCGCATGGTCTGGCACTTCCTGCTCGTGGAGGACGACCTCGGCCTGCGCGTGGGCGAGGGCCTCGGCCTCACCCCGGACGACGTCTCCCGGCTGGAGCCGCTGGCGGGCCAGGACCTCACCGACGAGGACCGGGAGCGCCTGGTCAAGCTGGGACGCAACGGGCCGCGCGACGTGGAGGGGCTGAAGATGACCCATTGCGTCCCCAACGAGCGGGCCGCCCACGCCGAGGGCCTCTGAGCAGCGGCCACTGAGCAGCGGCCCTCTGAGCAGCGGCCACTGAGCGGCTACAGCAGCCCGGCGGCGGCCAGCAGCTTGCCGATGCGGCCGGTCTCGTCGTCGTTCAGCGGGATCTGCGGCAGCGCGGTGAGCGGGCAGTCGATGACGCCCCGCAGGTGCAGGGCGGCCTTGAACGCGCCCAGCCCCGCCGAGCTGCCGCCCATGCGGCCCGCGCCGACCCGGACGATCTCGAACAGCCTGACCAGGCGTTCCTGCTGGATCCTGGCCGCCTCCCAGTCGCCGCGGGAGGCGGCCCGGTACAGCTCGGCGTACCCGTGGGGGTCCACGTTGCCGAGGCCGGGCACGACGCCGTCGGCGCCCATCCACAGCGCGGAGTCCACGGTCACCTCCGACCCGGTGAGCACGCTGAACGGCGCCCGGCGGCCCATGATGACCTGGCGCAGGCCGCCCTCGTCGCCGCTGGAGTCCTTCACCCCCGCCAGCGCGCCCTCGGCGGCCAGTTCGAGCAGCAGGTCGGCGCCCAGCTTGGTGTGCACGCTGACCGGCAGGTCGTAGGCGTAGACGGGCAGGCCGCCGCGGGCGGCGATCGTCCGGAAGTGGGTGCGGATCTCGTCGGGGTGGGTGCGCGTGTAGAACGGCGCGGTCGCCACCAGCGCGGACGCCCCCGCCTCCACCGCGACGCGGGCGTGTTCGAGCACCCGCGGCGTGGTCATGTCGATCACCCCGGCGAGCACCGGAACCTGTCCGCCCACGTGCCCGACGACCGTGTCCAGCACCACCCGCCGCTGCGTGTCGGTCAGGTAGGCCACCTCCGAGGAGGAGCCGAGCACGAACAGCGCGTCCACCCCGCCCTCCAGCAGGTGGTCCACCAGGCGGGTCAGGGAGGCGGCGTCCACCTCGTGGCCGGGGGTCAACGGGGTGCAGACCGGGGGGATCACGCCGGTCACCGTCGCGGACCCGGCGACATCGGGATCTGTCATGAGTGCTCCTGGATCAGCTCTAGGTCGGTGGCTCCGGCCGCCACCGGATGGTGGCAGTGGAAGAGGTGGTCGTCCCCGGCCCGGGTGGCGGGGGGCGGCTCGGCGGCGCACAGGTCGTCGGCCCGCCAGCACCGGGTGCGGAACGGGCAGCCGCTCGGCGGCCTGGTGGCCGACGGCACGGCCCCCACCAGCGGGATCGGGTTGATGGGCGAGATCAGCCCCGGGGTGGCCGAGAACAGCGCCCGCGTGTACGGATGCCTGGCCCGCCCCGGAACGGACTGCGCGGGCGTCTGCTCGACGATCCGGCCCAGGTACATGGTGACCACGCGGTCGCTCATCCTGCGCACGGTCTGGATGTCGTGCGAGATGAACACCAGCGCCAGCCCGAGCCGTTCCTTGAGGTCGAGCAGCAGGTTGAGGATCTGGGCGCGGACGGACACGTCCAGGGCGCTGGTGGGCTCGTCGGCGACGACCAGCCCGGGTTCGAGCGCGAGCGCCCTGGCCACGGCCACCCGCTGCCGCTGCCCGCCGGAGAGCTGGCCGGGCAGCGCGCCGGCCACGCCCGCGGGCAGGCCCACCAGGTCCAGCAGCTCACGCACGCGGGCCTCGCGCTGGGCGGGGGTGCCGCGGCCGTGCACGTCGAGCGGGTCGCGCAGGATGCGCCCGACCGGCAGCCGCCGGTTGAGCGCCGTGGACGGGTCCTGGAAGATCAGGCCGACGCCGCCGCCGACGAGCGCGCGCCGCTCGCCCTGCGTCAGCGTCCACAGGTCGCGGCCGTGCAGGCGCACGCTTCCCGAGGTCGGCCGCTGCAGCCCGACCAGCACCTTGGCCAGCGTGGACTTCCCGCAGCCCGACTCCCCCACGATCCCGACGGTCTCGCCGGGCGCGACGGTCAGGGAGGCGGCGGTCAGGGCGTGCACGCGGTCGCGCGAGAACAGCCCTCCCGACCGGGCCTTGTGCACGACGTGCACATCGTCCAGCTCAAGCATGTCGCTCACTCCCCACGAGTTCGACCGCCGGGTGGTGGCAGGCCACCGCGTGCCGCCTGGCCTCTCCGGCCAGCACCGGGGCCTGCGTACGGCACATGTCGGTGGCCATCGGGCATCGGTCGGCGAACCTGCACCCGGCCGGGAAGTCGGCGGGCGCGGGCACCACGCCGGGGATCTGCGTCAGCCGCTCGGCCCCCGACTCCAGCGACAACACCGCGCCGAGCAGCCCACGGGCGTAGTGATGGGCGGGCTCGCCGACCAGGGCGGCGGTGGCGCCGGTCTCGACGATCTGGCCGCCGTACATGACGACGACGCGGTCGGTGACGTCGGCGACCAGGGCGAGGTCGTGCGAGACCAGGATCAGCGCGAACCCCAGCTCCTCGCGCAGCCGCAGCAGCAGCTCGATGACCTGCGCCTGGACGGTCACGTCGAGCGCGGTCGTCGGCTCGTCGGCGACGATCAGCTTGGGCTCGCGGGAGAGCGCCATCGCGATCAGCACCCGCTGCCGCTGGCCGCCCGACAGCTCGTGCGGGTAGGCGGACAGGGTGCGGCGGGCGTCGAGGCCGACCAGTTCGAGCAGCTCGGCGGGGGTACGCCGGCCGCCCCTGCGGGTGACCTGCCTGAGCTGGGCCCTGATGGTCATGGCCGGGTTGAGCGAGGACAGCGCGTCCTGGTAGATCATCGCCATCTCGTGGCCGAGCAGGCGGCGGCGGGCGCCGCGCGGCAGCGCCAGCAGCTCCTTCTGGTCGAAGCGCACGTGCCCGCTGACGTGGGCCGCACGTGGTTGCAGGCCCATGACGGTCAGTGCGGTCAGCGACTTGCCGCAGCCGGACTCGCCGACCAGGCCGACGACCTCGCCGGGCCACACCTCGAAGCCGATGCCGTCCACGATGTCGATGTCCGGCTCGAAGCCGATGCGCAGGCGTTCGACGCTGAGGATCGGCTGTCCTTGGGGCAGCGGGCGGGCGCGTTCGGCCAGCCGGCGCGCCGCCTCGGCCAGGCCGGGCAGTTCGAGCACCTGGCCGGTGCCGGGGGTGGCCTGCTCGTACGCGTCGTCCTTCTTGGGGGCGGCTCTGCGTACCGGGGCGGCCCAGGCGTCGGAGATGCCCTCGGACAGGATGTTCAGGGCCAGCACGGTGAGCAGGATCAGCAGGCCGGGGAAGACCGTGGCCCACCAGCCGCCGAGCAGCACCAGGTTCTTGCCGTCGGCGATGACGCTGCCCCACGACGGGTTCGGCGGCCGTACGCCGGCGCCGATGAACGACAGCGACGCCTCGAACACGATCGCGTCGGCCACCATCACCGTGCAGAACACCAGCACGGGCGCCGCGCAGTTGACCGCGACGTGCCTGACCACGATGTACGGCGTGCGGGCGCCGATGACGCGTTCGGCCGCCACGTAGTCCTCGCCGTACTGGGCGATCACGTTGGCCCGCACGACCCTGGCCACGGACGGCATGTAGAGGAAGGCCATGGCCATGACCAGCACCGGGATGCTGCCGCCGAACACCGCGACCAGCACGGCGGCCAGCGCGATGCCGGGGAAGGCCATGATCACGTCGAGCACGCGCATGACGGTCTCGTCCACGACCCGGCGCGAGGTGGCCGCGACCGCGCCGACGACCGCCCCGGCCACCAGGGCGAGCCCGGTGGCGCCGAGCCCGATGATCAGCGACCAGCGGGCGCCGTACAGGAGCCTGGACAGGATGTCGCGGTTGGCGCTGTCGAGGCCCATCCAGTGCGCGGCCGACGGGCCGCCGCCGGCGGCCTCCTGGAAGTACGGCGAGTGCGGCGCGATCAGCGGCGCGAACAGGGCGGCCAGCACGACCAGGACGATGACGCCGACCGCCGGCCAGGACGCCAGGGGCAGCCGCCGGAAGGCGACGCCGGGCCTGCCGGCCAACACGACCAGGCGTTCGGTGAGTCCGCTTCTCATCAGGCGGCACTCCTCAGGCGGGGGTTGACCAGCAGGTAGAGGATGTCGACGACCAGGTTGACCACCATGAAGCCGATCGCGATGGTGAGCACGACGCCCTGCACGACGGCCGGGTCGCCGTCGCGCACCGCGTTGATCATGAGCTGGCCCATGCCGGGCAGGCCGTAGATCGTCTCGATGACCACCGTGCCGCCGATCAGGTAGCCGATGCGCAGGCCGAGCACGGTCAGCGGGTTGATCAGCGCGTTGCGCAGCACGTTGCGGCCGACCACGACGATCATCGGCAGGCCGCTGCCGATCGCGGTGCGCACGTAGTCACGGTCCAGCTCCTCGACCATCGACGTGCGGATGATGCGGGTGAGCTGGGCGGCGATCGGCAGCGACAACGACAGCGCGGGCAGCGTCATCGACTGCAGCCAGCCGGTGACGGAGTCGGCGGGGTTGATGTAGCCGCCGGTCGGGAACAGTCCCTCGCCGACCGCCAGCCACTGGATCATCAGCAGCGCCAGCCAGAACGCCGGGGCCGCCACGCCGACCAGCGACACGACCCGGATCGCCTGGTCGGGCCAGCGGTCGCGGAACAGCGCCGCGGTCACGCCGAACACCAGCGACAACACGACCGCCACGGCCAGGCCGAGGAACGTGAGCTGGAGGGTCAGCGGCAACGCGGTCGTCACCGACTCGATGACCGGCTTCTTGGTGAGCACGCTGGTGCCCATGTCGCCCTGGGCGAGGTCGGCGACGAAGCGCACGTACCGCAGCGGCAGCGGGTCCAGCAGGCCGTTCTCCTCCTGGAAGCGGTGGATCTGTTCCGCCGTGGGGTTCGCGCCCTGGAAGTAGGCGTACTCGGGTTTGACGCCCGAGAAGCGCATCACGACGAACACGAACGCGACCACGCCCAGGACCAGCGGGATCAGGATGAGGAGCCGCCGCAGCAGCATCCTGAGTACGAGCGTCATGTCCTCTTGGCCTGCAGCAGGTTGATGCCGGGGTAGGGCTGGGCGCGGATGCCGGAGATCTTCTTCGGGTCCCAGGCGGTCATCAGCTCGTTGTGGACGACGGGGTAGAGCACGGCCTCCTCGGCGACCAGGTCCAGATATTTGTGGATCTGCTCGGTCTTCTTGGCCTTGTCCGTCTCCTTGCCGGCCGCGTCCATCATGGCGAACAGCTTCTCGGCGTCCTTGCTGCCGTCCCAGTGGCTGTACTTCATCCACAGGCCGCCGGGCACGTAGTTGTAGTGCAGGATCAGGTCGGCGTCCATGCCGAACTGGTTGGGGTTCGAGGCCGCCGCGACCACCTGGTAGTCCTGGAACTGGTCCATCTTGGTGAACAGCGCGGCCGTGTCCTGCGGCTCCAGCGTGGTCTTGATCCCGACGGCCTCCCAGGAGGCGGCGATGGTGGGCAGGCAGTCGGCGATCCAGCTCACGTTGACGGCCATGAGGTTGACCGTCAGGTTCGTGACGCCCGCCTCCTTCAGCAGCGCCTTGGCCTTGTCGGGGTCGTAGTCGTAGACGACCGAGGCGCGGCGGTGGTCGGGGTGGCCCTCGTTGAGGAAGGAGCTGGAGGCCGTGCCGTGGCCCTTGAGCGCCACGTCGATCATCTTCTGCTTGTCGATGGCGTAGTGCAGGGCCTGGCGGACGCGTACGTCGTCGAAGGGCTTGGCGGCGGTGTTGAACATCAGGAACATGTGGTTCATGCCCTTGCCGCCCTCGACCGTGAGCCCCTGCTGCTTGAGCTGTTCGACGTTGGCGTACGGGATGTTGTCGGCGATCTGCGCCTCGGCCGAGCCGCCGGAGATCTTGGCCACCCGGGCGGAGGCGTCCACGATGGTCAGCCAGTTCATCTTCTTGACGGTGGCCGGGCGCGGCCCGTTGTAGCCGTCGAACGCCTCGAAGGAGGTGTTGGATTTCGGGTTGTGCGCCGTCTGCTTGTACGGCCCGGAGCCGACCGCCATGCCGCTCTTGGCCTTGTCCCACGCGCCCGCCTGGCCGAACACGTGCTTCGGCATGATCTTGGCGATGGTCAGCCGGGGCGCCGCGTCGGGGAAGGGGAACTTGAAGACCAGTTCCACGTTCCGGTCGTCGACCTTCTTCACCTCCTGGAGCCAGGACTTGAAGAAGTTGCCGGTCAGCACGTTGTCGGGGCCGAGGATGCGCTCGAACGTGAAGACCACGTCGTCGGCGGTGACCGGCTGCCCGTCGTGCCACTTGGCGCCCTCGCGCAGGGTGAACGTCCAGGACGTGGCGTTCGGGTCGGCGGGCAGCGCCGTGGCCAGGGCCGGGTACGGCTCCCGGGTGACCGGGTCGGTGTCGAGCAGTCCCTCGTAGACGTGGCTGATCCCGGCCATCGCGAACGCCGACGCGGTCTGCGTCGGGTCCCAGCTCTGGTCGTTGCCGTAGCCGATGACGGCGGTGATCAGGTCTTTGTTCGATCCGGCGCCGACCGAGCCGGTCGAGGCCGGGCCTCCGGAACAGGCGGAGAGGGTGGCCGCGATGAACGCCGCCGCACCCGTGGCCCCGCTGTAGCGCAGGAAGTCACGGCGGCTGAACTCAGAGCTCACGGATGCCTCCTGGGGGGAAAGGTAGAACGTAGGACATCCCATGTCCTATCTTGTGCGTAACGTGGACGCTAAACGCCAGAGCGTCTTGAGGTCAACAGAGGATTTCCGGAATGTTACCTACGATGAAAGGAAGCTCCATGACCGCAGTCCCGCGTCCGGCACGTCCCAGCCGGGCCGTCGAGGCCCAGGAGGGCGTCAAGGACCTGATCGTCAGGCGCGGGCTGGTCGCGGGCGACCCGCTGCCCACGGAGTCGGAGCTCATGGAGGAGCTCCAGGTCAGCCGCAACTCCGTCAGGGAGGCGCTGAAGGCCCTCCAGGCGGTCGGCATCGTGGACATCCGCCACGGCTTCGGCATGTTCGTCGGCCGGATGTCGCTGTCCGGCCTCGTGGACGAGCTGGCCTTCCACAGCCGCATCACCCTCCAGAACGGCCGCAACCACCTGGCGCACCTCATCGAGATCCGCGAGATCCTGGAGAGCGGCCTCGTCCAGCGGCTCATCGACCTGGGCCCGGAGGCCGACCTCGCGCCGGTGGCCGACGTCATGGCCCGCATGGACCACGAGTCGCAGGTCGGCGAGGTCTCCCCCGAGACCGACCGGCTCTTCCACGACCTGCTCTACCGGCCGCTCGGCAACCCACTGGTCAGCCAGCTCCTCGGCGCGTTCTGGGACGTCTACCACCAGCTCCGCGACCACCTCGGCGCCCCCGACGAGCCGCCCGGCGACGTGGCCAGGCGGCACCGCGACATCTACGCCGCGGTGCTGGCCGGCGACCGGGCCGCCGCGGTGTCGGCCGTGTACGCGCACTTCGACGGCGTGCGCAACCGGCTGGCCCGGCTGGGAGGCTAGTCCGGGAAGCGGGCCACGCGCCTGGCCCACGGCCGCTGCCATTCCTCGTACCACTCGGCGAACCAGGGGTGGGGCGCGGCCAGCGGCACGATGGAGGAGACGGTCTCCTGGTAGCAGTGCTTCTGGAACCGCCAATGGAGGCGTTGCAACTCCTGCACCTTGCTCACCCCGACGGCCAGCTGCACGAGCACGGCCTGCGCCGGGGCCTTGGCCAGCGCGGCCAGGTGGTCGGCCCCGGCCTGCCCGGCGGGCCTGGTCACCCAGCGGACGAGCCCGGTCACGTCCGCGCCGAACCGCCGCGCGAGCTCCCGCTCGGTGCACGCCGTGTCCTCCAGCACGTCGTGCAGCACGACCGCGGTGAGCACGTCGGGGTCGCGCACCTGTGCCCCGGCCACCGCCACCTCCAGCGCCTCCAGCAGGTGCTCCACGTACGGCCGCCCGGTGGGACGCTGCCGCACGCCGTGCTGCGTCCGCGCGAAGCGCACCGACTCGCGCAACCTCGTGACGGCCTGCGACGGGAGCGCCTCGGCCAGGGGTCCGGCGGCCTGGCCCCACGACATCCAGCTCGTGAAGATCTTCATCGGGCTCCTCTCGACGTCCTAGGCTGAGAATATGACCGAGATCGCCGTTCTCGACGGCTCGTGGACGTTCAACGGAGAGATGCTGCGCGTGGTCCCAGGCGGCGACAAGAACGTCCATGAGCTCCGCAAGGTGCTCGGCGAGGTCGCCGTGCCGCTGGAGGCCATCGCGACGTGCGCGTTCGAGCCCGGCCGCAAGGGCGGCCAGCTGCGCCTTCGCCTGCGCTACGGCGCCGACCCCCTGTCCGACCTCGTCGCCGGGTCGCTGGCCGCGCCCGCCGACCCCTACCGGCTGGCGGTGCCCAAGGAGCGCGCCGGCGCCGCCCAGTACTTCGCCGACGAGGTCCGCGACACCCTGGAGATCAACCAGACGCCGACCGGCCCCTGCGAGCACTACCTCCTCCCCGGCCCCGCCATCCCCGTCTCGGCCACGGCCGGCGACGGCACGGCCGTCTTCGACGGCGAGCGCGTCCGCCTGGAATGGACGGGTTTCGCCAGCTCGGAGAAGGAACGGGCCGGGTCGCAGGAGTTCCCGCTGGCCGACCTGGTGGGCGTGGAGTGGAAGCCGCAGTCCGGCCTGGGCTACGGCACGCTCCGCTTCCGGCTCAAGGGCGACGGGCCCGGGGTCACCCCGCAGAAGGACCCCCACTGCGTCTCCTGGGGCATCCAGCGCTTCGGCGGCGCGACCGCGCTGGTCGGCGCCGCGGTGCTGGCCCGGCTGCCGCGCGAGGAGCCCGCCGAGCTTGAGCCGCCGGCCGCCCCCGGCGGTGACGCGCACGACGCGGTGCTGCGCCGCCTGGCCGAGCTGGGCGAGCTGCACCGCTCGGGCGTGCTGACCGACGACGAGTTCGCGGCGGCCAAGCAGGCCATGATCCGCCGGCTCTGACCTGTTGCCTTTATCCGCTTGGCGGCCGTCCGTGCCCTGTGGGACGGTTGAGCCGTGTCCGACCAGCTTCCCCGTACCGTGGACGAGGCCGTCGCGGCGGAGCGGAACGGCCGCCGGCCGCGTTACCTCTACTTCTGGGGCCACCGCCCGTCCCGCGACGGCGGCCCCGGCCGCGGCTGCCTGTCGCAGTGGTGGCCGGCGACCTTCACCGAGGACGGCCACACCTTCGCCTCGGCCGAGCACTACATGATGGCCCACAAGGCGTGGCTGTTCGGCGACCACGACATCGCCGGCCGCATCCTGCGCGCGGCGACCCCGGCCGAGGCCAAGAAGCTCGGCCGCACCGTACGCGGCTTCGACGAGGCCGTGTGGGACGCCCATCGGCTCGACATCGTCACCCGGGCCTCGTTCGCCAAGTTCGGGGCGCACGCGGACCTGCGGGAGTTCCTCGTCGGCACCCGCGCGCACGTGCTGGTCGAGGCCAGCCCGCTGGACCGGGTCTGGGGCATCGGCCTGGCCGCCGACGACGAGCGCGCCGCCTCCGCGGCGACCTGGCGGGGGCTCAACCTGCTGGGTTTCGCCCTGATGGCGGCCCGCGACGAGCTGAACGCCTGATCAGGTCAGCACCTTGGTGATCTTGGCCAGGTCCAGCAGCCGGAACTCGGCGGGCTCATGGCACCACACGTCGAGGTCGGCGCCGCGTACCTCCGGGCCGCTGACCGTGAGGTCCTCGCCGTCGTAGGCGATCCGGGCCGTGCCGTGGTACTGCAGCTCCATCGCCACCCGTTCGCGGGCCTTGGGGGGCAGGGCGGTGGCGTACCGGCTGAAGACGTCGCGCAGCCCGTGGAAGACCGGGGCCGGCTCACCCGCGGTGGCGACCAGCCAGGCGGCGGCGCGTTCGGGGCTGAGGACCGCCTGCTCCCGGCGGGCCGGACGGGCGGGCGCGCGCCTGGAGGTGCGGCCGGTCACGGCGAGCGAGCCGTCGGCCTCGCGGGCCACCGGCGCGTACCCGGCCTCCCTGAGCAGGGCCAGGGTCTGCGCCGGATCGAGGGCGCTGGCCAGGACGGTGGGGGCGAGCAGGCGCGGACGCAGCTTCGCCAGCCTGCGATGCGCGGCCACCTCGGCCAGCAGAGCGTGGTCGCCCACCACGCAGCAGCCCACCGGGACCACCTCGACCTCCCCGTGCCGCCGCGCGACGTCGTGGACGAGATACGTCAGAGGCTGCGGCAACGGGCCAGAGGCCACCTCGGCCAGGGCGGAGACGAGGTCGGCCGCGGTGTGGCCGGCGTCGAGGGCGCGGCGCACCGAGGCCGGGCCGAACCGCCACGTGCCGCCGGGCTCGCGGTCGGCGGCCCGGTCGAGCACCTCGGCCAGGGCGGCGGCGGGCGGGCCGGTGACCACGGCGGTCAGGTCGGTGCCGAACAGCGCCTGCTGCCGGGCCGCGGCCAGCAGCCCCGCGGCGGCCTCGCCCGCCTGCGGGGCCGAGGGCGACCGGAGGGCCAGGCCGGGCGGGCTGAGGGCGTCCGCGCCGACCAGGCCCAGCAGCCTCGACTCGGCCAGGACGGCCAGCACGACCTCGCGGCAGCTCGCCCGCTGCACGAGGGGAAGGTGCCAGCTCGCGGCCGCCGCCACCTCCTCGGCGTCCGGGACGGCCGCGCCCTCTCCCGTGGCGGTCGCGTCGGCGAGCAGCTCGAAGACCACCTCCCGGATGACGCTGGACGGCGTCCCGGTCCCGGCGGGGGCCAGCGGGGTGCGCGGTTTGCCGTCGTACCGGCGGGTCGGGCTGATCGGCAGCCCCCACCACGCCTCGACCAGCACGGTGTAGCGATCGGCCGGCTCCAGGCGCATCCACGCGTCGTAGCCCTTGGTCGGCGAGACCCCGGTACGCCGCGTCTCGGTCGCGCGCCGGGTGCGCACCTGCGTGACCGGGTTGGCGGCCAGCAGCCCGGCGGCGTGCACGACGTCCAGCAGCAGGCGGACCTCGTCCTCGGCGCAGCCCAGCCGGCCGGCCAGGTGGCGCACCTCCTTGACCCCGACGCCGCCGCCCTTCAGCTCGGGCAACGGCTCCGCCGCCGCGGCCTCCAGCAGGGCCGCGGCCCGGTCCAGGAGGCGGAGGGCGGCCACGGACGCCTCGTGGGCGACGAGCTCTCCGGCGACCGGCCGCGTACTGATCGCCGGTCGCTCGACCGGCAGGTCGATCCGGTGGTCGCGCCCGCGCAGCGCGAGCGCGACCTCCATGGGCATGACGTACGTGCGCTCCCAGTCGACGCTCCAGACGAGACCGTGGTCGCGGGCCCACCGCGCCGGGGTCGCCGCACGTCGCGGCTGGTGCTGGCCGCGTGGCGGGAACTCGTCGAGCACCCGCGCGGGCCCTCGCTCGACGAAGTCGTCCAGCAGCTCGCGGGTGCCCGCCGGGGCGCGGGCTACCAGCCGGGCCAGCCGGTCGGGGTCGCCGAGCGCCGCCGTAACGGACTCCATCAGGATCGCCTTGCGCCCCGCGCCGGTGCCGCCCAGCCGCCGGTCCACCTCGGCCAGCTCGGCCATGGTGACCTGCGGGAGGATCGCGGCCAGGTCGGGACCGAGCCCCAGGGGCGTGGGCAGCACCGCGGGCAGCCCGGCGGCGAAGCTCAGCGTCCCGTCCTCGTCGCGCCGGACGAGCGCGGCGCGTTCGAGCCGGTCGATCAGCCCTGAGAGGTCGGCCCCGGAGGCCACCAGACCGGACAGCGGCCGCCCGGTGCGGGCCGCCACCAGGATCGCCTCGGTCAGCAGCAGGCAGGGCAGCGGCGTCCGGGACAGCGCCAGGTGCACGGACTCGGGCGCGTCGAGCCGTTCGGCCAGCTCGACCAGCCGCCGCGGTGGGACGGGCCGCAACACGTCCGGCCGCGACGTCAGCACCTCGGCCAGCCTCTCCCGCCCCAGCCCCGCCAGCCACTCCAGAAGCGTCTCGTCCACCCCCTGATTGTCGCAGCGCCGGGGTGCCACCGCCCCGATGATCAACTTCCTGGACGGCCGTTCTTGAGCGGCCCGGCACGGGAGCGGCGGGCCACGGGTGACGCCGAGCGGCTCGGGGGCGTCCAAAGGGTTCCGGGAAAGCAGAAACCCCAGGTCAACACAGTGACCTGGGGTTTCTCTAGGGTGCGCCGCCAGGGACTCGAACCCCGGACCCGCTGATTAAGAGTCAGCTGCTCTAACCAACTGAGCTAGCGGCGCAACAGGGTTAACTGTATCAGCCGCCGGACGGTGCCCGCACATCAGCCGAGCCGCTCCCCCAGCCTCCCGTACGCCCCCAGCACCAGGTCCCAGAACCCCTTCACGTCCACGGACGTCGCCACCAGCGCGTTCGCCTGCCGTCCGCGCAGGTCGAAGTCGGTGACGGTCATCCCCCGCGTGTACGTCCCGACGGTCTCCACGTTCACCACGGCCGGCACGCAGGTGAACAACGACGGGTCCAGCACGTACGCCACCGCGCAGGCGTCGTGGATCGCCGGGCCGCCCTCGGCCGTCACCACGCCGTAGAACTGCGCGGCGGGCACCAGCAGCTCCGACAGCCGGCCGAGCGGGCGCATGCGGTCGAGCACGTCCGTGGTGACCAGGGCGGACAGGGTCACGTCGAGGCCGAGCTGCCGTACCTGCCAGCCGGCCTCGAAGACGATCGCCGCGGCCTCGGGGTCGGCCAGCATGTTGAACTCGGCCGCCGGGTTGTGGTTCCCCCGCGTGTACGAGCCGCCCATGATCACCAGCTCGCGGGCCCACTCGACGACGCGGGGCTCGCGGCGTACGGCGAGGGCGATGTTGGTCAGCGGGCCCACCGCGACCAGCGTGATCTCGCCGGGGGCGGCACGCAGGGCGTCCACGATGAAGTCCACCGCGTGGCCGTCCGACAGGGGGCGTACGGGGGCGGGCAGGACGACGTCCCCCAGGCCGGTGGCGCCGTGGACGTGGCCGGCGCGGACCGTGCGGTGCAGCAGGGCGCCCGCGCTGCCGGGCGTGACCGGCACGTCACCGAGGTCGAGGAACTCCCTGAGCGCCAGCGCGTTGGCGGTGGTCAGCTCCAGGTCGACGTTGCCGCCCACGGTGGTGACGCCCACCACTTCGAGATCGGGAGAGCCGGCCGCGAGGGCCAGGGCGAGCGCGTCGTCGATGCCGGGGTCGCAGTCGATGAGAACTTTCTTCACACCACAGGACAATACGCATGCCCCGCCACCTGTGAGCCAAAGGCGGAGCGGCGGGGAGTGGCAGGGGGTGGGCATGGATCGAGGCCGGGCAGTTTCCCCCAAATCTGCCCGGCCTCGATCGGTGGCGGTCCAGGCCGACGTCTTCCCCCAAAAACGTCGGCGGTCCCGCACTCGCGGACCGCGGTCCCCCTCCGCGTCCGCATCGGTGAAGGTCTGTTGTGGCCTCTCGACCTGCTACAACGCTACCGAGACGAATGCAACGGTCGCGTCATAACGGGGTCGAATAAGCGTTTAATCCGACTAGGGAAGCTCCAATCGAACCTCTGTACCGTCCTGCAACGATCTGCTCACCGTGCAGTACTTGTCGTGCACCCGCCCGGCGACCGCCCTGAACACCTCGTCGGCCTCCTCCGAGGGCAGCTCCACGTCGTAGGTGACCGTCACCGGCCCGAGCTTGTTCGGCTCGACCTTCTCCGACTCCACCGTCATGGCCAGGCGCACCAGCCGGTGCCCGCGCTTGGCCGTGAGCGGCTCGACGGTGACGATGTTGCATCCGCCCACCGCCGCGAGCAGCAGCTCCACCGGGGTGAACACGCCCTCCTCGTCGCCGCCGCCGATCCTCACCTCGGCGCCACGGGCGTTCGTGGCCCGGAAACCGCCGTCTTCTGTCCGCTCAACACGCACGTTAGCCATGTTTCAGACCTTACTCAGAAAGCTCTCATGTTCCTTCAGCATCGTCATAGGCATGGCTAGTGAGGTGAATGCGAGTCACGGTCCCATCCTCTTCTGGTGCGGGGTCGCGGTCGCCGAGTTCGGCGCGATCCAGCCGGGGTTCGGCTACCCCTGGCGGCCCACCGCGTACGCCGCCGCGGCGCTGCTCGTCGCGCTCGGCTTCGCGATCGTCAAGGCCGCCGACCTGCTCCGGACGGAACAGGCCAGGCAGCGGCTGCGGCTCGGCGGCTACCTCGCCGGCGCGCTGCTGGTGGCCCACGAGTTCAGCTCCACCGCGTACGTGACGGCGCCCAGCCGTCTTGGGTCGCTCCTGCTGTACGCGATGGCGGCCGTCATGGCGGTACGCAGCCACACGGTGACCCCCGAGACCAGGGGCAAGGTGCTGATCGCGTCCGGCATGGACGCGGAGACCCTACGCGCCCGGCTGGCCCTCGCCACAGGACCCGGCGCCGGGCCCGACAGCACGCCGAACATCGTGGCCGTGTACCGGACCGAGCGCGCCAGCAGCGAGCTGCGCGACCTGGAGGCCAGGTACGGCCTCATCCTCGTCACCGGCACCGAGCACGACCCGAGGGCCAAGGAGCGCATCAGCGCCTCCGGCCTCAGCCGCCAGATCCCCGACATCGCCGAGCGCGAGGTGGTCGTCGAGGGCCCGCGCCCGTTCACCCGGTACGTCGGCGGCGCGTTGTCACGCCTTGCGATCCCCAGATCACAGGTTCATTTCAAACCGGAGCAAAAGGTTTAGCCCCACGTTACGGCCGACGTGAGAGCGTGGTCTGCGGACAAGGAGGCCAGGTGACGATTTTCCCCGGAAGCGCCCGTGTCGACACGGTCATGGGCATGCCCGTCAGTGTGGACATCCGCACGGCTCTGCCGGCCAGAGAGCTCACCCCCCTGCTCGACGACGCCTTCTCCTGGTTGCGCTGGGTGGCCGACACCTTCAGCCCGGCCAAGGAGGACAGCCAGATCTGGCGGCTCAACCAGGGCCTGACCATCAGGCAGATCCCCGAGCTCGTCGAGGTGCTGCACCGCTGCGAGGAGCTGAGCGAGGCGACCGGCGGCTGGTTCGAGCACCGGATCAACGGCGTGATCGACCCCTCCGGCTACATCAAGGGCTGGGCCCTCGAACGCCTGTCGCGGGCGCTGTGCAACGCCGGTGCCGGAGACCACCGCATCAACGCGGGCGGCGACATCAGGGTGCGCGGCTCGGCCGCCCCGGGCAAGGCCTGGCGCGTCGGCATCCGCGACCCGCGCACCGACGTCGTCAGGAAGGCACTGTTCGCCCACGACCTCGGCATCGCCACCTCGGGCGGCGCGGCCGTGGTGGACCCGCGCACCGGGGAGCGCCAGCAGACGCTGGGCTCGGTCACCGTGATCGGCCCCGACCTCGGCGTGGCCGACGCCTACGCCACCGCCATGTACGCCATGGGCCCCACCCTGGCCCCGCGCTTCGCGGCCGACCTGGCCGAGGCGGGCGCGTACGACACCATGATCGTTCTGCGGGACGGGCAGGAGGTCAGCACGCCGGGCATCTCCGGGATCGACGCGGGGGCGCGCCTGGCCGGCTGAGCACGGCTCAGGCGTCGGGATGATCCCGCAGATACTCCAGGTAGATCGGGCGCAACGCCTCGCCCAGTTCACCCTCGCCCGCCGCCAGCGCGTCGCTGAGCAGCGCGGAGACCCGGCTGAGGTCGTTGGCGGTCTCACTCTCGTGACCACTGGCGGCCTCGGCGGCGGGGATCACCTTGAGCAGGTTCCACAGGAAGCCCAGATCCCCATGGCGTACGGCGTACCGCACCGCCCGGTCGTGCAACTCCGCCGCGGGCAACGAATCAAGACCATTAGCGTCCATCTCGCTCCCTTTCCCGACAGGAGTCACAGGTAACCGCCACTACCGACAGTGATCGATCGACGTCCCTCCGTCCGTCTATCGCGCCGGCGATCGCGAAGTGGGAGGATCAACCAGCGTGAGATTCATCATCAGAACCGTGGCCGCGGCCGCCGCCCTCTGGGTCGCCATCCAGTTCCTCGACGGCATCAAGATCACAGCCCCCGAGAACTCGGCCAAGTACTGGGGCGTCCTGCTCCTCGTGGCCCTGATCTTCGGCGTCGTCAACGCCATCGTGAAGCCGATCGTCAAGGCACTGGGCTGCGCGGTCATCGTGCTGACCCTGGGGTTGTTCCTCCTCGTCATCAACGCGGCCATGCTGCTGCTGACGAGCTGGATCGCCGGTCAGTTCGACATCCCCTTCCACGTCGACAACTTCTACCCCGCCGCCTTCTGGGGCGCGATCATCATCAGCGTCGTCAGCTGGCTGCTCGGCCTGTTCATCCCCGACAACGACTGACCCCCTCCCCATGCAGCTCAACGGCGCGGACCTGACCTGCGCCCAGGTACACGAAGCCGCCCACGGCCGGGCCCGGGTCACGATCGGCTCCCTCGATCGGGCCCGGGCCTCGTGGGCCACCGCCCAGGGGCTGACCGGCCCGGTCTACGGCCGCAGCACGGGCGTGGGCGCCAACCGGGACGTCCGGCTCGACTCCCCCGGTCTCGACCTGCTGCGCAGCCACGCCTGCGGAGCGGGCCCCCTGGTGGAGGCCGAACGTGCGCGGGCGATGCTCGTCGTGCGGCTCAACCAGCTCATGGCGGGCGGTTCGGGCATCGACCCGGCCGTGCTGCCCGTCCTGGCCGACGCGGTCGCCGGGGGGTTCACGCCGCCGGTCCGCACGTACGGCGCGATCGGCACCGGCGACCTGACCGCGCTCGCCACCACGGCCCTGTGCCTGCTGGGCGAGGTGCCCTGGCGGCGAGCGGGCGAGGAGGCGGCCGGGCCGCGCTTCGCGCTCGCCTCCGGCGACGCGCTGCCCTTCATCAGCTCGGGCGCGGCCACGCTGGCCGACGCCGCCCTGGCCTGCCATCGCCTGGGCGAGCTGCTGGAGGCCGCCGTGGAGGTGGCCGCGCTGTCCTTCACCGCCGTGGACGCCTCCGCCGAGCCCCTGGCCGCCCCCGTCCAGGAGGCCAGGCCGCACGCGGGCCAGTCGCGCGTGGCCGGACGCCTGCGCGGCCTGCTCACCCACGAACCGGCCCCCCGCGTCCAGGACCCGTACGGCTACCGCGCCTTCGCCCAGGTGCACGGCGCGGCCGTGGACGCGTTGGAGCGTGCCACCGCGACCGTCGAGACCGACCTGAACGCCGCCACCGAGAACCCGCTCGTCACCGGCACCCTGGCCTGGCACAACGGCAACTTCCACTCGGCCCCGGTGGCCCTGGCACTCGACGCGCTGCGGGCTGCCTTGGCCCATACCGCCCAGCTCAGCACCGCCCGCCTGGCCACCCTCATGAACCCCGCCTACACCGGGCAGCTCCCGTTCCTGGCCGACCGGCCGGGCGCCTCCGGCCTCATGATCCTGGAGTACGTGGCCCAGGACGCCCTGGCCGAGCTGCGCCACCTCGCGGCCCCCGTGACGACCGGGACCGCGGTGATCTCGCTGGGCACCGAGGACCACGCCGGTTTCGCCACCCAGGCCGCCCGCCACGCGCTGCGCTGCCTCGAACCGCTGGAGATCGTGCTGGCCTGCGAGCGCGCCGCCGCCGTACGGGCCCGCAAGGGGGCGCGGCCCGACGGCCGGCTCACCGACGAGCTGGACGAGGCGCGGGCGGCGCTTGCGCGACCGAGCCACGCTCCCTGAGTGTCGGCTCCTGGACGACGCGGCGGCGCCGGGTGCCGCCGTCGGCCGCGGCCGCGATGAGACGCACCGCGGCCCTGACGATGCCGTCGATGTCCCAGTCGACGGTGGTCAGGCCCGGGGTGAGCAGCCCTGACATGGGATGGTCGTCGTAGCCCATGACCGACACGTCGCCGGGGATGGACAGGCCAAGCTCCTTGGCCGCGGCGTAGACGCCGTAGGCGATGGAGTCGGCGAAGCAGAAGACCGCCCCCGGCCTGGACGTGGAGAGGATCTCGTGGGCCGCCGACGTGGCCGCCGCCAGGTCGTGGGGGGCCGAGACGACCTCGATGTCGAGCCCCAGGCGGTCGGCCTCGGCCAGGACGTGCACGTCGGCCGGACGGTCGGGCGTGCTGGCCTGGGTGGGCGTGAGCACGGCGACCCGGCGGTGACCGAGCCCGGCCAGATGTTCGAGGGCCAGCGTGACGCCCCGGCGGTTGTCGAAGACGACCTCGCCCGCCGTGCCCGCCAGCGCGTCGCCGATCGCGACGACGGGCAGCGACTCGCACAGCTCGGCCCAGAACGGCGCGGCCGGATCGACCGGCTGCACGATCAAGCCGTCGACGCGCTGGTCGCGGAGCTGCTGGGCGAGCACGCGCTCACGCTCGGGGTCGCCGACCGCGTCGAGGATCAGGGCATAGCGGTCTTTCTCCCGCAGGCCCCTGCTGATGCCGACCGCCAGCGACTGCTGCCACAGGTCTTCGAGCGAGCCGCAGAGCAGGCCGATCATGCCCGTGCGACCGCTGGCCAGGGCCCTGGCGATGGGGTCGGCCTCGTAGCCGAGCTCGGCGGCGGCGGCGCGGACGCGCTCCATCGTCTCCTCCGAGACCTGCATGCCGCGCAGCGCATAGGAGACGGCCGCCGGAGACAGACCGGTCGCGCGGGCCACTTCCCTGATCGTCGCTCTCTTCCGCGGCATCCAGCCAGCCTATTGCCTGCCACCGACAGAAGCCGGGTTCCCGCTCGGGCTCGCGTCCTTCTTCTTGGTCCGGTCTCGACGTGCGAAGCGTTGACAAATAGGACAGTGAAGCGGTTCACTGAACCGTATCACTGAAACGGTTCACAGGTTTGATTTCGCAGTACAGTTCGTTTACCTGTAATCTCAGTAGGAAATAGAGGGAGGTGTGATCGTGAGCATCGACGTGCATCAGCATCTGTGGACGGACTCGTTCGTCGCGGCGCTGCGCGCTCGCACCGCGCCTCCCCGGCTCGACGGCTGGACGCTGCTCCTCGACGGCGAGCCGCCGTACGAGGTCGATCCGGCCGACCACGGGCACCGGGACACGACCGGGCTCGACCTGGCGCTGGTGTCGATGTCGAGCCCGCTGGGCGTGGAGTTCCTGCCGCCGGAGGAAGCCTGGCCGCTGATCGACGCCTACCACGAGGGCGCGCTCGCGCTGGGCCGGCCGTTCGGGGTGTGGGCGGCGACCTGTCACAGCGAGCCCGATCCTGAGCGGCTGGCCAAGGACCTCGACCGGGGAGCGGTCGGGTTGCAGATCCCGGCCACCGCCGTACCGGACGACCGGCTGCTCGACGTGCTCACCGAGCGGGATCTGCCGCTGTTCGTGCATCCCGGCCCGGCCGCCGTGCCGCCGCCGCCGGGGGCGCCGTCGTGGTGGCCGGCGCTGGTGCCGTACGTGCAGCAGATGCACGCGTCCTGGCACCACTTCCACGCCGTGGTCAGGCCCCGGCATCCTCGGCTGCGGGTGTGCTTCGCGCTGCTGGCGGGCCTGGCGCCGCTGCACTCCGAGCGGCTCATCGCCCGGGGCGGCACCGGGCGCGGCCTGGTCGACCCCGGCTTCTACGTGGAGACGTCCTCGTACGGGCCGCGTGCCATCGACGCGATCGTCCGCGAGCTGGGCATCGACGTCGTCGTCAACGGCTCCGACGCCCCGTACGCCACCGCCCCCGACCCCGGCCTCGGCGCCGCCGCCCTCCACGCCATCCGCTCCACCAACCCCCGCCGCCTCCTCTCCCTCCCGACCCCATGACCCCCGCGAGCAAGCACCGGCACCTGGCCGTCAACCCCACCCCACGCAGTGGGGCGGTTGACCCCGCGAGGGAGCGCCGGCCTGCGGGCGACCGAGCCGCCTCACGCAGTGAGGCAGTTGAACCCGCGAGGGAGCGCCGGTGCCTGGAGGAGCGGCGGGAGCGAAGCGACCAGAGCGGGGGAAGGCGCCGGCATTCCGGCGACCGAGCCGCCTCACGGAGTGAGGCCATGAGATACAGAAAGGAGACTCGTACGTGAGTGACATCCAGATCCAGGGCGGCGGCGTGTGTGCCGGGCTGCCGGAGCGCGCGCTCGACCGGCGTGAGCTGCGCGACCTGGTCGACGAGCTGGCCGCCAACCCGCAGGAGTGGCGCGAGATGGTCGACTTCCCGACCGACGGCGGACGGCACTACGCCTCCCTGTACCGGGACGCCTACGTGGACGTCTGGGTGCTGTGCTGGCGTCCCGAGGACGACACGGGCTGGCACGACCACGACATCTCCTCGGGCGCGGTGCACGTCGTGCAGGGGGCGTTGCAGGAGAGCAACCCGCGCATCGGCGGCGAGCACCTGGAGACCGTGGTGCCCGCCGGGCAGTCGTTCTCGTTCGGGCCCGACCACATCCACCGGCTCGGCGGCGCGGAGGGCGAGAGCGTCTCGATCCACGCCTACTCTCCGCCGTTGTGGCGGCTCGGCCAGTACTCGATCGACGACAGCGGTGTCATGCGCCGCGTCTCGGTGAGCTACGCCGACGAGCTGCGTCCTATGGACGAGCCTGTCGCGGTGGCCTGAGCACGCAGCAGCTCCCGCACGCCTCGACGTCGGGCAGGGTGATCCACAGGCAGCACGTCCTGCGGAAGTAGCCGTCGTCGGCGGGCTCGACCAGCCCGTCGACCGGCCTGCCGATCTCGGCGAGCAGGGCCATGTAGTCGCCCTCGACGATGGTGACCAGCGGATGGGCGAACGCCTCGGCGGTCGAGCCCCACAGCGTGCGCTCGCCGACCTTGGCGAGCACGCTGATGGCCTTGACCAGCGGCTGCTGCGCCTCGGCCAGCGACTCGCGGATGGGCTCGACGCCCGTGCCCCAGGTCACCCGGCTGGCGGCGATGGTCACGCCGGCGTCGGAGACCTTGAAGTAGGTGTCGGCCAGCCGCATGACCGGGACGCGGCCGTCGAGGGCCCAGCCGAGCGCCATGGGCAGGCTGTGCCAGTAGCCGAAGGTCTTCCAGAACAGCGCCGCGCCGACGTGCCTCGGCGCGTTCCAGCGCGCCGCCGTCTGCGCGACCAGCTCTTCCAGCAGCGTGTACGGCTCCCGCACGAGATCGGCGGCGGCCGTCCAGCTCTCGTCGGGGTCGATCACGAGGCCGGGCTCGACCCCGATGACGCCGCCCCGGCCGTCGGCCAGGCGCTGGAGAGCCTCGGTCAGCACGCCGCGAATCCCTTCTACAGGTTAGCCTTACCTAAGGTAGCAGGGCGTCCGGCCAGCCATCCAGCCACCAGCTGCGCTCCGAGGACGCCCAGGCCGACCGTCAGCGGCAGGGTCCAGCCGCCCGAGAGTTCCCTGAGGTAGCCGAACAGCAGCGGACCCAGCGCGGCCACCAGGTACCCCACCGACTGGGACACGGCCGACAGCGCGGTCACGCCGGCGGGATCGGCCGGGCGCAGCGCGATGATCAGCAGCGCCAGCGCGAACGAGGCCCCCTGGCCGACGCCGAGCACGATCATCCACAACCACGGCACGGTGGCCGGGGCCAGCAGCACGCCGAGGTAGCCGAACACGGTCAGCACGCCCGCGCCCACCACGTACGGCACCTGCGAGGCCCGGCGGCCGGCCAGCACCGGCACCGCGAGCGAGGTGGCGACCTGGACCAGGTTCGTCAGGCTGAGCAGGTAGCCGGCCTGGTCGGCGGGCAGGCCGGCGTCGAGGAAGATCGTCGGCAGCCAGGCCAGCATGACGTAGAAGGTGAGCGACTGCAGGCCCATGAGGGCGGTCACGTACCAGGTGACCCGGCTGCGCAGGATGGCGCCGAACGGTCTCGGGCCGCCCTGCTCGGCCACCCTCCCCCGGACCGCCTGCGGCAGCCAGAGCAGGGCCGCGACCAGCGCGGGCACGGCGAGCAGCGCCGAGACGCCGCGCCAGTCGAAGCCGGTGGCCCGCTCCAGCGGGATCACCAGGGCCGAGGCCCCGGCCGCGCCGGCGACCACGGCCGAGACGTAGACGCCGGTGAGCAGGTTGACCCGGGTCGGGAAGTGCTGCTTCACGATGCCGGGCATGGAGACGTTCATGACGGCGATGGCGGTGGCGGCCAGCGCGGAGCCCAGGTAGAGCATGGGAACGCCGTCGAGCCCGCGCAGCATCTCGCCCGCCGCGACCACGAGCAGGCCGGCCAGCAGCGTCCTGTCCAGGCCGATGCGCCGCGCGAGCAGCGGCGCGAGCGGGCCGAACACGCCCAGGCAGACCACCATGACAGTGGTGATCGCGCCGCCGGCCGACGGCGACAGCCCCAGGTCCTTCATGATCTCGTCGAGGAGCGGCGACAGGCCGGCGATGGCGGGCCGCAGGTTGAGCGCGGCCAGCACGAACCCGGCCACCAGCAAGGCGTGTCTCAACGGCATAGGGCACCTACTCTGGCACAGGCGTCTGACAGCGTTGTCCGCCTGGGTGGAGTAGGACATGATCCATGCGTGAGACCGACGATGAAGGACGTCGCGTCGGCGGCGGGCGTGGCGCTCAAGACCGTCTCGCGCGTCGTCAACGACGAACCCGGCGTCCATCCGGCGACCGCCGAGCGGGTGCGGGCGGCCATCGACCGGCTGGGCTACAGCCGCAACGAGAGCGCCCGGGGGCTGCGCACCGGCATGACCGCCACGATCGGGCTGGTCATCGAGGACGTCGCCGACCCCTTCTACGCCGGTCTCAGCAGGGCCGTCGAGGACGTCGTCATCGACCACGGCTGCCTGCTGCTCAGCGGGTCGTCGGGCGAGGAGCCGGGCCGGGAGCGCGAGCTGGTCCAGACGTTCTGCGCGCGCAGGGTGGACGGGCTGATCGTCGTCCCGGCGGGTGACGACCACGCGTACCTGCGGGGTGAGCTGGAGACCGGTACGCCCGTGGTGTTCGCCGACCGGCCGCCCGAGCCCGGGATCGACGTGGACACCGTGCTCGCCGACAACGCGGGCGGGGCCGAGCAGGCCGTACGGCACCTGCTCACGTACGGGCACCACAGGATCGCGTTCCTGGGGGACGACCCGGCGATCTACACGGCGGCCGAGCGGCTGGCGGGCTACCGGCGGGCGCTCGGCGGGCTGTTCGACCCGCGGCTGGTGGCGATGCGCACGCCGTCCCCGGACGACGTACGGGCCGACCTGCGGCGCATGCTCGCCCTCGACGCGCCGCCGACCGCGCTGTTCACCGGGAACGGGCGGCTCACCGTGACCGCGCTGCGGGTCCTGGAGGGGCGGCGGCTCGCGCTGGTGGGGTTCGACGACTTCGAGCTGGCCGACCTGCTGCGGCCGGGGGTGAGCGTGGTGGCGCAGGATCCGGCGTGGATGGGCCGGGTGGCGGCCGAGCTGCTGTTCCGCCGCCTGCGCGGTGACGGCGGGCCGCCGGAGCACGTCGAACTGCCCGTACGTCTCATCCCACGCGGTTCCGGCGAACTCCCGGCGACGTAACCCCACCAGACGTGGCGGAACCGGACGACGCAGCCTCACCGGACGGCGCGACGTGACCGGCCGGCGCGGCCGGGTGCGGCGAGGCCAGGTGGGGCGAGGCCGGGTGCGGCGAGGCCGGGTGCGGCGGGCGCAGGGCCCCGAGCAGGGCCAGCGCCCCCAGGACGCCCGCCGCCCCCGCCACCACGATCGCGGGCCCCGGCCCGATCGACTCGCCCAAAACGCCGACCAGCGCCGCACCGGCCGCCTGGCCCGTCATCAACCCCGCCGACTGCAGCCCGAACGCCTGCCCGCGCCCCTCCTCGGGCACCGCGTCCACGAACCGCCGCTGCAACCCGAGCTGGTACGCCAGCCCCGCCGCCGCGCACGCGGCCAGCACCGCGGCCCACCCGATGCCCGGCCCCAGCGCGAACGCCAGCCACGGCACCCCGAGCAGCACCGCGAGCGGCGCCGACAGCCGCTCCCGCAGCGGCGGCGCGGCGAACCGGCCCACGGCGAACTCCCCCACCGCCATCCCGGCCGCCGCCGCCGCGAGCACCACGCCCGCCCGCCCCTGACCGCCCAGGTACGGCACGATCATCGCCTCCGCCCCGGCCAGGAACATCGTCGGCACCCATCCGGCCAGCAGCAGCCCGCGCACCCGGGGATCGGCCAGCAGCGACCGGTTCATGCGCAACGTCTGCCGCACGGCCCCCGTCCCGCCCCTTCCCGAGGCGGTCCGGGCCGGCCGGTCGGGCAGACCGAGGCGGAGCACCACCGCGCCGGCCACCGCCAGCGCGGCGGTGGCGGCCAGCGCGCCGGGCGCCCCGGCGAAGGCGAGGAAGGCGCCCCCGGCCGCGAGCCCGCCGACCTGCGAGGCCGCCGAGGCGACCCCGAGCACCGACCGCCCGAGCACGAACGCGTCCCCCGGCAGCACGTCCGGCAGCGCCGCCGACCTGGCCGCGCCGAAGACCGGCGAGAACAGCCCGCTGACCAGCACCAGCGCCAGCATCGCCCACACCGGCAGCCCGGCGTAGGCGAGCAGCAGGCACACCGCCGCCCTGACCAGCTCTCCGGTCACCATCAGCGCCCGGGGCCGCAGCCGGTCGGCCAGCGACAGCAGGAACATCCCGCCCACGATGTACGGCAGCCACCCCGCCATGTACGCCGCCGCCGACAACCCCGGCGACCCGGTACGCGCGTACACCAGCACGGACAGGGCCAGCATCTTGATCGAGTCCCCGGTGACGAGCAGCGCGAAGCTGCCGAACAACACCCGGAACTCCTTGACGGCGAACACGTCGCCGTACGTCGCCGCTCTCACACCCCCGATGCTGCTGAACCGGCTCCCGGCAGGGCCACAGTTTCGGATATAACCGAAAGATGGCACTGAAGATCCAGGTGTCCCCGCAGGACCTGGTGGCCAGCCGGTTCGCGATCTCGCCGCTGATCGAGACCATGCACGCCCACTGGACGCTCGACGGCAGGAACGAGCCGGGCGTGCACCGCCGGTGGGTGGAACGGTGGCGTGGCCCGTACCTCGACCTGGTGCGACGGCATCCGGCGCTGCGCGCGCTCGCGGCGGTCAGCGGCAACAAGGGCGACGCGAACGTCGACTTCATCGCGCCACCCCCGGCCGGGATGAGCGTGCCGTTCGAGACCGAGCTGGCCTCGATGCGCCGGACCCCGGTGGCCCAGGCCCACGAGGAGGTCACCAAGGTGCTGGCGGGACTTCCGCCGCTGCCGGAGCAGCTCCGGGACGTGCTGTTCTCGCCACGGGTGGTCCAGGTGCTGGCGGACGCGTACGAGGCCCTGTGGCGGGAGATCGTCTCGGTGAGCTGGCCGCGCTTCCACACGATCCTGGAACGCGACGTGATCCAGCGCGCCGGACGCCTGGCCGCCTACGGCTGGGCCGCCGCGCTCGACGACCTCAGCGACCAGGTGCGCTGGCGCCAGGACGGGCACATCGAGGTGCGCCTGCACACGCTGCACGGCCTGCACGTGCTGGGCGGCAAGGGCCTGCTGTTCCTGCCGACGGCCTTCTCCCGTTCGGTGGGGGCGTACCTGGAGGAGTCCTGGCCCAACGCGCTGGTCTACCCGGCGCGCGGCACCGGCGCGGGGGTCGGCGTGCCGGACGGCGACCTGGCGCTGCTGATCGGACGCACCCGGGCGCGCGTCCTCACCGAGCTGGCCGTACCCGCGACGACCACGCACCTCGCCGCCCTGCTCGGCCAGAGCCTCGGCGCCACCGGAGGCCACCTCGCCGCCCTGCGCCGGACGGGTCTCGTCGTGGGCACCCGCACGGGCCGTTCCGTCCTTTACGCACGTACGCCCCTCGGTGACGCGCTGGTCGGCCGATCGCTGGCGTAGCGGGCCTGGCAGCTCTGGGTGCTGAGAAAGGCCGTCACGGGCCGCCGCCTCGCCGGGACTTGGCCAGGTAGTGGAGCCCGATGCCCAGCCCGGTGGTCAGCAGGACGAGCCCGAGGGCGATCATGGCGATGACGGTGGGCCATTGGAGAGGCTGCGGCAGGTGCAGGGCCAGGAACCACGATCGGGTGACCTGGCCGGTGGTCAGCATGAGTGCGGGCACGACGCCCTGGGCCACCAGGGGCACCCAGGACAGGGTGAGGCTCGCGATGACGTACGCGCGCCGGCCCGCCGGGGCCAGGTCGAGTCCGAGCTTGTCCAGACCGAGCCTGTCCAGGTCGAGGTCGGGCTTGGGCAGGTGCGGCTGCCTCCGGTCCAGGGCGGGGGCCGGTCGCCTCCGCCTGGGCGAGACGCCGGTGCGCAGGTGCAGGAGCAGCTCGGGCGCGCTCGCTTCGAGTCTGGTCGCGGCGAGCCGCCCCAGCAGCCAAGCCGTCGCGGCGCCGCCGCCCAGCCCCATGACCGGTCCCGCCCAGACCGGCCCCAGCCGGACCGCGAAACAGGCGGGGGCGGCGGTCGCCGCGGTGAGGATCAGCACCAGCAGCACCTGGGCGAAGTCGGTGCCGTTCTCCACCAGGTTGCCGCCTCGGCGGTGCGGGTCGGTCATGGGCACCGGTCGCAGCACCGACACCAGCACGGTCACGCCCGCGCCGCCGCCCAGCAGCGCTGGCACGAGCGCCGCCAGCCAGGGCCACAGACCGAATTCGCCGGTGAGGACGACCAGAACGGCGGTCAGGACGAGCGTCGGCGGCGCGGTGACCAGCAGCCAGGCAAGCTGACGGCCGCGCACGTCGTGGCGCGCGGCGCCGGGGACCATCATCTTGCCCCACAGCTCGGTGCCGTCCTCGCCGTAGAGGTTGGCGGAGATGGCCGCGACCCACAGGGCGAAGACCGCTCCGGTCCAGGGCAGGAAGATCGTCGCGCCGGCGGCCAGCGGCAGCAGGCAGAACGCCAGGGCGTAACCCAGGGCGAAGACCAGGTAGTGAAAGCGCAGCAGGTCCCGGGACCAGGTGCGCAACTCCCGGGCGGCGACCGCCGTCACCGGCCCCTTGGCCCAACCGCCGGAAGCCACCCGGACCGGGCGGCCGCTCGCACGCCGGGTGGTCAGCCGCCGCTTCAGCAAGGCGGCCCAGCCATACCAGCACACCGCGCCGAGCGCGGCCAGCCCCGCCAGGGCGGCGGCCACCGTCGGCCACTGTCCCTGCCCGGCCGCCCGCACGGCCACCAGACCCCAGCCGGAGGGCAGCGCCGCGACCCAGGCGGAGAAGGGCGCGGAGAACCCGGTGCGCAGGGCGGCCTGCACCAGGGGCGAGAGCACCCAGCTCGAATGCAGGCCGGCCAAGATGACGGCGCTGACGAGAGCGGCCGACGCCGCACCCGCCTTGGACCGCATGACCTGGCCGAGCACCGCGGTGACCAGCCGGGAGGCGAGCACGCACACCATCAGCTGGAGGACGACGGCGAGCGCGCCGACCGCCGTGGCCGCCGCACCGAGCCCGGCCTTGACGGCCACCACCACGAGCGCGGAGAAGGCCACGAGCGTGACCAGAGGTGCGACGCCGACGAACGCGGCCCCCGCCAGCCCGGCCGCCAGGCGACGCGGCGTGAACGACAACAACGAGAAATGCTCGGGACGCAGCGTCTCATCGCCGCCGCCGAACAGCGCCGGGCCCAGCAGCCAGCCCGCCGTCCACACGGCGAACCCCACCCCCAGCAGATCGAACGGCAGCGACGCGAGCGGGTAGTCCCGCCCCGCGAGCACGATCAGACCCCCCGCGAGGGCCGACCCGGTCAGCGCGCCGGTGACCATCTGGGCGGCCCGCCCGCCGGTCATGGAGTGCCCCAGCACGGCCAGTTTCATCCGGATCAGGAGGACAACCACGCCAGCTCACCCACCTCGGAGGTCTGGCCGGCGACCAGGCTCACGAACCGCTCCTCCAGGCTCCGGCCCGCCCGCACGGCTCCCAGCGGGCCCGAGGCCACGACCCGGCCGGAGGCGATCACCGCCACGTGGTCGCACAACTGCTCGACCACGGCCATCACATGACTGGAGAACACCACCGAGCCGCCGCCGTGCACGAACCGCCGCAGGATCACTTTGATGGTGGCGGCCGAGACGGGGTCGACGGCCTCCAGCGGCTCGTCCAGCACCAGCAGCCTCGGCGCGTGCAGGAGTGCCGCGGCAAGACCGATCTTCTTGCGCATGCCGGTCGAATACTCCATCACCAAGGTGCGCTCGGCCCTGTCCAGCTCCAGGATCTCCAGCAGTTCGCCCGCCCGCCGCTCGACCTCCTGGAGGTCCATGCCGCGCAGCAGGCCGGTGAAGCGCAACAGCTCCCGGCCGGTCAGCCGCTCGGGCATGGACAGCCCGTCGGGCAGCACACCGATCAGTTCCTTGGCTCGCGCGGGGTCGGCCCACACGTCGAGGCCGAAGACCTCGGCCCGTCCGCCGTCGGGACGCAGCAGCCCCACCGCCATCGACAACGACGTCGTCTTGCCTGCCCCGTTGGGGCCGACCAGGCCGTAGAAGGACCCGCGCGGCACCTCCAGATCGATGTGGTCGACCACCAGTTCGCGGCCGAAGGTCTTGGTCAGAGCGGCGAGCCGAAGCGCCGTGTCCGGGCCGGACGATCCCACAGGACCCCTCCTCATCCTGAACGGCACGTGCCGTGCCGCTAATGGAGCATGACGGGGATGATCCGCACTGTCAACACGGCACGTGCCGTTCCATTACCGTGGTGGGGTGACCGACAAGCGCGGCAGCCGTGCCACCGACCGGACCGAGGCCATCATGCGGACCACGCTGGAACTGGGGGAGGAGATCGGCTACGCCAAGCTCAGCATCGAAGCAGTCGCCGCCCGCGCCGGCGTCGGGAAGCACACGATCTACCGCCGCTGGTCGTCCAAGGGCGCCCTGTTCCTCGACTCGCTCCTGTCGCTGAACAAGTCCGATCTGGACTACCCCGACACCGGCGACGCCGTCGCCGACCTGCGCCGGCAGATCCACGCGGCCATCGACCTGCTGGACCAGCCACCCGTGGGCCCCCTGTATCGGGCCCTGATCGGCGAGGCCCTGCTCTCCCCCGAGGTCGCCGCGGCGCTCAACGACCACTTCATCACCCCGCAGGCGGAGAAGACCCTCGGCCGGCTGAAGGCGGCCCGCGACCAAGGGCAACTGTCGCCCGGCTTCGACCTGGACCTGGCGATGGACATCCTGTCGGGCCCGCTGTACTTCCGGGCCCTGATCACCCAGAAGCCGCTGACGCACGAGTACGTCGACCGCTTGATCGAGGCCCTCTTCACCGGGATGGGACCAGAGCCCAAGCCTGAGTCGCAGGGGCCCGCTCGGACCTGACGCGACACTCAGTCACCGTGCGGCCGGCACAGAAGGCGGGGTGCCGCGTCGATCAACACCGTGAGGCAGGCTCTACCCCTTCAGCGCCCCCGCCATCAGGCCGCGCATGAAGAACCGGCCGAGCAGCACGTAGATCAGCATCGTCGGGACGGAGGCCAGGACGGCGGCGGCCATCTGCTGGCTGTAGGGGGTGGCCTGGGCCCCGGCGATGTTGTTGAGCATGACGGTGGTCGGCCAGCTCTGCGGCCCGGTGATGAAGACCGCGAACAGGAAGTCGTTCCACAGCGAGGTGAACTGCCAGATGATCACCACCGCGATCGCGGGCCACGACACCGGAAGCACGACCGACCAGTACGCGCGCAGCATCCCCGCGCCGTCCACCCGCGAGGCCTCGATCAGCTCGTCGGGGATCGTGACGTAGTAGTTCCGGAAGATCAGCGTGCAGATGGGGATGCCGTACACGACGTGCGCGAGCACCAGGCCCGGGATGCCGCCGTAGAAGACGCCCTGCAGCCCGGTCTGCTCGTTCAGCCAGACCATGAGCTTGACCAGCGGGATCATCACGCCCTGGTAGGGGATGAACATGCCGAACAGGAACAGGGTGAACAGCACGTCCGCGCCGGGGAAGCGCCATTTGGACAGCACGTAGCCGTTCATCGACCCGAACGCGCACGACAGCAGCGAGCCGGGGACGGCCAGCAGCACGCTGTTCCACAGGCCGGGGGCCAGCTTCTCCCAGGCCACCCGCCACGCCTCGGTGGTCCATGTCTTCGGCAGGTTCCATGCCTGGCCGGGGTCGGCCTCGGTGAGCGGCTTGAAGCTGGTGGCCAGCAGCACGTAGATCGGGACGAGGACGACGACCACCAGGGCGAGCAGCAGGCAGAACCGCACCACCCCGAACCTGCTCCGGCGCCCGCCGGCGACGGCCGTCATGGCCTGCGCTCCTTGCGCACCGACCAGATCAGGTACGGGATCACGAACACCGCCACGCTGAGCACGATGTACGACGCGATCGTGGCCCCCTTGGCCGGGTCGTGCGAGTCGTAGACCGCCACCCACATGAACACGGCGGGCACGTCGGTGATGATCTGCTTGCCGGACACCGCCACGATGAGATCGAAGACCTTGAGCGAGATGTGTCCCAGGATGATCAGCGCCGACAGGGTGACCGGCCTGAGCATGGGCAGCACCACGTGCCGGTAGACGCCCCACTCGCCGGCGCCGTCCACCCGCGCGGCCTCGCGCAGCTCCTCGGGCACGCCACGGAACCCCGCCAGGAACAACGCCATGACATATCCGGACATCTGCCAGATCGCGGGGAGCGCCATCGCGGCCATCCCCCAGTCCGGATCCCTGAACCACTGCCACTGTGGCAGCCCGATCGCGTCGAACAGCCGGTTCAGGCCGACCGCCCGCTCACCCGTCCCCGAGTTCATCAGCCACCGCCACACGATGCCGGTCGCGACGAACGACACGGCCATCGGGAACAGGTAGATCGCCCGGAACGTGCCCTCCCCCCAGATCCCCTTCTCCATGAGGAACGCCAGGAACCAGCCCAGCACCAGCGCCCCCACCACGAACGTGATCGTGAACACGATCGCGTGGTTCACGGAGAGGCGCCAGCGCGCCTGGTCCCAGATGTCGATGAAGTTCTTCAGCCCCACGAACGTGCCCTCGGACACCTCATCGTGCTGGTCGGTCATGGCCAGGCGGAAGTTCCAGCCCAGCATGCCGTACACGAACACGCCGATCGCCACGATCGACGGCGCGACGAGGAGGAGTCCGGGCAGCCAGGTGCGTGCCCGCCTCACAACCGTTTCCCTTCGCGCGGGTACGGCGGGAGCGCCCCGCCGTACCCGCATGCGTCACTGAGCGTTGGCCTTGGCCGCGTCGGCCAGGCCCTGCTGCAGGCCCTTGACGTCCTTGCTGCCGATGAACAGCCCGACCGCCTCGTTGATCGAGGCCAGCCACGGCTGGCTCACCGAGACGCCGTGCTGGATGGAGCCGGCGAGCTTGTTGCCCGACCAGTCCTTCAGCGCGTCGGCCAGGTAGTCGGTGTAGAGCGACTGGTCGGCGTCCTTGCGGGCGGGGATGGAGCCCTTCTTGGGGTTGAAGGCGTCCTGGCCCTCCTTGCTCGCCGCGACCTTCAGCCACGCGACGGCCCCATCCCGGTTCTTGGCGCCCTTGGGCAGCGTGAAGCTGTCCGACAGCCACATGTAGGTGCCCTCGGTGCCGGGCGCGGGCGCCCAGTCGAAGTCCGTCTTGGACGTCTTGCCGAGGCCGCCCTCCGGCGGGTTGTGGAAGTAGCCGTAGGCCCAGTCGCCCATGATGTTGAACGCCGCCTCGCCGTCGGCCACCTGCTTGGCCGCGGGCTGCCAGTCGTCCTGCGGGTCGCCCGCGTACGACATGATCTTGGCGTAGTTCTCCAGCGCCTTGGTCATCTGCGGGCCGCTCCAGTCGGCGCCCGGCTTGAACAGCGCGTTGTAGGCGTCGGTGCCGAGCGAGCCGAGCAGCACGTTCTCCAGCAGGTGGGTGGCGGTCCACTCCGAGCCGACGGAGATCGGGATCTTGCCCTTGGCCTTGACCTTCTCCAGGTCGGCGATGAACTCCTCGATCGTCTTGGGCGCGGCCGCGATGCCGGCGTCCTTGAGCACCTTGGGGTTGAACCACAGGACGTTCGACCGGTGGATGTTGACCGGCACCGAGTAGATCTTGCCCTCGACGCTGATCTGCTCGACGAGCTGGGCCGGGAAGACGTCCTTGAGCTTCAGTTCGTCGTACAGGAACGTCAGGTCCTCCAGGTTGCCCGCCTTGATGTAGCCCTGCAACTCGGCGCCGGCGTGCCCCTGGAAGGTGTCGGGCGGCGTGTTGGCCTGCAACTTCGACTGCAACAACGCCTTGGCCTTGTCACCCGAGCCGCCCGCCACGGCGGCGTCGAAGAACGTGTAGTTCGGGTTCTTGTCCTCGAATATCTTCTTCATCGCCTGGAGGCCGTCGGCCTCGCCGGGGCCGGTCCACCAGGAGAAGACCTCCACCTGCTGCTTGCCGCCGCTGCTCGGCGCGGCCGACTGGGAGGCCTGTCCGCCGCTGCCTCCGCCGCAGCCCGCCAGGCCGAGAACGCCCGCCATCGTGATCGAGACGGCCGCTAACCACCGTCGCATCGCACACCATTCCCTTCGATTCCCCCGAAGTTGGTGACCTTTGACAACGTTGTCAACAACGGATATCAACCCACTTCGCGCGCGCCGACGTCAAGGGCGGAGCAGGTAACAGGTCCGCATACTCAGCCGACGCGCTCCAGCGTGCCGTCCGGGCCGGTGAGCACGGTGACGCCCGCGTCGTAGCCGTGACCGGGCAGGTCACCGCGGCCCGCGGCCACGATCAGCGCCCCCCTGGACAAGGCGAGGCCGACCAGCGCGGGCAGGTCGGCGCCGTCGCCGGGCGGCCACGTGCTGAGCACGACGTCGGACTCCTTCAGGCCGACGGGCACGTCGAGCTCGTCCATCCTGGCCAGCAGGTCGGCGTGGGTGAGCCGGGCGCCGCCGGGGAGCGTCAGCGCGTCCTGCCGCTCGGCGTCGAGCGCGGGCAGCGCGATCGGCTCCAGCACGAGCAGGCCGCGGAAGTCGAACGTGTCGAGCGCCGGGCCGAGGCAGACCACCTGGCGCACGCGGGAGCCGTCGGCCGCCGCGAGCGCCGTCCCGGCCAGGTCGGGGGTGGTGATCAGCGTGCGGGCGTCGCACTCGCGCAGCAGCCCGGCCACCTCGTCGGCGCCGAGCCCGGGATCGATCGGCGCGGCCACCCCGCCGGCCGCCAGCACGGTGTACAGGGCCACCGTCTGCGTGCCGGTCGTGGGGACGTGCACCCCCACCACCTGGTCGCGCCGCGCTCCCCTGCGCACCAGCCCGGACGCCGCCCTGGTCACCTGGGTCACCAGGCTGCGGTAGCCGTAGACGTGGCCGCCGCGCAGATCGATGAGCGCCGGCCGCTCGCCCCGCTCGTAGGCCCGGCGGAACACCTCGTGGATCACGGTGCCGGAGGACGAGGCGGACGGCGTCATGCCCGTCAACGTACGGTCGCCCGCGCGCCGGCCGCATCCACCGATCTATGTAGAGCGGTGTGCATTTCCCCAGCCCAGGGGCGAGGTGGGCGGGCCCGAGCCCTGCGCGACTCGAGCCCGCTGTCACGCGTCCGGGAACCGGGCCCCCACCCCTCCGAGAAGGCCCGGCTCCGTCGGGACGCGTGACGTCCCTCGGTCGACCGGCCGCCGCGGCCCCCGGCGCGAGGACGGGGAGCGCGGAGCGCGTTCGATCACAGGCAGAACGGTAGGCGTCAGGGCCCCGGCGGCACATGCGCTGACATGGCCATTCGACGATGTAAGCGCCGGACGGCGCCGATGTGTAGAGAACCCGCCGGGATCAGCGTCCGCCGATCATCCATGCGGCAATCTGTGTACGCGTGGAGAAGCCGAGCTTGCCGAGGATGTTGGCGACGTGCCGCGCGGCCGTGGCCGGGCTGATCACCAGTTCGTCGGCGATGGCCCGGTTGCTCAGCCCGCGGGCCACCAGCTCGGCGATCTCGCGTTCCCTGGCCGTCAGCCTGCTGTCCTGGACGCCCGGGGCGACCGGCTCGACCGGCAGCTCGGGCAGCGGGCCGCCGAGCGCGCAGGAGACCGCCTGGTCGGCCGTCATCGTCAGGCCCTCGGCCCACAGCAGCGCCACCACGGCCTCGCCGAGCCGTTCGCGGGCGGGGGCCAGCAGCTCTTCGGCGCGGGCGTCGGGGCGGCGGCCGCGCAGCCCCAGCGAGGCGGCCGACAGCAGGACCGCACGCCGGGCGTCGCCCTCGGCGGCCACCAGGCGCGCCCAGGCCGCCAGCCGCCGGGCGATGCCGTCGCGCAGGCCCGCGTCACGGCTGAGCACCAGCGCCTCGGTGAGCCGCGTGCGCGCCTCGGCCAGGTCGCCCTCGTCGAGCGCGACGCGGCCGAGCCCGGCCAGGCAGCTCACGATCTGCTGCCGGGCGTCGATGTGCCGCACCAGGCGCAGGCCGGCCTCGTAGTGCCGTCTGGCGCCCACCCGGTCGCCGGTGCGCCGGGCGATCTGGGCCAGGCCGACGTGGCCGTAGGACTGGCCGAGGTGGTTGTCCAGCCGCTCGCTCAGCGCCAGGACCTCCTCGAACGCCCGCCGCGCCTCGTGCAGGCGGCCGGTCCGCAGGCCGAAGTCGGCCCGGGTGCCCTGGGCGAGCGACTCCAGGATCGGGTCGCCGCGCCGCCGCGCCGCCTCCAGGGCCGGGGTCAGCGGCTCCTGGTCGCCGGTCGCCTGGGCCAGCATGATCAGGCCCACGGCCTCGCCGTAGGCGTCGCGGGCGTCGACGCACAGCGCCAGCCCGATCTGCACGCACCGGGCCGCGAGCTCCGTCTCGCCGGCCGCGAGCGCCAGCTCACCGCGCAGGATCATGGCCTGCCCGCGTAACCCCCCGGACACCTCGGGGGCGTCGAGCGCGAGCAGCCGGTCGAGCCGGTCGGCGATGTCGAGCCGGCGTCCGCTGGCCATGAGCAGGTAGCGCACGTCGGTCAGCAGTCGCAGGGCGGTCTGCGGGGAGCCGCTGGCCGCGGCCCAGTCGCAGGCCGCGCCCACCTCGGCCTTGAGCCCGTCGAACAGGTTGACGAAGCGCTCGACCACGGGCCACGACGTGTGCGCGCCCGGCGCGAGGACGTCCTTGAACCGCCCGGCCAGCCCGGCGAGGGCGGACAGGTGCGCGCGCCGCAGCGTCACCTCCTCCCCGGACTCGGCGAGCTGCTCCAGCGCGTATTCGCGGACGGTCTCCAGCAGCCGGTAACGGGCCTGGCCGGCGATCTCGCCGTCGAGCACGACCAGCGACTTGTCGACCAGGTCGCACAGGCGCGGCAGCACGTCCTCCTCGGGCAGGCCGGAGCCCGCGCACACCGCTTCGGCCAGGTCGAGCGTCCAGCAGGAGCGGAAGGCCGCCACGCGGCGCAGCAGCAGGCGTTCCTGGGCGCTGAGCAGCCGGTAGCTCCAGTCGACGGCGGCGCGCAGCGTACGGTGCCTGGCGTGGGCCGTACGGGCGCCGCCCGCCAGCACCCTGAACCGGTCGTCGAGCCGCTCGACGAGCTGCCTGACCGACAACACCCGGACCATCGCGGCGGCCAGCTCGATCGCCAGCGGCAGCCCGTCGAGCGCCTGGCACAGCTCGACCGCGAGCGGCAACGTCTCCTCTGTCAGCTCGAAGCCGGGACGCGCGGCGCCGGCCCTGGTCACGAACAGGCGCACGGCCTCGCTCTCCTCGCCGACGAGCGAGAGCGGCGGCACCCGCCAGACGGTCTCACCCGGCACGCGCAGCGGCTCGCGGCTGGTGGCCAGCACGGTGAGCCTCGGGCAGGCGCCGAGCAGGTCGCGGCAGAGCTCGGCGCACTCGCCGACCACCGGCTCGCAGTTGTCCAGCACGAGCAGCACGCGACGGCCGCCGACGGTGTCCGCCAGGTCCTCGGCGACGCCGAGCGCGGCCGCGACCCGCTCCCGCAGCTCGCCCTTCTCCAGGTCGGCCAGCTCGACCAGCCACACGCCGTCGGGGTGCTCGGAGGCGACCCTGGCGGCCAGGCGCAGGGCGAGGCGCGTCTTGCCGATGCCTCCGGCGCCGCACAGCGTCACCACCCGCGACACCCGGCTGAGGTGCACCAGCTCATCGAGATCGGACTCCCGGCCCACGAACAGGTTCGGCTCGGCCGGCAGGTTGCGGAAATCGGCGGTTCGCAGCATCACTGTGAGTGTGGCATCAACTACCGTTCGCGCCCAGACTCAAATCTGTGGAGAACTCGGCCGACGGCGGTCAGGCGAGCGCCGCCTCCAGCACCGCGCGGGCGACCCCGGCCACCGCCGCGGCCCGGGGGCCCGGGTCCTCCAGCACCACGCCGACGGCCACCTCGGGGGCCCGCACCGGGGCGAACGCCGTGGCCAGCGCGTGCTCTCCGTCCGCCACCGCGATCTTGGCGGCCACCTCGACGCCGGGGACGGCCACCGCCGCGCCCGGCCCGCCCGCGTGCGTCACCGTGGTCATCATCGCGGCCAGGTAGCGGGCCTGGGCGGGCGTCATGGTGGTGCGGTACGGCGTCGACCCCGCCTGGCCGAGCATCGAGCCGTCCGGCAGGCTCACCTCCTCCACCAGGTACGGCCGCATCAGCACGCCGTTGTTGGCCACGGCCGCCGACAACATCGCGACCATCAGCGGGGTGGCCCGGTCCTGGTCGTGGCCGACGGCCGACAGGGCGGTCCGGGCCCGGTCCATACCCTGCGGGAACGTGCTGGGCGTCGCGGCCAGCGGCACCCGCAGTCCCCTGTCGCCGAACCCGAACGCCTCGGCCTGGTCCCTCAGGATGTCCTGGCCGAGCTGCACCCCGATGCCCGCGTACGCGGTGTCGCACGAGGTCTGGAAGGCGCGCAGCAACGTGGGACGGGCCCTGCCGCACGGCCCGGCGAGCGGGGCGGGCAGCCGCAGGCGGACGGCGGCGTCCACGGGCGCCGTGGGCGTGTACTCGCCCGAGGCCAGCGCGGCGGCCGTCGTCACCAGCTTGAACGTGGCCCCCGGCGGATAGACCTGGTTGAGCGCCCGGTTCAGCAGCGGCCGTCCGGGGGCCTCCCGCAGCCGGCCGAGCGTGGCGTCGAGCCGGGCGGGGTCGAAGGTGGCCAGGGCGTTGGGGTCGTAGGACGGGTAGCTGGCCAGGGCGAGGATCGCGCCGGTCGCCGGGTCGAGGGCCACGGCCGCGCCGGGCACGCCGGCGGCCTCCAGCGCGTGGTAGGCGGCCCACTGGGTGCGCTGGGCGATGGTCAGCCGTACGTCGGCGCCGGCCACGTCGCCGTCGCTGACCATCGAGCGCACCTTGACCTTGGCGTCGTCGCCGGACAGGACGCCGTCCTCGGCCTCCTCCACGCCCGTGGAGCGGTAGAGGGACATGTAGCCGGTGACGGGGGCGTAGAGCTCGCCGTCGGTGTAGACCCGCTGGAACCGGTACGGGCTGCCGGCGGGCGCCGGGCGGCTCCTGGCCATGGTCGCGCCGTCGTAGGTCAGGATGTCGCCGCGCGGACGGGCGAACCGGGCGATGAGCGAGCGTTCGTTGCGCCGGTCGGCGTTGAGCGCCCGCGTCCCGAACGCCTGGACGACCGTGATGTGGGCCAGCAGGACGAACAGCATGGCCGCGCAGGAGGCGGCCAGGTGGCGCAGCGGGACGTTGATCCGCTTCGCCCTGGTGACGGCCATGGTCTTTGGTCTAACAACCGGACCACCAAGGCAGGGCTACAGAACGCTGCGGTAATAGGAAATCTTGCGGTGGATGTAGTCCTGGCGCTCGGTCAGGTTGGCGATCTGGGCCTGGACCTGCCGGTCGTGCTCCTCCAGGAGCCTGATGCGGTCGGGGATCGTCCGGTCGCCGCCGCGTACGAGCTCGGCGAAGCGCAGCAGCATGGCGATGGGCATGCCCGTGTCGCGCAGGCATCGGATCATGCCGAGCCAGCCGACGTCCTCCTCGCTGAACCTGCGCTGACCGGCCGCGTTGCGCTCGATGCGCTCCAGCAGGCCGATCTTCTCGTAGTAGCGCAGAGTGTCGAGGCTGAAGCCGGTCTCCTCGACGACCTCGGCGGGTGTGTACACGCTCACGCTCCCCAGTCTTTCACCTGGAGCGCACTCCAGGTCAACGGCTTGACATGGAGTGCGCTCCAGGTCGGAGGGTCTGGCCCATGAACATCGCACTCGGCACGATCCCGTTCGGCACCGGCGTCGGCCTGCGGGAGACCTTCGCCATCCTCGACCGCTTCCAGGACGCCGGCGGCACCATGCTGGACACCGCCAACAACTACCCCTTCTGGGACGAGGGCCGCACCGGGGACGAGAGCGAGGAGGCCGTCGGGGCCTGGCTGGCCGCGCGTGGCAACCGGGACCGGATCTTCATCGGCACCAAGGGCGGGGCCCGGCCGACCGTGCCCGGCGACCGCACACTCGGCTCGGCCGAGGGCCTGTCGGCGGCGGCCGTCACGCGGGCCGCCGAAGGCAGCCTCCGGAGGCTGCGGACGGACCACATCGACCTGTACTGGTCGCACATCGAGGACCGTTCGGTGCCGCTGTCGGAGACGCTGGGCGCCCTGAACACGCTGGCCGAACAGGGCAAGGTCCGCGCGCTGGGAGCGAGCAACATCGCCGCCTGGCGGCTGGAGCGGGCCAGGAACGTCTCCGGCGCGCGCGGCTGGCTGCCGTACGGTCATGTGCAGCTCCGCCACACCTACCTGCGCCCGCGGCCCTTCACCCGGCTCCCGGAGGGCGGCCACACGCTGGCCTCGGACGAGACCCTCGACTACGTCGCCGCCGAGCCGGACGTGACGTTGTGGGCCTACAACACGCTGATGTCGGGGGCGTACACGCGGGCGGACCGGCCGATGCCGGAGATCTACGACCACCCGGGCACGGCCCGCCGCCTGGCCGTGCTGCGCGAGGTCGCCGGCGAGCTGGGCGCGACGCCCAACCAGGTGGTGCTGGCGTGGCTGATGGCCGACGGCCACGTGCCCGTGGTGGGCGTGTCCACGACGGCCCAGCTCGACGAGGTCGTCGGCGCGGCGGACGTCAAGCTGGACGCCGAACTGCACGCCCGCCTCGGCGCGGTCGCCTGACGGGGTCAGGGCAGGTGGTCGGCGAGATAGCGGCGGACGAGCTGCTTGCACTCGGCGATCAGGTCGGCGTCGCCGTCGGGATCGACCCGGAAGGCGAGCTTGAGCACGGCGTCCGTGGCCTCGACGGCCACCACGAGCGCCCGGTCGAGCCCGGGGCCGGCGGGCGCGTGGAGCAGGGCGAGGGTGAGCGCGCGCAGCCGGTCGGCCACGATGACGTTGTTGTCGAGGGCGCTGTCGAGCGTGCGCTTGGTGCCCTCCAGCGGCGGCCCGCCGGGGGTGGGCAGCACCTCGCCGAAGTCGACCACCCCGAACCCCGGGGTGGTGCGTTTCATGTCGACGAACTCGTCGATGGCCAGGTCGACCAGGTCGGTCCAGTGGCCGAGGTCGGCCTCGGCGATGCGCTGGGTGACCCGCTGGAGGAACGCCTCCAGGTTGCGCAGCGCGAGGGCGCGCACCAGGCCCTGTTTGTCGCGGAAGAACTGGTAGAAGGTGCCGATGGGGACCTCGGCGCGGCGCGCGACCTCCTTCGTGGTCAACGCCTCGTAGCCGACCTCGTCGAGCAGGAGCGCGCACTCGTCGAGCATCCGCTCCACCCGCTCCACGCTCCGGCGCTGGGCGGGACGGCGGCGCAAGGTACTCGTCATGCTCCCCATCCTGGCTTATTACCAGCAGGTACAGACCGGCCTCTTTGCCGTCCGTTAACATGAGCCATACTCGCATAAAGGAGCCGAGATGTTCTTATGGGGTACGGCGACCGCCGCCTACCAGATCGAGGGCGCGGTGACCGAGGACGGCCGGGGCGCGTCCGTCTGGGACACCTTCGCCCACGAGCCCGGCCGCACCAGGGACGGCCACACCGGCGACGTGGCCTGCGACCACTACCACCGCTGGCCCGAGGACATCGGGCTCATGTCCGGCCTCGGCGTGAACGCCTACCGCTTCTCCATCGCCTGGCCGCGCGTGCAGCCCCTCGGCGCCGGCGAGGTCAACCCCAAGGGCCTCGACTTCTACGAACGCCTGACCGACGGCCTGCTGGCGGCCGGCATCCAGCCCGTGCCCACGCTCTTCCACTGGGACCTCCCCCAGGCCCTCCAGGACGAGGGCGGCTGGACGAACCGCGACACGGCCGGACGCTTCGCCGACTACGCCGCGATCGTCGCCGAGCGCCTGGCCGACCGCATCCCCCTGTGGATCACCCTGAACGAGCCCTTCGTCCACATGGCCTTCGGCCACGCCATGGGCATCCACGCCCCCGGCCAGGCCCTCCTGCTCGACGCCCTTCCCGTGGCCCACCACCAGCTCCTCGGCCACGGCCTGGCGGTCGGGGCCCTGCGGGCGGCGGGCGCGCGGCAGGTGGCCATCACCAACAACTGCACGCCGGTCTGGGCCGCCTCGCAGGAGGAGGCGGACGTCAGGGCCGCCGACGCCTACGACGTCCTGCACAACCGCCTGTTCAACGACCCCGTGCTCCTGGGGAGCTATCCAGACCTCTCGACCTACGTCCCCGCCCTGGACTTCCTGCGCGACGGCGACCTGGAGACCATCTCCGCCCCCCTGGACGCCCTCGGCATCAACTACTACAACCCCACCCGGATCGCCGCCCCGCCTCCCGGCGAGGTGCTCCCGTTCACCGACACCGGCCTCACCGGGTATCCCACCACCGCGTTCGGCTGGCCGGTCGTCCCCGACGGCCTGCGCGAGCTCCTGACCGGCCTCAAGGCCCGGTACGGCAGCGCGCTCCCGCCCATCCACATCACCGAGAACGGCTGCTCCCAGCCGGACGAGCTCACCCCGCGGGGAACCGTCGAGGACCAGGCCCGCATCGACTACCTGCGCGCCCACATCGACGCCGTCATGGCCGCCCGGGCCGAGGGCGTGGACGTGCGCGGCTACTTCGTCTGGTCGCTGCTGGACAACTTCGAGTGGGCCGAGGGCTACCACCAGCGCTTCGGCCTGGTGCACGTGGACTTCGCCACGGGCCGCCGCACCCCCAAGGCGTCCTACGCGTGGTACCGGGAGCGCGTCGCTCAGAACACCGACACGTGAACGTGGTCGTAGTGGTTGGCGGTCACGCCGCCCCGGTCGGACATGGGGTCCCAGCCCCCGCCTGACCGGATGTCGTAGTACCGCTGCTTCCAGATGATGTACATGACGCCGAGCCGCGAGCCGTTCTTGATGAGCCATTCGGCCAGGGCGTCCCCGCGGTCGGCGTCGGCCCCGGCGGCCATGGTGCCGCCGGGGGACATCATGAAGTCGCAGGCCCGGCCCTTGCCGTGCTCGCCGGGGTCGCCGGGGCGCAGGCAGCCCACGCCGTACTTCATCGGGAAGTTCTGCATGATCTCGGCGCGGACCGCGATCAGTCGCGGGGTCAGGCCGTCGGCGCCGCCGGGCTGCTGGAAGCCGTACTTGGCGAGCAGGCGCTCGATCTCGCGCCGCTTGCCCTGAAGGGTCCTGATCTCCTTCTTCAGCTTGCTGATCTTGTCGTTGGCGTTGAGCTTGGCCTCTTTGGACTTCGCGATGAGCTGCTGGATGCTCTTGACGCGCTCGGTGCGCTCGGTGGCCATGTACGACATGTTCGCGGCCTGCCCGAGCGCGATGGCCGGGTCGACGCTCAGGCCGAAGAGCTGCACGCCGTCGAGGGGGCCGTTGACGTAGGTCTGCCGCGCGATGTCGGCCACGTCGGCCTGGGCCGCGGCCAGGCGTGCCGCCAGGTCGCCGGAGGTGTCGGTGGCGTTCTTGGCCTGGACCCTGATCTCCTCCAGGCTCTGGATCTGGCCGCGGTAGAGGTCGTTGAGCCGGGACGCCTGTTTGGTGAGTCTGCGCAGCTCATCGATGTTGGGATCGGCCGACGCCGGCTGCGGGAAGGGGAAGCCGAGCAGCCCGGAGAGGACGACGACGACCGCGGCGAGCCGCCAGATCCTCACACCCGTCCCCTCCTCGCATAGACGGACCGAAACTATAGAAGATGATCTTGATTGCTGTCATCCGAACGTGCCAAGTGGCGCACCTTTGGCGAAGTTCATGGTCTTGTGTCGGAAACAGCGAGGACCACTTGCCGGCGTCCGGAGGGTTGCGGCACGCCCCTCTTGCGTGTACGGACAGAACATGGTTCGGTCGCCTTGAGGCGTACGGCCAACAAGCAAGCATTCGGTCAAGCAGGAGGCTCACGACATGCGCCAGCACGACAAGCTGTTCATCGGGGGCGAATGGGTGACCCCCGCGGGCACCGGGACGATCGACGTCATCTCCCCGCACACCGAGGAGGTCGTGGGCCGCGTCCCCGACAGCACGGCCGAGGACGTGAACCGCGCGGTGGCCGCCGCCCGCCAGGCGTTCGACCACGGGCCGTGGCCGCGCATGACGTTCGCCGAGCGGGCCGCCGTGATCGAGCGGCTGGCCGCGATCTACAACGAGCGGCAGGGCGAGATGGCCGCCCTGATCACCGAGGAGATGGGCTCGCCCATCACCTTCTCCAACCTCGCCCAGGCGCCGCAGCCGCTCGGCATGCTGCAGTTCTACGCCGGGCTCGGCAAGGAGTTCGCGCAGGAGGAGGAGCGTCCGGGGCTGTTCGGGCCGATCACCGTGCGGCGCGAGCCGGTCGGCGTCGTCGCGGCGATCGTGCCCTGGAACGTGCCCCAGTTCGTGACCATGACCAAGGTCGCGCCGGCCCTGCTGGCCGGGTGCGCGATCGTGCTCAAGCCCGCGCCCGAGACGCCGCTGGACGCGTACCTGCTGGCCGAGTGGGCGGCCGAGGCCGGGATCCCGGCGGGCGTGCTCAACATCGTGCCCGCCGGACGCGAGGTGGGCGAGCACCTGGTCTCGCACCCCGGCGTCGACAAGGTGGCCTTCACCGGCTCCACCGCCGCGGGCCGCCGCATCGCCTCCATCTGCGGCGAGCAGCTCAAGCGGGTCAGCCTGGAGCTCGGCGGCAAGTCCGCCGCGATCATCCTGGACGACGCCGACCTCCAGGCCGGCATGGGCTTCCTGGCCATGGCCACGCTGATGAACAACGGCCAGGCGTGCGTCGCCCAGACCCGCATCCTGGCCTCGCGCAGCCGGTACGACGAGGTCGTGGACGCCGTGGCCGCCATGGTCAACTCCCAGCCCGTCGGCGACCCGGCCGACCCGGCGACCGGCATCGGCCCGCTGGTGGCCAAACGCCAGCAGGAACGCGTCGAGGGCTACATCAAGATCGGCATGGACGAGGGCGCCAAGGTCGTCGTCGGCGGCCTCGACCGTCCCCGCGACCGCGGCTGGTACGTCGCCCCCACGGTCTTCGCCAACGTCAGCAACGACATGCGCATCGCCCGCGAGGAGATCTTCGGCCCGGTCCTGGCGGTGATCCCGTACGAGGACGAGGCCGACGCCCTCCGCATCGCCAACGACAGCGACTACGGCCTGGCCGGCACGGTCTGGACGGCCGACACCGAGCGCGGCATGAACGTCGCCCGCCAGGTGCGCACCGGCACCTACGGCGTCAACTGCTTCATGCTGGAGTCGAACGCGCCCTTCGGCGGCTACAAGGCCAGCGGCATCGGCCGCGAGCTGGGCCCCGAGGGCCTCAACGGCTACCTGGAGTACAAGACGATCGCCCGGCTGGGCTGAGAACGGCGGACGGGAGGGGCCCCGCGCGCCGCGAGGCCCCTCCCGGGCCGGGAAGGCACCCAGCGTGCCCCCGCGACGCTAGGTGCCGGATCGGCCGCCTACAGTGGGCGACTGCCCGACTACTGAAGTATGTCCCACGGCCACCGCACAGGCGGTTTCCTTCCCCAGGGACTTTTCTCCTGGCGGATCCTTTCCATCCGCCTTAGGTAGACGCGTATTACTCACGAAAGGTTCGAGGAGATCCATTTACCGATACGCCGGATGAGTTCGGGGCCGGCGGCCGACTCCGCGTGCCCGTAGCCGGGCTCGATCCACAGCTCCTTGGGCTCGCGGGCGCCGTCGTAGAGCTGGTGGGCGTGGTCCAGCGGGAAGAAGGCGTCGGCGTCGCCGTGCACGATCAGCAGCGGCGCGGGCGAGACCAGGGCGGCGGCCTCGTGCGGCGGCATCGGGATCGGGTCCCACTGCCCACTGGCGATCCTGGTGCGCTTGGCCACCCGCGCGGCGAACCTGCCGAACGGCTGCTCGATGGCCCAGTGGACCTGGCGCATGGGCTTGGTGCCCCGGTAGTACCAGCGGGCCGGGCCGCTGACGGCCGCCACCGCGTCCACGCCCCGGCGCAGCGCCGCGTGCCGTACGGCCACCGCCGCGCCCATGGAGAAGCCCACGACCGCGATCCGGCGGTAGCCGACCACCCGGGCATGCCGTACGGCCGCCTCCACGTCGAGGATCTCCAGGTCGCCCACGGTCGTCTCGCCCCCCGAACGGCCGTGCCCGCGGAAGTCGAACGCGAGCACACCGCCGTAGCCGCTGAGCACGTGCGCGATGCGGCGGGCGGTGCGCTCGCGCCACGACCCGGTGAAGCCGTGCGCCATGACGATCCCGATGTCCCCGGCCGCCGAGGGCGTGTGGACGGCGTCGATGCGCACACCGTCCTCGGTTCTGAGCATCACCGGGAAATTGGGCGCGAAAGGCATGAATACCAGCTTATGTGGGGTGCGATTCGAGGCCGTGCTCGGTGGCCCACACCGCGATCTGCGCCCGGGAGGCGAAGCCCAGCTTCTCCATGATGTTGGCGACGTGCCGGGCCACGGTGGCCGGGCTGATCACCAGCTTCAGCGCGATGGCCCGGTTGCTCAGCCCGCCCGTGAGCAGCGCGGCGATCTCCAGCTCCCGGCCGGTCAGCCCGCTCTGCCAGGAGCCGTTCACCGGCCGGGGCCCGCCCGCCGGGACGGCCTGGCCGGGGTCGAGCACGCGCCTGGCGACCTCCTCGGGCGACTGCCGGGCGCCCTTGGCCCACAGCAGCGACACCCGCCCCTCGCCGAGCCCGCCCCTGGCCCGCGTGAGCAGCTCCTGGACCGGGCCGGGGACGCCGTACTGGCCGATGGCCTCGCGCAGCGCGGTCGCGGCGGCGGCGGCCAGCACCGCGCCCTCCAGGTCGCCCTGCTCGCCCGCCAGCGCCGACATGGCCATCAGCGCCCGCACCACGCCCCTGCGCTGGCCGGTGCGGGTGCTCAGCGCCAGGCTCGCGGCCAGATGCAGCCGGGCGGCCGGATAGTCGTGCATCCGGGCCGACACCCGGCCCAGCTTGGCCTGGCAGCGGGCCAGCTCGACCCGGTTGCCCATGTCCTCCAGCAGCGGCAGGGCCGAGGTGTGGCAGGTCACGGCGGCCTCCAGGTCGCCCGCGGCCTCGGCCACCGCGCCCAGGTGGGTCAGCGCCCTGGCCAGCGTCCAGTGGTGGCCAGCCTCCCTGGCCAGGGCCAGCGCCTCCTCGCCGCGCCGGCGGGCCTGGCGGAGCTGGCCGCGGAAGAGCGCCAGGTTGAGCTGGGCGATGCGGACCGTGGCCAGGTTGAACGGGTCGTCGTGCGCGGTGGCCGCCGCCTCCAGCTCCTCCAGGTAGCGCAGCGCCTTCTCGCTCTGACCGGTGCGGAAGAACACGGCCAGCGCGACGCTGTAGGTGACGCCCAGCCAGTGGGTGTACGGATGCCGCTTCTGCTCCTCGACGCCCTGCACCACCAGCTCTTCCGCACGGGCCAGCTCGTCGCAGATCTCCAGCCCGTACGCCAGGCCGCCCTTGGCCACGGCGACCACGTCGGAGGGCACCCGCGACAGGTCGAGGGCGAGCAGCCGCCGGTGCCAGCCGACGGTCTCGCCCAGCTCACCGCGTACGGCCAGGATCGCCAGGGCGGCGCGGGCCAGGCGCAGCCCGAGCACCGGGTCGGCCGACTCCACCGCCCGCTCCACCGCCGCCCGGCAGTCGTCCATCAGCGCGCGGCCCCTGGCGAAGTGGGGGACGCGGGCGGGCCAGGGCATGCGCGGGTCGAGCGCGCCGGCCTGGTAGCAGAACTCCATCTCCTCGCAGATCACCCGCAGGTGCCGGTCGCGCAGCCGCGTCAGCTCGCCCGCCTCGGCCAGCCGCTCGGCGGCGTACTGCCTGATGGTCTCCAGGAGGCGGTAGCGCCCGTCGTGGTGGAGCACCAGCGACTTGTCCACCAGGCCGCTGAGCAGGTCGAGCAGCTCGGCCCTGCGCACGATGCCGCCGTCGGCGCACACCCGCTCGGCCACGGCCAGGTCGAACAGCCCGGCGAAGACCGACAGGCGGCGCAGCAGCACCCGCTCCTTGGGCCGCAGCAGGTCGTGGCTCCACTCGACGGTGGCCAGCAGCGTGCGCTGCCGGGCGGGCGCGGTACGGTCGCCCCTGGTCAGCAGGGTGAACCGGTCGCCGATGCGGTCGGCGATGCGGCCGGGGCTCATCAGGCTCGTCCGGGCCGCCGCCAGCTCCAGCGCCAGCGGCAACCCGTCGAGCGCCCGGCACAGGCGGACGACGTCGTCCATGCTGCCGGTCACCGAACGGGCCCCCGCCGCCAGCGCCCGCTCGACGAACAGCAGCACGGACTCGGCGTCGGGGTGGTGGTCGTCGGGCAGTTCGAGCGGCGGCACCCGCCAGACCAGCTCGCCGGGGATGTGCAGCGGCTCCCGGCTGGTGAGCAGGAAGCGCAGCTCGGGGCAGTCGGCGATCAGACCGGCGACCAGCTCGGCGCACCGGTCGACCAGATGCTCGCAGTTGTCCAGCACGATCAGCGCCCTGGCCTCGCGCAGCCGGACCCGCAGGCCGTCGAGCAGCCGCCCGGGGGCCTCGTCGCGGACGCCGAGCACGCCGGCTATCTCGTTGACGATCAGCGCCGGGTCCGCCACGCGGGCCAGCTCTACCAGCCAGACGCCGTCGGCGAAACCCGGCGCGGCCCTGGCCGCCACCCGCAGCGACAGGCGGGTCTTGCCGATGCCGCCGATGCCGCTGAGCGTGACCACGCGTTCGTCGTGGACCAGCGTGCTCAGCTCGATCAGGTCGCGCCCGCGGCCGACGAAACGGTTGGGCTCTGCGGGCAGGTTGTGCGGAACTGGCGGAGTCATGTCGGTGCCCAGGGTCAGCGGAGGATCACATTTCCGCTAAGTCTCCACCTCCGGCCGGGTCCACGCGATCACTTTCCGTGGACTGTCCGCGACTGTTCGGATACGGATGCCGCCCGTTCAGCTCGGCGACGCTCATCACGATCCGCACCCGTGACTCCTCGGCCGCCTCCAGCGCCGCCGGCACGTCGGAGATCATGACCCGCGCGCCGCTGGCCCGGATGCGCTCACCCAGCCCGGCGCGGTCGAGGTCCACGGGCACCGGCCAGACGACGCCGCCCGCCGCCATCACCGCGTCGGCCGCCACCAGCAGGTCGGGCCCGACGGGCAGGCAGACGAGCACCGTGTCGCCCGCGCGCACGCCTCTGCGCCGCAACTGGACGGTCGCGATCGCCGACCGCTCGTCCAGTTGCTTCTCGGTGAGCTCCAGGCCCGTGCCCGCGTCCACCATGACGATGTGCTCATCCATGGCGTCCACGGTAGGGAGGGGGTCACGTGCCTACATGGGGCGGAATATGCAGATCCCTATGCAGAAGCGCTGGGGTGCTCGGCGGCCCACACCGCGATCTGGGCGCGGGAGGTGTAACCCAGCTTCTCCATGATGTTGGCGATGTGCCGGGCGACCGTCGCGGGGCTGATCACCAGCTCCTCGGCGATGGCCCGGTTGGACAGCCCCCGGGTGAGCAGACCGGCGATCTCCAGCTCGCGCGCGGTCAGCAGCGAGTGCCTGACCGGCTCGGCCGCCACGGGCGGCGGGGACACCGGCCGCTCCCCCGCCAGCACCTGGAGGGCCGCGGCGTCGGGGCTCATCGCCCGGCCGCGGGACCACAGCGAGGCCGTGCGGCCCTCGCCGAGCTTGGCGCGGGCGCGCGAGAGCAGCTCCTCGATCCTGATCGTGGCCGAGTGCTGGCCGATCGACTCGCGCAGCGTGGCCGCGGCGGCGGCGGCCAGCACCGCGCCGTCGAGGTCGCCCTCGTGCTCGGCCAGCACCGACAGGCCGGCCAGGCACCGGGCCACCCCCTGCCGCTGGCCGCTCTGCCGGCTCAGCGCGAGGCTGTCGGCCAGCCGCTCCCTGGCCGCGGCGAACTCGCCCAGCATGGCGGCCACCCGGCCGACCCTGGCCAGGCAGCGCGCCAGCTCCGAGTCGCTGCCCAGCTCCCACAACCACGGGACGGCCTGCTCGTACTGGGACTTGGCGGTCTCCAGGTCGCCGCGGGCCTCGGCCACCGCGCCGAGCTGGGCGGCCATCCTGGCCATGAGCCAGCGGTGGCCGTGCTCGCGCGCCCGCGCCAGGGCCTCGTCGCCCAGCCGCTGGGCCTCGCGCAGCCGGCCCCTGGTCAGCGCGACCGCCGACAGCCCGGCCAGCCCCGCCGCCTGGTTCCAGGCGTCGCCCGACTCGGTGGCGTCGGCCAGGCCCCGCTCGGCGTGGTGCAGCGCCTCGTCGATCCGGCCCATGCGCAGCAGGAGGATGACCACGAGGCTGTGCATGACGCAGCGCGTGAACGCGTTGCCGCCGTCGCCGCCGAGGCCCGCCAGGCTCTCGGTGGCCACCTCCAGCGACCGGCTGAGCTCGTCACGGGCCTCCAGCCCGTAGGCGAGGTACGCCTTGCCCTGCGCGACCTGCGCGTCGGGGACGAGTGACAGGTCGAGCGAGAGCAGCCGCTCGGTCCAGCCGACGATCTCCGTCAGGTTGCCGGAGATGGGCAGCAGGGCCGTGCTGGCGGCGCACAGCCGCAGGCCGAGCCGCGCGTTGCCGGACTCGGCGGCCCAGTCGAGGGCGGCCCGCTGGTCGTCGAGGAGCTGCTTGCCGGCCATCAGGCACTCCAGCCGCTCCGGCCAGGGCACGCCCGGCCGGACCATCTCGGTCGTGAAGTGGCGTTCCTGAAGGTCGCACAGGACGCTGAGATGCCGCTCGCGGACGGCCTCGCGCTCGCCGGCCCGGTCCAGCCGCTTCATCGCGTACCGCTTGATCGTCTCCAGCATCCGGTAGCGCCTGCGTTCCTCGTCGCACAGCACGAGGGACTTGTCGACCAGCCCGCCGAGCAGGTCGACGATCTCCGCCCGCGCGATGGGCGGCTCGGCGCAGACCTGCTCGGCCAGGTCGAGGTCGAAGTCGCGGGCGAAGACCGACAGCCTGCGCAGCAGCACCTGCTCCTTGGCCGACAGCAGGTCGTAGCTCCAGTCGACGGTGGCCAGCAGCGTGCGCTGCCGCGCCGGGGCGGTGCGCCCGCCCGTGGTCAGCAGGGAGAAGCGGTCGTCGAGCCGGTCGGCGATCTGCCCGGGGCTGAGCAGGCTCGTACGGGCCGCCGCCAGCTCCAGGGCCAGGGGCAGCCCGTCGAGCGCCTGGCACAGGCGGACCACGTCGGGCAGGGTGTCGTAGCCGAGCCGGGTGCCGGCGGCGGCGGCGCGGTCCATGAAGAGCTGCACCGACTCGGCGTCGGCGTACCCCATCTCGGGCAGGTCGAGCGGCGGCACCCGCCAGATCAGCTCGCTGGCGATGCGCAGCGGCTCCCTGCTGGTGGCCAGGACGCTCAGCCGGGGGCAGCAGGCGACCAGCTCGGCGGCCAGCTCGGCGCACCCGTCGATCAGATGTTCGCAGTTGTCGAGCAGCAGCAGGCAGCGCAGGTCGCGCAGCCGGGCGGTGACGGTGTCGAGCAGCGGGCGCCCGCTCTCCTCGCGCACCCGCAGCACCCGGGCGATCTCCTGGACGATCTGCTCGGGACGGCCGACCCGGGCCAGCTCGACCAGCCACACCCCGCCCGGATAGCCGCCCACCAGCCCGGCGGCCACCCGCAGGGCCAGCCGGGTCTTGCCGATGCCGCCGACGCCGCACAGCGTGACCACGCGTGTCTCGCCGAACAGCCCGCGAAGGTCGTCGAGGTCGCGTTCGCGGCCCACGAACCGATTGGGCTCTGCTGGAAGGTTGTGCCGGGGGGCCTCTGGCATGTGTTCACCCTGCGTCGCCGAAGGATCACACTCTTCCACAGTGTCGCACTTTTCACAGGCCAAGCGAGCTGACGATCGCCCTTTCGTCCACAACGCGCAGAATGGGGTTGCCCAGCAGCCGCCTGGCGACGTCGTACGGCGCCACGACCATGGTGGCCCTGCGCTCGGCGGCCAGCACGCGGCAGCCGATGACGGTCGGCTCGTTGGCGGCGATCACCACGTGGGCGCCCGACATCAGGGCCAGGTCGAGCACCCGCAGCCCTTTGAGCAGGTCACCGGCCGCGTTGACGACGACGTCGTCCTTGCCGATCACCAGGCGGGCGGCCAGGTTGCGCAGGTCGGCGGCGAGCTCGTCGTGGTCGAGGACGCGTCCTTCGCCCAGCGCCAGCGCCGCGCCCGCCAGCGGGCCGAACTCCACCGGGTTCGCGTTGAGCAGCCCGGCGAACGGGAGCGTGCCGGGCGAGGGACGGAAGGCGTAGACCCGGTCGGCGGCGACCGCGCCGAGGTCGCGAGGGCCGCGGGTGATCATCATGCGGGCCGGGCCCGAGCCGTTCAGCACGGCGACGCCGCCCGCCCAGGACACCGCGTGGACCGCCACCGTCAGGGACACGCCGAGCGGCAGATCGATGAGGACGCGGTCGCCGTAGGTCAGACCGTCGCGCCGCAACCCGCCCGCCGCCCGGGTGACCCGCCTGGCGAACTGCGCGTACGACAGCACCTCGCCGGTCCTGACGTCGCTCACCGCCGGCTGGTCGCCCTTGCTCGGGGCCGAGCTCATCACCAGCTCTGTCCACGTCATGACGACAATGTAGGGATCGCTGCGGCTCCTGCCATGCACACAAATGTGCAACCTGCTATGTACGTCCCGGCTCGCGCTCGTACAGCTCGGTGAGGGGGGCGAGCCGGTCGGCGGGCACGTTCTGGCGCAGGCCGGCGGCGATCTCCAGGGCCGGCGACGCGCCGCCGACCACCACGACCCACGCCAGCGACATCCCGAACCGGGCGCCGACCAGCGAGTTGGCCACGAGGTCGCCGATGTCCACGAAGCCGCCGACGGCGCTGAGGATGCCGAGCGTGACGGCGAAGAGCTTCTTCACCCCAGCGACTCCAGCTCCCGCACCGCACCGGCGGGGTCCTCGATCCGGTTCCGGCGGACCTGGATGAGCAGGTCGTCCACCAGGCTCTCGGCCCGCTGGATGCGGTCGAGCAGCCGGTCGCGCACCTGGTCGGACCGCTCGGACGGCGGCTGGACCCCGCCGAACTGGTCGCCGACCGCGTCCAGCTCCCCGGCCGCGTCGGTGAGCAGGGTCTTCAGCTACGGCCTGGTCAGCTTGTGGGAGTTCTGCACGGCCAGGCGGACGATCCGCAGGGTCGAGGAGACGCTCTCGTCCGACTGCTCGGCCTTGAGCGCGTAGTCGTGGTCGTCCCGGGCGGGGCTCACGCAACCGGCCACGAGCAGTGCGAGCAGCACGAGGACGGCCGCGGCCCGCTTCACGTACGCCCTCGGAGCAGGAAGTAGGCCAGCAGCCCGAGAAGCGCGGCGAGCTGCCCCCACGCGGCGAGCAGCACCAGTCCTTCGTCCCTCGCGGTCGCTCACTGCCCGCCCGCCCGTGATCCATGCGGGGGGCGGGAATCAGACACCCCGGGCGGAACGTTCACCCGTACAGCGCCGCAGACGCGTTGTCCCGCTCTTGCCACGAGAGGGGATCAACTAGACTTGGTGGGTCGCGACTTCGCGCGGCCGCCCCCACGACACAGAGCGAGAAGTCATCATGCCTTTGAACAGCCGCGACGACCTGCGGAACATCGCGATCATCGCGCACGTCGACCATGGCAAGACCACACTGGTCGACGCCATGCTCTGGCAGTCCGGGGCCTTCCGCGCGAACCAGGACGTCGACGACCGGGTCATGGACTCCAACGACCTGGAGCGCGAGAAGGGCATCACCATTCTCGCCAAGAACACCGCCGTCCAGCACGGCGGCATGACCCTGAACATCATCGACACCCCCGGCCACGCCGACTTCGGCGGCGAGGTCGAGCGCGGCCTCTCCATGGTCGACGGTGTGGTGCTGCTGGTCGACGCCTCCGAGGGCCCGCTGCCGCAGACCCGGTTCGTGCTGCGCAAGGCCTTCGCCGCCAAGATGCCGGTCATCCTGTGCATCAACAAGGTCGACCGCCCCGACGCCCGCATCAAGGAGGTCGTCGACGAGGTCTACGAGCTGTTCATGGACCTCGACGCCACCGAGGAGCAGATCGACTTCCCGATCGTCTACGCCTCGGCCAAGGCCGGCCGCGCCTCCATGAACCGTCCCGACGACGGCGGCATGCCCGACTCGGAGGACCTGGAGCCGCTGTTCGACATCATCAAGTCGACGATCCCGGCCCCCACGTACGACCCCAACGCGCCGCTGCAGGCGCACGTCACCAACCTCGACGCCTCCTCCTACCTGGGCCGCATCGCGCTGTGCCGGATCCACCAGGGCGTCATCCACAAGGGCCAGCAGGTCGCCTGGTGCCGCACCGACGGCACGATCCAGAAGGTGAAGATCACCGAGCTGCTGATGACGGAGGCGCTGGAGCGCAAGCCGGCCGAGCAGGCCGGTCCCGGCGACATCATCGCCATCGCGGGCATCCCCGAGATCATGATCGGCGAGACGCTGGCCGACCCGGAGGACCCGCGCCCGCTGCCGCTGATCACGGTCGACGAGCCGGCGATCTCGATGACGATCGGCACCAACACCTCGCCGCTGGTCGGCAAGGTGAAGGGCTCCAAGGTCACCGCCCGCATGGTCAAGGACCGGCTCGAGAAGGAGCTGGTCGGCAACGTGTCGCTGCGCGTGCTGCCCACCGACCGTCCCGACGCCTGGGAGGTGCAGGGCCGTGGTGAGCTGGCGCTGGCCATCCTGGTCGAGCAGATGCGCCGCGAGGGCTACGAGCTGACCGTGGGCAAGCCGCAGGTGGTCACCAAGACCATCGACGGCAAGGTGCACGAGCCGGTCGAGCGCCTGACGGTCGACTGCCCGGAGGAGTACCTCGGCGCGGTCACCCAGCTCCTGGCCGTCCGCAAGGGCCGCATGGAGCACATGACCAACCACGGCACCGGCTGGATCCGCATGGAGTTCGTGGTCCCGGCCCGCGGCCTGATCGGCTTCCGCACCGAGTTCCTGACCGAGACCCGCGGCACCGGCCTGGTCCACCACGTGTTCGACTCCTACGAGCCCTGGTTCGGCGAGCTGCGCACCCGCAACAACGGTTCGCTGGTGGCCGACAGGTCGGGCCCGGTCACCGCGTTCGCCATGCTCAACCTCCAGGAGCGCGGCACGCTGTTCGTCTCGCCGACCACCGAGGTCTACGAGGGCATGATCATCGGTGAGAACTCGCGTTCCGACGACATGGACGTGAACATCACCAAGGAGAAGAAGCTCACCAACATGCGCTCGTCCACGAGCGAGGAGACCGAGAAGGTCATCCCGCCGCGGACGCTGTCGCTGGAGCAGGCGCTGGAGTTCATCCGCGAGGACGAATGCGTGGAGATCACGCCCGACGCGGTCCGCATCCGCAAGGTCGTGCTCGACGGCGCCACCCGTGGCCGGGCCGCCGCCCGCGCCAAGCGCGCCTGATCTGTCCCGCATCACGGCCGCGTGTCACCTTCCCGGTGACACGCGGCTTCTGTGTAGACGGAGCCGGTCACGAAGGCCGGCGATGCGCTCAGCGGCGCGGCAGCTCGCTGCCCCTGACGTGCGCGCACTGCCACTCGACCAGCGCCGCGCAGTCGCGCCAGGCCCGCTCGACGCGCCCGCGCACCTCGGCCGTGTGCACCCACGGCTCGGGCTCGTAGCGGACGCCCGCGAACAGGGACCTGTGGCGCAGCAGCTCGATGCGGGGATGGTCCTCGTCGAAGCCGCGCGGCCTGGTCTTCAGGCGGTCGCCGCCGATCGTGTAGCCGGCTTCGGCGAGCCTGGCCGTGATCGACTCCAGCGGCTTGCCGGTCAGGTCCTCGTCCACGGCCGCGCGGTAGCGGGCGACCTGGTCGGGGGCCTGGGTGTAGCGGCCGCCCGCGACGTACAGGCCGGCGGCGCTGATCTCGACGTAGAAGCCGATGCCGGGCATCAGGTCGACGAACGCGCCCTGATGGGTCTTGTACGGCGTCTTGTCCTTGGAGAAGCGCACGTCGCGGTAGGGCCGGAAGAGCTGGGCCGGGCCGAACTCGTCGGCCAGCTCGTCGGTGAGCTCCGTCATGGGCGCTCGGACGGCGTCCTCGTACAGGTGCTTGTGGCGGGTGAAGTAGGTCTTGGAGTTGTCCGCCTCAAGACCCTCGTAGAAGATGAACGCCTCGTCGGGGAAGCCGGTGAAACCCATGGCCCAAGGGTGCCATGCCGCTCACCGTGCGGTGTACGTGCGGCCCGGCGTGGGCGGACGGCCGTACAGCTCCGAGACGGTCACGAACGTGTAGCCCTTCTTGGCGAGCGTGTCGAGCACCTTCGGCACGGCCTCGATCGTGGTGGGGTGGATGTCGTGCATGAGCACGATCGACCCGGCCTTGGCGGTGTCGGCGCGCCTGACCACGGCGGCGGGCTCGCGGTGCAGCCAGTCGAGGGTGTCGACGTCCCACAGGATCTGGGCCAGGCCCTCGCGGCGGGTCTCGGCGGCCACGGCGTCGTCGGTGCTGCCGTACGGCGGGCGCATCACCCGCATCCTGACCCCGGTCAGCCGGTGGACCAGCTCCTGGGTGTGCCCAAGCTCGTGCTGCACCCCCTCGCGCGACAGGCCGGTCAGCGACGGGTGGGACCAGGAGTGGTTGCCGATCTCGTGGCCCTCGTCCACGATGCGGCGGGTGATCCGGCCGCCGGTGTCGGCCGCCACCATCTCCCCCAGCACGAAGAACGTGGCCTTGACCTGGCGTTGACGCAGCAGGTCGAGCAACTTGCCGGTGTAGGGCCCGGGACCGTCGTCGAAGGTCAGGGCCACACACTTGATCTTGCCGCAGTCGAACCTGCGGCTGCGCGGCCAGTCGGCCTGCTGCGCGACCAGCCGCTTGGCCAGGACCTCAGGACTGACCGGCGGCCGGACCGCGGCGGAATGCCGGCGCGGCACCGGTTGAGCGGCACAGCCCACGAGAACGAACAGAACGAACGGCAAAGCCCAAATGCGCATGTTTTCCCCCGAAACACCGCACGCGGGGGCCTCACGGATAGTCCTGAACCGGTCTCCCCCGTAGTTCCCTGGTCAGGTCGTCCCACCAGGGTGGGATGTCCGCGTGCAGCTCCTTGTAGCGGCGCGCCACACGCATGGCACATCCAACCGGATCCGTACCCAGATGACGACGTTTAACCGGACCTTCCTGCCAACGGTAAAACCCGTCCCTGTAATGCACGACGAGACCTATCCAGACCGAGATGGTCGCTCCGTCCCCCACCTCGTACGCGCTGGTGACACCCAGCCCGTGCAGCTCCGCCTGGAGTTTCTCCGTCGCCGCGCGGGCTTCGGTCACACGCCACCCCCTGCCGACGTTCGCATACACATGCGGTGTACCCAGCAACGGGCATCAGTCGTCCAAGACATGGAGTAATCATCAAACTCCGGGGGGTCATCCGCAGGCGATCGACGTTATTGGTCCGGTTGCGCGGCCGGGCCGGCCCTTGTTACGTTTCCGCCGTGCGCCGGGAGCGGGCACAGTCGCTGAAGCACGTCGCGGTACCGTACGACTCGGATCGGGCCTTCCTCGACCTCGTCGTGCCGCGCGTGCGCACCGCGCTGGACGAAGACAGGCGCGTGCTGGTCGTCAACCGTCCCGACCGGCTGGCGCTGCTGTCGGAGGCCCTCGACGGCGACGCGCGCCGCATCGACAGCCGCCTGTCCAGCTCCTGGTACGGCCACCCCCACCGGATGCTGGCCGCCTACCACGAGTACACGCGCGGGCGGCCCACGCTCGTCATCGGCGAGCCCGTCTGGACCGATCTGAGCGAGCCGCGGATCCAGGACCTCATCCGCTACGACTCGGTCGTCAACGCCGCCCTCGCCGCGGCCCCGTCCGTCATGATGTGCCTGTACGACCTGCGCCACGTCCCCGAGCCCGTCCGGGAGCTCACCTCGGTCGTCCACCCGCTGGTGCTGGGGGCCGGGGGCGAGACCGCGAGCGGCCGCTTCGTGGAGCCCCACGAGCTGGTGCTCGACGGCGACGACGCGCCGTTCCCCGAGCCGGGCCCGGGGGCCTGCCTGGTGCGTTTCACGGCCCGCGAGCTCAAGCGCCTGCGTCAGAGCGTCGGCGACTACGCCAGGGCGGCCGGAATGGACCGCAACCTCATCTCGTCGCTGGTGCTGAGCGTCTCGGAGATCGCCGCGAACTCCGTCGAGCACGGCGCCGGGTTCGGCACGATCACGATGTGGGTGGAGGAGCGCGACCTCGTCTGCGAGATCGCCGATCCCGGCGGGACGCTCGACGACCCCTTACCGGGCTACATACCGCCGGAGCCCGAGGCCCCACGGGGGTACGGGCTCTGGATCAGCCGGCAGCTCTGCGACCGGGTGCAGATGCGCGACGAAGGCGGCGTGTTACGCGTCCGCCTTCGTCTGTCCCTGGACTCGCCCGGTTCCTCCTAGGCGGCCGCGCGGGGGGCGGGAAGGCGCACGGCGCCCTCCTCCCGCGCGTAGTCCTCCAGCATGCCGCGGAGCTGGCGGCGGCCACGGTGCAGGCGGGACATCACGGTGCCGATGGGCGTCCCCATGCGCTCGGCGATCTCCTTGTACGCGAACCCCTCGACGTCGGCCAGGTAGACGGCCACGCGGAAGTCCTCGGGCAGGGAGCGCAGGGCGTTCATCACGACGCTGTCGGGCAGCCGGTCGAGCGCCTCGGTCTCGGCCGAGCGCAGGCCCGTGGAGGTGTGGGACTCGGCGGCGTGCAGCTGCCAGTCCTCGATGTCCTCGGCGGCCGACAACTTCGGCGAGCGCTGCTTCTTGCGGTAGTCGTTGATGAAGTTGTTGGTGAGGATGCGGTGCAGCCACGCCTTGAGGTTGGTGCCCTCACGGAACTGGTGATAGGACGTGTACGCCTTGGCGACCGTCTCCTGCACCAGGTCCTCGGCGTCGGCGGCGTTACGGGTCAGGCGCATGGCGGAAGCGAACAGCTGCGACGTCACGGGCACGACATCGCGCTCGAACCAGTCCTGACGCTGCTCATCGGTCATAGTGATCAATTTCATTCCCCCTTGCGCTATCCCCCGTTCGGCACAAGCCGCCTGACAGCGTTCCTCATCCTCGCAACTCCCGAGTAAGGGTGGCGTTAGGAGAGTTCGCCTAGGTCAGAAGGGGTTTCAGTCCATCGGGCTCGCGGCGTGCGTGGTCACGTCCACGGCCGGACAAGTCTCATTATCATAACACTACCCACCCAATATCGTAGGAATAGTGGTCAGAGTCACAGGGGATAGCGTATGGGCATGGAATCTGTGGACCGTCACGACACGGGGACACGCCGGTGGGTGGCGGAGGCCATCCGCAAGGTGGAGGCCGACGCCAACCGGAGTTGTGACACTCACCTGCACGTCTTTCCGCTTCCCTCGGACTGGGGTGTAAACCTCTACCTGAAAGACGAATCGGTGCACCCGACCGGTTCACTCAAACACCGGCTCGCACGGTCCCTGTTCCTGTACGGCCTCGCCAACGGCTGGATCGGCCCGGCCACCACGATCGTGGAGGCGTCCAGCGGTTCGACCGCGGTCAGCGAGGCGTATTTCGCCCGGTTGCTCGGCCTGCCGTTCATCGCCGTCATGCCCGCGTCCACGTCGCCCGAGAAGTGCCACCTCATCGAGTTCTACGGCGGGAAGTGTCATCTGGTCGCCGACCCGGGGGCGATCTATGACGAATCTCACCGGCTGGCCGCCGAGACCGGGGGCCACTTCATGGACCAGTTCACCTACGCCGAACGCGCGACCGACTGGCGAGGCAACAACAACATCGCCGAGTCGATCTATTCCCAGATGTCCATGGAGCCGCATCCCGAGCCCGCCTGGATCGTGGTGGGCGCCGGCACCGGCGGCACGTCGTCCACGATCGGCCGCTACATCCGCTACCGCCGCCACCCCACCCGCCTGGCGGTGGTCGATCCGGAGGGCTCGGCGTTCTACCCGGGCTGGGTCTCGGGCGACACCTCGGTGACGGCGGCCGGGTCGCGGATCGAGGGCATCGGGCGTCCGCGGGTGGAGCCGTCGTTCCTGCCCAGCGTGATCGACCGCATGATCGCCGTCCCCGACGCCCGGTCGATCGCCGCCATGCACTGGACCCGCGAGGTCACCGGTCTCGACGTCGGCGGCTCGACGGGCACCAACCTGGCGGCCTGCGTCGACCTCGTCAGGGAGATGCGCGAGGAGGGCCGCCAGGGCAGCATCGTCACCCTGGTCTGCGACCGCGGCGACCGCTACAAGGGCACCTACGACAACCCGGAATGGCTGGCCGGCCAGGGGCTGGATCTCGAACCCCACCTGGCCGACCTGCGGGCCTTCCTGCCGCGCTGAGCGTCCGCGCGGGTCAGGAGGCGGGCTTGGCGGGGTCGACCGAGAACGTCTGGGCCAGGTCGTCCAGGATGGCGTGGGCGCCCTGGATGCCCACGGCGCTCATCCACGTCAGGTCGCTGACCTCGTGCTTTTCTCCCTTGAGCCGGCCCCACAGCGGGTTGCCGACGAACTTCTCCTTGGGGCCGTCGCTGGCCGGGTCCGGATAGGTGGCGACGAAGATGTGGTCGGCGTCGAGGTCGGCGATGCGTTCCTGGCTGACGTCCACGGCGATGGCGTCGTCCTTGGTGGGCTGGCCCTCAGGACGCGGGAAGCCGACGTCCTTCAGCACGACCCCGGAGTAGGACTTCTCGACGTACAGCCGGACGGTGGGCTCGCCGGCGAAGCGCACGATCGAGATCGTCGGCAGCTTCCCGCCCTGCTTGTCCTTGATCGCGGCCCCGATCTTGCCCGCGCGCTCCTCGAACGCCTTGATCCTGGAGTCGGCCAGGTCCTCCTTGCCCAGGGCGCGGCCCATGAGCCGCAGGTTGTCCTTCCAGATGGCGCCGGTCGTCTCGCTGAAGACCGTCGGCGCGATCTTCGACAGCTTGTCGTACAGGGCCTCGTGCCGGACCTTGGCCGACACGATCAGGTCGGGCTTGAGCGCGGCGATCTTCTCCAGGCTCGGCTGCTCCAGCGTGCCGACCGAGGTGGCCTCCTTGCCGTACTGGGCGACGAGCGGGCCGAGGTAGTCGGGCAGCTTGGTGTCGATCGACCGGTAGGTGGTGTAGCCGATCACCGGGGTCTCCAGCGTGAGCACCGCGTCCACGAAGCTCTGGTCGAGCGCGACGACCCGCTTGGGCTGCCCGGAGATCTTGGTCGAGCCCATCGCGTGCTCGATCGTCCTGGCGGCCGGGTCGGCCGACGACGCGGCCGAGGATCCCGCCGGGGTCTCCGTCGAAGTCCCTGTCGAGCCGCACGCGGCCACCCCCGCCACCAGCAGTGCACCGGCCAGCAACCGCCACGCTCTCATCAGAACCCTTTCCCTAGGTAAGGCGAACCTAAATTAGGTTAGCCCTGCCTAACCTGGCATACTTCACCACGATCGGGCAAACAAGGGGAGGAAATCTGGTGACCGCGCTCGCGCCCCGCCTCATCGGCATCCGGCGCCGGCGGCTCGTCCTCCTGCTCGTCCTCCTGGCCGCCGTCGCGGTCGCGGTGGTGCTGAGCATCACGGTCGGCTCGAAGCCCGTACCGCCGGGCGCCGCCTGGCAGGCCCTCACCGCGCCCACCGGCAGCGAGAACGACATCATCATCCGCTCGCTGCGCGTCCCGCGTACCGTGCTCGGGGTGCTGGCCGGGATCGCGCTCGGCGTCGCGGGCGCCCTCATGCAGGGCCACACGCGCAACCCCCTCGCCGACCCCGGCCTGCTGGGCGTCACGCAGGGCGCGGCGTTCGCCATGGTGGCCTCGATCATCCTGCTGGGCGCCTCCAGCCTGCTCGCCTACATCTGGTTCGGCCTGGCGGGCGCCCTGGTGGCCAGCGTGGCGGTGTTCGCGCTCGGCATGACGGGCGGCAGGGGCGGCCCCACCCCGGTCACGCTGGCCCTGGCCGGCACCGCGGTCAGCGCCCTGCTGTACGCCATGACCTCGGCCATCGTGCTCCTCGACGAGCAGGCCATGGACGTCTTCCGCTTCTGGCAGGCCGGCTCCATCGCCGCCAGAGGCCCCGACGTGGTCTGGCAGGTGCTCCCGTTCATCCTCGCCGGCCTGCTGCTCGCCCTGGTCAACGCCCCGGGCCTGAACGCCCTGTCGCTCGGCGAGGACGTCGCCCGCTCGCTCGGCCAGAACATCGCCCTGACCAGGACGGTCGGCGTCGCCTCGGTCACCCTGCTGTCGGGCGCGGCGGTGGCGGCCTGCGGCTCGCTGGCGTTCGTGGGCCTGATCGTGCCGCACCTGGCCCGGCCGCTGTCGGGCACCGACCACCGGTGGCTGCTGCCGTACTCGGGGCTGGTCGGGGCGGCGTTGCTGCTGGTCGCCGACGTGATCGGACGCGTGGTCGCCCCTCCGGGCGAGCTGGAGGTCGGCGTCGTCCTCGCGCTGATCGGCGCCCCCTTCTTCGTCGCCCTGGTCCGCCGCAGAAAGCCGGTACGGCTATGACCGCGCTCCCCCTGCGCCTCGGCGCCCTGTCCTGGCGGCTGCGCCTGCGTGCCGTCGCCGTCAGCGTGACCGGGCTGGTGCTCCTGGTCATGCTCATGGCGCTGAACATGCGCATCGGCGACCTCCCGATGAGCCTGACGGAGGTGCTCCAGGGCACCTTCGACGTCAACAGCGCGGCCCACTTCGTCATCATGGAGCTGCGCCTGCCGCGCGCCCTGACCGGCGCCCTGGTCGGCGCCGCGCTCGCGCTGTCCGGCGCGATCATCCAGTCCATCGCGCGCAACCCGCTGGCCAGCCCGGAGATCCTCGGCGTCACGACCGGCGCCTCGGTCACCGTCGTGGCCGGCGTGGTGGCCAGCGGCAGCGTCTACGGCGGCACCAGCGGCCTGCTGGCCAGCCTGGGCGTCCCCGCGCTCGCGCTGCTCGGCGGCCTGCTCGGCGCGGCCGTCGTCTACGGCCTGGCCTGGCGGCGCGGCCTGGACGGCTACCGCCTGGTCCTGGTCGGCATCGGCGTGGCCGCCGTGTTCACGAACGTGAAGTTCTGGCTGCTGACCGTCGGCGACGTGAACGACACCGGCCGGGCCATGGTCTGGATCAGCGGCTCGCTCAACGGGCGCGGCTGGGAGCACGTCGTCCCCGTGGCGCTCGCGCTGGCCGTGCTCATCCCGGCCACCCTGCTCGGCACCCGCTCGCTCGACGCCCTGCGTTTCGGCGACGACGTGGTCACCGCCCTCGGCGTACGCGTGAACGCGGCCCGCGCCCTGCTGATCCTGGCCGCCGTGCTGCTGGCCGCCGTGGCCACCGCCTCGGCCGGGCCGATCGCGTTCGTGGCGCTCGCCTCACCGCAGATCGCGCTCAGGCTGGCCCGCTCGGCCCGGCCGCCGCTGCTGTGCTCGGCGGTCACCGGGGCCGTGCTCACCGCCGGGGCCGACCTGATCGCGCGGACCGTCTTCTCGCCGATCGAACTGCCCGTCGGCATCGTCACGGCCGTGCTGGGCGCACCGTACCTGATCCACCTGATCTGGAGGGCACGCAAATGAGGCTGCAGGCCGCGGGCGTCAAGCTCGGCTACGGCGACCGGACCATCGTGGACGGCCTCGACCTCGGCATCGAGGCCGGCACGGTGACCACCATCATCGGCCCGAACGGCTGCGGCAAGTCCACCCTCCTGCGCGCGCTGGGCCGCCTGCTCAAACCCCAGGGCGGCCAGGTCCTGCTGGACGGCAAGCGCATCGACGCCATCCCCACCCGCGAGGTGGCCAAGGTCCTCGGCGTGCTGCCGCAGGCGCCCTCGGCCCCCGAAGGGCTCACCGTGGCCGACCTGGTCGCCAGGGGACGCCATCCGCACCAGACGTGGTACCGGCAGTGGTCCTCCGACGACGAGTCGGCGGTCGCCGCGGCGCTGTCCATGACCGGCCTGGCCGACCTCGCCGAACGTCCGCTCGACGAGCTGTCGGGCGGCCAGCGGCAGCGGGCGTGGATCTCCATGGCCCTGGCCCAGGGCACCGACCTGCTGCTGCTCGACGAGCCCACCACGTTCCTCGACCTGGCCCACCAGGTGGAGGTGCTGGAGCTCGTCCGGCATCTGCACGAGCAGGCGGGCCGCACGGTCGTCATGGTCCTGCACGACCTCAACCTGGCCGCGCGCTACGCCGACCGGCTGGTGGCCATGCGCGCCGGCAAGGTCGTGGCCGCGGGCGCCCCGCACGAGGTGCTGACCGAGGAGCTGCTGCGCGAGGTGTTCGAGCTGGACGCGAAGATCATCGAGGATCCGGTCGCGGGGACGCCTCTCGTGGTGCCGATCGGGCCGCTCGCGGCTCCGCGAGCCTGACCCGCCGCACCGGCGACAGCGCCACGCCCGCCGCGATCACCGGCCGGCCCGCCCCGGCGAAGGCCGCGCATCCCCTCAGACCTCGGCCAGTGCCCGTCCGACGTCCTGGTCGTCCGGGGCCAGCTCGGCGGCTCGGAGCAGGTCCTGTCTGGCCTCCTTCGCCCGGCCCAGCTCCCGGTAGACCATCGCCCGGTTGAACAGCAGCTCGGCCGTCTCCGTCAGCTTCAGCGCGCGGGTCAGGTCGGACAGCGCGCCGTCGTGGTCGCCGCGTTCGAAGGCGGCCACGGCCCGGTTCCCCCACGCGGCGGCCAGGTCGCGGTCGATCTCCAGCGCGCCGTCGAAGGCCGCGTACGCCTCCGGGTAGCGCCCCTGGGCCGTCTCCACCTGGCCGAGCACGCACAGCAGGTGGGCGTCGCGCGGCCGGAGCGCCAGGCCGCGCTCCACGTCGCGTCTGGCCTGCTCGTACTCGCCGTGGAGGGCGAGCAGGCCGGATCTGTTGACGTACGCGGGGGCGAAGCCGGGGTCGAGCTCCAGCGTGCGGTCGAGGTCGGCGCGGGCGCCTTCGAGGTCGCCGGCCGCGAACCGCAGCTCCGAGCGGTTGTAGTACGCCTCGGGGAAGGGCGGGCTGAGCCGCATGACGGCCTCGTAGTCGGCCAGGGCCTCGGCCGGTCTGCCCAGCATGTTCAGCAGGTTGCCACGGTCGAGGTAGTAGTCCGGATAGCCGGGGTCGGCGTCGATCGCCGCGGTGTAGTCCGCCAGCGCCTCGTCGTACCGGCCGGCCTGGGCCAGCAGCTGGGCCCTGTTGGCGCGCAGCACCAGCAGGTGGACCGGATGCTCGCCCGCCAGGTGCTCCTCGGCCAGCGCGACGGCCTGCTCGACCAGCCGCAGCGCGGCGTCGGGACGCCCCGCGCGCAGCTCGACCAGGGCCTTGCCGTTGAGGTCGAAGCCCAGGTGGAAGGCCCGTTCGCGGACGTCGGGCAGCAACGACGTGATCGTGACGGCCTCGTTGATCCACGCCATCGCCTCGCCGGGGTCGCGGCGCGCGGGGTCGTGGTGGCGTACCAGGATCATGGCGGTGGCGTAGGCGATCGTGGCCCGGTGCTTGGGGTCGGTGCTGACGCGCCTGGCCCGGTCGTAGAGCTCGCGGGCCTCCTCCTCGCGTTCCACGGCCTCCAAGGCGGCGGCGACGCGCTGGACGAGCGTGCGCCACCCTTCGGGATCGTCCTCGTACGCCATGCCGCGCAGCGCCTCCGTACCCGACTCCGCCATCGCGTGATGGAAGCCTTCGTCGCGGTAGCGGTCGAAGTCCCCGCACAACGGGCCCTCACCGGGCGACGACGGGCCTTCCTCGACGCGCAGCAGCCCGGGGTCGAGCCGGCGGCGCAGCACCTCGACCAGCTCGGCGTCGGTGTGGTCGGCCTCGCCCAGGTTCGACACGACGAGCGTGAGCGGCCCCGTGACGGTCAGCAGCTCGCGGACGAACTCGACCAGCCCGTTGGCGATCCTGAGGCTGCGGCGCGCCCCCGGGATGAGGATGCGCTGCGCCCTCGGCAGGTCGTCGGCCAGCGAGCGCCTGCGCGCCGGGACGAGCGGCCGCAGGCGGGGCGCCGCGACCCGGAGCTCCACGTCGTGGGCGGCCACCAGGTCGGGCCGCCGGTCGAGCGCCTCGGGGACCAGCAGGTCGAGCAGCGCGGCGGCCATCGTGTAGGGGCCGGCGACCCGGCGGTCGGCGTCCAGGGCGATCGTCCTCACGACCGCCCCCTTCCCAACGGTCGGCGTTCCCGTGCGGAAACGCCGACCCAGAGACAGGTCAAACGCAGTGCCGCGGTGAGGCGAGCGTGGTGGGCCTGACAGTCCCGGGACGATGGACGACGATCTTCTTCATGGGCATCCCCTTGGTGATCGCGGATAACCCGAACATGTCAGCACAAAGCTAACTAACGACTCAAGACTTTTCTGGTAACGGCTATTTCGGCATGAATTAGGACATGACCGATAAAAGCGGTCAGTCGCCCAGGATCGCGTCCACGAAGACCTCGGGGTCGAAGGGCGCCAGGTCGTCGGGCCCCTCGCCGAGCCCCACGAGCTTGACCGGCACGCCCAGCTCGCGCTGCACGGAGATCACGATGCCGCCCTTGGCGGTGCCGTCGAGCTTGGTGAGCGCGATGCCGGTGATGTTCACCACCTCGGCGAACACCTGGGCCTGGCGCATGCCGTTCTGGCCGGTGGTGGCGTCGAGGACGAGCAGCACCTCGTCGACCGTGGCCTTCTTCTCGATGACCCGCTTGACCTTGCCCAGCTCGTCCATCAGGCCGGTCTTGGTGTGCAGGCGGCCCGCGGTGTCGACGATGACGACGTCGACCTTGTCCTCGATGCCCTTGGCCGTGGCCTCGAAGGCCACCGAGGCCGGGTCGCCGCCCTCCGGGCCGCGCACGGTCTCGGCGCCGACCCGTTCGCCCCACGTCTGGAGCTGGTCGGCCGCCGCCGCGCGGAAGGTGTCGGCCGCGCCGAGCACGACCTTCTTGCCGTCGCCGATGAGCGAGCGGGCGAGCTTGCCCGTGGTGGTGGTCTTGCCGGTGCCGTTGACGCCCACGACGAGGACCACGGCGGGCCGCTCGCCGTGCTTCTGGACATGCAGGCCACGGTCGAGGTCGGGGTTGACCTGGGCCAGGAGCTGCTCGCGCAGCAGGGCCCTGACCTCCGTGGGCGTGCGGCTGCCCAGCACCTTGACCTTGGTACGCAGCTCCTCGACCATCGCCTGGGTCGGGGCCACGCCCACGTCGGCGGTGATCAGGCGCTCCTCGATCTCGTCCCAGACGTCGTCGTCGAGCCGGTCACGCGACAGCAGCTCCAGCAGCCCGCGGCCGAGCGCGCTCTGCGAACGCGCCAGACGCGAACGCAGCCGCACCATCCGCCCCGCGGACGGCGGCGGCACCTCGACCTCGGGCGCGATGACCATCGGCTCGGCCGGCGCGACCGGCGGCGGCACCGTGGTGACCGCGCCGTCGACCTCCTCGACCGGGCCGGCCGGCCGCTTCTCCTCCTCGGGAAGCGGCGGCGCCTCCGGCGGCGGCACGGGCGGCGCCGCCTTGCCACCCGGCTTGAACAGCAGGAAGAGGCCGCCGGCCGCCAGCAGGGCGACGACGACCACGATCACTATGACGCCGAGGTAACCATCCACAAGATGTCAGTTTTCCAGATCGACCGGCATGGTCATGCCCAAGGCACACGGATGATGACAGGCCGGATCAGGCGGATTCGCGCTCCCGCAGGCGCTGGCTGACCACCTGCGTCACGCCGTCGCCGCGCATGGACACGCCGTAGAGGGCGTCGGCGATCTCCATCGTGCGCTTGTTGTGGGTGATGACGATGAGCTGGGAACTCTGCCGCAGCTCCTCGAACAGGGTCAGCAGGCGCTGGGTGTTGGTGTCGTCGAGGGCGGCCTCGACCTCGTCCATGACGTAGAAGGGTGAGGGCCGGGCCTTGAAGATGGAGATCAGGAACGCCACCGCGGTCAGCGAGCGCTCGCCGCCCGACAGCAGGGACAGCCGCTTGACCTTCTTGCCCGGCGGTCTGGCCTCGACCTCGATGCCGGTGGTGAGCATGTCGGTGGGGTCGGTGAGCACGAGCCGCCCGTCGCCGCCCGGGAAGACCCGGGTGAAGATCTGCTCGAACTCGCGGGCGACGTCCTCGTACGCCGAGGCGAACATCTGCTCGACCCGGTCGTCGACCTCCTTGACCACGGTCAGCAGGTCGCGCCGGGTCTTCTTGAGGTCCTCCAGCTGCGAGGTCAGGAACGCGTGGCGCTCCTCCAGCGCGGCGAACTCCTCCAGCGCCAGCGGGTTGACCTTGCCGAGCTGGGTCATCTGCCGCTCGGCGGCCCTGGCCCGCTTCTCCTGCTCCTCCCGGACGTACGGGACGGGCGGGTCGCCGGGCACGAGGGCGTCGGGGCCGTACTCGGAGATCAGCGTCTCGGCCTCGACGCCGAACTCCTCCATCGCCCGCTCCTGGAGCTGCTCCAGCCGCAGACGCTGCTCGGTGCGGGCCACCTCGCTGCCGTGGGCGCGGTTGACCAGCTTGTCGAGCTCCTGGCCGAGCTCACGCACGCGTACGCGGACCTGCTTGAGCTCGGCGTCGACGGCGACGCGGGCGAGGTCGGCGTCGTCGCGCTCGCGGGAGGCGAGCTGGATCGAGGAGGTGAGCGCCCTGAGCACCTGTTTGGCGCCCTTGCTGACCGCCTCGGCCAGCACGGCCTGCCGCCTGCGCCTGGCCCGCTGTGCGGCGGCCTGGGCACGTTCCTGGCGCTCGCGCTGGGCGGCCCGCAGCAGGCCGTCGGCGCGGCCCTCGATGCCCTTGACGCGCTCCTCGGCCGTGCGCACCTGCAGGCGGGTGTCCATCTCGCGGTGCCTGGCCGTCTCGCAGGTGGCGGCCAGGTCGTCGCGCAGGTCGGTGGTGGGCTCGGTCTCCAGCTCCTGGGCGTATTCGGCCTCGGCCAGCCGGATCTCCAGCTCGGCCAGCTCCTCCAGCCCCTCGGTGCGCGCGTCCTGGGCCGCGGTGACGCTGCGGGCCAGGCGTTCGGCCTCGGCGTGCGCGGCCTGCGCGGCGGCCTCCAGCTGGGCCAGCCGCTTGGCCGCCGCCGCGTTGCGCTGGTCGGCCTCCCGCTGGCGGGCCCTGACCTGGTCGAGCACGCCCTGGGCGGCGCTCACGCCCGCCTGGGCGGTGGTGACCGCGCTCTGGGCCTCGTTGACGTGCGCCTGGGCCGCCTCGACGGCGGTCTGGGCCGCCTGCTCGGCCTCGATCGCCTGGTCGAGCGCCTCGGCCGTGGCCTCCGCCCTGGCCTCGGCCTCCCGCAGGTCGTGGACGGCCTCGTCGAGCGCCGCCCGCACCTGCAGGACGGAGGTGCCGCCGGCCGACCCGCCGCTGGCCAGATGGGCTCCCAGCACGTCTCCGCCCTCGGTCACCACGCGCAGGTCGGGACGCAGCCCCACCAGCTCGCGGGCCGCTTCGAGGTCGCCGACCACGACGACCCCGGCCAGCACGTGGTCGAGCGCGGGCCGCAGCTCGTCGGGCACGGTGACCAGATCGGCGGCCCACCGCCCGCCCTGCGGCGCCTCGGGCCGCGATCGCGCAACCTGGGAGTGATCGGCGCTGTCCGAAACCCCGGCCTGGGCCACCAGCAGCGTGACCTGCCCCGCGTCGGCGTCGCGCAGCAGGCCCAGCGCCTCGACGGCGCTGTCGAGCGTCTTGACGGTGACGGACTCGGCGACCGGGCCGAGCACGGCGGCCACGGCCAGCTCGGCGCCCGGCGTGACCTGCATCGAGGCGGCCAGCGGGCCGAGCACCCCGGCCAGGTCGGCGTCGAGCAGCGCGGCGCCGCCGTCGCCCTTGGCCAGGCCCAGCTCCAGGGCGTCGCGGCGGGCCTGGAGCGCGGCCACGGACCGCTGGGCCTGCTGGTCGGCGGCGCGGGCCGTGGTGACGCCCGCCTTGGCGGCCTGGACGGCGGCCCGCGGCCCGTCGAGCCCGGCCTTGGCCTCGTCGGCGGCCACGCGGGCCTCGTCGGCGGCGGCCCTGGCCTCCTCGACCACGGCCTGCGCGGTGGCCAGCTCCTCGGCGAGCGCCGGATCGACCGCGGGCTCCTCCTCCTGCTGGTTCTCCAGGTCGATCAGGGCCTGCCGCTCGCGCTCGGCGGCGTCGGCCACGGCCTTCTCCAGCCGCCCGATCTCCTCCTCGGCCGCCCGCGCCCTGCTGCGTACGGAGTCGACCTGCCCGCGCAGCCTGGCCAGGCCCTCGCGGCGGTCGGCGGCGGCCCGCGCGGCCATCGCCAGGCGCTGCTCCTCCGCGCTCAGCTCGGCCTCGGCCGCGGCCCGCCCCTGGACGGCCTCCGCCAGCAGCTCCTGGGCGTGTTCGAGCTCGGCTCCGAGGATGTGCTCCTGCTCGCGCACCTCGCCCGCCTCGCGTTCGAGGTCTTCGGGGTCGCGGCCGCGGCGTTCGATGGCGGCGGCGTCGAGGGCGTGGCGGTGGCGTTCGGCGGCGAGCTGTTCGAGGCCGGTGATGCGCTCGCGCAGGGAGGAGAGCCTGAAGAAGGTCTCCTGGGCGGCGCTCAGCCGCGGCTGGGCCTCGGCCTCGGCGGCCTCCAGGGCGGCCTCGCGCTGCTGGCCCTCGGCCAGCTCGGTCTCGACCTGGTGGCGCCTGGTCGTGACGGCGGCCTCGTCGGCGGCCTCGCGTTCGAGCGTGGCGCGCAGGATGCCCAGGTCGTCGGCGAGCAGCCGCAACCGGGCGTCACGCAGGTCGGCCTGGATGACGGCGGCCTTGCGGGCGATCTCCGCCTGGCGGCCGAGCGGCTTGAGCTGGCGGCGCAGCTCGGTGGCGAGGTCCTGGACCCGGGTGAGGTTGGCCTGCATGGCGTCGAGCTTGCGCAGCGCCTTTTCCTTGCGCTTGCGGTGCTTGAGCACGCCCGCGGCCTCTTCGATGAAGGCGCGGCGATCTTCGGGGCCGGCGTGCAGCACGGCGTCGAGCTGGCCCTGGCCGACGATGACGTGCATCTCGCGGCCGATGCCCGAGTCGGACAGCAGCTCCTGGATGTCGAGCAGGCGGCAGGTGTCGCCGTTGATGGCGTATTCGCTCTGCCCCGACCGGAACATCAGCCGGCTGATCGTGACCTCGGTGTAGTCGATCGGCAGCGCGCCGTCGGAGTTGTCGATGGTCAGCGTCACCTCGGCGCGGCCCAGCGGCGGCCTGGAGGAGGTGCCGGCGAAGATGACGTCCTCCATCTTGCCGCCGCGCAGCGACTTGGCGCTGTGCTCGCCCATGACCCAGGCCAGGGCGTCGACGACGTTGGACTTGCCCGAGCCGTTGGGGCCGACGACGCACGTGATGCCCGGTTCGAGACGCAGGGCGGTCGCCGAGGCGAAGGACTTGAAGCCGCGCAGGGTGAGGGCCTTCAGGTACAAACGCCGACCCCCTGTCTTCCCGGCCTCCGGCTGAACGGGCTTCGGAAAAGCCTACTGGTCCCCGCCGCCCGTCGTGGGCATGTCGGTGACCAGCGCTTTTTCACCAGGGAAAATAACAAGGGACGCCTCTTCGAGACGTCCCTGGGTCTTGCGCTCCGATCACTCTCAGGTGAGTGCCGGCTCGCGCTCCTGCAAGCGACTGAGCGCTTCGTCGCGGGTCTGCGCCGCAAGAGCGTCGTTCGTGGCCTGAAGTCGGATGAGTTCTGCCTCCAGATCCCGGATACGCTGCTGCAAGCGGCGCATCTCCGAGACCATTCGAGGGTCAGGACCGCCGACGTGGCCGAGTAGAGCCTTCGCCATGGTAAAGGGTCCTCCACGCTGAGTGACCAGACTGGTTCGCGCACTTCTATTCCGCGGGAGGGGTGCGCGTGGTACTTAACAAGAGTCGCACCGGCAGTGTGGGCGGTCAAGTCGATCCAACCGCAACGCCCCACTGATAGGCACTCCCGACATATAACTATACCCTATTTGGGCCGTTTAGCAAAAGCGACTACCGCTCTACAAAACCGCTCAAACTACCTCGGGGTTCACTCCATCGTTCCACTACTCCATCGACCCTTCCCGGCGTGTCGCAACCCTTGAGCAGCTCCAACAGCTTGACGCACGCCTCCTGCGGCCCCTCGGCGACGACCTCGACCCGGCCGTCGTCGGTGTTCCGCGCCCAGCCGGTGAGGCCGAGCTCCAACGCCCGTGCGCGCGTCCACCATCGGAAGCCCACTCCCTGGACCCTGCCCCGCACCCAGGCGGTTACTCGGACGTTTCCCGAAGCTTTGTCGCCATTACTCTTCGTATCCGTCATGCCGCCACCGTCTCATGCCGCCGTACGACTTCCATGGCCAACTCGTTGAAGGCCAGGATCGAGGCCGTGCGTCCGGCCCGCAGCCAGGCCAGGCCCAGGATCGACGGAGGCAGGCCGGTGACCGGCACGAACGCGATGTCGGGCCGGCGGTGGTGGTCGGCGCTCGGCTTGCAGAAGAGCATGCCACCGCGGTTCAGGGCGACCTGCGTCAGGCCCTCCTGGGTGGTGGCCACCGAGCCGGCCCGCGCGATCGGCCGCCCGGAAGGGGTGAGGGTGGGGGCGATGTGCTCCTGCCAGCGGCGCGGGGCGGGGTCGTCGAGGCCGAACAGGGCGACCGAGGCCAGCTCCTCGGCGTCCACGCCGGCGCGGGCGGCCAGCGGATGGCGTACGGACAGGCCCAGCTCGACCGGGCAGTGGTTCAGCTCCGCGCCGCCCTCCAGGTCGGGCTCTTCGAGGGGCAGCAGCGTGAACGTCAGGTCCACCCGCCCCTCGCGCAGCTTGCTGAACGGGTCGGAGAGCGGCACCTCCACCAGCTCGACCATGCAGCCCGGGTACCGGCGCTCGAACGCCGCCACGCTCCCGGTGACGATCTCGGTGGGCGTGGCCAGGAACCCCACCCGCAGCAGGCCCGCGACCTCCCGGGCCGAGGCCGTCGCCCGCGACACGGCCGCCGCCATGCCGTCGTAGGCGGGCCGCAGGTCGGCCAGGAAGCGACAGCCGAGCGGCGTCAGGCGCACCCGCCTGCTGGTGCGGTCGAACAGCCGGCCGCCGATCCGGGTCTCCAGCGCGCCGATGAGCTGGCTCACCCGGCCGGGCGACAGATACAGGCGCTCGGCCGTACGCGCGAAGTGCAGCTCCTCGCTCAGCACGACGAAGCACTCCAGTTCCCTGAACTCCATGCCACTCCCGGGACGCGATCGCTTAGCCTGCCTAAAGCAAGGCTTCGAGCTTCGTCATTGTTCCGCCCCCGGCCGATGACGAGGCTGAACGGCATGACGACTCTTGAGACCTCCACTGTCGCGCGGGCCCGCTGGCTCGCCGTGCTCGCGGTCGCGGTGGGCACCTTCACCGTCGTGACCAGCGAGATGTTGCCCGTCGGCCTGCTGACCTCGATCGCCTCCACCCTGGGCGTGTCCGACGGCACGGCCGGGCTGATGATGTCGCTGCCGGGGCTGGTCGCGGCCGTCTCGGCGCCCGTGCTGGCCCTGGCCACCCGGCGGCTGGACCGCCGCGTCCCCTTGCTCGGCCTGATGGCGTTGCTCGCGGTGGCCAACCTGGCGGCGGCGTTCGCGACGAGCTTCCCCGTCATGCTGGGCGCGCGGGTGCTGACCGGGATCAGCATCGGCGGGTTCTGGGCCTTCGCGGCCGGGCTCGGCCTGCGGCTGGTGCCCGAGCGTTCGGTGGGCCGGGCCACGTCGGTCATCCTGGGCGGCGTGTCGGTGGCCTCGGTGCTCGGCGTGCCCGCGGCCACGCTCATCGCCTCGGCGGCCGGGTGGCGCACGTCGTTCGGGGTCATGGGCGGGGTGGCGCTGGTGCTGCTCGGGGTGCTGGCCGCCGTGCTGCCGCCCATGCCGGGCGAGGACGCCGCCGGTGGCTCGCGCGCGCCGCTGCCGGGAGCGCTGCGGGTCGTGCTGGCGGCGACCGTGCTGATCATCACCGGGCACTTCGCGGCCTACACCTACGTCCGGCCGTTCCTGGAGCAGGTCTCCGACGCCGGTCCCGCCCTGGTCAGCGTGGCCCTCCTGGTGTACGGCGCGGCCGGCGTCGTCGGCAACTTCGTCGCGGGCGCCAGGGCGGCCAGGAACCCCAAGCCGGTGCTGATCGTCCTGGCCCTGCTCATCGCCGTGTCCACGGCGGCGCTGGCGCTGGTCGGGCTGCCCCTGGTGATGCTCGTCGTGTGGGGACTCGGCTACGGCGGCGTCGGCGTGGCGCTGCAACTGTGGATCATGCGCTCGGGCGGGGGCGAGCTGGGCACCGCGCTGTTCGTGGGCGCGTTCAACGTCTCGATCGCGCTCGGCTCGTTCGTCGGCGGCCGGGTGGTGGACGGCGTGTCGATCTCGTCGGTGATGTGGCTGGGCGCCGCGCTGGCCCTGCTCACCGCGGCTTTCGCTGGCATTTGGGGCAGGAGTACGACGACCGGTTCATGAACGCCTCCCGCCTGATGGGCGTGCCGCAGCGGGAGCACGGCAGGTCGCGGCGGCCGTAGACCTCCAGGGAACGGTCGAAGTAGCCGCTCTCGCCGTTGACGTTGACGTAGAGGCTGTCGAAGGAGGTGCCGCCCTGCTGCAGGGCGGCGCCCATCACCGTGCGGACGCCGGCCAGCAGCTCGGCGATCTTCGGACGGGTGAGCGTCTCGGTGGGACGGGCCCAGTGCAGCCGGGCGATCCACAGCGCCTCGTCGGCGTAGATGTTGCCGACGCCGCTGATCAGCGACTGGTCCAGCAGCGCCCGCTTGATCTCGGTGCGTCTGGCCCTGAGCCTGCGGGTGAACTCCGCCTCGTCGAACGACTGCTCGAACGGGTCGGGCGCGATGTGCGCGATCGGCGCGGGCACGCCACCGACGAGCGGGGTCAGCATGACGTGGCCGAACGTGCGCTGGTCGACGAAACGCAGGTCGGGGCCGCCGTCCTCGAAGCGGAGGCGTACGCGCAGGTGCTTCTCGGGCGGCGTCTGCGGATCGACGACGAGCAGCTGGCCGCTCATGCCCAGGTGGGCCAGGAGGGCCTCCTCGGCGCCCGACAGGGGCAGCCACAGGTATTTGCCGCGCCGCTCGGCCGACAGGACCGTACGGCCCTTCAGGCGGGCGGCGAACTCGTCGGCCCCGGGGACGTGCCGCCGGATCGCCCGCGGGTGCAGCACCTCCGCGGCGGCGATCTCGCGGCCGACGACCCATTGCGCGAGGCCGCGCCTGACGACCTCGACCTCCGGCAGCTCAGGCACCGTGCACCAACCGTCCTCTCGACTTCCCCGGCCGCAGGGCATGCCGCGGCGGAGACGGATCCGCAGTCACAACGCCGGACGCGGGCCGGGGCTTCCCGAGTGCCGGGGTCAGCTCGCGGGCTGGCTCTCGCGCTGCTCACGGCGGGCCCGGATGCGCGTCCAGGCCGCCTCGGCCGCCTGCTGCTCGGCCTCCTTCTTGCTGCGCCCGGTGCCCGAGCCGTAGGACTCGCCGCCGACGCGGACCATCGCCGTGAACGACTTGGCGTGGTCGGGCCCGCTCTCCTCGACGTGGTACTCGGGCACGCCGAGCGCCTCGGAGGCGGTGAGCTCCTGAAGGGAGGTCTTCCAGTCGAGCCCCGCGCCCAGCGAGGCCGAACGCACGATCAGCGGGTCGAACAGCAGATGGACGACCCGGAACGCCTCGTCGAGGCCCTTGTCCACGTAGATCGCGCCGATCAGCGCCTCAAGCGTGTCGGCCAGGATCGAGGACTTGTCGCGGCCGCCGGTGCCCTCCTCGCCCCTGCCGAGCCGCAGGAACCGGCCGAGGCCCAGGTTGCGGGCGACGTCGGCCAGCGCGCGCATGTTGACCACCGCGGCGCGCAGCTTGGCGAGCTGCCCCTCGGGCAGGTCGGGGTGGTTGCGGTAGAGGGTGTCGGTGACCACGAGACCCAGCACCGAGTCGCCGAGGAACTCCAGGCGCTCGTTGGTGGGCAGGCCGCCGTTCTCGTACGCGTACGAGCGGTGCGTCAGGGCCCGCTCAAGGATGTCGGGGTCGAGGCCGACGACCAGGACCCGCTGCAGCTCTTCCCGGGCGACCTCCACGGCCACCGGCTTAGGACCTGCGCCCACGTGTTTCCTCCTCGGACATCTTCACAAGGCGGCCGCGGAAGATGCCCGAAAACGTGGTGGGCGTCGGGGTAACACGTTAGCCCCGGCGTCCACCACGGCCGCGGGCGAACCGCCGCCGTACGCTTCTACAGACGTTAACGCCGACCGAGGCACAATGGCACCCGGTCGGCATCACGTCAACTGCTGACGGTGAGCCCGCCGCCGGCGTGACGGGCGGGCCGGCTGTCAGTGTGATCAGGCGGACGGCTCGATGACCTGACGACGGTTGTAGGTGCCGCAGGTGGGGCACGCGATGTGCGGCTGCTTGGGCGAACGGCACTGCGGGCAGCTCACCAGGGCGACAGCAGTCGTCTTCCACTGGGAGCGACGGGCGCGGGTGTTGCTCCGCGACATCTTTCGCTTCGGGACGGCCACGTCACTTCTCCTGATCGTTATCGTTCTCGGAAATCAGACCTTGCAACGACGCCCAGCGGGCATCGATCTTCTCGTGCCGGTGATCGGCGCCGGCCTCGGCCAGCTTGATCCCGCACTCCGTGCAGAGCCCCTCGCAGTCCTCGCGGCACACGGGGCTCAGCGGCAGTGCGAGCACCACCGCGTCACGGAACGTCGGCTCGAGGTCGAGCAGCTCCCCGTCGAGCAGCGAGTCCTCCTCCGAGGCGTCCTCGTCGGAGTAGAAGAACAGCTCCTGCAGATCGACCTCGATGTCCGAGGTGATCGGGTCAAGGCACCGCGCGCACTCCCCGGCGAGCGGGGCGTGCGCCGTGCCCGAGACGAGCACGCCTTCCATCACTGCTTCGAGCCGGAGGTCCAGCTCGACTTCGGCGTCTTTGGGGACACCGATCATGTCGACGCCGAGGTTAGCCGGTGCCGGAAGGGACAGGGTCATCTGCCGCATCGTGCCCGGTCGCTTCCCCAGATCATGAGTGGAGAGCACCCAAGGGGAGCGGGGGTCGAGGTGCTGAGTCATCCTGCTCTCGCTAGGCATGGCGAAGACGCTCGCCGTCGTACAAGGCCGAAATGAAAGGATACCAGGTCGCGGTCAGCCCCTGAGACGCTCGATGAGCAGCTTGTGCACCAGGTCAGGGACCAGGCCGGACACGTCGCCACCATACCGCGCGATCTCCTTGACCCGGCTGGAGGACAGGAAGGAGTACTCGGGGTTGGTGGGCATGAACAGCGTCTCGACGCCCGAGAGACGGTAGTTGAGCTGGGCCATCTGCAACTCGTAGTCGAAGTCGCTGACCACCCTGATGCCCTTGACGATGGCGGGGATGTCGTTGTGCTTGCAGAAGTCCACCAGCAGGCCGTGGAACTTCTGCACCTTGACGTTGGGATACTCCTTGGTCACGGTCTGAAGGATCTCGATCCGTTCGTCGACCGTGAACAGGCTGCTCTTCTCGATGTTGATGAGGACCGCCACGACCACCTCGTCGTACAGGCGGGCGGACCGGCCGATGATGTCGAGATGGCCATTGGTGATGGGGTCGAACGACCCCGGGCAGACAACGCGGCGCAAGACGCCTCCCAGGTCTACGGGTTCCCGGCGGCGCGACCGTACCAAACGGATGCTTCGCCGTATCTACGGACCCTCTCCTCAACATAACCTTCCGGCCATATCAAGGACTTTCCCCTGGTTTCCCGCTCGAACGCCACCAGCCCGTCGTCCACCAGCCAGCCGTGGTCACGCAGCAGCTCCAGGACCCGCGTCACCTCCCCGTCGCCCAGCGCGTACGGCGGATCGGCGAAGACGATGTCGTACGGCTCCTCCGGCGGCTTGGCCAGGACCCGTTCCACCTTGTCGCCCACCAGCTCGGCGCCTTCGAGGCCGAGCGACTGGATGTTGGCCCTGATCGTCCGGATCGCCTTGGCGTCGGACTCGACGAGCAGCGCGTGGGCCGCGCCCCTGGACAGCGACTCCAGCCCCACGGCGCCCGAACCGGCGTACAGGTCGAGCACGCGGGCCTCGCGCAGGCCGTAGAGGGAGTCGAGGGTCAAGAAGATGCCTTCCCTGGCCCTGTCGCTGGTCGGCCTCGTGCCGCGCCCCGGCGGCACGGCCAACCGCCGCCCGCCCGCGCTCCCCGCGATGATCCGAGTCATAAGGGCCATTGTTCCGCATGTTCGCGCAGGTCAAGAGTGGACAAGTGTCGGCCTCGACTGCGCAAGGGTGATTCACATCGGGCGGATCGGCCCGCATGATGAGTCTGCGGCCTTCAAGGTGACCCACATGAAGGCCGACCGGCGTGATCGTGAGCCCTTCCGCACGCCGGTTCCCTCGGCACCTGACCCGAGGGTGGGCCCAGCCGGGGACGGCATTCGGGGGGAGGCCGTCCCCGCGGCTGGGCCTTGTAAGACCTTCATCTCTTACGGCTTCGCGTGGTTCCTCCACTCGCCGTACTTCGGCTGACGGCCCTCCATGTAACGGCCTCTGACCCTTCACCGGCTTGCCGCCGTTACGCGAGCCCCCGTCGACCTGCTCCGTGGCTCTCCGTGGCTCTCCGTGGCCCTCACGTCTTCTCCAGGTACTCCGCCTTCTCGTCCTCCAGCAGGCGGGCGATCTCCGCGCGCAGGCCGTCGTGGGTCGCGAGCTCCGGGTCCTCCGCCAGCAGGGCGGCCGCCTCGTCCCTCGCCGTGGTGATGACGTCTTCGTCGCGGAGCAGTTGCAGAAGCTTCAGCGAGCTGCGTTTGCCCGACTGGGCCGCCCCCAGGACGTCGCCCTCGCGGCGCTGCTCCAGGTCGACGCGGGACAGCTCGAAGCCGTCGAGCGTGGCGGCCACCGCGTCGAGGCGGGCGCGGGCCGGGGTGCCCTCGGGGAAGTCGGAGACCAGCAGGCACAGGCCGGGCAGGCCGCCCCGGCCCACCCGCCCGCGAAGCTGGTGGAGCTGGGAGACGCCGAAGCGGTCGGCGTCCATGATGATCATGACCGAGGAGTTGGGCACGTCGACGCCCACCTCGATGACCGTGGTCGCGACCAGCACGTCGACCTCGCCCTTGGTGAAGGAACGCATGATCGCGTCCTTCTCCTCCGGCGGGAGCTTGCCGTGCAGGGTCTCGACCCGCAGATCCTGGAAGGGGCCCTGGGTCAGCAGCTCGGCGACCTCCAGCACGGCCAGCGGCGGACGCCGCTCGTCGTCGCCCCCCGACGCCAGGTCGCCCTCGTCGCCCTCCAGATCGCCGATCCGCGGGCACACGATGTACGCCTGCCGGCCCAGCTCCACCTCCTCGCGCACCCGCTGCCAGGTGCGTTCGAGATAGTGGGGCTTCTCGGCGGCGGGCACGACGTGCGTGGTGATGGGCGCGCGCCCCGACGGGAGCTGCGACAGCGTCGAGACCTCCAGATCGCCGAAGACCGTCATGGCGACCGTGCGCGGGATCGGGGTCGCGGTCATCACCAGCACGTGCGGACGGCCGCCGCCCGCCTTCTCGCGCAACGCGTCACGCTGCTCCACGCCGAAGCGGTGCTGCTCGTCGACCACCACCAGGCCCAGGTCGGCGAACTGGACGTGCTCCTGGAGCAGGGCGTGCGTGCCCACCACGATGCCCGCCGTGCCCGAGGCCGCGTCGAGCAGCGCCGAACGCCGGGCCGCCGCGCCCATCGAACCCGTCAGCAGGGTGACCGCCGTGCCGCCGAACATGCCGCCCTGGGCCAGCTCGCCCAGCATGTTCGTGATCGAGCGGTGGTGCTGCTGGGCCAGCACCTCCGTGGGCGCCAGCAGCGCGGCCTGGCCGCCCGCGTCGACCACCTGGAGCATCGCGCGCAGCGCCACGACCGTCTTGCCCGCGCCCACCTCGCCCTGCAACAGCCGGTGCATCGGGTGCTCCAGCGCCAGGTCGGCGGCGATCTCCTCGCCCACCTGCGCCTGCCCCTCGGTGAGCGTGAACGGCAGCCGCCCGTCGAAGTCGGCCAGCATGCCGTCGGAACGCCTCGGACGCGCCTTGGCCGGCCACGCCGTGGCCGCCTGACGCCGCTGGAGCAGCACCGCCTGCAGCACGAACGCCTCGTCGAACTTCAGCCGCTTGCGCGCTTTCCCCACCTCGGCGAAGTCCTTCGGCCGATGGATGGCCACCAGCGCCTCGGCCAGCGGCTGGAGGCCGTGCCTGGCCCGCAGCTCGGCGGGCAGCGGGTCGTCGAGCGGGCCCAGCGTGTCGAGCACCACGCCGACCGCCCGCCTGATCGCCCACGGCGTCAGGTCCTTGCCCGCCGGGTAGATCGGCACCGGCGCCGACGCGAACTCCTCGGCGCTCGCCTCGCCCTCCTCGAACAGCTCGAACTCCGGGTGCGAGAGCTGCCAGCGCGGCTTGGACCGCGCCCCGAACAGCCCCACCTTGCCGGCGAACATGCCGCGCCGCCCCGGCTTGAGCCGCGACTCGGCCACATGGGAGCCCTTGCCGAAGAACGCCAGGTAGATCCGGTTGCCGTTGCCGTCGACGACCTCGGCCTCCAGCCACGTGCCGCCGCGGTTGCGCATCGGCTTGCGCATCAGCCTGGTCACCTCGCCGACCACGGTGACGTGCTCGTCGACCTCCAGCGCGTCGAGCGAGGTCAGCTCGCCGCGCTCGGCGTAGCGGCGCGGGTAGTGGCGCAGCAGGTCGCCGACCGTCTCCAGGCCGAGCACGCTGTGCAGCAGCTTGGCGGTCTTCGGGTCGAGCGCTTTGGTCAGGGGCTCGTCGAAACGGCTCACGGGATCCAGTTCTACCGCCTGCGGCCGACAGGAATCCCGCATCGGGGCTTGGAGTCGCCCCCGGAAGGGGCCTGTGCCGCTACTCGACGCCGATCAGCAGCGGGTAACCGCCCTGCTCGCCGTCGTAGACGACCAGGTCCACGTCCGGCCGGGTGCGCCGCAGGTGGTCCTCCAGGTGGACGGCGAGCCGTTCTGGCAGGCCGGAGCCCGTGACCAGGGTCACCAGCTCGCCGCCGCCCGCCAGCATCCTGTCGACGATCAGCCTCGCCACGCGTTCCAGGTCGCCGCCGATGACCGCCACGTCGCCGTCGATCAGGCCCAGCACGTCGCCCGGCCGGCACACGCCCGCGCTGGTGAACGCCTCCCTGTCCGCCACCGCCAGATGCCCGTGCCTGGTGTGGCCGGCCGCGTCCGTCATGGCCACCACGTCGTCGTCGAACCGGCGCAGCGGGTCGTGCACGGCCAGCGCCGACAACCCCTGCACGGTCGCCCTGGTCGGCAGGACGCTCACGGCCACGCCGTCCTCGCGGGCGATCTCGGCCGCCGCGACGGCCACCGCGAGCACGCCCTCGTCGTTCGGCAGCACGGCCACCTCCGCGCCCGCCTGCCTGATCGCGGCCAGCAGCTCGGGCAGCGCCGGACGGGTGCCGGGCTCGCGGCGCACCACGACCGCGCCGCTCTCCTCGAACAGCGCCGCGATCCCGTCGCCCGCCGCCACCGCCACCACGCCGCTGCCCGCCCTGCCCCGGTGCGTACGCTCGGCCAGGTACGTGATCCTGATCCGGTACGGCCGTCCCGCCCGCAACCCCGCCTCCACCGCCGCCCCCGCGTCGGCCACGTGGACGTGCACGTTCCACAGCCCCTCGCCGCCCACCACGACCAGCGACTCGCCCATGGCGTCGAGCTCGGCGCGCAGCCCGGCCACGGCGCGCTCGTCGGCGTCCAGCAGGTACATCACCTCGTAGCCCGCGCCCACCTCGGTCATCGGCGTCACCCGGGCGGTCGGCGCGGGCACGTCGTAGTGATCGCTGTAGGAGTCCGTGAGCACGGCGGCCAGGGTCTCCAGCACGATCGCCGCCCCCGCCCCGCCCGCGTCCACGACCCCGCTGCGGGCCAGCACCTCCAGCTGCCCCGGCGTACGGCGCAACGCGGCCCGCGCCTCCCGCGCCGCCTGCCGCGCCACCTCGCCCGCGTCGCCGTCCACGTCCTGGGCGGCCCGCGCGGCCGACTCCAGCACGCTCAGCACCGTGCCCTCGACCGGCCTGGCCACGGCCTCCCTGGCGAGCGTGGCCGCCCTGAGCAGCCCGGCACGCAGGTCGGTACCGTCCTTGAGCACCTCGGCCAGCCCGCGCAACGCCTGGCTGACGATGACCCCCGAGTTGCCGTGCGCCCCGACCAGCGCGCCGTACGCGAGCGTCTGCCACACCACGGCCGCGTCGACGTCGTCGGGCAGGGACTCGACGGCCTCGGCCGCGGACAGCATGGTGAGGTGCAGGTTCGTGCCGGTGTCGCCGTCGGCCACGGGGAACACGTTGAGGGCGTCGATCTCCGACCTCGCACCGCCGAGCGCGTCGGCGGCCAGGCGGGCCCAGCGGCGCACCGCGGGCGGGTCGAGGGCCTTCATCTGCGCTCCTTCGACCTCCCCGCATGCGCTACCTTGTTGGAGGAGAATATCCCCGCACCGGTCACCGTCCAGTGCTCTGGTTCGCGCCCAATGGTGTGGATCAGATATTCTCGTCTGGCTGGCCGGTTGTCCCGGCATGCCCTCCGCCCGGAAAGCATCAGCGGACAGGGCTACATCGACTGTTTTAAGGAGCGATACCGTGGCTTCCGTCTGCGATGTCTGCCGCAAGGGGCCGACCTTCGGCAACAACGTGTCCCACTCCCACCGCCGTACCCGTCGTCGTTGGAACCCCAACATCCAGACGGTCCGCGCGGTCATCGGCGGCACGCCGAAGAAGCTGAACGTGTGCACCTCGTGCATCAAGGCGGGCAAGGTCACCCGCTAGTTCTCGTCTTTCGCGAAGCCCGTCGCTCCCGGTGAGGGAGCGGCGGGCTTTCGTCGTGCCCGCCGCCGCCCCCACCGATCCTCCGTCACCCCCACCCGCTCCCCGGCTGCCCCCAGGTCGTCTCCGGTGACCCCAGGAGATTCCGCTACTCCCCGGGTGGTTCTTGGTGACCCCAGGAGGTCCCCCGCTGCCCCTGGTATTGGCCCCAGGAGGTCGGTCGCTGGCCCCTCCCCCCGCCGCCCCCGGTAGTCCGCCCCCAGGCGGCGCCGGCCCCAGGGGCCCCCACTGCCCCCAGCCCCTCCCCCGCTGACCCCAGGCGATTCCCCACTGGTCCCGCTGGGGAACGGTGGGCGAGGGGTGGGGCTGAGCAGGTCCGGGGGCGGGGGGCAGGGTGGGGCCCTGAAAGCGGGGAGGGTCAGTGCCAGAGCCAGGCGTGGTCGACCGGGCCGATGCCGTCGCCCAGGGGGAAGCCGTGGGCGATCGCGCCCGTCACGTACTCCTTGGCCTTCCCCACCGCCGTCGGGACGTCGTCGCCCAGCGCGAGGCGGGAGGCGAGGGCCGAGGCCAGAGTGCAGCCCGTGCCGTGGGTGTGGCGGTTGTCGAGGCGTTCGGCGGCGAAGCGGTACTCGGTCGCGCCGTCGGTCAGGAGGTCGACGGGAGCGCCGGGCAGGTGGCCGCCCTTGATGAGGGCCCAGGCCGGGCCGAGCGCGAGCACCGCGTCGGCGGCCCGGCGCAGGTCGTCCTCGCCCTCGACCTTGACGGAGGTGAGCTGCTCCACCTCCCACAGGTTGGGCGTCACGACGGTGGCGACGGGCAGCAGACGGGTCCTGAGCGTGTCGACGGCCGCGGGGGCGAGCAGGGAGTCCCCGTGCTTGGAGACCCCGACGGGATCGACCACCACCGGCGCGCCGTACGCCCCCAGCACCTCGGCCACCGTCTCCACCAGCACCGGCGAGGCCAGCATCCCGGTCTTGACCGCCTGCGCCCCGATGTCGCCCAGCACGGAGTCGAGCTGCGCGCGTACGGCCTCCGGCGGCAGCTCCCAGTAGCCCTGGACACCCAGCGAGTTCTGGGCCGTGACGGCGGCGATCACGCTCATGCCGTGCACGCCCATCGCCATCATGGTCTTCAGGTCGGCCTGGATGCCCGCGCCGCCTCCCGAATCGGAGCCCGCGACGGTCAGCACACGTGGAGGGGTCGTCATGAACCCCATCCAACCACTCGACCCGGACTTGTCCGGCACTCAGCCGATGGCGCACTCCCCGCCGACCAGCCCGCACGCGCCCGGCTCCTGCGCCTTCCCCGTCGCCGAGTACGTGACGTCCACCGAGTCGCCGGCGGCCAGCGAGCCCGACAGGTCGATGATCAGCAGGTCGCCGTCCTGGGTCCAGGCGCCGCCGTTCACGTTCGTGACGCGGCCCTCTACCGGCAGGGAGAAGGTCGCGTTGTCCAGCGGAGCCTGCGACTGGTTGGTGACGCGCAGCGTGGCCGAGTACGCGGTGAGCCGCTGCTTGACCGTCTGCCGCACGTTCACCGAGCCGCCGCTCCCGCCGTAACCGGCCGTCGAGGTGGTCTCGGGCACGGCGCTGCTGCCCACCGTGGGCACCACGCCGCCGTCGGTGTTGCCCACGGTCGTGGCGTCGTCGGTCGGGGTCTCGGTGATCGCCTCCTCGGGTGGCGGCTCGGGGGCCCGCGTCGGCTTGGTCGAGGGCTTCGGCCTCGTCCTGGTGGGCGTGGGGGTGGGGGCCGAGCTGCGGCGCGGGGGCCGGTTGCCGTACGTGGGGGCGGTGGTCGTCGGGGCGTCGGAGGGCGTGCTCGCGTCTTCGTCCTCCGACGGCTCGTCCGTTGGCTCCTCCGAGGGCTCCTCCTCGTCCGTGGGGTCGGAGACCGTGGCGGTCGAGGGGCTGGTGCTGGTGTGGACGGCGGCGCAGCTCGCGTCCGCGCACGTGCCGGGGTCGCCCGAGGAGCTCATGAGCTTCACGCCGGCGACCGTGCCGCCGAGCACGACGGCCACGGCGGCGACCGACAGCAGCGCCAGGCGTCCCTTGTTGTTGCCGTTGCCCTTGCCTCTGCCCCTGCCGCCGCCGGTGGGGGCGTTCGGGCCGTCGTCGTCGCCACCGCCGTCGCCGCCACCGGACGACCTGCGCCGTCCGCCGCGGCGGCGACCGCGGGACTCGTCGGTCTCGTCGAGTTCGTCGAGGTCCTGGTCGGAGGACCAGCCCGAGCGCAGGAAGCCGGTCTCGGCCTCCGCCCAGGCGGGGGTGTGCACGGCGGTCGGCTCCCCGGCCACCTTCACGTCACCGGGCTCCGGCGGCCTCCCCGGGAAGCCGCCGTCGGGGCCGCCGGGCACGTCGAACCTCGCGGTGCTGCCCGGCTCCGGCAGGTCGAACCTGGCCGTGCCACCGGGTTCCTGGGCGTCGAAGGGGCCGGTGTTCCTGCCCTGCCCGTCGAACGGACCCGTGTTGCGGCCAGAGGCGTCGAACGGACCGGTGTTCCGCTGAGGGGCGTCGAACGGGCCCGTGTTGCGCTGAGGGGCGTCGAACGGGCCCGTGTTGCGCTGGGGCGCGTCGAAGGGGCCGGTGGTGCGGCCGGAGGCGTCGAAGCTGGGCGGGGCGCCGAAGGCGGGCGTGGCGCCGGGCTGGGACGGCGGCCCACCAGAGGGCCCGACGGCGTCCCAGTCGGCCGGGCGGGCGAAGGCGCCCGTCACCTCGAACGGCCCGGCCCCGTTCGGCTCAGGGTACGGAGCCCCGGGAAACCCGGGCCCGTTCGACTCTGAGTACGCAGACCCGGAGAAGGCGGGGCCGTTCGGCTCAGAGTAGGGAGACCCGGAGAACGCGGGACCGGACGGCGGCGGAAAGGAGCCGGCGGGGTCGTCGGACGGCGTGAACCCTGGGGCGGCGTCGGCGGGCACAGCGAAGGCCCCCGTGGTCTCGAACGGCTCGGGCTGCCTGCCGCGCTGCGGCGGGCCGTCCTCGCGGCGCGGCATCGGGGCCCACTGCCCCGTCACCTCGACCTGGTCCGGCAACGCCGGCCAGCCCGGCGCCTCGGCCGGGTCGTCGGGACCCCAGAAAGCGCTGCCGTTCCCCCGTTCATCCCCATCGTCGGATCCACCGGTGCCGTGGCGGCCCATGTGTGCCCTTTCTCGCGGTTACAGTGGCCGCCAATCTTCATAACACCTTTGCTACGTCCTTGTCACAACAATCCCGCTAGTGCTACCCCAAACCAGGAAAATTTCACGTAAATCGGGACAAGTCATCACCGAAAGTGATCCCAGCCGCCTTGTCCCATCTCGCGGCCGTACACCAGGACGCCCTCCCCCTCGACCACCCGGCCCACGACCTGCCACGCCGGCGGCAGCCGTACGTCAGAGGGGAAGACCGCGGCGAGCGCGTGATCCTCGCCACCCGTGAGCACCCATTCGAGTGGATCGTTCCCCAGCTCCTTGGCCGCCGCCGCCACCGGCTCCCCCACGGTGAACGCCTCGGGATCCAGCTCGACGCGTACGCCACTGGCCTCGGCGACGTGCCCGAGGTCCTGCACCAGGCCGTCGCTGACGTCGAGCATCGCGCTCGCGCCCAGTTCGGCCGCCCGCGGCCCCTCCTCGTACGGCGGGCAGGGCCGCCGATGGGCAGCCACCGCCTCCTCCAGCACGGCGGAGCCCGCGGCGACCCCGGCCCCCAGCAGGGCCAGCCCGGCGGCGGCGTACCCCAGCCGCCCGGCCACGGCCACCACCTCCCCCGGCCGCGCCCCGGACCGCGTCACCGGCGCCCGCCCGCGCAGGTCGCCCAGCGCGGTGACCCCGATGACCACCAGGTCGGAGCGGGTGATGTCGCCCCCGACCACGCTCGCGCCGACCACCGCGCACTCCTCGCGGAACCCGTCGGTCAGGGCGTCGAGCCAGGCCACGGGCAGGTCGGGCGGGATGCCGAGCCCGACCACGATGGACGTCGGCACGGCTCCCATGGCGGCGATGTCGGCCAGGTTCTGGGCGGCGGCCTTGCGGCCCACGTCGCGCCCGCCGGACCAGTCGAGGCGGAAGTGCCTGCGCTCGACCAGCAGATCGGTCGACACGACCACCCTGCCGTCGGGCGCGGCGACCATGGCGGCGTCGTCACCGGGGCCGAGCATGACCCCCTCTCCCTGGGGCAGACGTCCGGCAATACGATTTACGACACCGAATTCGCCGAGATCTCCGACTGTGATGACGCACCTCCTGATGCACACAGGGTACGGTGGCCCTTCGGCGTGATCCAATCGCCCGGGAGGACGTGATGGTGCAGGCCTACATCCTTATTCAGACCGAGGTCGGCAAGGCCGCCGCCGTTGCCGAGGAGATCTCCGGAATTCCGGGGGTCACCCAGGCGGAAGACGTGACGGGGCCCTACGACGTGATCGTCCGCGCGGAGGCGCGCAACGTCGACGAGCTGGGCAAGCTGGTCGTGGCGCAGATTCAGGCGGTGGAGGGGATCACGCGTACTCTTACGTGTCCGATCGTTCATATCTGACACATTCGAGGTTCGGGTTCCATGCGCGCCGCCGCTGTTCTGCTTCTTCTTCTCGCACTCGCCGGCTGCGGCGGCGCCGTACAGGTCGATCCGCCCAAGCCTTCGGGGGAGGCGGCGGCGGCCTGTGACAGGCTCGCTTCCCTGCTGCCCAAGACGCTCGACGGCGCCGAGCGCGGCGTGTCGGAGCCGGCCTCGCCGTACGTGGCGGTCTGGGGGGAGTCGTCCATCGCGTTGCGCTGCGGCGTGCCGCGGCCTGCCCGGATGGCGCCGACCGACCAGCTCCAGGAGATCAACGGGGTGGGCTGGTTCGCCGACCCGGACAAGCCCATCCTGTTCACCGCCGTGGCCGCGCCCACGTACGTGGAGGTCACGGCCGGCGGCGACCACTCGGCGCCCGACGTGCTCGCGCAGCTGTCGGGGCCGATCGGGCGGGCGCTCTCAACGCAGTCCGGCTGAGCGCGACAGCGCGAGCTGGATCAGCCGGTCGACCAGCGCCGGGTAGGACACCCCCGAGGCCGCCCAGAGCTGCGGCGCGACCGACAGCGAGGTGAACCCGGGCATCGTGTTGATCTCGTTGAAGACCAGCCGGCCGTCGGGCGTGTAGAAGAAGTCGACCCTGGACAGGCCCTCGCAGTCGAGCGCCTCGAAGGCCCGTACGGCCATCGCGCGCAGCTCTTCGGCGGTCTCGGCCGGGATGTCGGCGGGCACGGTGAGCGACATCTGGTCGGGGTAGTACTTGGCCTCGAAGTCGAAGAACTCCTGGCCGCCCTCGACCTTGACCTCGCCGGGGATCGACGCGGCGGCGGGCTCGTCGCCGAGCGACTCCAGCACCGCGCACTCGATCTCGCGGCCCTCGATCGCGGCCTCGATGAGCACCTTGGGGTCGTGCAGCCTGGCGGACTCGACGGCCGACTCCAGCTCGGCGCGGTCGTGGGCCTTGGAGATGCCCTGCGAGGAGCCGGCCCGGGCGGGCTTGACGAACACCGGGAAGCCGAGCTCCTCGGCCTCCTTCAGCACGCACTCGCGGTTGAGCCGCCAGTCGCGGTCGCGGACGACGACGTATCGGCCGATCGGCAGCCCGGCGGCGGCCATCACGGTCTTCATGTGGGCCTTGTCCATGCCGACGGCGCTGGCCAGCACGCCGGAGCCGACGTAGCGGACGCCGGCCATCTCCAGCAGGCCCTGGATGGTGCCGTCCTCGGCGAACGGGCCGTGCATGACGGGGAAGACCACGTCGACCGAGCCGAGCTCGACCGGGATGCTGCCGGGGTCGTAGGCGACCAGCCCGGTGCCGCCGCTGGGCAGCGCGAGCGCGGCGCCCGAGGTGTCGACCTCGGGCAGTTGCCCGGCCTCGATGGCGAACCGCTGGTCGGACGCGGCGAGCACCCACCTGCCGTCCTGGGCGATCCCGACGGGGATCACCTCGTACTTACTCCTGTCGATCACATCCAGCACGCTGCCCGCGCCCATGAGGGACACGGCATGCTCAGAATTGCGACCTCCGAAAACGACGGCGACGCGTGGCTTGCTCATGACGTCCGAATCTACCGGGGTGTCCCCCTGACAGCGAGTCGAGCGCGCGGTGACGTCCGGATTCACACGCCGTACCGTTCGGGTTTGGGCGAGCGGGACATGAGCAGCATGCCCGCCTCCGACGGCGACATGCCGTCGTGCACGACCCCGACGACGACCTCGGTGATCGGCATCTCGACGTCGTGCTTCCTGGCCAGTTCGAGGACGGACTCGCAGGACTTCACGCCCTCGGCGGTCTGCTTGGTGGCGGCGACGACCTCGGCGAGGGTCATGCCGCGGCCCAGGTTCTCGCCAAAGGTGCGGTTGCGCGACAGCGGCGAGGTGCAGGTGGCGACCAGGTCGCCCATGCCGGCCAGGCCGGCGAAGGTGTGGGGGTCGGCGCCGAGCGCGGCGCCCAGGCGGGAGATCTCGGCCAGGCCCCTGGTGATGAGCATGGCGCTGACGTTGTCGCCCATGCCCATGCCCGCCGAGACGCCCACGGCCAGCGCGATCACGTTCTTCACCGCGCCGCCCAGCTCGACCCCGACCACGTCGGTGTTGGTGTACGGCCGGAACCACGGCGGCAGGTGGCAGGCCGCCTGGAGGCGTTCGGCGACCGACTCGTCGGTGCAGGCGACGACCGTGGCGGCGGGCTGCCGGTGGGCGATCTCCTTGGCCAGGTTGGGGCCGGACACCACCGCGACCCGCTCCTCGGGCACCTCGGCGACCTCGCGGATCACCTCGCTCATGCGCTTGGTCGTGCCGAGCTCGACGCCCTTCATGAGGCTGACCAGGACCGCTCCGGACGGGATGTGCTCGCGCCAGGCGGTCAGGTTGGGCCGCAACATCTGCGAGGGCACGGCGAGCACCACGAAGTCGGCGCCGTCGAGCGCGCGCACCGGGTCGGTGGTGGCGCGCAGGGCCTCGGGCAGCGTCACGCCGGGCAGGTAGTCGGGGTTGGCGTGGTCCTTGTCGATCGCCTCGACCAGCTCGGGCCTGCGCCCCCACAGCGTCACCTCGTTGCCCGCCTCGGCGAGGACCATGGCGAACGTGGTGCCCCACGAACCCGTGCCGAAAACGGCTGCCTTTGTCATGCCATCACCGCCTGGCGGGGTCGTAGGGAGTTTCGGGGGCCTTCTCGCCGCGCAGCTCGGTCAGTTGCTCGGTGATGGCCGCCATGATGTCGGCGGTCGCCTCCCGCAGCACACTGGCCCGCAGGGGCTGCCCCTCGTACTTGGACAGGTCGACCGGTGGGCCGACGGTCACGTGGAAGGTCTTGCGCGGGAACAGCCTGGGCTTCTTCGCGCCGTACGGGAGCAGCTCCTGGGCGCCCCAGTGGGCGACGGGGATGACCTGCACGCCGCTCTCCAGCGCCAGCCGGGCCGCGCCGGTCTTGCCCACCATGGGCCACAGGTCGGGATCGCGGGTGCAGGTGCCCTCGGGGTAGAACAGGATGGCGGCGCCGTCGCGCAGCCGCTGGGCCGAGGAGCTGAGCGACCTGGCCGCCTCGCTGCTGCCCCGCTCGACGGGGATGGCCAGCAGGCCGTTGAGCGCCGGGCCCAGGAAGGGCACCTTGAACAGCGCGGCCTTGGCCAGGATGACGGGCCAGCGGCCGTTGTTGAACAGGAAGTGCGACAGCAGGACGGGATCGGTCCAGGACAGGTGGTTGGCCGCGATGATGATGCCGCCGGTGCGCGGGAGACGCTCGCCGTTGCGCCAGTCCCTCTTGACCAGGAGCGTCGACAGCGGCTTCACCACCGCTACGGCGAATGACTCCCAGAAACGCGAAGGTCGCGTGGGGCGGCTCATGCTCTCCTCCAACCCGTACGGTATTCGCCCCAAGTCTCCCGGTTGGCCGCGTGGGATGTCGAGGCGAGATGCTTAAGCCTATGAGCAACCGCTGGTCTCTGGTCATTCCGGTGAAGACGCTGGTCGCGGCGAAGACCCGGCTGGCCGCCGCCACGGGGCCGCATCGTACGCGGCTGGCCGTGGCCGTGGCCTGCGACACCGTGGCGGCGGCGCTGGCGTGCCCGATGGTGGCGCGGGTGGTCGTGGTGACCGCCGATCCGGCCGCGGCGGGGCCGCTGGGGGCGCTGGGGGCGGAGGTGGTGCACGATCCCGACCGAGGGCTCAACACCGCGCTGCGCACGGGCGCGGCCCATGCCGTACGCGTCGCTCCCGGTGACGCGGTGGGCGCCCTCCAGGCCGACCTGCCGGCGCTGCGACCGGCCGAGCTGGCGACGGCGCTGACGGCGGCGGCCGAGTTCGACCAGTCGTTCGTGCCGGACGCGCAGGAGGTCGGCACGACGTTCTACGGCGTTCTTCCCGGCCGGCCGTTCACGCCGCGGTTCGGCGGCGAGTCGCGGGCCAAGCACCTGGGCGGCGGCGCGAAGGAGTTGTGCCCGCCGGGGATCGACTCGCTCCGGCGGGACGTGGACACCCCCGACGACCTGCGCGCGGCCCTCGTCCTGGGGCTGGGCCGGCACACGGCGGCGGTGGTCGCCGACCTGTGGCCGGACGCGTGATCCTCCGGGCCGCCTCTCGCCCGCCGGGCGGCGATCGGCTTAGGCTGGTCGGCGTGCAGGCGACGGTACGCAGCTTCGACGAGGTCACCCGTTCCGGCTCGGTCTTCCTCGACGACGGGACGGTGCTGGAGTTCGGCACGCGCGCCTTCGACGCGGGGCCGCTGCGGCTGCTGCGCACGGGGCAGCGGGTGAATCTCGCCACCGACGGCGGGGAGATCACCTACATCACGCTGTCGACGTTCCCGATTCCCGCGCCCGAATGACGACGCGGTCCCGGAAAACAGCGAACGCCCGGGCGTGGGCCGCCCGGGCGTGATGTCCGCTGAGACTATTTCTTCTTGCCGACCTGCTTGCCGCCCTCGTTCACCAGGTCCTTGAATTCAGAGCCGGGACGGAACTTGGGCGCCCAGCTCTCGGCGACCTTGATCTCGGCGCCGGTCGACGGGTTCCTGGCAGTGCGGGCGGGCTTGTTCACCATCTCGAACGCGCCGAAGCCCGTGATGGAGACCTTGTCCCCGCTCGCCACAGCCTTCTGGATGGCCTCGATGACCGCGTTGACGGCCTCGGTGGCCGTCCTTTTGTCGCCCACCCGATCGGTGATGGCGTCGACGAGCTCTCGCTTGTTCATGAAAGTCCTGCTCCCCCAGTGACGGCTCGGGGTTCCAGCTCTCGAGTTCGACGTAGAAACCCCTTACGCGCTCGAAAGTAGGCGGGATCGCGGGGGAACTCAATCACCCTGCGTGTTTTTCCCCTCGCGTGGCGTGTCGAGAGCGCTCAAAAAGGCGTCGAGGCGGGCGGCCGCCCTTTCCGGATCGCGCTTGGCGAGATCGCAGATGGACAGGTAGCGGCGGGCCGCCCGTTCCTTGTCGGCGGCGGGGAGCATGCGGACGCGGCGGTGCGCCTCGCGCAACCGCCGCGCCAGTCGGTCGTCCTCTAGACGGTCGTCGGCAGCCATGGCTGCCGACCATTCTCGTACGTGGCCACATCGTCGGCGTGACGCAGGGTCAGCCCGATGTCGTCCAGGCCTTCGGTGAGCCGCCAGCGGGTGTAGTCGTCGATCTCGAACGGCACGACCTCGCCGGCCCAGCGGACCTGACGTTCCAGCAGGTCGACGGTCACCTGGAGTTTGGGGTCGGCCTCGACGGCGGCCTGCAGGGCCTCGACCTTCTCGCCGGGCAGGACGACCGGCAGCAGGCCCATCTTGGTGGAGTTGTTGCGGAAGATGTCGCCGAAGCGGGCGGCGATCACGGCGCGGAAGCCGTACTGCTGCAGGGCCCACACGGCGTGCTCGCGGGAGGAGCCGGTGCCGAAGTCGGGGCCGGAGACCAGGATCGAGCCGCCCTCGTAGGACGGGTCGTTCAGGACGAACGTCGGGTCCTCGCGCCAGGCGGCGAACAGGCCCTTCTCGAAGCCGGTGCGGCTGACCTGCTTGAGCCAGACGGCCGGGATGATCTGGTCGGTGTCGACGTTGCTGCGGCGCAGCGGCACCGCCGTACCGGTGTGGGTGGTGAAGGCGTCCATCGGTCGTTCTCCTTACAGGTCGGCGGGGGCGGTCAGGCGGCCGGTGACGGCGGTCGCGGCGGCGACCTGCGGCGACACCAGGTGGGTGCGTCCGCCCTTGCCCTGGCGGCCCTCGAAGTTGCGGTTGGAGGTGGAGGCGCTGCGCTCGCCGGGCTGGAGCGTGTCGGGGTTCATGCCGAGGCACATCGAGCAGCCGGCCTCGCGCCACTCGGCGCCGGCGGCCTTGAACACCTCGTGCAGGCCCTCCTGCTCGGCCTGGAGCTTGACCAGCATCGAGCCGGGCACGATCAGCGTGCGGGTGCGGACCTGGCGGCCGCGCAGGATCTCGGCGGCCGAGCGCAGGTCCTCGATGCGGCCGTTGGTGCACGAGCCGACGAACACGGTGTCGACCTCGATCTCGCGCAGCGGCGTGCCCGCGGTCAGGCCCATGTACTCCAGCGCGCGCTCGGCGGCCGAGCGCTCGACCGGGTCGGCGAAGCTGTCGGGGCTGGGCACGGACTCGCCCAGCGGCAGGCCCTGGCCGGGGTTGGTGCCCCACGTGACGTACGGGGTCAGGGTCGTGGCGTCGATCTCCACGACCTTGTCGAACACGGCGTCGTCGTCGGTGCGCAGCGACTTCCAGTACTCGACGGCCTGGTCCCACAGCTCGCCCTTGGGGGCGTGCTGGCGGTCCTTGAGGTAGGCGAAGGTGGTCTCGTCCGGGGCGATCACGCCGGCGCGGGCGCCCGCCTCGATGGACATGTTGCAGACGGTCATGCGGCCCTCCATGGAGAGCTTGCGCACGGCCTCGCCGCGGTACTCGACGATGTAGCCCTGGCCGCCGCCGGTGCCGATCTTGGCGATGATCGCCAGGATCAGGTCCTTGGCCGTGACGCCGGCGGGCAGCTCGCCCGAGACCTCGATGGCCATCGTCTTCGGCCGGTAGGCGGGCAGCGTCTGGGTGGCCAGGACGTGCTCGACCTCGGAGGTGCCGATGCCGAACGCGATGCCGCCGAAGGCGCCGTGGGTGGAGGTGTGCGAGTCGCCGCACACGATCGTCATGCCCGGCTGGGTCAGGCCGAACTGCGGGCCGATGATGTGCACCACGCCCTGGCCGGCGTCGCCCATCGGGTGCAGCCTGATGCCGAACTCGGCGGCGTTCTTGCGCAGCGTCTCGACCTGGGCCTTGGAGACGGGGTCGGAGATCGGGCCGAGGACGGTCGGAACGTTGTGGTCCTCGGTGGCGATGGTGAGATCGGGCCTGCGCACCTTCCGGCCGGCGAGACGGAGTCCGTCGAACGCCTGCGGACTGGTCACCTCGTGAATGAGGTGCAGGTCGATGTAGAGCAGGTCGGGTTCGCCCTCCGCACGGCGGACGACGTGCTGCTCCCAGACCTTCTCGGCCAGTGTGCGGCCCATGATCTCCTCCTTGAGATTGCCTCCGACTTGCTTTCTCATATGTCGAGACGGCAGTATCGGTGTATGGACAACTCTAGCGGAGTCGGAGTACTCGACAAGGCCGTTCTTGTACTCAATGCCCTCGAAGCGGGTCCCGCTTCCCTGGCTCAGCTCGTCCAGGCCACCGGCCTGGCCCGCCCCACGGCCCACCGGCTGGCCGTCGCACTTGAGCACCACCGCATCGTGAGCCGCGACACGCAGGGCCGATTCGTGCTCGGGCCGCGGCTGTCGGAGTTGTCCACGGCGGCCGGCGAGGACCGGCTGCTCGCGGTGGCCTCGCCCGTGCTGACGCAGCTGCGCGACCTGACCGGCGAGAGCGCGCAACTCTACCGGCGCCAGGGTGACGAGCGGGTCTGCGTGGCGGCGGCCGAGCGGGCCAGCGGCCTGCGCGACACCGTCCCGGTGGGCTCTGCGCTGCCGATGACGGCGGGCTCGGCGGCCCAGATCCTGCTGGCCTGGGAGGAGCCGGACCGGCTGCACAGGGGCCTGCGCGGCGCCAAGTTCACCGCCGCCACCCTCGCCTCCGTACGGCGCCGCGGATGGGCCCACAGCGTCGGCGAGCGGGAGCAGGGGGTGGCCAGCGTGTCCGCCCCCATAAGGGGCAGCGGAGGCAAGGTGATCGCCGCCGTCTCGGTCTCCGGGCCCATCGAGCGGCTCACCAGAGCGCCCGGCCGGCTGCACGCCGTACCCGTCATGGCGGCCGCAGAACGCATCACCGAGGCCATGCGCCGCACGTCATGATCGGCGAAAGCTCGTATTTCGGGGGCCGACTGCCTCGTGGGCGCACTAGCCTGAGTGCGTGACAGATCGCATCGAGGTAGCCGCCACTGAGCTGCGACCCCTGCTCGAAGAGTTCATCATGTGGGCGCGCTCCAACGCGCCCGGAAGCGACCCCGAGCTCGTGGGGCCTGCCGCACTCTGGCACCGTCTCGCCTTCTCGCAGGACCTCGGCACGTGGAAGCGTGCCGACCTGCGCAACCTGCTGCTCGACCGCATGCCGAAGGTCGTGGAGGATCCCGACGCCGCCGCCGACGGCATGCTGCCCGCCGTCGACGCGTACCTGACGTTCCTCTCCCAGACCGGCAGGCTCGCCAAGGGCTCCGACACCCTCGCCGATCTGCAGGCCGAGCTCGACGACGTCGAGGACGAGTTCGTCGAGCTCATGGAGGAGCTGCTCGACGACGACGGCGCAGGTGACGACGAGGACGAGACCGGCGACCTGGGCGACTTCGAGGCGTTCGCCGACGAACTGGCCGAGCTCGACACGATCAGGCTGCGGCCCGACTCCGAGCTGGCCGCGGCCGCCCGCCAGGCGCCGCTGGTCGGCAAGGCCCGCGACCTGGCGCTGTGGGTGGGCTCCGGCCGCCGCGTCGGCGAGGACACCCTGCTCACCGACGCCGAGGTGGAGGAGGCGCTGGCCGTCGTCGGCCTGCCCAGGCCCGAGACCGACGGCCCGGTGGCCGAGGCGGTCCCGCAGCTCTGGAACATCTGGAACCTCGCCGTCGACCTGGAGTTCCTCGAACCGGGCGAGGGCAACACCGTGGCCGTCCAGGACGACACCTCCGAGTGGCCGTTCGACGACGACGAGGACGTCCTCGACGCCTGGATGCTCGGCCTGCACTCCGTCGACTACGGCGACCCCGAGCTCGACGACGACGACCTGACGATGGCGCTGGCCGGCCTGACCCGGGGCCTGCTGGTCAGGCTGCTGCTGGCCGGCGGCTCGCGCGAGCGCGACGACCTGGCCCGCGAGCTGGCCGAGGCCGCCGCCGACCTCGACGAGCTGGGCGGCGACGCCTGGGAGGCGGCCGGCGACCCGCTGGCCCCCGCCATCGACTGGCTGGTCGGCTACGGCATGATCGAGGTCGAGGGCACCACCGTGCGTCTCACCCCGCTGGGCACCGAGGGCGTCGTCCACCTGGTCGACGACGCCGACATCGAGGTCGACGCCCGGCCCGCGATCGAGTCGATGAGCGCCCACGAGCTGCTCGCGCTGAGCGCCGAGCTGCCCGAGGACGAGGCCGACGCCGAGTTCGCGGCCTGGATGCGGCTCAGGGAGCCGGCCAAGGCCGCCGAGGAGCTGCTCGACGCCGCCGCCGAGGACGAGAGCGACGCCCTGATCCGGGTGCAGGCCGCCAGCGTGGTCGGCACACTGGGCGAGGCCGCCGTCCCGGCCTGGCAGGAGGCGCTCAAGCAGCCGTCGCTGCGGCCGTACGCGGCGACGCACCTGAGCCAGCTGGAGATCGAGGGGGCGCCCGAGCCCACCCAGGACGACACCCACTGGCTGATCCTCGACATGTGGACGATCTCGGCCGGGCTGGGGCGTTCCGAGTTCGTCAGCAGCCTGCAGGACATCGGCCCCGACATGGTCAACGGGCTGCTCGAAGTGATCTGGAAGATCCCGCACGCGCACGTGGAGGAGCTGCTCGACCTGATCTCGCAGGTCCACCCCGACAAGCAGGTCGCCAAGGCGGCCCGCCGTGCCCTGTTCAAGGCCCGCTCCTCGGCCTGACCCCGCTACGGCCAGGGCTCCACGCGATCGGCGTGGGGCCCTGTTCCCGTTCGGGGGCGGGCCCGTGCAACGCAAAAACGCCCCGGTGCTTGACGCACCGGAGCGTTTTGAGTGAACGTAGTCCCGACCGGATTCGAACCGGCGCTACCGCCTTGAGAGGGCGGCGTCCTGGGCCACTAGACGACGGGACCTTCGCTCAGCTTGTGACAGTGGTAGTCCCGACCGGATTCGAACCGGCGCTACCGCCTTGAGAGGGCGGCGTCCTGGGCCACTAGACGACGGGACCCTGTTCACAAGCTGGTGTGCCGGGTCTCCCCGGCGACGCAGGTAACTCTACCGCACCCCGCAGACCACAACCAACCCGCTTGTCAGCGCATGAGATCAGGCCGGTGGCGGCGGACCCAGTCGCCCATCGGCCCCCGTTCCCACAGCGGGTCGATCTCGCCGAGCGGGATCGCCACCTCGGGCCGTCCGGTGACGGGGTCGGCGGGCACCCGGGCCAGGCGCTCGCGCATCCACTGCGGCGCCCGCGGCGGGAGCGTGCGCTCGCCCCACCCGACCAGCCCCACCGAGCGCAGGGCCTGGACGCGTACGCGGACGCCGCCGGGCCGGCCCAGGAGCCGGGGGTCGGCCGGCCGGGTGTCCACCACGCCGATCCGGGCGATGTCGGGCCAGCGCAGCCGCACCCTGAAGCCGCGGGCGTCGGCCAGCTCCACGCCCTCCGGCGAGAAGCGCACGACCGTGCCCGCGACCAGCCGGCGGTGCTTGACGACGAGCACGCCGGTCAGGGCCGCCGTGGCGAGCGCGCCGAGCACGACGCCCAGCGCCGAGCTGCCGGTGAAGATGGCCCCGAGCAGCAGGCAGATGGCGAAGAAGAGCGCCAGCGGCGCGGCGAACGGGGCGACGAAACGGGCAAGGCCGCCCTCGCGCATGCGGAATTCGTCCATGAGGCGAGGGAGGCTACCCGCCGAGCAGCCCGCGGCGGAAGGCCTCGGCCACGGCGGCGGCGCGGTCGCGGACGTCGAGCTTGGCGTAGGCGTGCAGCAGGTGCGTCTTGACGCTGGCCTCGCTGATGAACAGCTCGGCCGCCGCCTGCCGGTTGGTCGCTCCCCCGGCCACCAGCCGCAGCACCTCCAGCTCACGTCTGCTCAGGTCGCCCCGCCTCGGCCTGCGCACGTGGTCGGCCAGCCGTCCGGCCACGGCGGGGGCAGGACGTCGGTGTCGAACGTCGTGAGCACCAGCACCCGCGGCCCGCTCCCGCTCAGCTGCCTGATCGCGGCCAGGCCGTCCATGCCGGGCATGCGCAGGTCCATGAGGACGAGGTCGGGCCGCAGCTCGGCCGCCAGCCGGACGGCCTGGGCGCCGTCGGCCGCCTCGCCCACGATCTCCATGCCGGGCTCGGCGCCCAGGGCGGCGCGCGGGCCGTCCCGGACGATCGGGTGGTCGTCCACGATGAGCAGTCTCACGGTCGTTCGCCTTCCGCGGGTATGACGGGTACGGCCGCGGCCACGGCGCTCCCCCGGCCCGGCTCGGACTCGACCTCCCGCGTGCCACCCACCGCGCGGGCCCGCCGGCGCATGCCTTCCACCCCGAAGCCCTCAGCAGCCTCCTGCGGAACGAAACCGCGCCCGTCGTCACGGATGTCGAGCATGACGACTTCGTCCGTGTACGACAGGGTGAGGGCCGTCCTGGTGGCATCGGCGTGCTTGGCTGGCGGCGGCGGTCGGCCTCGGCGGTGGCGCGGCCGACCGCGCCGAGCTTGCGGATCAGGGCCGCCAGGTCCTGTGCGACGGTGTCGTGGATCTCGCCCGCCACACGCTGCCGCTCGTCGAGCACGCCCGCCCGCCTGGCCTGGTGGAGGAGCCGGGCGTGCAGGTCGGCGTTCTCTCCATGGCGGTACGCAGTTCGCCGATCAGGCGGCGGCGCCTGTCGCTCTCGGCGGAGACATACCAGCCGGCCAGGGCGAGCGGGACGGCGACGCCGCCGGCCACCGTGAACAGCCCGGCGGGAGCGCCGGGACCGGCCTGGGCCACGACGACGACCACGGCGGTGAGCGTCACGCCCGCCATCACCAGGCGGGTCGGCAGCAGGGCGACGGCCAGGGGGTAGCCGAGCGAGGCGAACACGACGAGGGCCGGGTTGCCCGCCACCAGCGCGCCCGCGAGGCCCATGAGCAGCACGTAGTACGGGACGACGAGAACGGCCTGCCGGTGCCGCCGGGAATGCAGCCACGGGACGGCGGCGGCGGCCACGGAGATCGCCAGCAACCCGTAGCCGAGCGCGACGTGGAGCAGACGCTCACGTCCTGGTGCCCGGCTCACGCCTCCAGCCCGGCACGCCGCCCGGGTCAACCGATCGGTGGATGGGCGGACTCAGCCGTACGGACCGCCGGACGGGCGATGTGCAGCCTGCCGGCCTGGGCGAACATCGGCCCATGAGCGATCGAGAGAGCGGATCCCGGCCCGGCCGGGTGACCACGTTCGTGTTCGTCACCGGGGCCGGCGGCGTGGCACAGGGAGATCCGGAGCTGACGCTGCGCGGGCACCGGACCGTGGGCGTGGAGCTGCCGGGGCACCTGCCCGCCGAGCAGTTCAGCCGCGCCTACCAGGCCCCGCAGGACCCGGCGGCGCTGGCCACCGCGCCCTCGCCGGTGTCCGGGGTGGCCCTGGACGACTACGTCGAGGCCACGGTGAACGTCGTGCGCAGGGTCGCCGCGTACGGCTCGGTGGTCCTGGTGGGCGGGAGCCTCGGCGGAGCGGCGGTCACCAAGGCCGCCGACGAGGTCCCCCACCTGCTCGACCGGCTGGTCCACGACACGGCCTTCTGCTGCACGCGGCTGCGCTCGCCGGCCGAGTACCTGGAGACACCCGAGGCCGCCACGGGCCTGGCGAAGGGGCTGGTGGCCGGGTTGATCGGCGACCCCACGGCGCTCATGGCGGTGCGGATGAACTGGCGGACGTCCGACCCGGCGTTCCTGGCCGCGGCCAAGAAGGCGTTCATGGCCGCGGCGGCCGACGGCGAGTTCCTGGCGCTGCTCAACACGTTGCTGCCGGACGAGAGCCTGCTGGTCTCCGCCGCGGACGCGCGCGGCAGGACGGACGCCTGGGGGCGGGTGCCGCGGACGTACATCAGGCACACCCGGGACCGGTTGATCCCGCTCGCGCTGCAGGACCGGATGATCAGGGAGGCGGACGCGGCCCCCCCGGGCAACAGGTTCGAGGTGCGCACGGTCGACACCGGGCACGCGGCCACGGCCGCGGAGTACGGGAGGATCAGCGGGATCCTGGACGCCCTGGCGACCTGACGGGCCGCCGACACGAAAAAACGGACGTCTCTCAAGGAGACATCCGTTTCGGTGACTTGCTGGGGTACCAGGACTCGAACCTAGACTAACTGAACCAGAATCAGTCGTGCTGCCAATTACACCATACCCCACCGCTGCGAACCCCTTCGAGGAGCGCGCTTGGCGACGTCCGAAAGAATAGCCCAGCTCGGGGGGTAAGACCAAAACGATTGCCGAAGCGGTCTCCGGCGGACTGCGGCACGGGCTCCGGCGTGCCAAGCTGAAGAGGACAAAACACCACGTGGAGGAGCCCCAGCGTTGGCCGAGAACCCGTTCTTCGCCCCTAGTAGCCTGCCGTACCAGTTGCCTGCGTTCGCGGACGTCCGCGAGGAGCACTACCTGCCCGCGTTCGAGCGCGGCATGGCCGAGCACCTGGCCGAGGTCGACGCGATCGCGAACAGCACCGAGCCGCCCACCTTCGACAACACGATCGCGGCCCTGGAGCGTTCTGGGCGCGTTCTCGGCCGTACGGCCACGGTCTTCTTCAGCATGGCCGCGTCCAACTCCAGCGACGGGATCATGGAGATCGAGAAGGAGATCTCCCCGAAGCTGACCGCGCACAACGACGCGATCCGCCTCAACCGGGCGCTGTGGGCGCGGATCAAGCAGGTCGGCACGTCCGACGCCGAGGAGGCGTGGCTGCTGGAGAAGTACCGGGAGGACTTCGTCCGGGCCGGGGCCGACCTGTCGGAGTCGCAGCAGGACCGGCTGCGCGAGCTCAACGGCGAGCTGTCGAAGCTCTCGACCGAGTTCGCGCAGACCCTGCTCAAGGCGTCCACCGAGGAGGCCCTGGTCGTCACGGACGCCAAGGAGCTCGACGGCTTCGACGAGGCCAGGATCGAGTCGCTGCGCCAGGACGACGGCACGTACGCGCTGCCGCTGCTGAACTTCACCAACCAGCCCGGCCTGGCCCAGCTCACCGACCGCGACGTGCGCCGCCGCCTGTACGAGCTGAGCGTCGGCCGCGCCCCGGCCAACTTCGGGCGGGCGGTCCAGATGGCCACGCTGCGGGCCGAGCGGGCGGCGCTGCTCGGCTTCCCCGACCATGCCGCCTACTCGGTGGCCGACCAGACGGCCAAGACCGTCGAGGCGGTCGAGGAGATGCTCGGCCAGCTCGTCGGCCCGGCCGTGCGCAACGCCGGCAAGGAGGCCGAGGCGCTGGCCGGGCAGGCCGGGTTCGCGATCGAGCCGTGGGACTGGTCGTACTACTCGGAGAAGGTGCGGCTGGCCCGCTACGACTTCGACGCCGACGCCATGCGGCCCTACTTCGAGCTCAACCGGGTCTTCAGGGACGGCGTGTTCTTCGCCGCCACCAAGCTCTACGGCCTCACCTTCACCGAGCGGCCCGACCTGGACGGCTACCACCCCGACGTGGCCGTCTTCGAGGTGTTCAACGAGGACGGCGCCCCGCTGGGCCTGTTCCTGCTCGACCCCTACGCCAGGGCGAACAAGCGCGGCGGCGCGTGGATGAACAACCTGGTCGACCAGTCGTACCTGTTCGACGAGCTGCCGGTGGTGATGAACAACCTCAACATCACCAAGCCGGCCTCGGGGCCGACGCTGCTGACGTACGACGAGGTGAACACCGCCTTCCACGAGTTCGGGCACGCGCTGCACGGGCTGTTCTCGGAGGTGCGCTACCCGCGTGTGTCGGGCACCAGCGTGCCGCGTGACTTCGTCGAGTACCCCTCGCAGGTCAACGAGATGTGGGCCACCTGGCCGGAGGTCCTGACCAACTACGCCAAGCACCACGAGACGGGCGAGCCGATGCCCGCCGAGCTGGTGGAGAAGCTGCACGCGGCCGAGAAGTTCAACCAGGGCTTCACGACGGTGGAGTACCTGGCGGCCACGCTGCTCGACTGGGCCTGGCACCGGCTGGCGGCCGGCGAGCAGGTGGCCGACGCGCAGGCGTTCGAGCAGGCGGCCCTGGAGGCGGCCGGGATCGACGTGGCGCTGGTGCGCCCCCGCTACCGGACGAACTACTTCGCCCACATCTTCTCGGGCGGCTACAGCGCCGGCTACTACTCCTACATCTGGAGCGAGGTGCTCGACGCCGAGAGCGTGGAGTGGTTCAAGGAGAACGGCGGCCTGACCAGGGCGAACGGCGACCACTTCCGCCGCGAGCTGCTCTCCAGGGGCGGCAGCCTCGACCCGCTGACCGCCTTCCGCAACTTCCGCGGGCGCGAGCCGGGCATCGGGCCGCTGCTGGCCCGCCGCGGCCTCGACTGACCGTCCCCTCCCCCGGGAATCGTCTCCCCTACGGCTCCGGCAGCTCCTCGATGCGCTGCCGGAGCCATTCCTTCTCCGCCCGGCTCGACGCCCGGGCGATCTCCAGCATGCCCCGCCGGTACGGGTCCGGCTCGTCCTTGATCCGGACGGGCCGGCCGCCCTCGTGGAAGAAGCTCGCCGGGGCCTCCAGGAAGGCCAGCCTGAGGCGCAGCACCCTTGACCGGTCGGCGGGGTCGGGCAGCGCCGACAGGAACGTCAGCAGGGCGAAGAAGCGCGTCTGGTCGCTGATGTCGAGCTCGCTCGGGTCGCGCAGCCGCCGCAGCAGCTCCTGGCGGCCCTCGCCGGTGAGCGTGAGCACCTGCCTGCGGGCCGCCGCCGCGCCCGCCTCCTCGTGCCGTTCGACCAGGCCCTTGGCCTCCAGTCTCGATATGGCGGGGTAGAGAGCGCCGTCGCTGACCGGGCGGAGGTGGCCGGTGAGCGCGGTCAGGCGGGCCTTGAGCTCGTAGCCGTGCATCGGACGCTCGTTCAGGAATCCCAGGATGGTGAGGGACAGATCCCCGCCGCTTGCCATGGCCCGCATCGTAACGCTATACCTCTAAAAGAGGTACAACGAAACGAGGTATTGATGTTCAGGCTGGCTCTCCCCATCTACGTGGAGCTGCTCACGGCCGTGGTCGCGGTGGGCGTGATCGACCTGCTGTGGGTCTCGGGGCTCGGGGAGGGGGCCATCGCGGCCGTCACCGTGGGCACCACGGCCGAGTACCTGGCCTACGGGCTGTTCCTGGCCGTCCCGACGGGGGTGACCGTGCTCGTCGGGCGGCGTGACGGGCAGGCGCCGATCGGGCCGGTGATCAGGACGGGGTGGATGTTGTGGGCCGCGTTCTCGGTGGCCGTCGCCGTCCCGGGCGTGCTGCTGCGCGAGCCGCTGGCGGCTCTGTTCACCGACGATCCCGGGCCGACGGCGGGGTTCTTCCTGATCTCACTGGGCGGGCTGCCGGTGTTCTTCGCCCAGACGGTCGTGGACGCGATCCTCAAAGGGCTGGGCGACACGAAGACCCCCATGCGGAACGCGCTGATCTGCAACGCCCTGGTCATCGTCCTGGACCCGCTGTTCATCTACGGCCTCGACCTGGGCGTCCAGGGGGCCGCGCTGGCCACCGTGGCGGCGCGGCTGGTCACGCTCGGGGTGGCGGTCACCTCCGTCGTACGGCTGCGCGCCGACCCCGGCGACGGCCTGCTCGCCGGGGAGGTGCTGCGGACCGGCCTGCCCATGTCGGGAGACTTCCTGGCCCGTTCCCTGGTGGGCATGGCGCTGGTGGAGATCGTGGCCGGGTTCGGCACGGCCGAGGTCGCCGGGTACGGCATCGGTCAGAAGATCATGCTGGCGGGCGTCATGGTCTTCTACGCGCTGCGCCAGGCGGCGATGATCCGTACCGCGCGGTCGGAGCCGGTCGGGTCGCCGCTGCGGCTCGGGCTGGTGACGGGCGCGGTGGTCGCGGTCGTGCTCAACCTGGTGGCCGCGCCCGCGGCCGGGCTGTTCACCGGCGATCCGGCGGTGACCGTGGGCTTCCTGCGGTGGATGACGCTCTACCTGGTGCCGTTCGGCGGGCTCATCGCCGTCGGGGGGGTGCTCCAGGCAAGCGGAAGGGGCAGCCGCCTGCTCGCCGCCACGCTGGCGGGCTTCGCGGTGCAGCTGCCCCTCGCCTATCTGCTGAGCTCGTGGCTCGGCGTCACGGGGGTGTGGCTGTCGATGGCCGTCGGGTCGTCGCTCAGCCTCGCAGGCGCCCTAGCGCCGCTCGGATCCGTTCCGTGGCACGCTCGCGCCCGAGCACCTCGATCGACTCGAACAGCGGCAGGCCCACGGTCCGGCCGGTGATCGCCACGCGCACGGGGGCCTGGGTCTTGCCCAGCTTGAGCCCGAGCGGCGCGCCGACCTCCTCCAGGGCCTCCTTGAGCGACTCCGCGTCCCAGGGGACCGTCTCCAGGCGGGTGAGGTAGGCGCCGAGGATCTCCTCCGGGGAGTTCTTCATCGCCTTGTCCCAGGACGGCTGGTCGAAGACGGGCTCGTCGAGGAAGAGGAAGTCGACGTTCTGCCTGATCTCCGACAGCACGGCGATGCGGGTCTGGGCCAGCGCCGCGACCTTGCTGAACAGCTCGCGGTCCCAGGCGGGGTCGAGGTACGGAGAGCAGCGCTCCTCGAAGGTCTCCAGCGGCAGCGCCCTGATGTACTCGCCGTTGAAGGCCCGCAGCTTCTTCTCGTCGAAGAAGGCGCTGGCGGAGTTGACGTCCTCCAGCTTGAACAGCGGGACCATCTCCGCCCACGGCATGATCTCGCGGTCCTCGCCGGGGCCCCAGCCGAGCAGCATGAGGTAGTTGACCATGGCCTCGGCGAGGTAGCCCTCGTCGCGGTAGTCCTCCAGGGCCACCTTGTCGCGGCGCTTGGACAACTTCTTGCGCTGCTCGTTGACGATCACCGGCAGGTGGGCCCAGACCGGCGGGTTCGAGCCGAGCGCCGGCCACAGCAGCACCTGCTTGGCGGCGTTGCCCAGGTGCTCCTCGCCGCGCACGACGTGCGTGATGCCCTGGGTGATGTCGTCGACGGCGTTGGCCAGCACGTAGAGCGGCGAGCCGTCGGTGCGGGCGATCACGAAGTCTTCCTGGGCCTCGTTGGGGAACTCGACGTTGCCCCTGATCAGGTCTTCGACGACGGTGACGCCCTCGTCGGGGGTGCGGAAGCGCACCGCGCCCTCGGTCAGGCCGCGCTCACGGCAGAAGCCGTCGTAGCCCTTGTGCTCGGAGCCGGTGCGGGCCACCAGGGTCTCACGGGTGCAGTCGCAGTGGTACGCCTTGCCGTCGGCCAGCAGCTTGGCCACGGCCTCGCGGTGCTGCGGCTCGTAGGCCGACTGGAAGTAGGGGCCCTCGAACACCGGGTTGGTGCCGTTGATGCCGATCCAGTCGAGCGCCGAGATGATGCCCTCGGTCCACTCCGGACGGTTGCGCGTGGCGTCGGTGTCCTCGACGCGCAGGACGAAGCGGCCGCCGGACTGTTCGGCGAGGGCCCAGTTGAACAGCGCCGTGCGGGCGCCGCCGACGTGGAACATGCCGGTCGGGGACGGGGCGAAACGCACCCGTAGATCAGTCACGGGAGACCACCTTGTTCGTGAGAGTGCCGATGCCTTCGATGCCGACGCTGACCTCGTCGCCGATCTCCAGCGGGCCGATGCCCGCCGGGGTGCCGGTCAGGATGACGTCGCCGGGGATCAGCGTCATGACCGCGCTGACGTAGGCGACCAGCGCGGGGATGTCGTTGATGAGCTGGCTGGTGCGGCCGCTCTGCCGGATCTCGCCGTTGACCGTGGTGGTCAGCGCCAGGTCGCTCGCGTCGAGATCGGTCTGGATCCAGGGCCCGAGCGGGCAGAACGTGTCGAAGCTCTTGGCCCGGGTGAACTGCACGTCCTTCTTCTGCAGGTCGCGGGCGGTGACGTCGTTGGCGCAGGTGTAGCCGAAGATGACGTCCTTGACCCGGTCGACGGGCACGTCGCGGCAGAGCCTGCCGATCACCACGGCCAGCTCGCCCTCGTAGTCGACCCGGTCGGACAGCGAGGTCGGGTAGGCGATGGCCTCCCCGTGGCCGATCACCGACGTGGACGGCTTCATGAAGATGAGCGGCTCGTCGGGCACCTCGTTGCCCATCTCGCGGGCGTGCTCGGCGTAGTTCCTGCCGATGGCGACGACCTTGCTCGGCAACATCGGGGCCAGCAGCTTCACCTGGGACAGCGGGAAGCGGTCACCGGTGAACTGCACCTGGCCGAACGGATGGCCGGAGACCGTGGAGACGAACTCCTCGCCAGGGCCGCCTTCGACCACGCCGAACGACACGCCTTCGCCTGTGGAGAACCTCGCTATACGCACCTGACAAGGCTATCGCCGCCGTCGCAGGGGTCCGCCCACCGCCGCAAAGTCAGGAACCCTCCATAAATGCCCCCAGAGTCCGTTTTGTTGGGTATCGGAGGTGATTAACCGGATATCTCTGCCTATCTAGAGACTTCTAGGGGGTGATGGAACGTGCCGGACACGATGGTCAACCAGACCTCTGCCGTACCGCGGGCCAGAACACAGGACGGCGGATCGGCGAACCCGCTGGTCACCGACAAGGGCACGACGAGCATCGACGACGTCGTCGTCGCCAAGATCGCCGGACTGGCCGCACGCGAGGTCTCCGGCGTGCACGCCATGGGCGGCGGCGCCGCCAGGGCGCTCGGCAGCATGCGCGGCATGGTCGGCGGGGAACGCAGCGTCGCGCAGGGCGTCTCGGTCGAGGTGGGAGAACGCCAGGCGGCCGTGGACATGGACCTGGTCGCCGAGTACGGCACCGCGATCCCGGACCTGGCCGCCGCCGTGCGCAGGAACGTCATCGCGGCGGTCGAGCGCATGTGCGGCCTGGAGGTGACCGAGGTCAACATCAGGGTCGACGACGTGCACCTGCCCGGTCAGGACCGCGACAAGGACAGGGAAATGGGCGACGGTCGCCGCGAGGTCATCGAGCAGCCGGAGCCCCGGGTCCAATGACCCGGCCCGACGCCCCCGCCTGTGGCAGGGCCGACACCGAGACCGACGCCGAGGCGGAGGCCGAGGCGCTGGCCGAGCTCGTGCGGGCCTGCCCAGGGGTGGCGGGGCTCTCCGGCGGCCCGTTCGGGACGGTGGCGACGTACCTGCGCGGGGAGCGGGTCAGGGGCGTCTCGACCGGCGGGGACGTGGTGGAGGTCGCCATCGTGGCGACCCTGGAACGGCCGCTGCCCGAGACCGCCGAGGACGTCCGCCAGGCAGTGTGGAAGCTGACCGGCGGGCGTCCCGTCAACGTACGCATCGACGACGTGGTGGAGGAATCATGAGCAACGTCCCTTGGCTGCCGGTCATCGGCATGATGGTCGGCATCATCCTCGGATTCGCGGGGGCCTTCGGCGGCCTCGGCGCGTTCCTGCTCGTCCTCGTGCTCGGCGCGGTCGGCTTCCTGGTCGGCAAGATCGCCGAGACCGGCGAACTGAACCTGTCGGGCCTGACCGCGAGGCGGCGATGATCACGACCGCTCCCCAGGTGACGGTCCCCCGGCAGCGGCTCGCGCCGGGGGACGAGCCGGAGCGGCGGGGCCGTACCGAGATCGCCGACCGGGTGGTCGCCAAGATCGCGTGCTGCGCGGCGCGGGAGGTTCCCGAGGTGCGCGACGTGCAGCTGGGCGGCGTGCCGTGGACGCGTTCGTCCAGCGCCGAGGTGCGCGGCGAGCGGGCCACCCTGAAGCTGAACGTGACCGTCGCCTACCCGGCCCCGCTGCACGCCGTGGCCGCGCGGCTGCGGGAGCACGTGCGCAACCGGGTGGCCATGCAGACCGGCCTGAACGTCACGCGCCTCGACGTGATCATGACCGATCTGGCGGGAGGCCCGGAATGACCCGCCCCCTCCCGCCCGAAGAGCCTGAGGAGGTGCGGGGGGCCGTCCCGGCGGATGGGGCCGGGGCCCATCGGGGCTGGGCGGAGGCCGTGCCGCCGCGCGACAAGGGGGCCGACCGGGCCGCGGTGCGCGCGTTCCGGCCGCAGCGCCGGGCGCCCGCCATCGTGGTCGCCGTCCTGCTCACGCTGCTGGGCCTGCTGGTCGCCGCCGAGACGGTGTCCGCGCTGGTCGGCAGCCCGTTGCGATGGCTGCCGTACGACCGGATGCTGGCGTGGGCGTCCACGACGCCATGGTCGCACCCGCTGGTCCTGGCCGGGGCCGCGATCGTCGCGCTGATCGGCCTGGCGCTGCTGGTCACCGCCCTGGTGCCGGGACGGCCGCGGATGGTCCCCGTACGGACCGGCGACCCCGACCTGATCATCGGGGTGCGTCCCAAGAGCTTCACCAGGGCTTTGGAGCACGCCGCCGAGGAGGTGCCGGGGGTGCGCTCGGCCCACGCCACCCTGCGCGGCCGCACGGTCGCCGTCACCCCCGCCACGTCCGGCTGGGACGACGAGGGCTTCGGCCACGCCGTGCGCGAGGCCGTGCTCACCAGGCTCGCCGGGCTGGACCCGGTGGAGCCGTACCAGGTGGCGGTCAACGTCAAGGAGCGGCGATGAACAGGCGGACCGGGCGCGGCAACCGCTGGGGGCTGGCCCTGGTCGGCCTGGTGCTGGCCGTCCTCGGCGGCCTGACGCTGGCCCGGGGCCTGCTGGGGCCGTCCACGCCGATCGTGGACGCGGGCACGCGCGGGTTCTTCGCCGGCAACAGCCCGCTCGTGTGGTGGGTCGTGGCCGCCGTGTCGGTCCTGGTCGCGCTGCTGGCCCTGCGCTGGCTGGTCGTGCAGGGCCGCAGGGACGCCCGCACCCGGCTGCGCCTGGAGAGCGGCCCGGACGGCGTCACCGAGATCGCGGCGGGCGGGATGGCCCACGCGGTCGCCGCCGACGTCGAGGCCAGCCCCGCCGTCCTGAACGCCGACGCCGACCTGGTCGGCCCGCGCGGCCACCCCGAGGTACGGCTGCGCGTGGCCGCCGACGAGGCCGCCCCGATCGCCGAGCTGAGCGAGCACCTGTCCAGGGTCACCCTGCCGAACCTGCGGGACGCGCTGGACAGGGATCACGTGCCGGCGGTGGCCCGCGTTAGCCTGGAGCCCTCACCTGCGACGCAGCGGGTCGTGCGCTAAGGCTTCGCCGAGAGGGGTCCTCCGTTGTCCATCGTGAAGATCAACGTTCTGACCGTGCCCGACGAGATGCGCGAGGAGCTGGAGAAGCGCTTCTCGGGCCGGGCCGGGATGGTGGAGTCGGCCGACGGGTTCGAGTGGTTCGAGCTGCTGCGGCCGGTCGAGGGCACCGACCAGTACCTCGTCTACACGCGCTGGCGCAGCGAGGAGGACTTCCAGACCTGGCAGCAGGGTCAGGCGTTCCAGCGCGGCCACGCCCAGGCCGCCGCGGCCGCCGGGCAGGGGCAGGGGCACGGTCACGGGCAGGGCCCGGCGGCGACGGGCTCCCAGGTGTGGAGCTTCGACGTCGTGCAGAGCGCCGGGCCCAAGGGTTAGGCGTCGAGCGGGTTGTTCGCGATCCGGTCGGCGGCCCCGTTGCGGACGAACCGGCCGGCGATGCTCGACGGCTTGCGCGCCCCCTGGTCGGCGATGCAGGCGGCGAACTCCTTGGCGATCTCCAGCCGCGGATGGCGCTCCAGAACCTCGCGCCGCACGCCGTCGGGGATGTCCTCGGTACGCCGTCCGGAGATGTCCATGCCGGTGGAGAGCTCCAGCAGGTGACCCTCCGGGTCCTCCTCCAGCGGCACCTCCTCCCACATGTGCCGGACGATCACCTCGGAGGCGCGCAGCCGGCGCTCGGGCGACCAGCCGGCCCCCGCGCAGAACGCCCAGGCCACATGGCCGCCGGCCTCCTCGAAGGGCACCGTCTGGCTGTCGAACTCGGCGACCAGGCCGACATCGTGCAGCATCGACGAAACGTAGAGCAGCTCGGCGTCGAAGTCGATCGCCCTGCTCTGGGCGTACGCGGCGGCCCACAGGTAGGCGCGCACGGAGTGGTTGAGCAGCGAGGGCGTCTGGTAGCGCGTGGCCACCTCCAGCGCACCCCGGCAGGCTGGCGTGTCAGGGATCACGATGTCGTCGTATCTCACGGATTCAGCATGACATCCGCGCTGCCGCAGGCACCGGTGGGCATCGGGCCGTTAACGATCCGGTACGCGACTTGACCGCTTGATCGTGATTCCGAAAGCATGTCCCGCCCTCACTTCTTTGTCCGGAAGGAACCCTGGCGTGCGCCGGCTCGCGATACCTCTTGCCCTCATGCTCGCGACCAGCGGGCTGGTGAGTCCCGCGCAGGCCGCCGACAAGGTGACCCGCACCGCGCAGTGCCAGGGAGACTGGCTGCCGGGCACGCCGACGGCCGAGGACGTCATGAAGGGCGAGATCTCCCTGGTGGGGCTGCCGGCGTACAAGCTGGGCAAGAACGTCGACTGGGGGGCGAGCCCGTACCGGAACCGGTCGTGGGAGTTCGTCTTCCAGTCGCTGCGCTGGATGGGCACCCTGGTCGTGGCCTACGAGAACACCGGCGAGCAGCGTTACCTGGATCGTGCCACCGAGATCACCAAGGACTGGGTGGCGAGCAACCGGCGCGGCGCCGCCGCGACCAAGCCGTACGTGTGGAAGGACCACCCCGTCTCGCTGCGCACGCAGCCGCTGCTGTGCCTGAGCATGCACGTCAAGGAGAGCTGGCTGAAGGACAGCCTGGCCGACCACGCCAAGCTGCTGTCGGACGCGCGGTTGTACAAGAAGGGCCACAACCACGGCATCGACCAGGACATCGCCCTCATGGGCATCGGCTGCCGCTACGGCCGCTCCGACTGGTCGAACCTGGCCTCCAGGCGGCTCACCGGCACGGTCAAACTGGACGTCGACTCCCAGGGCGCGCTCATGGAGCAGGCCCCCCGCTACGCGGTCTACGTGTACGGCCGCCTCCAGGTCGCCATGACCAACATGAAGGCCTGCGACCGCAAGGTGCCGTCCGAGATCAGCCGGCGGGCCGAGGCGCTGAAGGACTTCATCGCCCACTCCACGATGCCCAACGGCTACATGGCCCCGATCGGCGACGGCAGCGCCGAGACCGAGCCCAAGATGGAGACCGGCACCCCGAAGCAGAAGGTCAAGGTCTACAAGGCCGGTTACGTCTACGCCCGGACGGCCTGGGGCAAGCCGGACTCGTCGTACTACTCGATCAGGTTCGGCCCGGGCATGAAGTTCCACGGGCACGAGGACCACCTGGGCGTCACGTACTACGCCCAGGGCCACGACATCCTCATGGACGGCGGCTTCCACTCCTACGAGAAGAGCGCCTACCGCTACTGGACGCTCTCCCCCGAGGCGCACAACGTGCCGACGGTCGAGGGGGCCCGGTTCCGGCCGCGTACCTCGTCCAAGCTGACCAAGACCTCCTACGGCAAGGACCGGCAGGCCTTCCGGCTCACGGACAAGGCCTACGGCGTGAGCCGGACGCGTGCGGTGCTGGTGAACCACGGCCAGGACCTGATGGCGGTGCTCGACACGGCCTCCGGGGGCAAGAAGGTCAGGAACCTGTGGCGGTTCGCGCCCTCGTACAAGGTCGTCTCGAACTCCGGCGGCAAGGTGGTGCTGGCCGACGGCGCCTTCAAGGTGACGCTGATGCAGTTCTCCGCGTGCCGCCGGGTCGGCGGGCAGAAGGTGGAGCGCGGCGGCAAGCTGGGCTGGGTGTCGCCCACGTACCTGGCCAAGGAGGCCACCAACGTGGTGGTGTCGCCGGCGGCCAGGTCGCTGCTGACGGTGATCGTGCCGGGCACCGACTCGCCGAAGGTGTCGTGCTCGGGCGGCAAGCTCAAGGTCGAGGGCCAGACCCTCTCCGCCGGGCTGCTCTAGAACGCGATCCGGCGGTACCACTCGTTGGACAGCATCTGGGCGCGGGCCCGCTCCGGCAGCCCGGTCAGCATGGTCATCGACGCGCCGCGCCCGACCTCGGACTCGTGGGCGAGCATCGCCGCCCACTTGCGCTCCGACCAGCGCGACACGTCGATCGCGGCCGAGACCTGGTCGTCGGGGACCCCGGGCAGGGCCTGGCCCGGCTCAGGGTCGGCGCCGAAGACCGCCCGCCAGTGTGACGTCACGACCGAGCGCGGGACGGTCGCCAGGTAGAGCGCGTGCGGCCGCCAGGGCTCGCCCGCGTCGCGATGGAGCTGGTCGTACCCGGCCGCCTCGACGGCGGCCAGGGTGACGCGGTGCACGTGGACGTGGTCGGGGTGGCCGTAGGCGCCGAAGCCGTCGTAGGTGAGCACGACGTCGGGCCTGACGTCCCTGATGTGCTCGACCAGCAGGCCCACCGCCTCGTCGAACGGCACGTCGAGGAAGCGCGGGCGGCCGGGGGCGGACTCGGGCTTGTTCGCGTCGGCGAAGCCCAGCAGCCGGGGCTTGCCCGCGCCGAGGATGTCGAGGGCCCGTTCCAGCTCCTGCGCGCGCTGGGTGCCCTCGGCCCACGTGCAGGTGACGACGGCCGTCCGCGCGCCCTCGTCGGCGTATTTGGCGAGGGTGCCGCCCGTCCAGATCGCCTCGTCGTCGGGATGGGCGTGCACGCCCAGCACACTGAAGCTCATGGATCACCATCGTATGGAGGCCGGGCACCGCTCCGGACCCACGTAGGCTCGGGCGGAACGTCCGGCGCGGAAGAAATGACCCGATGAGCGAGCCCGTACCCCCTGATCTGATGGAGATCGCCGACGTGCTCGTGCCCGGCGCTCCTCTCGACACGGCGCGGCTGGCCCGTGGCGGGATGCACGACGTCGTCCTGGTGCCCGGGGTGGCGGCCGTGCGGGTCGGCCGGCGGCCGAGCGTGTCCGAGGCGCTGCCGCGGCGGACCGAGCTGCTGCGCGCGATCGGTGCCGCCGGGCTGCCGTTCGCCGTGCCCGAGCCGCTGACGCCGGTGACGACGTTCGGGGAGCGCGCGGCCGTGGCGGTGTCCTGGGTGCGCGGCGCCGGGCACGACGCGGGCCAGGGCGACCCGGCGCTGATCGGCGAGCTGCTCGGGGCCCTCCGCGAACTTCCGGTCACCCCGGAGCTGCGTGCCCTGCTGCCCGCCCCGCGCGCGTACGCCGGGCCGGCGAGCTGGAGCACGATCCTCGCCGAGGAGGTGCTCCCCCGCTTCCCCGCCAGGTGGCGCGACGAAGGGCGGCGACGCCTGGACGACGCCCTGGCCCTGGAACCCGTCCCCGACGCGCTGGTCCACGGCGACCTGGTCGGCGACAACGTCCACTGGGACGAGAACGGCAAGCTGGTCGGCGTCCTCGACTGGGACCGGGCGCACCTGTTCGACCCGGCGATCGACGCGGCCTTCATGGGCTGGCACGGCTGGCACACCCTGCGCGACGCCGTCGACGCCGGCACCTACCGGCGGGCGGTCACGTGGGAGCGCGCGTTCGGGGTCAACCAGCTCGTCGCCCTCCTCCTGCTCGGCGGCGAGCCCCTGACCCTCGCGGACAGCTTCACGACCCACGTCGTCGCCTGGCTGGACGAGGACGGCGGCCCGGACCGGCTCTAGACGGCCCGCTCCCGCGCGACCGCCATGCGGATGATCGACACCCCGACGGCTCCGAACGCGGCCAGCAGGATGACCGGACCGCCGATCCCCAGGACCAGGTTCCACGCGCTCGCCCCGAACAGCCACACGACGATGCCCACGAGCACGCCCGCCGGGAACCACCAGCCGGCCAGCCCAGCCCGCGCGTACGCGACCGCGACGAGCACCAGCCCCAGGAAGGACCCGATCATCCCGGGCAGCTGCCAGGCGGCGATCAGGGCGGGCACGAACAGCGCCCAGGCGTAGTGCAGGAGCGTCGCGCTGACGCCCACCGCGCCCGGGTTGCGCGCGTAGACCAGCGGATCCTCGACCCCGGGCCGGGACGGGTCGAAGATCATGCCGAGGATCAGGCAGACCGGGGCCAGGACGAGGCTCGCGCCGGCCAGGAAGCGGCGGATGAGGAGTGCGTCGGTGAACATGCCGGGCACGGTAGGCGTCGCCCGCCGGGCCGGTCGTCAAGGCAGGCTTGGATCCGGCGTCCCCCTCACGGCGGATTCCGCAGCGCATCGCGGCAGGTTTTCGCCCGAACTCGCTGCACAAGGTGACAATCCGGGCAGGCTACTCTCGGCTCATGCTCCACCGCCGTTCCCCCTCCCCGGTCGACTGGCTCGTCGCGGCGATCGTGGCCCTGTTCGCGGTCGCGGAGGAGGTCAGCGTGCGCTCGATGGCCTCCCCGCGCTCGCATGTGCTCCTGTGGGTCGCCGCCGGGCTGGTCACGGCCGCCGGGGTGCTGTTCAGGACGCGCGCCCCCTTCGCGACCCTGGCCGTCTTCTCGGCCGCCGACATCGCGACGTTCGCACTGGCGCTCGGGCCGCCCGCGGCCTGGCAGTTCTACACCCAGCTCGTGCTGCTGTGCACGCTGCTGGCCGAGGTGCGCGCCGACAGCGTGAAGGCCGTGGCGGGGCTGGGGCTGACGGGCGTGTTCGTGGCCGGCATGCTGGCGACGTCCTCGCCGCCGCCGGGCTGGGGGGACGTCGCCGTGGCGCTGGTGATGTGCGCCATCGCCGCCGGAGCCGGGCTGGCCGTACGCCGCCACCGCGTGCTGGCCGTGCAGGCGGCCGATCGCGGCGAGCTGCTGGCCCGCGAGTCCGTGCAGGAGGAACGTGCCCGCATCGCCCGCGAGCTGCACGACATCGTCGCGCACAGCGTCAGCGTGATGACCATGCACACCGGCACCGTACGGCTGCTCCTGCGCGCGGACCAGGAGCCCGAACGGCAGGCGCTCACCACCGTGGAGGCGGCCGGGCGGGAGGCCATGGAGGAGCTGCGGCGCATGCTCGGCCTGCTGCGCGGCACGCAGGCCGGCGACCCGCTCCCGCAGGCCGGGCTCGACCGGCTGGAGGACCTGCTGGAGCAGTTCAGGTCGGCGGGGCTCGACGTGACGCCGGCGATGTCGGGCGAGCGGGTGCCGCTGCCTCCCGGGCTGGATCTGTCGGCGTACCGGATCGTCCAGGAGGCGCTGACCAACACGCTCAAGCACGCCGGCCCGACGCGGGCGGCGGTCAACGTCACGTACCTGCCGGGAGAGCTGCGGCTGGAGGTCACCGACGAGGGCCCGCGCGGAGCCCGGCCGCCGTCGGGCGGGGGCGGCGGCCACGGCCTGATCGGCATGCGCGAGCGGGCCGCCCTCTTCGAGGGCACGCTGACGGCGGCCCCCCTCCCCGCGGGCGGCTTCGCGGTACGGGCGGTGCTCCCCCTGTGACGCCTACCTCCCCCGACCCCGACGACGAGCCCGGACGGATCGGCGTGGTGATCGCCGACGACCAGGCGATGATCAGAGCCGGGCTGCGCCTGATGATCGGCACCCAGCCGGACCTGGCCGTGCTGGGCGAGGCGGCCGACGGGGAGCGGGCCGTGGAGCTGGCCCGCGGCCTGCGTCCCGACGTCGTCCTGCTCGACATCGCGATGCCCCGCCTGAACGGCCTGGAGGCCGCCGGACGCATCCTCGCGGCCCCCGCCCCGCCCCGGGTGATCATGCTGACCACCTACGACACCGACGAGAACCTCGACCTCGCCCTGCACGCCGGGGTCAGCGGGTTCCTGCTCAAGGTGTCGCCGCCCGAGCACCTGTTCGCCGCCATCCGCAGCGCGGCGCGCGGCGACGTCCTGCTGGACCCGGCCGTGACCGGGCGCGTCGTGGCGGCCTACCGGCGTACGGCCCCACCGGCGTCCCCGGCGGCCATGGGGGTGACCGCCCGGGAGGAGGAGGTGTTGCGGCTGGTGGCGCGGGGGCTGTCCAACACCGAGATCGCCGGCACGCTGTCCATCACGGAGGCGACCGTCAGCACCCACATCAACGGCCTGCTGACCAAGCTCGCCCTCCGCGACCGCGCCCAGCTGGTCCGCCACGCCTACGAATCAGGCCTCGTCCGCCCCGGTGACCCCCCGGACGACATCCCATCGATCAGATAATCTGATTCCATGAAGGTGATGACCGCCACCGAAGCGTCCAGAAGCTTCGCCGCCGTCCTCGACGAGGCCGAACACGGAGAGACGATCGTGGTCACTCGCGGCGGGAAGCAGATCGCCGTGATCGGACCGGCTCCCACGGCACCGGGCCGCATGGTCAAGGCGTTCCTGGCGAGAAGCGCGGCCTCCTTGGACGCCGACTTCGCCACCGATGTCGCCGCAGCCCGCGAGGCGTTCGACGACGAGATGAGGGACACGTGGCCCGACGCCTGATCCTGGACACAGGGGTGCTCATCGCAGCCGAGCCCGGCAGGGCGGCGATCGACGCGGTGATCGGGGACACCGACGATGTGGCGATCGCGGCGATCACCGTGGCCGAACTGCTCGTGGGCGTCGAACTGGCCGACGACGCCCGTCGCCCGTACAGGCAGGCGTTCGTGGACGAGGCCCTCGCCCTGATTCCGGTCGAGGAGTACACCACGGACGTCGCCAGGATTCATGGGCGCCTCATGGCCCATGTCCGGCGGGAGGGGAAGAAGCGAGGAGCCTACGACCTGCTCATCGCGGCGACGGCGGCGGCCACCGCGCGCGTCGTGGTCACCATGGACGCCTCCGCCGCGTTCGACGATCTCCCCGGCGTACGGGCCGTGGTCCTTCCTCACTGACACCGGCAGCGCCCAGCGATCCGCCACCGGGCCCGCCCGGCTCACCCCTCGCCCCGCGACCCCGACCGAGGGCCACCCCTCCAGGAGGGCGGCCCTCAGCCGCGAAGCCCGCTCGGAGCGAGCGTCGCCTCGGGGGTCAGCCGCAGTCGCGGCCCGCGCGCAGCAGGCCGTACGTGACCGCCTGCTCCAGCGCCTGCCAGGAAGCGTCGATGATGTTCTCGGCCACCCCCACCGTCGCCCACTCGGCGGTGTCGTCGCTGGAGGTGATGAGGACGCGGGTGACGGCGTCCGTGCCGTGGGTGCCTTCGAGGATGCGGACCTTGTAGTCCACCAGCTCCAGCCTGGCCAGCTCCGGGTAGAGCTGCTCCAGCCCCTGCCGTACGGCCTTGTCCAGGGCGTTGACGGGGCCGTTGCCCTCGCCGGTGGCGACGATGCGCTCGCCCTTGGCACGCAGCTTGACGGTGGCCTCGCTGACCAGCTCGCCGCCCTTCGTACGCTCGACGATCACCCGCCACGACTCCACCTCGAAGTGCCGGCGGCGCTCCCCCTGGACGGTGTCGCGCAGCAGCAGCTCGAACGACGCGTCCGCGGCCTCGAAGGTGAACCCCTGCGACTCCAGCTCCTTGACCCGCTCGACCAGCGTCTTGGTGTGCTCCGGGGTCAGCTCGTAGCCCAGCTCGCGGCCCTTGAGCTCGACGGAGGCGCGACCGGCCATGTCGGAGACGAGCATGCGCATGTCGTTGCCCACGGCGGCCGGGTCGATGTGCTGGTACAGGTTGGGGTCGACCTTGATGGCGCTGGCGTGCAGCCCGGCCTTGTGCGCGAAGGCGGACATGCCGACGTAGGGGGCGTGCGAGTTGGGGGTGACGTTGGTGACCTCGGTGATCGCGTGCGCGATGCGGGTCATGTCCGCCAGCGCCTCCTGCGGGACGAGGTCGAAACCGCGCTTGAGCTGGAGGTTGGCGACGACGGTGAAGAGGTTGGCGTTGCCCGAGCGCTCGCCGTAGCCGTTGGCGCAGCCCTGGACGTGCGTGGCGCCCGCCTTGACCGCGGCGAGGGTGTTGGCGACGGCGCAGCCGGTGTCGTCGTGGCAGTGGATGCCGACGCGGGCGCTGGTCTGGACGGCCGCGTGCACGGTCTCGGCCAGCTCGTCGGGCAGCATGCCGCCGTTCGTGTCGCACAGGGCGATGACGTCGGCCCCGGCTTCGGCGGCGGTCCGCAGCACTTCGAGCGCGTAGGCTGGGTTGGACTTGTAGCCGTCGAAGAAGTGCTCGGCGTCGAGGAAGACTCGCTGTCCCTCCGCACGAAGGTGAGAGACCGTGTCGCGGATCATCGCGAGGTTCTCCTGGAGAGTCGTGCGGAGGGCCAGCTCCACGTGCCGGTCGTGGCTCTTGGCGACAAGGGTCACGACCGGCGCGCCGGATTCGCGCAATGCGGCTACCAAGGGGTCGTCGGCGGCCTTCACACCGGCCCGGCGGGTCGCGCCGAACGCGGCGAGCTGCGCGTGCTTCAGGTCGAGCTCTGTTCGAGCGCGCCTGAAGAACTCTGTGTCCTTGGGGTTGGCGCCCGGCCAGCCCCCCTCGATGAAACCGACGCCCAGGCTGTCCAGGTGCCGCGCGATGGCGAGCTTGTCGACGACGGTGAGGTTGAGTCCTTCCTGCTGCGCGCCGTCGCGCAGCGTCGTGTCGTAGACGTGGAAGCGGTCGTCGGCCATGAGTCTCTTCTTTCGGATCCGTGTCCTGGAAAACAAAAAGACCCCTCACGGACGTGAGAGGTCTGCGCGCTGGCGGTGTCCCTGTGTCAGCCAGCGCGCCTGCCGATAATGAGCAGACTGTAGAACATGGTGCCTGCCAGTCTGCCACAGGGATTCACCATCTGGCACATCGGTCTCAACTCGTGGACACGACCTTTACACTTGCACGCCGGTGCCGCCGACGATGACGCGTTCGAGCGCCGCCGGGTCGAACACCTCGTTGCCGAGCTGCTGCCCGTTGAGCAGGACGGTCGGCGTGCCCTGGATCTGGATCTTCGCGGTCTCCGCCAGGTGCGTCTTGGCGTACGACTGCGAGGTCACGCACTCGTCCACCGAGGCGCCCGCCTTCCTGGCCGCCGCGACCAGCTCCTGCACGGTGAAGCCCGAGGCCGTGCCGTGCGGGGCGGGCTGCATCGCGTAGAGCGCGTCCCTGAAGGCCAGCCAGTTCTCCTCCGGCATGCACCGGGCGGCGGCCGCGGCCCTGATGGAGTTGGAGCGCATGGGCTCGTCCTGGAAGATCGTCACGGGGTGGAAGACGACCTTGAGCCTGCCCTCCTTGGCCAGCTTCTGGATCGTGCCGTCGACCTTGGAGTGCATCTCCTTGCAGATCGGGCAGTCGAAGTCCTCGTACACGTCGAGCACGGGCGCGTCGCTGGACCTGTCGGCCAGGACCATCGAACCGTCGAGCTGCCTGGTCAGGCGTACCGACCCGGCCGTCTCACCCGGCTCCGAGAAAGCCAGCACACCCAGCACCACCAGGGCCGCACCCGCGACCACGACCGCAATCAACCGCTTCATCATCCGCCCATTTCCCCGCTCACCGATCGCGCAGACCCTACCAACGCCAGAACCACTCTCCGGACGGCCGCCCGGCGCGGCTCCCTCATTGGTACCTGATGACGGTGAGAGAACGCTGTGAGGAGAGAATGACCTTCATGAAGGCGAACCTCCTCGACCCCGCGGTGGGCCGGTACATCCTCGACCACTCCACCCCGCCCGACTCCCTGCTGGAGGAGCTGGCACGGGAGACGGCCGAGGCGACGGGCGACCGCGCCGGCATGCAGATCTCCGCCGACCAGGGCCGGTTCCTGACCATGCTCACCCAGCTCGCGGCCCCGGCCGTGGCGGTCGAGGTGGGCACGTTCACCGGCTACTCCTCGATCTGCATCGCGCGGGGGCTGTCCGGCGGGCGGCTGCACTGCTTTGACGTGAGCGAGGAGTGGACCTCGATCGCCCGGCGCTACTGGGAGAAGGCGGGCGTGACCGACCGCGTCTCGCTGACGCTCGGGCCCGCCCTGGAGACGCTGGCCGCCTTCGACGAGCCCGTCGACCTGGCCTTCCTCGACGCCGACAAGGGCAACTACCCCGGCTACTACGAGCTGCTGGTCGAGCGGCTGCGGCCGGGCGGCCTGCTGCTGGCCGACAACACGCTGCGCAGCGGGCACGTGGCCGACCCGGCGCACGCGGAGCCGACGACGGTGCAGATCCGCGAGTTCAACGACCTGGTGATCGAGGACCCGCGGGTGAGCGTGGTCGTGCTGCCGATCGCCGACGGGATCACGATGATCAGGAAGAACCACTAGACCCCCCTTGACCACGGGATCCCGGCGGTGGCCGGCGGCTGAACGCCGGCCTCCCCGGCACGCCCTAGGCGATCTTGTGGATCCAGCCGCGAGTGTCGGGGCGGGCGCCGTACTGGATGCCGACGAGCTCCTCGCGCACCCGCATGGTCACCGGGCCCGGGGTGCCGTCGGCGATGGTCCAGGAGCGGTCGGCGCCCCTGACCGAACCCACGGGGGTCACCACGGCGGCGGTGCCGCACGCGAACACCTCGGTCAGCTCGCCGGCGGCGCAGGCGGACTCCCACTCGTCCACCGAGATCAGCCGCTCCTCGGTCTCCAGGCCGAGCTCGTCGGCCAGCTCCAGGATCGACTCGCGGGTGATGCCGGGCAGCAGGGTGCCGGTGAGCGCCGGGGTGACGAGCTTGTTGCCGAAGACGAAGAACAGGTTCATCCCGCCCATCTCCTCGACGTACTCGTGCTTGTGGGCATCGAGCCAGACGACCTGGTCGCAGCCGTTCTCGACGGCCTGGCGCTGGGCGACGAAGGCGGCGGCATAGTTGCCGCCGCACTTGGCGAAGCCGGTGCCGCCGGGCGCGGCGCGCGTGTACTCGGTCGACAGCCACACCGAGACGGGCTTGATGCCACCGGCGAAGTACGAGGCCGCCGGCGAGGCGATGACCATGTACTTGTAGGTCTTCGACGGGTAGTTGACGCCGAGCCCGGCCTGCGTGGCGAACATGAACGGACGCAGGTAGAGGCTGTGGCCCTCGGTGGTCGGCACCCACTCCTTGTCGGCCGAGACCAGGAGCTCCAGCGACTCCACGAACGCCTCCTCCGGCAGCTCCGGCATGGCCATGCGCTCGGCCGAGCGGTTGAAGCGGGCGGCGTTCGCGTACGGACGGAAGGCCACGATCGAGCCGGAGATCTGCCGGTACGCCTTCAGTCCCTCGAACAGCTCCTGCGCGTAGTGGAAGACCGAGGTCGCGGGGTCGAGCAGGAGCGGCCCGTACGGCAGGAGCGCGGCGTCGTGCCACCCCTGGCCCTCGGTGTAGTCGATCGTGATCATGTGGTCGGTGAAGACCTGCCCGAACCCGGGGTTCGCCAGTACCTGCTCCCGCTCGGCCGCGGTGCGAGCGTGGTCGGAATGCTGCACGTCGAAGCTGAGCTTCTGAGCGATGGTCATGACGACGGTCCTTACTCTCTGCGAATCTACGATCCTGAAAGCTACTGCCCACGAGCAGTATTCGTACTTCCTATTGTCTTGCCATTTGGGATGGCAAGAGGCAGTTGGGATGGGTTCAACCCTCTGAACGCCAAAAAGCGCCTGGCAGTCCTCGTCGGGACCGCCAGGCGCGTACGGGGCTAGACGGTCCTAGCCGGATACTCGCGCGGAGATGTCGTCGCCGATCTCGCTGGTCGAACGGCCGGCGCGGCCGGTGACGCGCTCGGCGATGTCGGCGGCCACGGCCTGCTCGACCTTGGCGGCCTCGGCGTGCAGGCCGAGGTGGTCGAGGAGCATGCCCACGGACAGGATGGTGGCGGTCGGGTCGGCCTTGCCCTGACCGGCGATGTCGGGCGCGCTGCCGTGCACCGGCTCGAACATGCTCGGCGAGGTGCGCTCGGGGTTGATGTTGCCGCTGGCCGCCAGGCCGATGCCGCCGGCGATCGCGGCGCCGAGGTCGGTGATGATGTCGCCGAACAGGTTGTCGGTGACGATCACGTCGAAGCGCTCGGGCTGGGTGACGAAGAACATCGAGGCCGCGTCGATGTGGCTGTAGTCGGTGGTGACGTCGGGGAACTCCTCGGCCACGCGGTTGACCGTGCGCTGCCACAGGTCGCCGGCGAAGGTGAGCACGTTCGTCTTGTGGACGAGCGTGAGCTTCTTGCGGGGCCGCGACTGCGCCTTCTGGAAGGCGTAACGCACGACGCGCTCGACACCGTGGGCGGTGTTCAGCGACTCCTGGGTGGCGATCTCGTGCGGCGTGCCGCGCCGCATGACGCCGCCGGTGCCGGCGTAGAGGCCCTCGGTGCCCTCGCGGACGACGACCATGTCGATGTGCTCGGCGGTGGCGCCGGCCAGCGCGGTCTCGACGCCGGGGAACAGCTTGACCGGGCGCAGGTTGACGTAGTGGTCGAACTCGAACCTGAGCTTGAGCAGCAGGTCGCGCTCCAGGATGCCCGGCGGCACGCTGGGGTCGCCCACGGCGCCGAGCAGGATCGCGTCGTAGCCGCGCAGCTCTTCGAGCACCGCGTCGGGCAGCGTCTCGCCCGTGCGGTGGTAGCGGGCTGCGCCCAGGTCGTAGTGGGTGGGCTCGATCTTCGTGCCCACGGCCTCCAGGGCCTTGAGCCCTTCGGCTACGACCTCGGCGCCGATGCCATCCCCGGGGATGACGGCCAGGCGGATGTTACGCGACTCCATGGGCGGTACCTTACCGGCTCGTCTCGGCTGACGAACACATCATCTCAATCTCCGGACAATCCGTTTTGGGGGGATTGCGACCTTTTGACCGTTTCGTTAGAGTCCGACGAGCCTAATCCACGCAGCCGCTGCGTGGAGCCGGGGACCCATCTTTCCCCCCGGGGCGAATCGGCACCGCTCTCAAGCACCGCCGTAGGGCTACTTCCAGGCCCGAGCCCGTCAGCTAACCCGGCCGGCCACGTGGAAGGACAGTCCCCTGTCTAGCATCGCCATTCTCCTGGCGGTGGCGGCGGGCGGAGCGGGTCTCGCGCCCGCCGCTCCCGCCGACCCCACCCCCGCCATCACCCTCACCGGCCCCCAGGTGAAACAGGTCCAGGAACGGCACGTGCCGAAACCGGCCTGGAAGGTCGCCCTCGAATACGCCATGGACAAGCGCGGCACCCCGTACGTGTGGGGCGGCGCCAGCGAGCGGGGCTACGACTGCTCGGGCCTCATGCTCAGGGCCTACGAGGACGCCGGCATCGAGCTCCCCAGAGTCGCCGCGGATCAGTACGGCGCCTTCTCCAAGAAAATCGCCTGGAAAGACCTCAAACCAGGCGACCTGGTGTTCTTCAGCGGCCTCGGCCACGTCGGCATGATCTCCAAGCCCGGCTACATGGTCCACTCCCCCCACACCGGCGACGTGGTGAAGGAGGAACGCCTGTCGCAGTGGCGCAGGCAGGCCTTCGTCGGCGCGGTACGCCCCGACCCCCAGGGCGTCAAGCGCTGGGCCGACTACGCCCAGCTCCGCAAGGCCCCGGCCCCCGCGATGCTCACCGCGACCCTGTGACGACGACCTTCCCCGGCGAGTGTCCCTCCTCCTGGTAGCGGACGGCCGCCGGGATCTCGCCGAACGGGAAGGTCCTGTCGATGACCGGGGTGACCTCCCCCTGCTCGATCAGCCCGGTCAGCGTCAGCAGGTTCGCCCTGTTGCTCCCGCAGCGGACCACGTCCGCCCTGACGATCCGCTGCGGGACGAAGGTCGCCGACGCCAGTGCGGCGAACATGTGGCCGGCCGGCTGCACCCAGCGGCCGGCCGGCCCGCCGACCAGCACGTACGTGCCCTTCCTGGTCAGCACGCGACGGCAGTCCGACAGCCGGCGGCCGCCCGCCACGTCGATGAGGAGGTCGAAGCGCCGGCCCGAGGCCGCGAAGTCCTCCTTGGTGTGGTCGACGACGTCGTCCGCGCCGAGCGAGCGGACCAGGTCCGCGTTGCGCCCGCCGCACACGCCGGTGACGTGGGCCCCCATCGACCTGGCGAGCTGCACGGCGAACGTGCCCACACCGCCGGACGCGCCGTTGACCAGCACCTTCTGGCCCGGCTGCACGCGTCCCTCGTCGCGCAGCGCGATCAGCGCGGTGTTGGCCGCCATCGGCACCGCCGCCGCCTGCTCGAACGACAGCCCCCGCGGCTTGGGGGCCACCTCGTCCTGCCGCAGGCAGACGTACTCGCCGAAGCCGCCCCGCAGGGACATCGCGTACACCTCGTCGCCGGGGCGGAACAGCGTGACGTCCTTGCCCGCCGCCTCGACCTCCCCCGCCACGTCGGCCCCGAGGACGGCGATGCTCGGCCGCAGCAGCCCGACCCCGCCGCCCATGACCCGGGCCAGGTACGGCTCTCCCCGCATGAAGTGCCAGTCATAGGGCTGCACGGACGTGGCCCGCACCCGGATCAGCACCTCGTCGTCGCGCGGCACGGGCCGCTCGACCTCGGTCAGGACGAGCTGGTCGGGCGAGCCGAACCTGCGCAGGACGTAGGCCTTCATCGTTTCCTCCCTCGTGGATGTGCCGTCAGTGTGGGCGCGACCTGCGCGGACGCTCAACGGTCGAAAGGCGACGGCTCGATGGCCGAAAGTACGACGGCCCGTCCCGCCGATGGTGCGAACGGGGAGGGGCCGTCCGCGCGATGACCCGGCACGGCCGCGGCCGTCACGCTCTCCCCCATGAGATGGATCGCACCCGCCGGGCTGCTCACGCTCAGCGTCGTCCCCCTGGTCGCCGGCGCCCTCCGGGTGACCGAGCTGGCCTCCGGCGCCGCCGTCACGGCCGACAACGCGCGGTTCTTCGCCATGCCCGTGCCGGTGCTGCTGCACATCCCGGCGTCGCTGGCGTTCTGCGTCCTCGGCACGTTCCAGTTCCAGGCCGGGTTCCGGGCCCGGCGGCCCGGGTGGCACCGGGTGGCGGGGCGGGCGCTGGTGGCGTCCGGGCTGGTCGCGGCGCTGTCAGGGCTGTGGCTGACGCTCTTCTCCGACCTTCCGGCGGGCGACGGCACGCTGCTGGCCGCCTTCCGGCTGCTGTTCGGAACGGCCATGGCCGCCTGCCTCCTGCTCGGCCTGGCCGCGATCCGGCGGCGCGACGTCGCCCGGCATCGGGCCTGGATGACGCGCGGGTACGCGATCGGGCTCGGCGCGGGCACGCAGGCGTTCACCCTGGCGTTCGGGCTGGCCGCCTTCGGGCCACCCGGCGAGCTGGGCCGGGCGCTGCTCGTCGGCGCGGGCTGGGTGATCAACCTGGCGGTGGCCGAGTCGGTCGTCCGCCGGGGTCAGGTGCGTACGCGGTCGGTCTCGTAGGCCCACATGGCGATCTCGACGCGGTTGCGCACGCCGAGCTTGGTCATCAGGCTCGCGACGTGGCTCTTGACCGTGCTGAGCGAGATGTGCAGCTCGGCGGCGATCTCGCTGTTGGTCCGGCCGCGGGCCACCGCGCGCAGGATCTCCTCCTCGCGGCCGGTCAGCGCCTCGACCGGCTGCGCGGGCGCCTCGGTACGCCCGGCCCCGGCGAAGGCGGCCAGCAGGCGCGCGGTCACGCTCGGGGCGATGAGCGCCTCGCCGCCGGCCGCCGCGGTCACCGCCTGGGCGAGCAGCGCTGGGCCGGCGTCCTTGAGCAGGAAGCCCCTGGCTCCGGCGCGGAGGGCGGCGTAGACGTACTCGTCGAGGTCGAAGGTGGTGATCACGACCACCGCCATGGGGTCGGCGACGTCGGGCCCGGCCAGCTGCCGGGTGGCCGCGATGCCGTCGAGGCCGGGCATGCGGATGTCGAACAGGCACACGTCGGGACGCAGGCGGCGGGCCAGCTCGACGGCCCGCCTGCCGTCGCCGGCCTCGCCGACGACCTCGATGCCGGGCTGGGCGTCGAGGATCATCCTGAGCCCGGTGCGGGCGATCTCCTGGTCGTCGGCGACGAGCACCCGGATGGCCCCGGCCTCCCGCTGCTCGGTCACGCGGCCTCCCGTCGGTCGGTCATGCGGCTTCCCCTGCTCGGTCATGCGGCTGCCGCTGGTCGGTCATGCGGCTTCCCTGGGCAGGACGGCGGTGACCGTCCAGCCCCGGTTGGGGTTGGGGCCCGCCTCGCAGGTGCCGCCGAGCAGGGCGGCGCGTTCGATCATGCCGATGAGACCGTAACCGGGGGCGGCGACGCCACCGGCGCGGTCGCCGTCGTCGCTCACGGTCAGGCGGACGGCGGCGTCGTCGGCGGTGACGCGGATGGTGATGTGGGTGGCGTGGCGGGCGTGCCGCCGGGCGTTGGTGATCGACTCCTGGGCGATGCGGTAGAGCGCGGCGCCCGCCGACGGCGGCAGGTCGCCGAGCCCGTCCGCGACCTCCACCTCGACGGCCGGGCCGACCCGCGGGCGGCCGGCGAGCTGCCGCAGGTCGTCGAGGTGGCGGCCCGGGGCCAGCTCCGCCGGCTCGTTCCTGCGCAGCACCCGGACCATGGCCCGCATCTCGGCGAGCGTGCGCGACGCCTCGGCCTCGATCACCCGCAGCGCGTCGGTGGCCGCGCCCGGCTCGGAGGCGGCGGTGGCCAGGCCCGCCTGGGCGCGGATGGCCATGGCCGAGACGTGGTGGGCGACGGTGTCGTGCAGGTCGCGGGCGAGCTGTTCGCGTTCGAGCAGCTTGACCTGGTCGAGCTCGCGCAGCCGCGCGCCGGCCCGGTACCGGAAGGCGCTGCCCAGCCCGACGGTCGCGACCAGCACGCCCAGCGCCGGGACGACGTCGCCGATCGCCATGCGGCCGGAGGCCAGCGACAGGCCGACCGCGACGAGCCCCGCCGCCATCCCGATCCCGGCCTCGCGCCCCGAACCCCACCGGAACAGCGCGTAGAGCACGATCGTCACGAAGACCAGCGTGTACGTCTCCACCGGCTCGCCGCCGGTCAGCAGCGGGGCCAGGGTGGTGACGCCGAAGACGAGCGCGACCATGAGCAGCGGCCTGGTCCGGCGCCACAGCAGCGTGGGGATCAGCGCGACGGTGACGGCCGTCGAGACCACCGGCCACCGGAGGTCGGGCCGCAGGACGCCCTCGATCACCGCGGCCGGCACGAGCGCCGCGACGAGCGCCCAGTCGCGCCACACCCGCACCGGCGGGCCAGGGGGACGAGGCTCGCGCCACACGGAACGAAGGAGGCCGGCCACCCCCACATCGTAAAGGCGCCCCCCACCCCCCGCAGAGCCCAAACCCCCACCAAAGCACGCAAGGCGCGCCCCCCAGACCCGCACCGCCCGAAGGCGCGCCACCCGAACGCGCCGCCCCCGTAGCCTCCGGGGGTCCGGGGCCGGGGGCCGGGGAGCCCGGGGGGCCGGGGCCCGAGGGGCCGGGGGTCAGTGTCTGCGGGCGTCGAAGATGAGGTCCCAGGCGCGGGACTTGGCGTGGGCGACCGCGCCCAGCAGGACGCCGCTGTCGCCGAGCACGCTGGCCACCACCCGCGGACGCAGCGGCCCGAGCTCGGTGATGCGGCGCTCGACGGACGCGCCCAGCAGGTCGAGGTTGCGGCCCACTCCCCCGCTCAGCACGATCACCTCCGGGTCCAGCACGGCGGCCACCGCCACCAGCAGCCCGCCGATGCGCCGCCCCTCGGCCTCCACCACCGACCTGGCCGCCTCGTTCCCGTCGGCGGCGGCGGCGAAGACCTCCCTGGCCGTCTCCAGCTCCAGCCCTGCCGCCCGCGCGGCGCGCACGACACCCGGGGCGGAGGTGACGGCCTCGGTGGCCCCGTGCGCGAACGCGTCGGCACCCTGGGCGAACGAGTCCCCGCCCGCCACGAAGGAGTCGGCGCTCTGCGCGGCGGCGGCGGCCGGTTCTTCGGCGGCCGGGACGTAGGAGACCTCCCCGGCCGCCCCCCGCGCCCCCACGTACAGCTCGCCGTTGATCACGATGCCCATGCCGACGCCCGTGCCGATGGACACCAGGGCGAAGTTGGCCTTGCCGCGGCCGGCCCCGTGGGCGTGTTCGCCGACGGCGGCCAGGTTGATGTCGTTCTCGATGACGAGCTCGACGCCGAGGGCCGCGCGCAGCCGGTCGGCCAGGTCCGGCGGGCCGGGCAGGTTGGGGGCGAAGTCGAGGCCGCCGCGGACGGGGTCGTACACGCCGGGCGAGCCGACCACCGCGCAGGTGATCGTGCGCCACTCGACCTCCGCCTCGCGGGCCGCCGCCCTGGCCAGCTCGCCCACCAGCCCGGCCAGCTCGGCCGAGGTACGGGCCGTGTTGCGCCCGTCGGTACGCCCCGCGAACGTGCCGCGCAGGTCGGCCACGGCCACCCGGATCCAGTCGCGGCCGATGTCGATCCCGGCGACGTGGGTGGAGGCGGCGTTCATGTCGTAGAGCGAGGACACCGGGCCGGGCCGCCCGGACACCTCCCCGACCAGGTGGACCAGGCCGTCCTCCGCCAGCCCGGCCAGGGCGGCCGAGACCGTGGGCTTGGACAGGCCGGTGCTCTTGGCCAGGTCGGCGCGCGAGGCCGGGCCGTGCTCGTGGAGCTGGTCGAGCAGGCGGCGCTCGTTGAGCACCCGCAGCAGCCGTGGATTGGCCAGGTCGCGTCGCATGTGCCGGCCTCCCTCCGAGGTGCACTCTAGCCAACTCGCCTGATAGTAAACTACCTTTCTTACCAAGCGGGGGCGGGCATCTTCTGAGAGGACGAAGTGCGATGCACCGAGCTTGGCGACTCATCCCCGCGGCGGCGGTCCTGCTGGCCGCCGCCTGCGGGAACAGCACCACCGGCACGACCACCACCACGCAGGCCACCACGCAGACCGACACGGCGCGACAGGGCGGGACGATCGCCCTGTTCCTCCCCGAATCCAAGACCACCCGGTACGAAGCCTTCGACCGTCCCCTGTTCGAGGCCAAGGTCAAGGCGTTGTGCCCCGGCTGCAAGGTGATCTACGGCAACGCCGAGCAGGACGCGGCCAAGCAGCAGCAACAGGTCGAGGCGGCGCTCACCCAGGACGCCGACGTGCTCGTCCTGGACGCCGTGGACGCCAACGCGGTGGCGCCCCTGGTCAACCAGGCCAGGCAGAAGAAGGTCCCCGTGGTCGCCTACGACCGTCTGATCTCGGGGATCGACTACGCCTACTACGTCTCGTTCAACAACGTACGGGTGGGCGAGATGCAGGGCCAGGCGCTGCTCGACGCCATGAACGCCAAGGGCACCACGGCCAAGGGGCAGATCGTGATGATCCACGGCTCGCCCACCGACCCGAGCTCGGCCGACTACAAGAAGGGCGCCAAGAACGTCCTGGACGGCAAGGTCAAGGTCGGCAGGGAGTTCGACACCCCCGACTGGAGCCCCGACAAGGCGCAGCAGCAGATGGAGCAGGCGATCACCGCCCTCGGCCGGGACGACATCGTGGGCGTGCTGTCGGCCAACGACGGGATGGCGGGCGGCGCGATCGCGGCCATGAAGCGCGCCGGATACAAGGAGCTGCCGCCCATCACCGGGCAGGACGCGGAACTGGCCGCCGTGCAGCGCATCCTCACCGGCGAGCAGTACATGACCATCTACCTGGACATCAGGAGAGAGGCGGAGAAGGCCGCCGAGCTGGCCGTCGCCCTGACCAAGGGCGAGCAGCCCGCCGCCACCTCCAAGGTGAACAACGGCACCGCCGACATCCCGGCCTTCCTCCTCGACCCGATCGCGGTCACCGCCGACAAGATCAAGGACACCATCGTGAAGGACGGGTTCTACAAGGCCGACCAGATCTGCACGGCCGAGGTCAAGGCCGCCTGCGCGAAGGCGGGCATCGAGTAGATGATCGCGGCGACCGGGATCTCCAAACGGTACGGAGCGGTGCGGGCGCTCGACGGGGCAGGGCTGGACCTGCGTCCCGGCGAGGTCGTGGCGCTCATGGGCGACAACGGGGCGGGCAAGTCGACGCTGGTCAAGACCATCTCCGGCGCGGTCGTGCCGGACGAGGGCCAGATCACCGTGGACGGCGTGCCGGTGCGCGTCGCCACCCCGCACGACGCTCAGGCGCTCGGCATCTCGACCGTCTACCAGGATCTCGCGCTCTGCGAGAACCTCGACGTCGTGGCCAACCTGTTCCTCGGGGCCGAACGCCGCCGCTGGTCGGTGCTGCGTCACCTGAGCATGGAACGCGCGACCCGCGACCTGCTGGCCCAGCTCGACGTGCGCATCGGCGACATCAGGGTGCCGGTGTCGATGTTGTCGGGCGGCCAGCGGCAGTCGGTGGCCATCGCCAGGGCGCTGCTCGGCGAGCCCCGGCTGGTCATCCTGGACGAGCCGACCGCCGCGCTCGGCGTCGAGCAGACGGCGCAGGTGCTCGCGCTGATCCGGCGGCTGCGCGAGCGCGGGCTCGCGGTGCTGGTCATCTCGCACAACCTCGCCGACGTGCGCGAGGTGAGCGACCGGGTGGTGGTGCTGCGCCTCGGGCGCAACGCCGGTGAGTTCCGTACGGCCGACGCCTCCCGCGAGGAGATCGTGGCCGCGATCACAGGAGCGGGCGAATGACGGCGATGCCGATCGCGGTGACCGGACGGCTGCGCCAGGGAGAGGTCGGCGCCTGGCCGGTGGTCGGCGGACTGGTGGCGATCACGATCGTGTTCAGCACGCTCAACGACCGTTTCCTGTCGCCCGAGAACCTCACCAACCTCGTCCTCCAGATGGCCGCCACGGGCACGATCGCGCTCGGCCTCATCATGGTGCTGCTGCTCGGCGAGATCGACCTGTCGGCCGGCTCGGTCAGCGGCCTGTGCGCCACGATCATGACGATCGTCCACGTCAAGCAGGGCTGGAACGCGCTGCTCGCCATCCTGCTCGCGCTGGCGGCCGGGGCGGCGATCGGGCTGCTGCACGGGCTCATGCTGACCAAGCTGCGGATGCCGTCGTTCGTGGTCACGCTGGCCGGGCTGATGGGCTGGCTCGGGCTGCTGCTCTACCTGCTGCGCGAGGGCGGGACGATCAACCTGCCGTTCAACGGGTTCGTCTCCGGGCTGAGCGACACCTGGCTGCCGGGCTGGCTGTCCTGGGCGCTGGTGATCGGGCTGGCCGGCGGGCACGCCGGGATCGCCACGCTGGCCAGGCGGGCGCGGCTGGCCGCCGGGCTGCCCGTGGCGCCGGCGTGGCAGGTCCCCGTGTCGTCGGGCGGGCTGGCGGTCGTGCTCGGCGCGGCGGTGGCGGTCATGTCGGCCGACCGGGGCGTGCCGCTGCTGCTGGTGCTCTTCGGCGCGCTGGTCGTCCTGCTGGACCTGGTGCTGCGGCACACCGCCTTCGGCCGCCACCTGTACGCCGTCGGCGGCAACGCCGAGGCCGCCAGGCGCGCGGGCATCAACGTGACCAGTATCAGGATCCTGGCGTTCGTGCTGGCCTCCACGTTGGCGGCGGCCGGCGGCGTGCTGGCGGCCAGCCGGCTGTCGGCGGTCAACCAGGGGTCGGGCGGGAGCGACATCCTGCTCATGGCCATCGCGACGGCGGTCATCGGCGGCACGTCGCTGTTCGGCGGCCGGGGCCGCGCCTACGCCGCGCTGCTCGGGGTGCTGGTCATCCAGTCGATCACCAACGGCATGTACCTGCTGAGCGTGGACTCCTCCGTGCGGTTCATGGTGACGGCCGGCGTGCTGGCCCTGGCGGTGGCGATCGACTCGCTGGCCCGCAGGGGCGCCGCGCGATGAGCCGGGTCCTGGGCATCGACGTCGGCGGCACCAAGGTCGCGATCGGGGTGTCGGGCTCCGACGGGCCCGTGGTCGCCGGTCGCACCCGGCTGGAGACCGGGCCGGACACGCTCGTCCGGGCCCTGGCCGCGGCCCGCGTCCTGGACGGGCGGCCGGCCGCGGTCGGCTTCTCGACCTGCGGGGTGATCAGGGACGGCGTGGTGCGCCTGGCCCCGAACGTCCCCGGTTGGGAGGGGCTGGAGCTGCCCAGGCTGCTGGGGGAGGAGTTCGGCGCCACGCCGGTGGCCATCGACAACGACGTGAACGCGGCGGCGGCGGCCGAGCTGCGGTGGGGCGCGCTGCGCGGCGTCTCCACGGGCGTCTACCTCAACCTCGGCACCGGCCTGGCGGCGGCCCTGGTGGTCGGCGGCCGGGTGGTGGCCGGGGCGCACGGCGCGGCCGGCGAGATCGGCTACCTCCAGGTCACGCCGGGGCAGGCGGCCTTCGCCGACGGGCGGGTGCCGCTGGAGGAGCTGGTCTCCGGCGCGGGGCTGGCGGCCAGGGGCGGCGCGCTGCTCGGCCGCGCGACCACGGCGGAGGAGGTGCTCGCCGCACGTTCCGGGCCGCTGGCGGAGCTGGTGGAGGAGACGCTGCGGGTGCTGACCATGACCGTGGCGAACCTGTGCGTCACGCTCGACCCGGAGCGGCTGGTCGTGGGCGGCGGCATGATGGGCGCGGCCGGGCTGATCGTGCCCAGGCTGGCCTGCGAGGTGCGGCGCGCCGTGCCGTTCCCGCCGGAGATCCGGCCCGGCCGGTTCACGGACGACGCGCCGCTGCTCGGCGCGCTCGCCCTGGCCCACGCCGCGGCGCGGGCCTGAGGGCGGGCGCTACCGGGCCGAGTTCTGGGGCGCGCCGCCGTTGTCCCTGCGGTCCAGGGCGGTCTGCAGGGCCTCGGCGGCCTCGTTCTCGTTCTCTTCGGTACGGTTCCAGGCATACATCTCGTACATGTCGCTCATCTCGTTTCGCGGGCGCGTTCCAAAGGGGGGCGTCGGACCCCGGTCGCGAATCCGACCGGGCCTGCTCTCGCGGATCCGGGTCACGGACCGGGCGAAGGAAAAGGGACTGACCGGCCGACGACGTCACCACTCACCGCGGCGGGTCGTCGGCTGCCCTAACAGGCCCCGCCGCGGCAGGTAATGAGTACGAGCACCTGGCGCATTTCCATCCACGGTACCCGGCGGCGGTTTGGCTGTCTCGTTGGATGTCCTACTATCTCGCATTCTGAGACAAGAAAAGGCCGCCACCCGGAACGGTCCAGGTGACGGCCTTCCCCAGATCTGGGGGTCGGTCCCGCGGCGGCGGAGGTCAGTCCTCCAGGTCGACCGAACGGCCGCTCTCGGCGCCGATCTCGGCCGCGATCTGGTCGATCACGGCGGCCGGGATGGCCGAGTCGACGGTCAGCGCGATCAGCGCCTTGCCGCCCTTGACGTCACGGGCCACCTGCATCGAGGCGATGTTCACGGCGGCCTCGCCGAGCAGCCGGCCGACCACGCCCACGATGCCCGGACGGTCGGTGTAGGTGAAGAACGACAGGTGGGCCGTCGGCTCGATCTCCATCTCGTAGCCGTTGACCTCGACGATCTTCGTGATCTGCCGGGGGCCGGACAGCGTGCCGGAGACCGAGACGTGCCGGCCGTCGGCGAGCACGCCGCGCAGGGTCACCACGTTGCGCCAGTCGGGGCTCTCGGAGCTGGTCACCAGCTCCACGCTGATGCCCCGCTCCTTGGCCAGCAGCGGCGCGTTGACGTACGTGACCTGCTCCTCGATCACGTCGGCGAACACGCCCTTGAGCGCGGCCAGCTCGATGACCCGCACGTCCTGGGAGGCGATCTCGCCGCGGACCTCGACGTCGAGCTTGGTGGCGACCTCGCCGGCCAGGGCGGTGAAGACCCGGCCCAGCTTCTCGGCCAGCGGCAGGCCCGGCTTGACGTCCTCGGCCACCGCGCCGCCCTGGACGTTGACCGCGTCGGGCACGAACTCGCCCGCCAGCGCCAGCTTCACGCTCCGCGCGACCTGCGTGCCGGCCTTCTCCTGGGCCTCGTGCGTGGAGGCGCCGAGGTGCGGCGTGGCGACGACCTGGTCCAGCTCGAACAGGGGGCTGTCGGTGCACGGCTCCTTGGCGAACACGTCGAGACCGGCGCCCGCGACGCGGCCCTCCTTGATCGCCGAGTAGAGCGCGGCCTCGTCCACGATGCCGCCGCGGGCCACGTTGATGATCCGCACGGACGGCTTGACCTCGTGCAGCTCCTTGTCGCCGATGAGCCCGAGGGTCTCCTTCGACTTCGGCAGGTGCACGGTGATGAAGTCGGCCTGCTTGAGCACCTCTTCGAGGCTGAGCAGCTTGACGCCCATCTGCGCGGCGCGGGCCGGCGGCAGGTAGGGGTCGTAGGCGATCAGCTCGACGCCGAACGGCTGGAGCCGCTGGGCCACGAGCTGGCCGATCTTGCCGAGGCCGAGGATGCCGACGACCTTCTCGTCCAGCTCGACGCCGGTGTACTTGGAGCGCTTCCACTCGCCGTTCTTCAGCGCGGCGTGGGCCTGAGCCGTGTTGCGGGCGCTGGCCAGGATGAGCGCGATGGTCTGCTCGGCGGCGCTGGTGATGTTGGAGGTCGGCGCGTTGACGACCATGACACCGGCCTTGGTGGCGGCCTCGACGTCGACGTTGTCGAGGCCGACGCCGGCGCGGGCGACCACGCGCAGCTTCGGCGCGGCGGCGATGGCCTCGGCGTCGACCTGCGTGGCGGAGCGCACGATCAGGGCGTCCACGTCGGCGAGGGCGGGCAGAAGCTGGGAACGGTCCGCTCCGTCGGTGTGGCGGACCTCGAAATCGGCGCCGAGCACGGCGAGGCCGGCCTCGGACAGCTCCTCTGCGACCAGAACGACGGGCTTGTTCACAGGCGTGGATCCTTAGGGGCATGCGGCGGGCTGGAGGGACACGTCGATGGGTCCCTCGGATCTCTCTGAGTCTATCCGCGCTTGTGAACGCGTTCACGAGGGACCCACGATTTGAGACGACCCGCCCGGCGTCACGGGCTCCCGGACGCGGCTCCGGCTACCCCCGTCGCGGCAAAGTCATCCACTTCGCATACATCTTTGTCTTGATCGGAAGATTTATTCGCCATTAGCCTGATAAGCCGTGGCCGACTACCTATGGTTCGTCATATGAGCATCGGGAATCCTGCGCTTGCCGACGTGCTCGCACAGCATGGCACGCCCCATCGCCTGCTGGCGGCCCTCGCCGACGGTGGAGTCCTGGTGGCAGTGCGACCAGATCGATCGGTCGTCCTTGGGACGACCCAGGCGGGTGACCGGGTTCTGCTCGGTTACACCAGCCCTACGACCTATGCCCGGCACCGAGGCAGCCATTCCCTCTCGGTGTGCGACGCCGACACCATCCTGGACATCCAGCGCGTCACCGGCGTGCGGGAGATCGTGATCGACGCCGCCGGCCCCGCAGCCGCGGCCGTGCCCATCGACGATCTCCAGCGCTTCCTCACCGGCACGCGCTCGGGGCACACGCCCGTGCTGTCGGGGGCGGTGCCCGCCGCCTACGCGACGGGCGCGATGGCCACCGTCTCGCGCGTGCCCGCGATGGCGCAGGCGGCCCCGCCGACGCCGCAGGCGCCCGCGCTGCCGTGGGTGCCCGCGCCCCGGCCCCACCTGTCGGGGCCGATGCAGCAGGTGGACCCCGGCTACCGCCGGTGCACGCACCCGATCCTGCCGGCGCTGCGGCAGGCCATCGCGCAACTGCTGGCGGACTTCCCGCTCGTGCACCACGTGTGGATCTCCGAGGCCGGCACCGCGTCCGGGGCGACCGGGATCATGCTGCACGTGAAGGTGCACATGTCGGCCGCCGAGGACGTCGTCCGCGACCTGCACCGGCTGGTCCGCGCCCGCCTGCCGCAGTTCGCGGCCAGCGGCGCGCCGATCCTCATGGCCAGGGTCGCCGACGCGCGCAGCGAGCGCCGGATGATCGAGATCGGCGCGCACGTGGTGTGCGCCAACGTCCGGGAGTAGCCGCCGTTCCGGAGTGGCCGCCGGTGGGGCCCGGGAAACTGGGCCCTACCGAACAAGCTCTCGCTCGGCTTGAATAAGGCTCATGATCACAACGCCGGTGAGCGCGCCCACGGTCTCCAGGGGCGTGCGCCTCGGCTACGGCGTGGGCTCCTTCTGCACGGCCACGGTCAGCGCCGTGCCCGGCCTGCTCCTGCTGTACTACATGACCAACTTTCTGGCGGTGCCCGCGTGGCTGGCCGGCGTCGTGGTCACCGCCCCCAAGGTCTGGGACCTGATCATCAACCCGCTGGTCGGCCGGTGGTCGGACCGGACCGTCTCGCGCATGGGACCGCGCCGCCCCTGGCTGCTGGCCGGGTCGCTGACGCTGCCCGTCGCCTTCTTCCTCGTCTTCGCCGGGCCGCCGCTGACCGGCGTCCCGGCCGCCCTGTACGTCGGGCTGTGCTTCATGGCGACGGCCACGGCGTACGCGCTGTACGAGGTGCCGTACAAGGCCATGCCCGGCGAGATGACCGACGACTACCACGAGCGCACCTCACTGCTGCAGTGGCGGATGGTCTTCATCGGCGCGGCCACCGCGATCAGCGGCGTGCTGGCCCCGATGATCGCCACCGGCCAGGGCGAGGAGGGCACGCTCGGCAGCTACCGGCTGATGGGCCTGACGATCGCGCTCATCCTGCTGGCCTCGATGCTCGGCTCCTTCTTCGGCACCGCCCGCGCCCCCATGACCGGCGCCCCGGAGGCCGACCACGGCGGGTGGCGCGAGCAGTTCGCCGCGATCAGGGGCAACCGGGCGTTCCTGTGGCTGACCGTCATGGCCTGCCTGCAGATGCTGGCCGTCAGCATGATGCTGGCCGCGGCGCCGTACTTCGCGTCGTACACGCTGGGGTCGCCCAAGAGCACGCAGACGCTCTTCGCCGCGCTGGTCGGGCCGATGCTGCTGACCATGCCGCTGTGGGTGTGGCTGGCCCGGCGCTTCGACAAGCGCGGCGCGATGATCCTGGCCGCGCTGCTGTTCGGCGGCGGCACGGCGGCGGCCATGGCGACCCCGCTGTTCGGCCCCCTGTACGCCCACCTGACCATCCTGCTGGTCGGCATCGGGATCGCCGGGGTCGAGCTCATGCTCTTCTCGATGCTGGCCGACGTGGTCGCCACGGACGCGGCCGAGTCCGGCAAGCGGCGGGCGGGCGTGCTGACCGGGTTGTGGACGGCCATCGAGAGCGGCGTCAGCTCGTTCGGCGCGCTGATCTTCGGGATCATCCTGTCGATCGGCGGCTTCGTCGAGTCCGACGCGGGCACGCCCGTCCAGCAGCCGGACAGCGCCGTGACCGCGGTCCTCATCGGGCAGACCGCGGTCCCGGCGTTGATCATCTTCCTGTCCGTGCTGGTGACGCTGCGCTACCGGCTCAGGCCACCCGCCGCGCCAGCACCAGCCGCGTCCGGGTGAACAGCCCGGCCACCAGGGCCGCGACCAGCGGCAGCCCCAGCACGAGCGCGGCCAGGAACAGCCACGGGATGTCGATCATGGTGGGACCGTCCAGGAAGGGCTGCGAGCCGGCGTTGCCCTCCCTGGTCGCCGGCCAGGTCGCCGCCACCCCGGCGACGCATCCGGCCAGGAGGCCCACTCCCGCGCCGAGTCCCGCGATGTAGGCGGCCTGGGCGGCCACCACCAGCCTGCGCACCCGGGGCGCCGCGCCGACCGCCGACAGGTTGTTCAGGTCGGGACGCATGTCGGCCGCCGCCAGCCCCGTGGCCGCGAACGTGCCCCCGAGCACGAGGGTCAGCGCCGCACCGAGCAGGATCATGAGGACGAAGGCGCGCTCCTCCCCCATCCCCCGCTCGGCGTAGAGGAACAGGTTGCCGTTCACCTCGCCCCGCAGGTCGGCCTCCATGCGCCGTTCGTCCCGCGGCGGGGACGCGGTGTAGAGCAGCCGCTCGACCACGCCGAACCCGGCCTTGGTCAGCGCCTGCGGCGGGATCATGGCGCCCGCCTGACGGGGCTCGGCCCCGGTGGACAACACGGCCGGGATCCGGATGGTCCTGATGGTCGAGCGGGTGGTCGAGTCCTGGCGGTCGACGGAGACCTCGATCATGCCGTCGCGCACCACGTCCGGGCTGAACGCCACGGCCTTGCCCGCCGCCAGCGCGGCGGCCGCCTGCGGGTCACGGCGCTTCTGGAGAAAGGCGAGCAGGTCGGCGCCGCCGATCGGGGGACGGTCGTGGACCCACGGTGAGCACAGCTCCGTCCCGCACGTCCCGTTCAGGGTCAACCACATGGTCCGGCCCTTGGCGTCCGTCACCTCATGTCCGGTGACGATCTCCGTGCCGGGGAAGCGAACGCGGACGGCCTGCTTCAGCCGGGTCCACGTCTGGTCGTCCATCGCCGTGGCGCCGCCGATCACCGTGCTGCCCAGTGGGAACACCGAGACGTTCATCTCCTCCCGGTGGGCGTAGGCGCTACTGCTGCCGATGCCGAGCGTGACCGCCCCCATGGTGGCCGCCATGACGGCCGCGGCGGCGGAGGCCGTACGGACGCGGTGGCGCGCGGCGTCGCGCACGGACAGGCGAAGCGCGAGCGGCAGCCTGACGGCGATCCGCGAGGTGGCCTGGACCAGCCACGGCATCAACGCGACCACGCCGAGCACGAACGGCACGAAGGCCGCCGTCATCGACACCACGCCCCTGGTCATGGCGTAGCCGGTCGCCCCCAGCCCCACCAGCAGCAGCACGACCCCGAGCACGGGACGCCGGGCCCGCCCCCGGACCTCGGCGGCCCGCCCGGCCAGCACCAGCGCGGTGTTCTGCCGGCTCGCCTGCACCGCGGGCACGATCGCCGCGACCAGCCCGCTGACCAGGCCGAGCACCGCCACGCCGAGCACCGGCAGCCAGGGCACGTCGGCCGGCCCGTGCGTCCAGTCCAGTTCCCTGGCCGCGATCGACTCGACCAGCAGGCCGGGGCCGATGCCCAGGACCACCCCGAGCACGGCCGCCGCGCCGCCGAGCACCAGGCCGTCGGCCAGCACGATCATGCGCAGATGCCGCGCCGACCCGCCCTGCGCGGCGATCATCGCCAGCTCCCTGCGCCGCCGCCGCAGCCCCACGGCGAACGCCGGCCCGGCCAGCAGCACGGTCTCCATGACGACGAGCACGATCGCGACGCCGACCTGGACCAGGTCCCGTGTGTTTACCGGGCCGTCGAAGCGGGAGTCGTCCCCCGCGTGGGCGTCGAGCACCGCGCGGGAGGCGACGCCCAGGCCCGCCCGGTTGAGCTGCTGCACCTTCGACCACATGACGGGAACGGCGGTGTCGGCGAGCCAGCCGCTGCTGTTGCCGTCGCTCTGGCGCTGGAGCAGGCCCTCCGGCAGAGCGACCAGCTCAAGGATGCCGGGTCTGTTGGGGTTCTCGACGACGCCGACCACCTTCACGGTGCGCTCCGGCCGCCGCGTGACGAGCGTGTCGCCCACCCGGACGCCGCTGTCGGCCATCTTCGACGAGATCGCCACTTCCCCCGGCGCGGTGGCGAACCGGCCCTGCTTCAGTGGGCGCATCCCGGCCGTCATCGGGTCGCGCAGGTCGATCTCCAGGACGTCCGCCATATTGAAGCCGTCGGGCAGCCGGACGTTGACCACGCTCTCCTGGTAGCGCAGCAGGCGACCGGGGAGCAGCGTGTTGATCTCGGCGGTCGTCCACGGCCGCATCGGGCCGGTGCTCTGGCTCTGGTACGCGGAGTAGCCGTCGTAGTTCTGCTTGACCGGCAGGCGGAACGAGAAGGTGGACAGGCGGGCGTCGGCCGCCCCGATCTCCGACACGGCCCTCTCCTGCATGGTGATGTTGGTCGTGGCGGCCCCGGTGAGCACCGCCGTGATCACCAGCACCGGCAGCCCGATCATCACCATGATCAGCGCGGTACGGCCCTTGGCCCGCCACGCGCTCCGCCTGGAGACGCGCAGGGCGGCGAGGAAGGCGCTCATCGAGAGCTCTCCAGCCGCACCGCCGACGCCTCCGCGATCAGGCCGTCGCGCAGGTAGACCACCCGGTCGGCCCAGGCCGCGTAGCGCGGCTCGTGGGTGACCAGCAGCACCGCCGCGCCCGCGTCGCAGCGCTCGCGCAGCAGGTGCAGGATCTCGTCGCCGGTGGCCGTGTCGAGGGCGCCGGTCGGCTCGTCGGCCAGCAGCAGCCGCCGTTCGCCGACCAGGGCCCTGGCGATGGCCACGCGCTGGCGCTGGCCGCCGGACAGCTCCTCGGGGAACCGGTCGGCGATCTGGTCCACACCCACGTCGGCCAGGACGGCCAGCGCCTCCCGGCGGGCCTGGGCGGCGCGGACGCCGTCCAGCTCCCTGGGCAGCATCACGTTCTCGGCGGCCGTCAGGGACGGGATCAGGTTGAGGTCCTGGAAGACGTACCCGACGCTGCCGCGTCGCAGCGCGGCCAGGTCGCGGACCCCGGCCAGGTCACGGCCCTCGATCAGGACCGCTCCCGACGTGGGCCGGTCGAGGCCGCCGGCCAGGTTGAGCAGGGTCGACTTGCCCGAGCCCGACGGGCCCATGACCGCGACGAGCTCCCCCTGCCCCACCTCCAGGCTGACGCCGCGCAGGGCGTGCACCTGGCCGTGCTCGCGGGTCACGTCCCGCAGCTCCACCACAGTCATTGGTTCTTCTCCTTGACAACGGCCTCGCAGTGGTCAAGCCAGCGCTGCTCGGCCTCGACCTTGAAGATCATCGATTCCAGGACGAGCCGCTGGGCGAGACCGCCCCCCGTGGCCCTCTTGGCCCTGGTCAGGTCCTGGAGCGTGCGCATGCCCGCCATCCGCTGGGCCTGGATGACCTCGCCGACGTCCACGTCGGTGGCGGCGACGGCCATAGCGATCTTGATGACGAGTTCGTCCCGAGGCCGGTCGGAGTGGTCGACGGGGGTGCTGAACCATCGCTCCAGCTCCTCCCGACCGGCCTCGGTGATCGTGTAGACGGCTCTGCCCTGCTCGTCGGCGCCGCCGGGCGCCACCAGGCCGTCACGTTCCAGGCGGGAGAGCGTCGTGTAGACCTGGCCGATGTTGAGCGGCCAGGTCGCCCCCGTCGACGCCTCGAACTCCACCCGGAGCTGATAGCCGTAGCGCGGCGCGCTGCTCAGCAGAGCGAGCAGTCCGTGTCTGATCGACATGAATACTGAGTATGCATACCGAGTATGGCCACCGCAACCGATCCGCGTATTCTGGACACGGAACGCCGTTCAGGCCGATACTCGGGACATGAGCTCCACACAACCGCCGTTCCGCGCCTCCGACGGGGAACGCGACCGTGCGATCGACGAGCTCAAGCACCGGGCCGTGGAGGGCCGGATCTCCCACGACACCTTCGTCGGCCGGGTCGACCAGGCGCTGCGGGCGCGCAACCAGCACGAGCTCGACGAACTGGTCGCCGACCTGCCGCGACGTGCGACGATCAGGCAGCGGCTCACGGACGCGGTCTCGTCGATGTCGGAGTTCACCACCCGGCTCCAGTCGGCCTGGCGGCGGCCACGGCTGCCCCGGCTGGCCCTGCCGGACGACGACCGGCTGCGTTACGTCGTCGGCCGGGGCTCGGCCTGCGATCTCGTCCTGTCGGACCTGACGGTGTCGCGCGTGCACGCCGAGCTGCGGCGGGAGGGCGACGGCGGCTGGATGCTGGTCGATCTCGGCTCGCTCAACGGCACCCGGCTCAACGGGTGGCGGCTGGTGGGGCCCGCCCGGGTGAAGTCGGGCGACGAGATCTCCTTCGGCGACTGCGGCTTCCTGCTGGCCTCGGACATTTCGTCCGTCTGACACGGCGCGCCGCCGGAGCTCGCCCCAGAAATACGGATATTTGCGGATTACACGGCGACTGCGCTGATTCATGCTCACATGCGATCCCCCAGTCCCTTGGAGACCACATGCGGCGCACCTCAGCCTCCCTCCTCGCGGGCACGCTCGTCGCGGCACTCGCGTGGGCGTCCGGCCCCTCCACACCGGCGGTCGCCCTCGACCCCTCGCCCGGCGTGGCCGACCTGACCCAGGACATCAACCAGATCCTCGGCGACTCCCGGCTCACGATCGGCCGGGCGGGCGTCGTCGTGAAGAGCGCCGCGAACGGCGAGCAGCTCTACGCCACCGACGCCGGCAAGCTCCTGACCCCGGCGTCCAACACCAAGCTGTTCACCTCGGCCGCGGCGGTGCAGACGCTCGGCCTGGACTACCGCTTCCCGACCACCGTGCTGAACGCCGGCCGCAAGGTCGGCTCGGTGCTCACCGGCGACCTCGTGCTGCGCGGCACCGGCGACCCGACCATGCTCGCCGAGGACTACGACGCGCTGGCGGCCAAGGTCGCCGCATCCGGCGTCAAGGTCGTCACGGGCAAGCTGATCGCCGACGACACCTGGTTCGACGGCCAGCGGCTCGGCACCGACTGGGCCTGGGACGACGAGACCGCCTACTACGCGGCGCCGATCTCCGCCCTGACCGCCTCCCCCGACCGGGACTACGACGCCGGCTCGGTGATCGTCTCGGTGGAGGCCGACGGCGGCCAGGTCAAGGTCTCGACGACCCCGGAGACCGACTACCTGAAGATCGTCAACAAGGCCACCGTGGGCGCCGAGACCGACGTGCTCATCGAACGGCAGCACGCTTCCCGGACGGTCGTGATCACCGGCACGGTCGCGGACCCGTACCAGGAGTGGATGGCGGTGGACGACCCCACGGCGTACGTGTCCACGCTGTTCCGCAAGGCGCTGGCCGCGCACGGCGTACGGGTGCTCGGGCCGACGGCGACGGGCGCGGCCCCCGCCGGGGCGGCCGAGCTGGCCAGGCACGACTCGATGCCGCTGAGCGAGCTGCTGGTGCCGTTCCTGAAGCTGAGCAACAACATGCACGCCGAGATCCTGACCAAGGCCATGGGCCGCAAGGCCGCGAACCAGGGCACCTGGTCGGCCGGCCTCAAGGTCGCCACGGACTTCGCCAAGGCCAACGGCGTCCAGGTGATCAACATGCGGGACGGTTCCGGGCTGTCGCGCCGGGACGGCTTCTCGCCGGACTCGATCGTGCAGCTGCTGACCGCCGTACGGACCAAGCCGTGGTTCAGCACCTGGTACGAGGCCCTGCCCATCGCCGGCAACGCCGACCGCTTCACCGGCGGCACGCTGCGCAGCCGGATGCGGAACACCCCCGCGGCGAACAACGTGCACGCCAAGACGGGCTCGCTGACCGGCGTGACCTCGCTGTCCGGCTACGTGACCAGCGCCGAGGGCGAGCCGCTGGTCTTCTCCATCATGCTGAACCAGTTCCTGTCCGGCTCGCCGAAGGACATCGAGGACAAGATCGCCGTACGGCTCGCGCAGTTCTCGCGGGCGACGGCGACCGACGTCACCGCCCAGCTCAAGGCCGCCGACCAGGGAACGGCGGGCGACCTGGAGTGCTCGTGGCTCAAGCCGGCCCAGTGCTAGCGGCCCGGTAGAGGGCCTGGCGGCCTCCGACGCATGGGGGCCGCCCCGGCTCGACAGAGGTGATCACGATCCGATCACCTGGAGCCCCAGATATAGTCCACATTTTCACTACATAGCCGACACAGGCGCGCCAGAATTCGGAGTCAACGCCGAGGCGAACCCCCAGATCCCGGGAGCGCCGGGCCGTCACCGGCCACACCCCCAAGCCGGTCGTCCCACCGAATGCCCGGCACGCTCCCTCCCGGCGGGCCCGCGCCGCACGTCCCCCCGCACACCGGACCGCGGCCGGGCCCGCCCCCCCTCGACCGGGGGACCGGCACAGGCCACGCCGCGTCGCGGCACGGCAAAGGGGCCCGCCCGGACGGGCGGACCCCTCGGTCACGCAGTTCAGCCGCTGAGGAATTACGTCAGCTGACAGCGCACTTCGTGTCTTTGCTCTTGATGCCGAGGATCTGGCTCAGGATGTCGCCGGTCTCGAGGACGAGCACACCGCTGGTGCTGTTGTCGACCTCGCCACGGGCGAAGATGTTCTCGTCACCGCAGACGAAGAGAACCCGGCCCGGGTCCTCGTCGGAGTGAGGGACGAAGGCCATGTGAGGGGTCGCCGCTAGAGCCGAGCCGCCGACCATGACCATCCCGCCGACGAGCCCGGCCAGGATGAGCCCTTGTCTGAACATATCGATTCTCCTTGATACCTATCGACTACTCTCCGTAGCTATCGGGAGGAGATTTGCCCTAGGCCCTCTTTCAACAAACGCCGGTATTTCTGTCTTTACCTGCGCAAACACGCGGCATGAGGGAAGGGATGACACGGCCCGCCCTTCTTGACCGACAGGTGTACGCGGCAGAGGAATATCCGGCTCCGCCGTGACCCCGCGCTGACGCGTCCTCTCAGGGGAGGGTGAGAACCACCGGGCCGTCGGCGGTGATGGCCACCGTGTGCTCGACGTGGGCGCTCCTGCTGCCGTCCCCGGAGCACACCGACCAGCCGTCCTCGGCCATGCGGTACTCGTCGTCGCCGCCCGCCATCAGGCTGGGCTCGATGGCGATCACCAGGCCGGGACGCAGCCGCAGTCCCAGTCCGGCGCGCGCCTCGTTGGGCACGAACGGCGACTCGTGCATGGCCCGGCCGATGCCGTGGCCGCCGAAGTCGTTCTGCATGCCGTAGCCGGCGCCGCGGCCGACCAGCGACATCGCGTGGCCGATGTCGCCCATCCGGCCTCCGGGCACGGCGGCCGCGATGCCCGCCGCCAGCGTCTCGCCAGCCACCTGGACGAGCTTCAGGTCCTCGGCCCGCGCGCGCCCGACGGAGAAGCTGACCGCGCCGTCGGCGTGCCAGCCGTCCACGTGCGCGCCGAAGTCGACACTCAGCAGGTCGCCGTCGCGCAGCCGGTACGGCGTCGGCAACCCGTGCAGCATGACCCCGTTCACGGACGTGCACACCACCCCCGGGTACGGCATGGCCCCGAACGACGGATGGTAGCCCAGGAACGACGACCGCGCCCCCGCCTCGTGCATGACCTCGCGGGCCACCTCGTCGAGTTCCAGCAGCGACACCCCGACGGCGGCCCGCTCCCTGACGGCGGCGTGCACGGTGGCCACGACGCGGCCAGCCTCCCGCATGGCGTCGATCTCCCCGGCGGTCTTGAGCGTGATCACAGCGGCCTCCCAGCCCTCGGCGCGATAACTATACCGGTATTATTATCACGCTTCACGGGGGCTTCAAGACTCCCCGCCGAACCCCAAGACCGGACGGGGATCTCTAGACGGACCCGATAACACCCGACTCATTGACTAATTACGTAGAGTAACCGCTATAGTGCTCGGAGTATGCGTTTCGGACGGTTCTCGATGCTCGCTCTGGCGCTCGCGGCAGGGGCCGTCGACGCGCTGAGCTTCCTTGCGCTCGGCCAGGTGTTCACCGCGAACATGACCGGCAACATCGTCCTTCTCGGCCTGGCCATCGGCACCGGCGACACCTCGCACGTCATCCGCTCGGGCCTCGCCCTGGCCACGTTCTGCCTGGGCCTGACCGCGGGCTTCACCCTGCTGGGCCGCACCCCGTCCGCGGGACGGGATCCGCCGGCGGCGGTGCCGGCGCGTCCGCTGGCGGTGCTGCTCGCCGAGCTGGCGCTGCTGGTGCTGGTGGCGGCCGGATGGGCGGCGCACGTGCTGCCGCGTCCGGCGCTGATCGCCGCCTCGGGGACGGCGATGGGCCTGCAGAGCGCGGTCACGCGCTGGGCGGGCGGCCCCGGGCTGTCCACCACCTACCTCACGGGCACGCTGACCAGCCTGGCGGGCCGGGCGGTCGGCCCGCGCTCGGGGGTGCTGCGCCCGCTGGGCGTGGTGCTCTGCGTGGTCTCCGGCGCCGTCATCGCGGCCCTGGCGCTACGCCTGCACCACCCGCTCACGCCGTTCATCGCCCCGGCCACGGTCGCCGCCGCCATCGCCGCCTGGGCCCTCACCTCCGGAGACCGCGCTCACCGTGGTGAAGGTCAGGACGGCTTGCGGTAGGTCAGCAGGTAACGCCAGAAGAGCCGCCGGCGCAGGGAGAAGCCGGGGAGCAGCGACGCCGCCTCCCGCCGGACCTCCTCCAGGGACATCTCCGGCGGCCGTACAGGCGCGGGCACATGTACGGCACGTCGCCCTCCGTCCCGCCCTCCCGCCCGCTCCCCCGCCGCCACCGCCACCCGTGCCGCCGCGTTCGCCGGTACGGCCGCCAGGCTCCAGACGAAGTCGGCCGTCGTCCGCTCCGCGTAGCACCCGAGGACGGCCAGGACCCCGCCGGGCGCCAGCGCGTCCCGGAGGGCCGCCACCGTCCCGAACGGCATGTGGTGCAGGCTGGCCAGGCAGGAGATGTAGTCGTAGCGCCCCGGGGGCAGCTCCATGCGCGTGACGTCGGCGCACACGAACCGCACGCCGTCCACCGGCGACGCCGAGGCGGCCTCGATCACCTCCGGGGCCGGGTCCACCGCGTCCACCTCGATCCCGAGGCCCGCGAGCCGCCGCGCGAAGCGCCCGGTGCCACAGCCGACGTCGAGCGCCGTACGGGCTCCTCCGGGCACGAGCCGGGCCATCGCCCGGTGGTAGTGATCGTTGTGATCGAAGGGCATCCCGGCATCATGCCATCGGACCGCCCGAAACCCCCCGAAGTCGGGGAAAAGACATCGCCCGCCCGCTGACCGTGCAGCGGGCGGGCGACGTGCGGCGCGAAGGTCAGCCCTTGAGCCAGCTCATCATCGGACGCAGCTTGGCGCCCGTCTTCTCGATCGGGTTCTCGGCCAGCTCCTCGCGGTAGCGCGTGAAGTCCTTCTGGCCGCCGTCGAACTCCTCGACGAGCTGCCGGGCGAAGGTGCCGTCCTGGATCTCGCCGAGGATGCGGCGCATCTCCTGACGGGTCTCGTCGGTGATGACGCGCGGGCCGCGGGTGTAGCCGCCGTACTCGGCGGTGTCGGAGACCGACCAGTACATCTTGGAGATGCCGCCCTCGTACATGAGGTCGACGATGAGCTTCATCTCGTGGAGGCACTCGAAGTAGGCGACCTCGGGCTGGTAGCCGGCCTCGATGAGGGTCTCGAAGCCCGCCTTGATCAGCTCGGAGACGCCGCCGCACAGCACGGCCTGCTCGCCGAACAGGTCGGTCTCGGTCTCCTCGGTGAAGGTGGTGCGCAGCGCGCCGGCGCGGGTGCCGCCGATGCCCTTGGCGTACGACAGCGCCAGGTCCAGGGCCTTGCCGGAGGCGTCCTTCTCGACGGCGACGAGACACGGGACGCCGCGGCCGGCCTCGAACTGGCGGCGGACCAGGTGGCCCGGGCCCTTCGGGGCGACCATGCAGACGTCGACGCCCTCGGGCGCCTCGATGAGGCCGTAGCGGATGTTGAGGCCGTGGCCGAAGAACAGCGCGTCGCCCTCGACGAGGTTGGGGGCGACGTGCTCGGCGTACAGGTGGCGCTGGATGTGGTCCGGCGCGAGGATCATGGTGAGGTTGGCCTCCTCCACCGCCTCGGCCGGGGTGACGACCCGCAGCCCGTCGTTCTCCGCCTTCTCGCGGCTCTTGGAGCCCTCGGGGAGGCCGACGCGCACGTCGACGCCGGAGTCACGCAGGGAGAGCGCGTGGGCGTGGCCCTGGCTGCCGTACCCCAGCACGGCCACATGACGTCCCTGGATGATCGACAGGTCGGCCTGGTCGTCGTAGTAGATCTCGGTCACTTCTGTAGAACCTTTCAGGCGGTACGGTCCAGTGCCCTGAGGGACCGGTCGGTAATGGAACGGGCGCCGCGGCCGATGGCCACCATGCCCGACTGGACGAGCTCTTTGATCCCGAACGGCTCAAGGACCTTGACGAACGCCTCAAGCTTGTCGGGAGTGCCGGTGACCTCTATGGTCACCGCGTCGGCCGCGACGTCCACGCAGCGCGCGCGGAAAAGATTGACGAGTTCGAGCACGTGCGACCGGTTCTCGGCGTCGGCCTTGACCTTGATCAGCATGAGCTCGCGCTGAACGGACTGCGACGGGTCCAGTTCGACGATCTTCAGGACGTTGACCAGCTTGTTGAGCTGCTTGGTGACCTGTTCAAGGGGCAGCTCCTCCACGCTCACCACGATCGTGATGCGCGAGATGTCGTCGTGCTCGGTGGGCCCGACGGCGAGCGAGTCGATGTTGAACCCCCGCCTGCTGAACAGCGCGGAAACACGTGCGAGAACGCCCGGCTTGTTCTCCACGAGCACGGACAGCGTGTGCCTGCTCATCGGTCGCTCCTAGTCATCCTCGTTCTCCCACTTCGGCGCCATGTCCCGGGCGATCTTGATGTCGTCGTTGCTGGTGCCGGCCGCGACCATGGGCCACACCATGGCGTCCTGATGGACGACGAAGTCGATCACGACCGGCACGTCGTTGATCTCCATGGCCTTCCTGATGGTCGCGTCGACGTCCTCGGCGCGCTCGCATCGCAGGCCCACACAACCATAGGCCTCCGCCAGCTTGACGAAGTCGGGGATGCGACGCGCGGTCTGCAGGTCGGTGTTGGAGTAACGCTCCTCGTAGAAGAGCGTCTGCCACTGGCGGACCATGCCGAGGTTGCCGTTGTTGATGACGGCGATCTTGACCGGCACGCCCTCCAGGGCGCAGGTGGCCAGTTCCTGGTTGGTCATCTGGAAGCAGCCGTCGCCGTCGATGGCCCACACTGTGGCCTCCGGCCGGCCCATCTTGGCGCCCATGGCGGCCGGGACGGCGAAGCCCATCGTGCCGAGACCGCCGGAGTTGATGAACGTCCCGGGGTTCTCGTAGTCGATGAACTGCGCGGCCCACATCTGGTGCTGCCCGACCCCCGACACGTAGTACGCGTCGGGCCCGGCGATGGCGCTCAGCCGCTCCATCACGTACTGGGGGGCCAGCGTGCCGTCCTCGAAGGTCTCGTAGCCCAGCGGGTAGGTCTCCTTGTAGCCGTTCAGGACGGTCCACCAGTCGGTGTAGTCGCCCTTCTGGCCCGAGGCCTGGATCGCGCCGACGAGGTCGCTGATGACCTCCTTGCAGTCGCCCACGATGGGCACGTCGGCGTGCCGGTTCTTGGAGATCTCGGCGGGGTCGATGTCGGCGTGCACGACCTTGGCCTGCGGCGCGAACGAGGACAGGTTGCCGGTCACCCGGTCGTCGAAGCGCACGCCCAGCCCGATGATCAGGTCGGATCTCTGCAGGGCGCCCACGGCCGAGACGCTACCGTGCATGCCCGGCATGCCCATGTGCTGGGGGTGGCTGTCCGGGAACGTGCCACGCGCCATCAGGGTGGTGACGACCGGGATGCCGGTCAGCTCGGCGAGCTGCAGGAGCTCGGCCGACGCACCGGCCTTGTGCACGCCGCCGCCGACGTACAGGACGGGCCTGCGCGACTCGGCGATCAGCTTGGCGGCCTCGCGGATCTGCTTGGAGTGCGGCCTGGTGACCGGGCGGTAGCCCGGGAGCTGCATGACAGGCGGCCAGCTGAAGGTGGTCTGGGCCTGCAGGGCGTCCTTGGAGATGTCCACCAGCACCGGGCCGGGACGGCCGGTCGAGGCGATGTGGAACGCCTCCATGATCGTGCGGGGGATGTCCGCCGGATCGGTGATCAGGAAGTTGTGCTTCGTGATCGGCATGGTGATGCCGGAGATGTCGGCTTCCTGGAAGGCGTCCGTGCCGATCATCGGCGCGGCGACCTGGCCGGTGATCGCCACGATCGGCACCGAGTCCATGAAGGCGTCGGCGATGGGCGTCACCAGGTTGGTGGCCCCGGGGCCGCTGGTCGCCATGCACACGCCCACCTTGCCGGTGGCCTGCGCGTAACCCTCGGCCGCGTGGCCGGCGCCCTGCTCGTGCCGTACAAGCACGTGCCGGACCTTGGTCGAGTCGTAGAGGGGATCGTAGGCGGGCAGAATCGCGCCGCCCGGGATCCCGAACACGGTGTCGACTCCCACGTGCTCCAGCGCCCTCACCAGGGCCTGTGCACCTGTCATCCGTTCGGTCATCGGCTCGTTCCTTGCGTGGCTACTCACTTAAGGACATAAAAAATGCCCCGTCCCACCGGCGGAGGTGGGTGTGGGGCGGCGCGCAGGTCGGAGTGCTTCGCTATCGGCCTGCGCGCCGGCGAAGTACTACGAGAATCTCACTGCGAAGCATGGCTTACACCATAGCCGCTCAGAACGCCCCGGTGTCAACTTGGCGGGACACGAGTCTCAAACGGTGAGACTCGTCCGCATCAGGCTGTCCACGCCGCGCGCCGCCATGGGACGTGCCACCAGGAAACCCTGCCCCCTGGTGCAGCCCATCTCGCGCAGCAGCTCCAGCTGCTCCGGCCGCTCGATGCCCTCGGCCACCACGGTGAGCCCGAGGTCGTGGCCGAGCCGCACGATCGTCCGGGTGAGCAGGGTCAGCGTGTCGTCCCTGCCCAGCCCGGACACGAACGACGGGTCGATCTTGATCATGTCGACCGGGAGCTGCCGGAGGAAGGCGAGGGAGGCGTAGCCGGTGCCGAAGTCGTCGATCGCCAGGCGCACGCCCAGCGCCCGCAGCTCCGAGAGCCGCTTGATGGTCTCCTCGGCGTCCTCGACGAGCATCTCCTCGATCACCTCAAGGGTGAGCGCGGAGGCGGGCAGGCCGCTCTCGGCCAGCGCCTGCTCGACGGTCTCGACGAACCGGGGGGCGGTGATCTGCCGCGCCGACAGGTTGAGCGACAGGCCGATGTCCCAGGACGAGGCCCGCCAGGCGGCCACCTCGCGGCACGCCTCGCGCAGGATCCACTCGCTCAGCGGCACGATCAGCCCGGTGTCCTCGGCCGGGCCGAGGAACTGCTCGGGCGGCACGAACACCGAGCCCCGCCACCACCGCACCAGCGCCTCCACCGCGGTCACCCGGGACGTGGCCAGATCGACCACGGGCTGGTACTCGATGGCGAACTGCTGCTCGATGAGCGCCCGCTGCAGGTCGGCGGCCAGCTCCAGGCGGCGCACGACGTCGGCGTGCATCTGCGCGGCGAACACCTCGACCCGGCGGCCGCCCAGTTCCTTGGAACGCGCCATCGCCACATCGGCGTTGCGCATGAGGTCGCCGGCGGGCAGGCCGTCCTCGGTGAAGGCCACGCCCACGCTCGCGGTCAGTGCAACGTCGCGGTCGGCCACCCGGAAGGGCTCCTGGGAGACCGCGCGTACCAGGCGCTCGGCCATGTCCACGGCCATCTGCGCGTCGCCGCCGGTCTCCACGAGCACGGCGAACTCGTCACCGCCCCAGCGGGCCAGCGTGTCGTCGGCGCGTACGGCCCCGCGCAGCCGCCGGGCGGCCTGGCCGAGCAGGTAGTCGCCGCTGGCGTGCCCCACCGAGTCGTTGACCGAGGTGAACCCGTCGAGGTCGAGGAAGATGACCGCGACGTTGCCGGACGTGCGGCCCGACAGCACCTCGCGGGTGCGCTCCTCGAAGTAGGCGCGGTTGGGCAGCCCGGTGACGCCGTCGTGGAAGGTGAGGTGGGCGACCTGGTTGCGCAGGGCCTCCTCGTCGCTGACGTCGCGGGTGGTGACGAGCATGAGGTCGTCGCCGCCGATGTGGCGGGTGGCGACGGACTCGGTGGGCCGCCAGGTGCCGTCGGCGGCGCGCACCCGGCAGGCGATCATGCAGGCGCCCGGCGCGGCGCCCTCCTCGTCGGTGGTCATGGCGCGCATCGCGGCCTGGATGCCGGGGACGTCCTCGGGGTGGATGTAGTCGAAGATCGAGCCGCCGACCAGGTCCTCGGGAGGGTAGCCGTAGGTGACCTCGACGCCGGCGCCGATCTGGTGGACCACGCCCTCGTAGTCGCACAGCAGCACCACGTCGCCGGTGCTCTCGGCCAGCTCCCTGAGCTGCCGCTCGCCCAGCGAGACCAGGCCGCGCAGCCGGATGGAGGCCGCCGAGAGCACGAACAGGCGGACGAGCAGGAGCAGCACCACGGAGACCGCGACCACCACGACGCCGGTCACCGGCTGCGCGGCGCGGGAGCCCGCGAGGTGGGCCAGCAGCGTGCAGGCGGCCACGGCGACGAGCGCGAGCGGCATCATCGCGACCACGTTGCGCACGACCGGACCGCCCACCGGCCGCGCCCGCGGCCCCCAGGGCACGGCGGCCAGCAGCAGCAGCGCCACCGGCACGAGCATGACGGTCGTCATGGGCGGCTGCTCGCCGGACAGACGGGCCATGGCGGCCGACAGCCCGCCCACGGTCATGGTGGCGAGCACGCCCACCCCGGCCAGGCCGAGCAGCCAGGAGCCCGCCCTGCTGTTGAGCACCGAGGGGATCACCCCGCAGGTGACGAGCAACGCGATCATCGGCGGCACCATGGCGAACGTGAACGTGGGCGCGTCGCCCGTGTCCTCGTAGTAGTGGCGCAGCGCGACCACCCAGCCGATGAGGAAGAGCGAGGCCGCGCACAGGTACGCGTCCGTGAGATGCCTCAGCACGACCTTGGCCGGGAACCTGCGGTCGGCGGCGATCAGCGCGCCGCCCGCGATGATCACGGTGCCGAGCAGGACGAACAGGTCGGCGAAGCCGACGACGAAGCTCGTGGCGACCGAGCGCAGCGCCACACCCGCGGCCCACACGACCGCGCCGCCGCCCATCCAGCGCGCGGCCATCGCCGTCGAGCGGTGTTCGGCCGACCTGAGCGAGACCCCCAGCAGCGAGGCGGCGGCGACGAGGGCCGCCACGCCTCCGGCCACGGCCCCGGTCAGCAGGGCCGGCCCGCCCGCGAGGAGCGTGGCGGCGAACGCCACCACTCCTGCCGCCCCTGCGGCGGCCAGCGGCGCCCGTGGATCACGCCAGCGGATCACAGTCGTTGCCCATCCTGTCTTGAACCCTGCACCAGTGTCCGCCGAAGCCCGGCGGGCACATCGCCAGTGTGTGCGGTCGCGGATGCGCGGGTGGTGACAACGCCGATGTCGTCACCGATCTGATAACCACACAGACCAATTTCCGCCAAGAGTTCCTTGACAGCGAGTCAGGAACTCCCTGCAGACGCCACCGTACGCACGAAAGGTCACGGACCAGCCACGTTCCGGAATCCTCTCAATACGAGTCGGTAATGACGTTGATCAACTCTTCACCTGCGAGGAAACGGCCGAGCTGCTCGCGGATCAGCCGGAGCGTGCGTCGCACGGAGGCGGGGGTGCTGCCCGCGATGTGCGGTGTGATCAGCACGCCCGGCGCGTTCCAGAGGGGGTGGCCCTCGGGCAGCGGCTCGGGCGCGGTGACGTCGAGCGCGGCGCGTAGCCTACCGGTTTTGAGCTCGGCGATCAGGGCTTCGGTGTCGACCACGCCGCCCCTGGCGGCGTTGACCAGGACGGCGCCGTCCTTCATGCGGGCCAGGAAGGCGCCGTCGACCATGCCGGCGGTGTCGGCCGTGGCGGGCACGAGCAGGACCACGACGTCGGCCGCCGGCAGCAGCGCGGGCAGCTCCTCCATGGCGTGCACGCCCTCGCGCGCGCTCCTGGCCACCCGGACGACCTCGACCTCGAAGCCGCTCAGCCGCCGCTCGACCGCCGCGCCGATGGACCCGTGGCCGACGATGAGCACGGTGGAGTCGGCGAGCACGCCGGTGTGGTGGTAGGTCCACTCACCCCTGCGCTGGGCGTCGGTGAACCCGGGGAACTCCCTGAGCACCGCGATCATCGCGCCGACCGCCCACTCGGCGGTGCCGGCGTCGTGCACGCCGCGGGCGTTGCACAGCACCACGCCCTCGGGCAGGTGCGGCCGGTACGGCTCCACCCCCGCGGTGACGGTCTGCACCAGCCGCAGCGAGCGCATCCGCGCCAGCGTCTCCGCGACGCCGGGCACCACGACCAGCGGCGGGATCCAGACCTCGACGTCCTCGATGCCGTCCGGCATGGACGAACCATCGTAAACAGCGCACTCAACGCCCGGCAGGTCAGACAGGACGTCCGCCGCCGCTTCGGACGGAACCCAGATCTTCATGCCGAGAACCTTACGACCCGCGGGGAAGTATGGAACACATGAGGAAGCTCTGGACGATCGTGCTCCTGGCCGCGCTCACCGCCTGCTCCGGCGACGGCGAGACGCGCCCTGCGGCCTCCGTCCCCACCCCCGCGGCCACCTCCGTCCCGACCGCTCCCACCGCCTCCATGCCGGCGGCCGTGGCGCCCGGCGCGCCCAAGGACGTGGCGACCGGCCTGGCCGTGCCGTGGGCGATCGCCTTCCTGCCCGGCGGCGACGCCCTGGTCACCGAGCGCGACACGGCCAGGCTGCTGCGCGTCACCCCTGCGGGCAAGGTCACCGAGGTCGGCCGGATCACCGGCGCGCGGCCCGAGGGCGAGGGCGGCCTGCTGGGCGTGGCGGTCAAGGACCGGCAGGTCTTCCTGTACTACACGGCCGAGCAGGACAACCGGATCGTCCGCTACCGGCTCGGCGACGACGGTCTCCGCGACGAGCAGATCATCGTGCAGGGCATCCCGAAGGGCGGCATCCACAACGGCGGCCGGCTCGCCTTCGGCCCCGACGGCTACCTGTACGCCACCACCGGCGAGACCGGCGACCGCGAGCTGGCCCAGCGGCGCGACTCGCTCGGCGGCAAGATCCTGCGCATGACCACGGACGGCGCCCCCGCCCCCGGCAACCCGTTCGGCACGCTCGTCTACAGCTACGGCCACCGCAACGTCCAGGGCCTGGCCTGGGACACCGCGGGCCGCCTGTACGCCTCGGAGTTCGGCGCGAACACCTACGACGAGATCAACCTGGTCCGGCCGGGCGCCAACTACGGCTGGCCGGAGGTCGAGGGCAAGGGGAACGACGCCCGCTTCGTCAACCCCATCCTCACCTGGTCCACCGGCGAGGCGTCGCCGTCCGGGATGGCGTACGCGGACGGCGCGCTGTGGGTGGGCACGCTGCGCGGCCAGCGGCTGTGGCAGGTGCCGCTGGGCCGGGACGGCTCGCCGGGCACGCCCGTGGCCCGCCTGACCGGCCGCTACGGCAGGCTGCGCGCGGTCACCGCGGCCCCCGGCGGCGCCCTGTGGGTGAGCACCAGCAACAAGGACGGCCGCGGCTCACCGCGTCCGGGGGACGACCGGATCATCTCGGTCCCCCTGTCCTAGCCAGGTCCTAGCCGGGCGCGCCGCAGGTGAGCGCGGTCTGCGGCCGGTACTTGGTGACCAGCTTCTTGTCCTTTTTGACGACCTCGCCGTCCTTGTAGAACACGCGGGTGACGTCGATCGTGAACCCCTGCTGGCCCGTGGCGGCCACGCAGCCCGCCTCGCCGCTGGTCGCCCGTCCGAACGGCTTGAAGTCGCGCCGCTCGGACTCGACCGCCTCGATCTTGTCGTACCGCTTGGTGCTCCACAGGGAGACGGTGACCGTCGTGGGGGTGGTCGTGGTCTTGATCAGCACGCCGTACTCGGAGTCGTTGCGCCACTTGAGGTCGCGGTCGGGGTAGAGCAGCGCCACGTCGCGCCCGGCGGGGTAGGAGGGCGCGTAGTAGTCCATGGGCTCGCGCTCGACCAGGTCGAAGCCGCCGAGGAAGGCCGCGTTGTACATGGTGGTGGCGAACTGGGAGACGCCGCCGCCGACGATGTCCACCATCCGGCCGCCGACGATCTGGCCGGCCTGGACGTAGCCGTCCTCGACCGTGCGCTCGCCGGTCGCCTCGTTGAGCGAGAACGTCTCCCCCGGCTTGACCAGCCTGCCGTCGAGCTCCTGGGCCATGCGCCGGATGTTGGTGACGCGCGGCGGGCAGCAGTCGAACGTCGTGCTGAACGTGCCGACGTTCTCCTTGATGCCGAGGCCGCGGATCTGGCCGGTGGTGACCTCCGGGGTGACCACGCCCAGCTTGACCTCCACGGTCCGCGGACCGTCCGAGCCGAACAGCTTCTCGATGTCCCGGGCCAGCAGCTTGGCGTTCACGCCCCTGCCCTTGCGCGCGGGCACCAGCACCGGCTTGTCGCCGACGATCTGGTACGTGGCGTCGCGCGGCTGCTGCGTGGCGTCCACGAGGCTGTTCTCCACCGGCGCGAGCGCGGCCTCGGCGTCGAACTCGGGGACGAGCGCGCCGTCGTCGCCGGGCGCGTAGGACAGGTGGGCGGCGATCATCGCCGGGGTGAGCTGGGCCTGCTTGCCGGCGAGGGTCAGCGTGACGGGCGCGGAGACGGCCTTCCTGGCCTCGGCCAGGGCCGACTCGACGGACTCCGCCGAGGTGGCGGGCTTGGCCGGGCGCATGGTGAGCACCACCGCGCCGCCGCCGCGCAGGAACGCCTCGCCGATCCGGCGCACGGCGTCGTCCCGGTCGAGCAGCACGCCGTCCTCGGGCATGCGGGCCTTCGGCACCAGCCCGGAGAAGACCACCTTGCCCTCGCGGGTCTGCTTGTCCACGGCTTCGGCCAGGCCCTCGACGGTCCTGGTGAGCTGCGAGGTGTCGATGGTCAGCTTGGGCGGGACGTCGGTCGTGCCGGTCAGGCCGCGCCAGACCTCGACCGGGCCGGGGAAGCCACTGGGGGCCTGCCCGATGGTGCCGACCACGTCGAGTTCGAGCCCGGCCTCGTCGGGCTGGATGGTGTCCTTCTTGGCGCCGGCCTGCACGGTGACCGGCCGGCTGAGCCTGGCACCCAGCTCGGTGCGCAGCTTGTCGGCCGCCTGGGTGACGGTCAGACCGCCGATGTCCACGCCGCCGACGCGGGTGCCGCGCAGCACGGCCCCCGACATCATCACGGCCGGCACCACGTACGCCAGCGCGGCCAGGACGAGCACCAGCACGAGCAGGCCGGGCAGCAGGCGGCGCCGGCGGGCGGGCTCGGGCTCGAAGGAGGACGGCCGGTCGCCGCCGCTCCCCCCGAACACGGGGGCGGACGCGGCGGAGTCCTTGTCCTTCATCGGCCACGGCTGCGCGGGCGGCGCCTTGGGTGGCAGCGCGCCGCCGGTCTGACCGCCGGGCGCGCTCGGTCCTGGGGCCGGCCGGGGCTCCTGCTGGTCCTGCGGGCCGAAGATGTCACGGGACACGCCCGGAGGTAATCCTTCGATCCGCGGCTTCTTGGAGACACCCGACGTGGGCAGAGGCACCGAGGCGAACGGGTCGGTCGGTGATTCGATCGGTCCGGCGTTTCGCACGCCTCAATCTCCTCCCGGTCCGCAGCCAAGTCTCAGGCAACAGTAAGGCACGAGTATCCGACTATGTCACGAGAAACGAATACGGAAGTGTGTCAACCTAGCCACCGGTAGCGATGTTCCGGCCGTCCCGCGGTGCCGTACCTGGGATGCAGCTCGGCCCGGCCCGAGGCGCACAGATGCTCCAGGTACCGCCGCGCGCTCACCCTCGACAGGCCCGTGAGCTCGGCCGTCTCGGCCGCCGACAGGTCCCCTCCGGCCTCGCGCAGCGCCCCTTCCACCAGCGCGCAGGTGGCCGGCGACAGGCCCTTGGGCACCGGGACGGCCTGCCGGGGCGCGCCGAAGAGCCGGTCCACGTCGTCCTGGCGGGCCTGGGGGCCGATGGCGGTGAGCCGTCTGCGGGTGTCGGCGTACTGGCGGAGGCGTTCGGTGAGCGCGGCGGCGGTGAACGGCTTGATCAGGTAGTTGACCGCGCCGCCGCGCATGGCCTCCCTGACCGTGGCCACGTCGCGGGCCGCGCTGATCATCAGGACGTCCACGTCGGTGAGGGACTTGAGCACCTCCAGGCCGGACATGTCGGGCAGGTAGATGTCGAGCAGGACCAGGTCGGGCCGGAGCTCGGCCACGGCGGCGAGCGCGTCGGCCCCGCCGTGCGCCACCGCGACGACCTCGAAGCCGGGGACGCGCGAGACGTACCCGCTGTGGATGCGGGCGACCATGAAGTCGTCGTCCACCACCAGGACCCGTACGTCGTTCACGCGCGGGCCTCGGCGGGCAGCAGGGCGGTGAAGACGGCGCCTCCCGCGTTGCGCACCCGGACCCAGCCGCCCCGGCGCAGGCACGCCTGCCGGGTCAGGGCCAGGCCCAGGCCGCGCGGCCCCGAGTGGGCGGCCTTCGTCGTGAAGCCCTCCCTGAAGACCTCCTCCACCAGCTCGGGGGTGATGCCGGGGCCGGAGTCGCCGACCCGGACGTGCAGGCCCTCGGCGTCGGCCACGACCGACACCTCGATCGTCCCGCCCGCGCCGTCGAGGGCGTCGATCGCGTTGGCGACCAGGTTCCCGACCACCAGGACGGCGTCCTGCGGGTCTCCGAGCGCGCCCTCGGGCACGGCGGAGTCCTCCGACAGCACCAGCCGGGCCCCACGTTCGGCCGCCTCCGCCGACTTGGCCAGCAGCAGCGCGGCCAGCGTGGGGTCCTGGACGCGTTCGCGCAGGCCGGTGGCGTACGCGCCGGCCGTGGTGCGGGTGATGAAGCCGATCGCGGCCTCGTGCTCGCCGAGCTCCAGCAGGCCGACGACCGTGTGCATGCGGTTGGCGAACTCGTGGGCCTGGGCGCGCAGGGCCTCGGTCGCGCTGCTGCTGTCGTCCAGCTCGCGGGCCAGGCGGACCAGCTCGGTGCGGTCGCGCAGGGTGACGACCCAGCCGCGATGGCGGCCGCGTACGGCGACCGGGGTCCTGTTGAGCACCAGCACGCGGTCGCCGTGCAGCACCACGCGGTCCTCGCCCGGGTCGGCGCCGGTCAGCACGTCGCGCATGCGCTCGGAGACCGGCATGCTCGTCACGTCGGCCCCCAGGTCGCCGAGCAGGTCGCGGGCCGCGTCGTTGACCAGCGTGACGCGTCCGGCCAGGTCGAGGGCGAGCACGCCCTCCTTCACGCCGTGCAGCACGCCCTCGCGCTGCTCCAGCAGTTCGGCGATCTCACGCGGCTCCAGCCCGAACGTCTGCCTGCGCACCCGGGCGGTGATCAGCGCGGCCAGCGCCAGACCGGCCAGCAGCACGGCCAGCGCCGTCCAGATCAGCGGCGGCAGCGCGCCGCCGAGCTGGCCGGTGACCGTGGTCTGGAGCACGCCGACCGAGACCAGGCCGATGACGTTGCCGTATTCGTCGCGGATGGGGGTCTTGCCCCTGACCGTGGTGCCGATCGTGCCGGTCTCGGTGCCCACCCAGCTCCGGCCCGTACGCAGGACCGCGGTGCCGTCGGTGGACAGCCGTTTGCCGATCAGGGCGGCGTTGGGATGGGCGTAGCGCTTCTGCTCGGCGTTGGCGATGGCCACGTAGTCGGCTCCGGTCTCGTGCTGGACGCTGAGCGCCAGCGGTTGCAGCACCGACTCCGGGTTCTCCAGCCTGAAGGCGTCGCGCACCTGCGGAAGGGCGGCCACCGACTGCGCGATGGCCAGGGCGCGCTGCTGGTGCAGCGCGTCGAGCTGCTCCCGCGTGTGCCCGGCCCACACACCGGCCGTGCCGCCGACGGCGAGCAGCACGATCACCATCTGGAGCACGAACAACTGGGTGCCGAGGGGGGCATCGGTAACCCTGCGCACGCCCATATGGAAACAAAGCCAGGTCACGGCCAGGTCGCGACCAATACGACCACTATGACGGCAATCGCCCAAAGCCTCGACCGGACGGGGAACGGGCATCACCATCGCAGCCCTACGACTGTGAGAATCCCCCTTGGAGTGATCATGCGCTTGCGCGTATTCGCCGCCGCCCTGGCGGCACTCTCCGTCACCACCCTGTCCGGCTGCGGCGGGACCGGCGCCTCCGGCGGCGACGCGTCCCTGCGGATCATGGCCCCGGCGGCGGCCGGCGGCGGCTGGGACCAGACCGCCCGCACGGCCGAGCAGGCGCTCAAGACGGCCGACCCCAAGCGCAAGGTCGAGGTCTACAACGTGCCGGGCGCGGGCGGCACGATCGGCCTGGCCCAGCTCGCCGGCGAGAAGGGCAACGGCAATCTGCTGATGACCATGGGCCTGGTCATGGTGGGCGCCATCGAGCAGAACAAGTCGAAGGTCACCCTGGCCGAGACCACGCCCATCGCCAAGCTGACCGAGGAGTACGAGATCGTCGTGGTCCCGGCGGACTCCCCGTTCAAGACGCTGGCCGACATGGTGGCCGCGTGGAAGGCCGACCCGGCGAAGGTCTCCGTGGCGGGCGGCTCGGCGGGCGGCACCGACCACATCGTGGCCGGGCTGATGGCCAAGGCCGCCGGCGTGGACCCCAAGCAGGTCAACTACATCGCGCACTCCGGCGGCGGCGAGGCGCTCAACGCGCTGCTGGGCAGCAAGGTCAGCGCGGGCATCTCGGGCGTCGGCGAGTTCGCCGAGCACGTGAAGTCCGGCAAGCTGCGGGCGCTGGCCGTCAGCAGCGGCTCGCGCGTGGCCGGCCTGGACGCGCCGACCCTGAAGGAGGGCGGCCTGGACGTCGAGCTGGCCAACTGGCGCGGCTTCGTCGCCCCCGGCGGCCTGGACGACGCCGCCAAGAAGTCCCTCACCGACCTGGTCACCAAGATGCACGACTCCCAGCCGTGGAAGGACGCCGTCGCCAAGAACGGCTGGATCGACTCCTTCCAGACCGGGCAGCAGTTCACCGACTACCTGAAGTCCGAGGAGAGCAAGGTCAAGGGCATCATCGCCGAAATGGGGCTCGTGTCCTGATGGCTCGCTGGTGGCGGCCCGAACTCGGGCTGGCGGTCGTGGTGCTCGCGCTGGGCGTGTTCGTGGTGGTCGGCACGCTCGACGTCTCGGCCGCGGCCTCCCGGCTCGGCCTCGGGCCGCGCTTCTTCCCCATGCTGGTCGGCGGGGCCATGGTGCTGATCGGCGTGTTCTATGTGATCGACGTCCTGCGCGGCGGCGCCGGCGACCCCGAGGAGAGCGAGGACGCGGACGCGGGCGCCCCCACCGACTGGCGCAGCGTCGGCCTGGTCAGCGGCGTCTTCCTGGCCTTCGCCGCGCTCCTGGACGTGCTCGGCTGGGTCATCGGCGCCAGTCTGCTGTTCTTCGGCCTGTCGGTCGTGCTCGGGGCCGAGCACAGGCTGCGGGCCGCCGTGGTGGCCGTGGTGCTCGGCGTGACGACGTACCTGCTGTTCGTCAAGGGGCTCGGCGTCTCGCTGCCGGCCGGGCCGCTCGGCGGGGTGATGTGAGATGGGCTCGATCGACCTCCTGATGGACGGCTTCGCCGCCGCGCTCACCCCCGTCAACCTCCTGTACGCCCTGATCGGCGTCACCCTCGGCACCCTGGTCGGCGTGCTGCCCGGCATCGGGCCCGCGATGACCGTGGCGCTGCTGCTGCCGATCACCTTCACCGTGCCGCCGGCCAGCGCGTTCATCATGTTCGCCGGCATCTACTACGGCGGCATGTACGGCGGCTCGACCACCTCCATCCTGCTCAACACGCCCGGCGAGTCGTCCTCCATGATCACCGCCCTGGAGGGCAACAAGATGGCCAGGCGCGGGCGGGCCGCGCAGGCCCTCGCCACGGCGGCCGTCGGGTCGTTCGTGGCGGGCACGATCGCCACCGCACTGCTGGTGGTGGCCGCGCCCGCCGTGGTGAGCTTCGCGATCTCGTTCGGCCCCGAGGACTACTTCGCGCTGGCGATCCTGGCCTTCACCGCCGTGTCGTCGGTGTTGTCCCGCTCGATCGTGCGCGGGCTGGCCTCCTTGGGGCTGGGCCTGGTGATCGGGCTGATCGGCATCGACCAGCAGACCGGTCAGGCGCGGCTCACGCTGGGCGTCCCGCAGCTGCTCGACGGCATCGACGTGGTGATCGTCGCGGTGGGCCTGTTCGCGGTCGGCGAGGCCCTGTACGTGGCCTCCCGGCTGCGGCACGCCACCCCCGAGGTGGTGCCCGTGGGCCGGGCGTGGATGGGCCGTGCCGACTGGCGGCGTTCGTGGCTGCCGTGGCTGCGCGGGACCGCGCTCGGGTTCCCGTTCGGCGCGCTGCCCGGCGGGGGCGCGGAGATCCCCACCTTCCTGTCGTACGCGGCCGAGAAGCGCCTGGCCAAGGGCGTGGCCAAGGAGGAGTACGGCAAGGGCGCGATCGAGGGCGTGGCGGGCCCGGAGGCGGCCAACAACGCCTCGGCGGCCGGGACCCTGGTCCCGCTGCTCACGCTGGGCCTGCCCACGTCGGCCACGGCCGCCATCCTGCTGGCCGCCTTCCAGCAGTACGGCCTGCAACCCGGCCCGCAGCTCTTCGACCACAACCCGGCCCTGGTGTGGGCGATGATCGCCTCGCTGTTCGTCGGCAACACGATGCTGCTCGTGCTGAACCTGCCGCTGGCTCCCCTGTGGGCGCGCGTCCTGCGCATCCCCCGGCCGTACCTGTACGCCGGGATCGTGCTGTTCGCCGCGCTCGGCGTCTACGCCCTGAACGGCACGGTCGTTGACCTGTTCGTCCTGTACGTCCTCGGGCTGCTCGGGTTCTCCATGCGCCGCTTCGGCCTGCCCGTGGCGCCCGCGGTGATCGGCATGATCCTCGGGCCGATGGCCGAGATCCAGCTCCGCCGCGCGCTCGCCATCGGCGCGGGCGACGTGAGCGTGCTGGTACGCAGCCCGATCGCCGCCGTGCTCCTGGCCCTGGCCCTGCTCGCGCTGCTGACGCCGCTGTTGCGGCGGCTGATGGCACGCCGGGGCGTCGATGCGGTCACACCCGTGTCACGCGAGGACTGACCGGCCCGCCCACCGGGAACGTCGCCCGGTGGTTCTTGGAGCCCGCCTCCCCGAGGCGGGTGGTCATGGGCGCGACCCCTCGGTGGCCCTGTCGATATGTCCGGATCGGCGGGACCACCAGGGGCCCCGCCGACGTGCCGGACCTCCTCCGATCGGCGGGACCACCAGGGGCCCCGCCGACGTGCCGGACCTCCTCCGATCGGCGGGACCACCAGGGGTTCCGCCGATGTGCCGGACCTACTCCGAGACGCCCAGCTTCTCCAGGATGAGCTCCCGGGCGCGGGCCGCGTCGGCCTTGCCGCGACTGGCCTTCATCACGCCACCGACCAGCGCACCGGCGGCGGCGATCTTCCCGGAGCGCACCTTCTCGGCCGCGTCCGCGTTGGCGGCCAGCACCTGGTCGATGATCGCCGACAGCTCGCCCTCGTCGTTGACGATCTTCAGGCCGCGCGCCTCGACCACCTCGTCGGGCGTGCCCTCACCGGCCAGTACGCCTTCGAGCACCTCCCGGGCGAGCTTGTCGTTGAGCGCGCCCGAGGCCACCAGCTCGGTGACCCTGGCGATCTGGGCCGGCGTGATGGGCAGCTCGGCCAGCGCGACGCCGCTCTCGTTGGCGCGTCGCGCCAGCTCGCCCATCCACCACTTGCGCGCGTCGGCCGCCGGGGCGCCGGCCGCGACCGTGGCCTCGACCAGGTCGAACGCGTCGGCGTTGTGCATGGCCTGCATGTCGAGGTCGGACACGCCCCACTCGGCCTGCAGCCGCTTGCGCCGGACCGACGGCAGCTCGGGCAGCGCCGCCTTCAGCTCGGCCACCCACACCGGGTCGGGCTCGATCGGCACCAGGTCGGGCTCCGGGAAGTACCGGTAGTCCTGGGCCTCCTCCTTGGACCGGCCGGACGTGGTGGTGCCGGTGTCCTCGTGGAAGTGCCGCGTCTCCTGGAAGATCTTGCCGCCCTCGGCGAGGATCCCCGCCTGGCGCTCGATCTCGCTGCGCACCGCCCGCTCGACGCTGCGCAGCGAGTTGACGTTCTTGGTCTCGGTGCGGGTGCCCCACTCCGAGGCCCCGCGCGGCATGAGCGAGACGTTGACGTCGCAGCGCAGCGAGCCCTCCTCCATGCGCACGTCGGACACGCCGAGCGAGCGCATGATCTCGCGCAGCTCGGTGACGTACGCCTTGGCCACCTCCGGCGCGAGCCGGTCGGTGCCCGGGATGGGCTTGGTGACGATCTCCACCAGCGGGATGCCGGCGCGGTTGTAGTCGACGATCGAGTAGTCGGCCCCGTGGATGCGGCCGGTCGCGCCGCCCATGTGGGTGGACTTGCCGGTGTCCTCCTCCAGGTGCACCCGCTCGATCTCGATGCGCACGGTCTCGCCGCCGACCTCGACGTCGACGTAGCCGTCGAAGCAGAGCGGCTCGTCGTACTGGGAGATCTGGTAGTTCTTCGGCATGTCCGGATAGAAGTAGTTCTTCCGGGCGAAGCGGCACCACTCGGCGATCGAGCAGTTCAGCGCCAGGCCGATGCGGATCGTCGACTCGATGGCCATGGCGTTGGCCACGGGCAGCGAGCCGGGCAGCGCCAGACAGGTCGGGCAGACCTGCGTGTTGGCCGGGGCGCCGAAGGCGGTCTTGCAGCCGCAGAACATCTTCGACTTCGTGCCGAGCTCGACGTGCGTCTCCAGCCCGAGCACCGGCTCGAACCTGTCGAGCGCTTCGTCATAGACCATGGTCATAGCGACGGGGCCTCCTTCAGCAGCGGGCCGCCCCAGCGGCTCTCCAGGGCCTTCTCGACGGCGGCGCCGACGCGGTAGCAACGGTCGTCGGCCAGAACCGGGGCCATGATCTGCAGGCCGACCGGCAGGTTGTCCTCGTCGGCCAGGCCGCACGGCACCGAGATGGCCGCGTTGCCCGCGAGGTTGGACGGGATGGTGCACAGGTCGGCGAGGTACATCGCCATCGGGTCGTCGGTGCGCTCGCCCAGCCGGAACGCCGTGGTCGGCGTCGTCGGCGAGACCAGCACGTCGACCTGCTCGTAGGCCGCCTGGAACTCGCGCGAGATGACCGTGCGCACCTTCTGCGCCTGGCCGTAGTAGGCGTCGTAGTAGCCGCTGGACAGCGCGTACGTGCCCAGCATGATGCGCCGCTTGACCTCGGGGCCGAACCCGGCGGCCCTGGTCAGCGCCATGACCTCCTCGGCACTGCGGGTGCCGTCGTCGCCGACGCGCAGGCCGTAGCGCATGGCGTCGAAGCGGGCCAGGTTGGACGAGCACTCCGACGGCGCGATCAGGTAGTACGCCGGCAGCGCGGTCGTGAACGACGGGCAGGACACCTCGACGACCGTGGCGCCCAGCGACTCGAGCAGCTTGACGGCCTCGTGGTAGCGGGCCAGCACGCCCGGCTGGTAGCCCTCGCCGGCGAACTCCTTGACCACGCCGATGCGCATGCCGGACACGTCGGGGTTCCTGGCCGCCTCGACGACGCTCGGGACCGGCGCGTCGACCGACGTGGAGTCCATCGGGTCGTGCCCGGAGAACGCCTCCTGAAGCAGCGCCGCGTCGAGCACGTTCCGCGCGAACGGCCCCGGCGTGTCGAGCGAGCTCGCGAACGCGATCAGCCCGTAACGGGACGAACCACCGTAGGTCGGCTTCATGCCCACGATGCCCGTGACGGCGGCCGGCTGCCGGATCGAGCCACCGGTGTCGGTGCCCGTGGACAGCGGCGCCTCGTACGCGGCGACGGCCGCGCTGGACCCGCCGGACGAGCCGCCCGGGATCCTGTCCAGGTCCCAAGGGTTGCGGGTCGGGTGGTAGGCGGAGTTCTCCGTGGAGGAGCCCATGGCGAACTCGTCGAGGTTCGTCTTGCCGAGGATGACCAGCCCGGCCTCGCGCAGACGCGCGGTCACGGTCGCGTCGTACGGCGGCCGCCACCCTTCGAGGATCTTGGACCCGGCCGTGGTCGGCATGTCGCGGGTGGCGAAGATGTCCTTGTGCGCGACGGGCACCCCGGCCAGCGGCCCGAGCTTCTCGCCCGCGCGCAGCCGGGCGTCGACCGCCCGCGCCTGCTCAAGGGTGGTCTCCCGGTCGACGTGCAGGAACGCCTGGACCTTGGGCTCCACCTCGGCCATGCGGTCGAGGTGCGCCTCGGCCACCTCGGCGGCCGACACGTCACCCGCGGCGATCATCGCGCCCAGCTCGGCGGCGGTCTTGCGGATCAGACTCATGCCTCCTCCCCGAGGATGCGCGGCACACGGAAGCGGTCGTCCTCGACGGCGGGAGCGCCGGAAAGGGCCTGCTCGGGCGTCAGGGACTGTCGCACCTCGTCGGCACGGAAGACATTGGTCAGCGGAAGCGCGTGCGACGAAGGCGGCACGTCCTCGGCAGCGACCTCGGCCACCTTCGCGACCGACTCGATGATGGCATCGAGCTGGGTGGCGTAGTGGTCGAGCTCGTCGTCGGTGAGCGCCAGCCTGGACAACCGGGCCAGGTGGGCGACCTCGTCGCGGGTTATGGCGGACATGAGTCGTTGAACCCGTTTCGTGGATGGAGTTTGGGACACTGCCATCCTAGGGGGCTTGACGCCGCAGGCCCGAACCCTTAACCCGCCGGAAACACACTCACCCGTAGAGCTCCTTCAGGCCGATCGCCAGCACGTCGCTCTCCTGGGCCAGTGCGGGGTCGAAGCCGGCTCCGCTGTAGCAGACCAGCTTGGCGTCCCGCACGTCGAATCCCTTGGCGTCGAGCAGGTCTCGTGCCCTCCTGAGCCGGGCGACGTGCCGGGGCCCCATGACCTTGCCCCATTTCACCTCGCCCAGCGACAACACCCGCTTGCGCTCGCCGCGCATCGCGGGCGCGAAGACCGCGACGTCGATCTGGATCTGCTCGTGCCGTACGGGATCGACGACGACCCCGGCCCCGATCTCGCCCGGCGACTTCCCCAGGACCTCGAGTTCCAGCAGGTGGAACTGACGGCACATCTCCTCGAAGTGCGGGCCGAGCACCTGGTCGCTGAAACTGGCCTTGGCGTTCTCCCAGGCGTTGGTGGCCAGGCCGCTCTCCAGCAACCCCCACTGCGGCCGCATGACGACCTCGTAGAAATGGATGAGCGGCTCGCACACGCGGTACACCGATCGTGAGGGACGGAAGACGTCCGGCTCTCTCCGCAGCAGGCTGCTGTCCTCCAGCACGTTGAGGTGATGACCGATGTCGGCCGCCTTGCGCCCCACATAGTTCGCGATTCCGCCTCGTGTGCTGTTCCCCGTGGCCACCGCCGCCAGGACGGACTTGTACATGGAGTCCCGCGTCTCCGTCTCCTCTTCGAGGACGTAGCGAGCTTCCCTGAAGAGCGGGGTTGTGGACCGCAGCGCCGTTCGCCGCACCCAGTCGTCGAAGTCACCGAGGTCTTTCGGCCTGTCGTTGTTGACCAAGGGCAGGTAGGCGGGCGTTCCTCCGGTCACCGCATGCAGCTGGACGGCCAGCCGCGGGTCGGTGATCCCCCAGTACCGGGCGGCGAGACGGTAGTCGAACGGCCGGACCGAGAGCTCCATGGAAGCCCGGCCGCGCAACGGCGCGTTGCCCGCCAGGAGCCGGCCCATCACGGACATCGCCGAGCCGCACAACAGCAGCGACACGGGCAGTTCGTCGAAGACGGCGCGATCGATCTCCCGCTGGATGATCGAGGGCAGCGCCGGCGATGCCCTGCTGAGGTAGGGGAACTCGTCGATCACCATGAGCTCGCGTCGCTCGGCGCTGATGGCGAAGAGGTGCCTGATCGCATCGTCCCAGGTCGCGAAATGGATCGGCGGCGCCCCGAGGTGGCGGCTCAGCGCGTCCGCGAACAGGTTCAGCGACTCCCTCTCCGTGGCCTCCGACGCCCCGAAATAGAAGCCGCCCGTTTCGCGGGCCATGGAGGCGACCAGGAGGGTTTTGCCCTGGCGGCGCCTTCCGCTGACGACGCCCATCTGCGGACGAGAGGTGCGACGCTCGACGAAATCGGACAGCGCCCGCCACTCGAAGTCTCGCGCGAAGATCCGCTTCGGCTTCGGGATCACTGGGCCTCCCAGGACATCGAAATCAACTTCGTCGAAGTATACTTCGACGAAGTACAGTCCTGTAATCGTTCAAGCCGTCTGGGTGACCTCTGACTGGTAGCCGTACTCGATGCCGGGCGCCGGGGTGAAGCGGTCGACGAGCCAGGCGGTGGCCTCGGCGGCCGGCATGGGCTGGCAGAACAGCCAGCCCTGGCCCAGGTCGCAGCCCATCTCGGCCAGGCGCACGGCGACCGCGTCGCACTCCACGCCCTCGGCCACCGAGCGCAGGCCGAGCGAGCGCACCAGGTCGACGATCGAGCGGACGATGCGGTGGTCGTCCTCGGAGTCGGCGATGCGGCGGACGAACGAGGCGTCGATCTTGACCTCGGAGACCGCCAGGCGCTGGAGCCTGATCAGCGAGGAGTAGCCGGTGCCGAAGTCGTCGAGGGACAGGGGCACGCCGAGCGCGGCCAGCGCCTTGATGGTCTCCTGGGTGTAGGCCTGGTCGCCGGTCAGGATGCGTTCGGTGACCTCCAGCTGAATGGCGGCGGGCGGCAGGCCGTAGCGGGTCAGGCCCACCTCCAGCTGCTCGGGCAGCGCCGCGTCGAGCAGGTCGCGAGCGGAGATGTTGACCGAGATCTGCACCTGCAGGCCGGTGTGCCACCAGCGGGCGGCCTGCTCCAGCGCGGATTCGACGACGTACTCGGTGAGCTGCCGCATCAGGTACGTCTGCTCGGCCAGCGGGACGAAGTCCGACGGCGGGATCGGCCCGTGCACCGGATGGCGCCAGCGCAGCAGGGCCTCCACCCCGGTCACCGCGCCGCCGGTCAGGCCGACCTTGGGCTGGTAGTGCAGTTGCAGCTCGCGGTTGTCGATGGCGCGGCGCAGGTCGCCCAGCAGGTTGAGCCGTTCGGGCGAGTTGCGGTCTTTGTCGGGCTGGTAGAGCTCGACCCCGGTACGCCCCTCCTTGGCCAGGTACATGGCCACGTCGGCGCGTTGCAGCAGCAGCTCGAAGTCGGGGGCGTGGTCGGGATAGAGCGCGATGCCGACCGAGCCGTCGAGGTCGAAGCTCATGCCCTCCAGGCGTACGGGCTCGGTCAGGGCGGCCCGCAGCCTGGCGGCCACCTCCCTGGCGGCGTTGGCGTCCCTGATCGAGGGCAGCAGCACGGCGAACTCGTCGCCGCCGAGCCTGGCCACCACGTCGCCCGGACGTACGGAATGGGTGAGCCGGTGGGCCACCATCTGGAGCAGGCGGTCGCCCACCGGATGGCCCATCGTGTCGTTGACCTCCTTGAACCGGTCGAGGTCGAGGAGGAACAGGCCGACCCGCTCGTCCTGGCGGGACTCGGCCAGCGCCTCCTCCGTGCTGACGATAAGCATCTTGCGGTTGGGCAGGCCGGTCAGCTCGTCGTGCATGGCCTGGTGGTCGCGGCGCATGGAGAGCGTGGCGGTGAAGTAGACGGCGGCGAGGGGGGCGACGAAGAGCGGCACGAGAGCGGGCGAATGGTCCATCACCACGACGACCAGCGGCGCCAGGCCCAGCAACGCCGTGTAGACGAGCCCCTGCGGCCCGGCGGTGACCCGCAGCACGCGGACGATCGAGCGCCGCTCGTGCAGCGCGACCGCCCCGGACACGAGCGCGGCCCTGGTGACGAAGTAGGCCACCCCGGCCAGCACGATCGCCGGCAGGTCGGCCCCCCTGGGCACCCACGGCACGGCCGGGCCCGGCACGACGCCGAACAGCCCGAGCACCACGGCGGCGGCGGTGAGCGCGAGGGTGGACTGGGCGACGTTGAACATGACCCGGTGCCACGCCTTGCGCGTCACGACGCCGTTCATGGCGATGGCGACGGCCTGCATGAGCACGGCGGTGGACAGCCCGAAGTGCAGCAGCACCGCGAAGGTGAACATGGTCGACGGGTACGTGCCGCCGACCGCGGTCGCCGAGGACACCATGACGGGCCGCAGCTCGCCCAGCACCACCAGAACCGCCAGCACCCAGAACAGCGGTGTACGGGCGAGCTCCGCCAGAGCGACCGGATCGAGCCGGAGCAGCGCCACGACCAGCGCGGTGAAGCCGATCACGGTGATGCCCGCGAGGAACGCCCAGAGCGGCGTGCCGACGCGTGGTCCGGTGTCACGGGTGTCGGTTGGGTCAGTCATCGGTAACAGAACCCCCATTAGGTCACTATGGGAGGGTACGACCTTCACCCCACTTCGCGAAACCAAGCGCGTACGTTCCGTCACTTCTCGTTTCCGACATATACCCAAAAACCACTATGGGTAGCGCGGCCATCGACAGTCCGTACACAATCCTGATCCCCGGCCGGCCGGGGCCGCATCCGCGAGGTCACCGAACACGAGCCCCGGCGCAAGGGCGAACCGGCCCGATCTCAGTGCCTTCTCGGCCCTTCCAGGCTTCCCCGGCCCTGCTCCACATCCCCGCTTCCCCTACATCTCCCCGACTCTTCCGCGCATCCCCGACTCCTTCCGCAGGTCCCCGACTCCTCTACGGCTCCCCGGTTCCTCTACGGCTCCCCGGTTCCCTTACGTCTCCTCGGTGACCGCCACCCGGGCGGCGGCCTCCGGGCCCTCCGTCAGCAGCACCTCGAACCCCTGCTCGTCGAGGATCGGCACCTTCAGACTGACCGCCTTGTCATACTTCGACCCTGCGTTCTCCCCCGCCACCAGGAACGACGTCTTCTTCGACACCGATCCGGCCACCTTCCCGCCCCGGCCGGTCAGCGCCTCGGAGGCGGTGTCACGCGTGTACGCCTCCAGCGTCCCCGTGACCACGAACGTCAGCCCCTCCAGAATCTGGGGCTCCGTCTTCTCCGGAGCGGGACCGTCGTCCATCCGCACCCCGGCGGCCCGCCACTTCTCGACGATCTCCCGGTGCCAGTCGACCTCGAACCACTCCCGGATCGTCGCCGCCACCCGCGACCCGATGCCCTTGACCGAGGCCAGCTCCTCCTCCGAGGCGTTCATGATGGCGTCGATCGACCTCATGGAGTCGGCCAGGTCGCGGGCCGTCGGCGGCCCGACGTGCCGGATCGACAGCGCGACCAGCACCTGGGCGAGCGGCGCCGCCTTGGCCCGGGCCAGCTCGTCGACCAGCGTGCGGGCGGCCTGGCTGGGCCCGCCGTCGAGGTTGGAGAACAGGGAGACGACCTTCTGCTCACCGGTCTCGGGGTCGAGCTTGGGCAGCCCGGTGTCCTGGTCGCGGACGACCGACCGGATGGGCATGAGCTGCTCGATCGTCAGGTCGAACAGGTCGGCCTCGGTACGCAGGACGGGCTCCTGCGGCGGCACCGGCTGGGTGAGCGCGGTCGCCGCGACGTAGCCCAGCCCGTCGATGTCGAGCGCGCGCCGCCCGGCCGCGAAGTAGAGGCGCTCGCGGATCTGCGCGGGGCAGCCGCGGGCGTTGGGGCAGCGCAGGTCGGCGTCGCCCTCCTTCTCGTAGGCCAGCTCGGTGCCGCACTCGGGGCAGTGGGTCGGCATGACGAACTCCCGCTCGGACCCGTCGCGCAACGCCGTGACCGCGCCGACGATCTCGGGGATGACGTCGCCCGCCTTGCGCAGCACCACGGTGTCGCCGACGAGCACGCCCTTCTTGATCACCGTGGCCGCGTTGTGCAGCGTGGCCCGCTCGACCGTCGAGCCCGCGACCACGATGGGCTCCATCACCGCGTACGGCGTGACCCGGCCGGTGCGCCCGACGCCCACCTGGATGTCGAGCAGCTTGGTGTTGACCTCCTCCGGCGGGTATTTGTAGGCGATCGCCCAGCGCGGCGCCCGCGAGGTGGACCCCAGCTCCCGCTGGGTACGGAAGTCGTCGACCTTGACCACGACCCCGTCGATCTCGTACGCCGGATCGTGCCGGTGCGCCCGGTAGTGCTCGATGAACTCGTCGACCTCGGTGAGGCCGGGCACCACCTTGAACAGGTCGCTGACCGGCAGCCCGAACTCCCGCAGCCGCTCGTAGACCTCCGACTGGGCGCGCGGCACGGCCGAGCCCTCCCAGACGCCGATGCCGTGGACGAGCATGCGCAGCGGGCGCTGCGCGGTGACCCGCGCGTCCTTCTGCCGCAGCGTGCCCGCCGCCGAGTTGCGCGGGTTGGCGAACGGCTGCCGGCCCTGCTCCACGAGCTGCTCGTTGAGCTGCTTGAACCCCTCGACCGGGATGTAGACCTCGCCGCGCACCTCGACCAGGCTCGGCACGCCCTCGCCCTTGAGCCGGTGGGGCACCCCCTTGATCGTACGGACGTTGGCCGTGACGTCGTCGCCGACGCGGCCGTCGCCCCGGGTCGCGCCGCGCTCCAGCTTGCCGTCGCGGTAGACGAGCGCGATGGCCAGCCCGTCGATCTTCAGCTCGCACAGGTAGGGGCCCGGGTCGCGCTCGGCCAGCCGCTCGACGCGGGCCGTCCAGGCGGCCATGTCGGCCTGGTCGAAGGCGTTGTCGAGGCTCTCCATGCGGTTGAGGTGACTGACCTTGGCGAAGTCGCCAGTGACCGGCGCGCCCACCTTCTGGGTGGGCGAGTCGGGCGTCTGCAGCGCCGGATGGGCCTCCTCCAGCGTCAGCAGCTCGCGGAACCACTCGTCGAACTGCGCGTCGCTGACCGTGGGCTGGTCGAGCACGTAGTAGCGCCAGCGCGCGTCCTCGACCAGCTCGCTCAGCTCCGCATGCCGCTTGAGCGCGGCCACGGGCACGCCCCCGACCTCGGTGTCACGCTCGCTCACGCTGGGTCTCCTTCCACGTCCGACACGCTGAGCAAACGCTACCGCCGGGCCCCGACAGGAACGACTCGCCGGCTCATCCGCCCTGGGCCCAGACGCCTTCCCAGACCGAGCAGTTACCGGTGATCTTCCTTGCCGTGCCCCGGCAGACCCGGCCCTCGATGGAGAGCATGTAGCCGGTCTTGACCGAGAACTCCAGCGGCCGGGTGCCCGAGCAGTTGCGGTACGTCTTGTGCCCCTTGCCGCCGTCGTCCTCGACCCAGCGGAACTGCAGCCACGAGCACCCCGTACGGCCCGGGAAGTCGTACAGCCTGCCGCTGACCACGAACCCGGGCCGGTCGAGCAGGACCTTGCCCCTGGCCTTCCCGGCCCGGTCGGCGGAGTAGATCGACCCCCAGCTCCAGACCTCGGGGTTGGCCGAGGCGCCGGCGGGGACGGCGATCGAGGCGGACGCGATCAGCATGATGGCACCGACGGCCAGAGCGCGAACAGTCATGGCCCGGACGGTACTCAGCCGCCTTGCATCCCGCTTGCCGGATCGTCCTTGAGCACCCGGGCGGCCTTCGCGCACGCCGCCAGGGCCGCCCGCGCGTAGCGGGGAGAGGCTCCGGCGAGGCCGCAGGCGGGCGTCAGCGTGACCTTGGCGGCCAGCCCGTCGGGGGTGAACCCGAGCCGGCGCCACAGCTCCACCGCGGGCCTGGCGACCACCCCGGTGTCCGGCAGCGCGACGTCCCGGCCCGGCACGACGCCCAGGAACAGCCCCATCCCGGCCTCGAAGAGCTCGCCGAGCTCGTCGTCGTCCCGGCGGCGCAGCCGCGACGCGTCGACCGACACGGCCCGCGCCCCGGCCCGCCTCAGCAGCGCGTAGGGCACCCCGGGCGCGCAGCAGTGGACCACCGGATCGGGGAACAGCCGCAGCGACTCCTCCACCCGCCACTCCTCGACCGCCGCGAGCCGCCCGAACCCCGACGCGGTCGGGACCGTGCCCGCCAGCACGCCCGGCAGCCCCGGCTCGTCGAGCTGCAACACGATCTCGGTGACGCCGGGCAGCCGCCGCCGCACCTCGGCGCAGTGGTCGGCGACCCCCTGGGCCAGCGACGCGACCAGATCGCGCACGGCCCCCGCGTCGGAGAGCATCTTGTCGCCGAACTTCAGCTCAAGGGCTCCCGCCAGCGTCCACGGCCCGCACACCTGGAGTTTGAGCGGCCCGGAGTAGTCGTGCGCGACCTCCTCCAGCCCGTCGAGGTCGCGGCGCAGGTGGTCGACGGCCCGCCGGTGGTCGCGGCCCGGCCGGTCGGCCAGCCGCCACCCGGACGGCTGCACCTCGGCCGGCAGGTCGACCAGCAGCCCGGCCGTCCTGCCGATCATGTCGGCGCCGACCCCGCGGGCCGGCAGCTCTGGCAGGTACGGCAGGCCGGGCACCTCGCCGAACACGACACGGATCGCCTCAAAATGATCCTCACCCGGATGCGACCCGACCCCGGTGGCTTCCCACGTAGACATGACCACAAGCGTAGGCTCTGCCGAATGGAGCTCACCAAACTCACGCACGCCTGTGTACGCCTTGAGAAGAACGGCAAGGTCCTGGTGATCGACCCGGGCACCTTCTCCCAGGAGCCGGTGCTCGACGGGGTCGACGCGGTGCTCATCACGCACCAGCACTTCGACCACTTCGACATCGAGAAGCTGAAGGCCGCTCCCGCCGGGGTCGAGGTCTGGACGTGCGAGGGCGTCGCGGCCCAGCTGACCGACGTGCCGGTCAAGGTCCAGGTGGTCCGGCACGGCGATGCCTTCGACGCGGCGGGTTTCCAGGTGAAGGCGTTCGGCGAGTGGCACACCAAGAACCACCCCGATGCGCCTGTCGTCCAGAATGTCGGTTTCATGCTGGACGACGAGGTGTTCTACCCGGGCGACGCGCTCACGTTGCCCGGCGTCGACGTGCCCACCCTGCTGGCGCCGACCAACGCCCCCTGGATGAAGCTCAGCGAGATGGTCGAATACCTGCGGACGCTGCGCCCGGCCCGCGCGTTCTCCACGCATGACGGCCTGCTCAACGACATCGGCCTGTCGCTGGTGGACACCTACCTGGAGCTGGAGTCGGACAAGCAGGGCGCCGACATGCGCCGGCTCAAGGTCGGCGAGTCGGTGACGCTGCCCTAGGCGGCCGAGACGATGGTGGCCGAGCCGATGACCGTGTCGCCCGAGTAGAGCACGGCCGCCTGGCCCGCCGCGACGCCGGTGGCCGGGCGGTCGAGGTCGATGCGCAGGCCGCCCTCGGCCTCCTCGAAGCGGCAGCCGTAGACCTCGCCGTGGGCCCTGAGCTGCACGGTCAGGTCGTCGGAGCGGGACGGGCCGTTCCAGACCGGGCGGGCGCAGGTGATCGAGGTGACCTCCAGCGCGGCGCGCGGGCCGACCGTGACCGTGTTGGAGACCGGCTCGATCGACAACACGTAACGCGGCCTGCCGTCGGCGGCCGGACGGTCGATGTGCAGGCCCTTGCGCTGGCCCACCGTGAACCCGTGGGCGCCCTGGTGGGTGCCCACCACCGCGCCCTCCTGGTCGACGATCGGGCCCTCCTCGGCGCCGAGCCGGCCGGCCAGGAAGCCACGCGTGTCGCCGTCGGCGATGAAGCAGATGTCGTGGCTGTCGGGCTTGTCGGCGACGGTCAGGCCGCGCCGCGCGGCCTCCTCGCGCACCTCGGCCTTGGTGGAGCCGCCGAGCGGGAAGATCGCGTGGCTGAGCTGCTCACGGGTGAGCACCCCCAGCACGTACGACTGGTCCTTGCCCTGGTCGACGCTCCTGGACAGCACGCCGTCGGACAGCTTGGCGTGGTGGCCGGTCGCGACGGCGTCGAAGCCGAGGGCGAGCGCCCGGTCGAGCACCGCCTCGAACTTGATCTTCTCGTTGCACCGCAGGCACGGGTTGGGGGTGCGGCCCGCGGCGTATTCGGCCACGAAGTCCTCCACCACGTCGCGCTGGAACCTCTCGGCCATGTCCCAGATGTAGAACGGGATGCCGATCACGTCGGCGGCCCGCCGCGCGTCGCGGGAGTCCTCGACCGTGCAGCAGCCTCGCGCGCCCGTACGGTGGGATTGGGGGTTGGCCGACAAGGCCAGATGCACACCAGTGACGTCGTGACCGGCCTCGGCGATCCGGGCGGCGGCCACGGCGGAATCGACGCCGCCCGACATGGCGGCAAGCACACGCAGTCCCATGACCGTTCCAGCGTACTGTCCGGCGGGGAGTGCGCGGCCATCGGCTCCGTCTGGAAGGATTCAGCGCATGCGACTGTTCGGGCGCAAGGACGCAGAGGAAGAGGCCGACCGGCCCGGCGAGGGCGTGGCCGGGTTCTGGGCGTGGTGGCAGGAGGCCAGGCCGCGGCTCGACCCGCTGGTGGCCGCGGGCGCGGCCGAGGGCATCGAGGAGCTGCTCGCCCCCGCCGTGGGCGCGCTCCATCCTGACCTGGTCTGGGAGGTGGCGCCCGGCAGGAACGCCGCGCACGCCCTGGTGGTGACCGCGGCCGGCGACGCCGAGCTGCGCTCGCTCGCCCACCGCTGGGCGAAGGCGGCGCCGCCGGCCGACCTGTTGTGGGAGTTCCATCCGTCCCGGCGGGCCAACCCGCAGGCGCTGGAGCTGACGCTCGACGTGGGCGGGTTCGAGTTCGCCCTCGACAAGCTGGCGTTCGGGCTGCGCGTGCCGCGCAACCAGCCGCGGGTCGACGTGGCCGCCTACCACCCGATCTTCAGCGAGCTCGACGAGGAGACCCGCCTGGAGGCGACGCTACTCGCCCTCGACTGGCTGCTGGGCGAGGACGACGTGGCCAGATGGGTGGGCGAGATCACGCCCGCCACCTTCCAGCCGATCGACGCGGTCGCCGCCGTCCACCTGCCCGCCGTGGTCGCCGACCTGGCCTCGAACTACCAGGACGAGGAGTGGCTGTCGCTCGAAGGCCGGACCGGCGAGGGCGCGTCGCTGGTCGCCGTCGCGCGCTTCCCGCTGCGGCCCGTCGACCACCCGCTGTTCGACCAGCACATCGAGATCACCCTCCCGTACGCCCACCGCGACGACGACGGCCTGCCCGCCGGCGAGTCGCTGACGGCGCTGCGCGACTTCGAGGAACGCCTGGGCGCCCGCCTGCTGGAGCTGCGCGACGACGCCCTGCTGGCCGCGCAGCTGAGCGCCGCCGGGCACCGGGTCGTCCACCTCTACGCCGACCCGGACTCCGACGCGGCGACCCGTGTCGAGGAGCTGATCGCGAGCTGGAAGGAGGGCGAGCCGCGGATCGACGTGGGCAGTGACCCCGCCTGGGCCGCGGTCTCCCCGTTCCTCAGCTGAGCCCGGCCCTGCGGGCGCGTTCGACGGCTGCGGGCAGCACCTCGATCAGGCGGTCGACGTCGGCGCCGGTCGAGGTGTGCCCCAGGGTGAACCTGAGCGAGCCGCGCGCGGCCGCCGCGTCGGCGCCCATCGCGAGCAGCACGTGCGAAGGCTGCGCCACGCCCGCCGAGCAGGCCGAGCCGGTCGAGCACTCCACGCCCTTGGCGTCGAGCAGCATGAGCAGCGCGTCGCCCTCGCAGCCGGGGAAGGAGAAGTGGGCGTTGCCGGGCAGCCGGCCGGCCGGGTCGCCGTTGAGCACGACGTCGGGGACGGCCTGACGGACGCGCTCGATGAGCTCGTCGCGCAGCGCCGTCAGGCGGCGGCCCAGGGCCTCCTGCTCCTTGACGGCGGTCCGCACGGCGGCGGCGAGGCCCGCGATGGCGGGCGCGTCGAGGGTGCCGGAGCGCACGTCGCGCTCCTGGCCTCCGCCGTGTTGCACCGACACCGGCGTCAGCCCTCTGGCCAGCAGCAGCGCGCCCACGCCCATCGGCCCGCCGACCTTGTGGCCGGTGAGCGTGAGGGCGTCGGCGCCCGAGTCGGCGAAGGAGACCGGGAGCTGCCCGATCGCCTGCACCGCGTCGGTGTGGAACGGGACGCCGTGGTCGTGCGCGACGGCCGCCAGCACGTGGACGGGCTGGATCGTGCCGACCTCGTTGTTGGCCCACATGACGCTGACCATGGCGACGTCGTCGGGGGCGCGCTCGATGGCGGCGCGCAGCGTGTCGGGATGGACCCGGCCGTACTCGTCGACGTCGAGCAGCTCGACCTCGGCGCCCTGGCTCTCGGCCAGCCACGCGGCCGGGTCGAGGGCGGCGTGGTGCTCGACGGAGCTGATCAGGATGCGCCGGCGCGGCCTGCGCGCCCAGTAGAGGCCCTTGATGGCGAGGTTGTCGGCCTCGGTGCCGCCCGAGGTGAACACGACCTCGCTCGGCCGGGCCCCCAGGGCGTCGGCGATGGTCTCGCGGGACTCCTCGACGACCCTGCGCACCTGACGGCCCGCGGCGTGCAGCGAGGAGGCGTTGCCGACGCGTTTGAGTTGCTCCGTCATGGCCTCGATCGCTTCGGGCAGCATGGGCGTGGTCGCCGCATGATCAAGATAGGCCGACGGTCGTGTCACCAGATCAGGGTATCTCGTTTGCCACTGTACCGTCCGGACGGTACAGTCGAGGCATGCGAAGGGACGAGCTGTTGGACGCGGCGGAAGACCTCCTGTGCGACCAGGGGTCGGCCGCGCTGACGCTGTCCGCCGTGGCCGACCGGGCCGGGGTGAGCAAGGGCGGCCTTCTTTACCACTTCGGCACCAAAGAGGCCCTGATCAAGGGCATGGTCGAACGGCTGATCGAAGAGTTCGACGAGCTGATGGCCGCTCAGCCGCAGGGCACGTACACCGAGCGGTACCTCGGGGCCACGCTGGTCGCCGTGCGCTCGGGGCGGCTCCGAAGATGGGCGGTCGTGACGGGCGCGTCGGGCAACCTCTTCCTGCTGGCGCCGCTGCGGGAGGCGATGTCCCGATGGCACCGGGAGGGGCTGGGCGACGAGCCCGACCCGCTGGCCGCGCAGATCGTCCGGCTGGCGTGCGAGGGGTTGTGGGACGTGGCGAGCCATGACCCGCAGCTCAACTCCGAGGCCGACCTGCGGGCCCTCGAAACCCGCCTGAGAGCCCTGCTCAAACCCGGCTGACCTTCGCGCCGCTACGTGTCGCGGGTCACTCCCGCCCCGGGAATGCGCGGGGGTCACTTCTGGTTCAGGTGTCGGAGCTTCTTCGCCGGAGCTTTTCCCGGTGGACTGGAACGGATGGGGGTGGCCTCGCGATGACGATGACGCGCTCCCCCGACCCCTGTCGCCGGGCTTCCAGCCGCCCACCCTCAAGACCTGACGCCTCGGCGACGCCCGCCGTCCTCGCCCGTCCGGCCCGTACCGGCCGGACGAACGGGCTCGCCCCGAGCAAACGGTAGACCGGGGCGCCGGGGGCCGGTCGAGCGGCGCGAACGAGCCACTCAGGCGGCACGAACAAGCCGCTCGGATGGCACGGACGAGCCGACCGGGAGTGCGGATCAGACGCTCGGGAGCGCGGACCAGCCGATCAGGGGCGCGGACCAGACGCTCGGGGGCGCGGACCAGCCGGCCTGGCCGGTGAGCCGACTCGGGCGGGCCGTCCGCTTCTGAGCGGCCCCGCCTGAAGCGGGCGCCGCCAAGGACCCGGCACGGTCGCCGGGCGACACGAGGCGAGCCCCCAACCGGCCCACCCCGAACCGCCGCCCTCCCCAGCCGCACCACCCCCCGAACAGCCATTCGCTCTGAGTCGGCCGACTCAGGGCGGTCGGCTTCGGGCCGGTCAACGCCTCGGCGGGCCACGGCCCGCCTCAACACGAGCCGGGCCGGCGCGTCGGGCCGGTGGTTCTTGTCCCTTCGAGTTCTTGTCCCCCCGAATCTTCCAGGCGCCCCCACGCGGGGAGCGCCTGATTTGTGACGACCGAACGATCTTGTGAGAGGTGTGCCTTATGACCCGCGACCTGAGGACGGCCCGCTACGGGGCGATCCTCACCTTTGTCCTTGGCGGCCTGATGGTGGGCACGATGACCGTGCGCATCCCCGCCCTGACCGACAAACTCGGCCTGTCCGAGTCGACGGTCGGCGCGGTGCTCCTCGCATGGGGCCTCGGGGCCCTCGTGACCATGCAGTCCATGCGACGGATCATGGCCCGCGCGGGCAGCAGGGCGGTTCTGCGGATCGGCGCCCCACTCACCGCGATCGGCCTGCTGGCCGTCGCCTTCGCCCCGAACCTCCCCCTCCTCATCGTGGCCGCCACGTTCTTCGGCATGGCCTTCGGCACCGTGGACGTCGCCATGAACGCCCAGGGCTCCACCGTCGAGCAGGCGTACGGCCGCCCGCTGATGAACGGCATGCACGCCGGCTGGTGCGTCGGCGCGATCTCGGCGGGCGCCCTGGGCAGCGTGTCGATCGCCGCCGGCCTGTCGTTCACCGCCAACCTGGCGCTGGTCGCCCTGGTCTCGCTGCCGGTCGCGGTGCTGCTCGGCCGTACGTACCTGCCGGAGGCCCCGGCGACGGAGGCGGCGCGCACGGCCCGGCACCGCATGCCGGCGATCGTCTACCTGCTCGGCGCCATCATGTTCTTCGCCTTCATGGTCGAGGGCGTGGTCGCGGACTGGAACGGCCTGTACATGCGCAACGAGCTCGGCGCCCCCGAGGCGCTGGCCGCGCTCGGCTACCCGGTGTTCGAGGCCGGCATGCTGCTGGCCAGGCTCACCGGCGACCGGCTGCGCTCCCGGTACGGGGTGCGCGGCATGCTGACCGTGTCGGGCGTGGCCACGGCCGGGTTCTTCACGGTCGTGCTGATGGCCCCGGCGGCGCTGGTGGCGGTGCTGGCGATGTTCTTCGTCGGGCTCGGCGTGGCGACGATCGCGCCGCTGACGCTGTCCCTGGCGGGCACCGCGACCGACGCCCCCGGACCGGCCATCGCCCAGGCGGGCGCCATGGGCTACGCGGGCCTGCTGCTCGGCCCGGTGGTGATCGGCTTCCTGTCGGACGCCACCTCGCTGCGCGGCGCGCTCGGCATCGCGGTCGTCCTGGGTGTGCTGATCGCGGTGGCGTCGCGGTTCCTGCCCCGGCGGGAGGCGCCGGTGTTCGGAGCCGTTCCCGTGCGGGAGCCGGTGAAGGTCGCCGCATAGGACCTCTGTCGTCCCAACAGCTCCGCCCAGCCGGCGGGCGTCCTGGGGGGGTCATGTACCCGGCCCGCACCCGGAGCGCGTCCGCCTGAGACGGCGGAAGCGGCGCCGCACGTCGTGCGGCGCCGCTTCCGTTCGACGCTACTTGCGCTTGCCGACCTCTTCGGTGAGCTGCGGGACGACCTGGTGCAGGTCGCCCACGACCCCGTAGTCGGCGAGCTCGAAGATCGGCGCCTCCGGGTCCTTGTTGATCGCGATGATGGTCTTCGCGGTCTGCATTCCGGCCCGGTGCTGGATGGCGCCCGAGATCCCGGCCGCGATGTAGAGCTGCGGCGAGACCGTCTTGCCCGTCTGGCCCACCTGGAACTGGTGGGGGTACCAGCCGGCGTCCGTGGCGGCGCGCGAGGCGCCCACGGCCGCGCCCAGCGCGTCGGCCAGGCCCTCGATGACGGAGAAGTTCTCGGCGGAGCCCACGCCCCGGCCGCCGGAGACCACGATCGCGGCCTCGGTCAGCTCGGGCCTGGCGCCCTTCTCCTGCTTGACGCGCTCGACGATGCGGGCGGCCTTCGCCGCCTCGCTCAGCGCGACCGACACCTCCTCGACGGCCCCGGCGCCCGCGGCGGCCTGCGGGGCCGTCGAGTTCGGGCGTACGGCGACGATCGGGGTGCCCCTGCGCACCTTGGAGTGCACGTTGACGCCACCGCCGAAGATCGACTGGTCGGCCACGAAGCCCTCGGACAGGCCCACGGCGTCGGTGATGACGCCGGAGTCGGTCTTGACGGCCAGGCGACCGGCGACCTCCTTGCCCTCGGCCGTGGCGGCCACGAGCACCGCCGCGGGCGACTTCTCGGCGACGAGCTGGGCCAGCAGCTCGGCCTTGGGCGCCACCACGTGGTCGACGATGTCGGCGGACGCGGCGTCGTAGATCTTCTCGGCGCCGTACTCGGCCAGCTTGGCCTTGGCGGCGTCGGCGAGGCCGGGGCCGGCCCAGACGGCGGCGGGCGTGCCGAGCGAGCGGGCCAGGGTCAGCAGTTCGAGCGTGACCTTCTTGACCTCGCCTTCGACCTGCTCCACAAGAACGAGAATCTCCGACATATCAGTAAAACCCCCGTTCTCAGATGAACTTCTTGGAGGCGAGGAAGTCGGCGGCCTTGGAACCGCCGTCGCCCTCGTCCTTGACGATCGTGCCGGCGGCGCGCGGCGGCGCGGCGGCGAAGTCGACCACCTCGGACCAGGCGGCACCCAGGCCGACCTGGGCGGCGTCGATCTCGGCGTCGGCGATGGCCAGCGTCTCGACCGGCTTCTTCTTGGCCGCCATGATGCCCTTGAAGGACGGGTAGCGCGGCTCGTTGATCTTCTCGACCACGGACACGACGGCCGGCAGCGTGGCCTGGACCTTGTCGTAGCCGTAGTCGGTGATGCGCTGGACGCTGATCGAGGAGCCTTCGACCTCGACCTTGTTGGCCAGGGTGAGCTGGGCCGTGCCCAGGCGCTCGGCCAGCATCGCGGCCAGCACGCCGGTACGGGCGTCGGTCGACTCGGAGCCCAGGACGACCAGGTCGAACCCGATCTTCTTGAGCACCTGGGCCATCGCGTACGAGGTGGACAGCGCGTCGGAGCCGTGCAGCGCGTCGTCGCTCAGGTGGACGGCCTTGTCGGCGCCCATGGCCAGGGCCTTGCGGATGGTCTCGGTGGCCTTGCCCGGGCCCATGGTGAGCACGGTGACCTCGCCACCGTGCGCCTCCTTGAGCTTCAGCGCCTCCTCGACCGCGTACTCGTCAAGCTCGTTGACCACGCCGTCGACGGCGTCACGATCGAGCGTGTTGTCATCGGACCGCAGCTTGCGCTCGGTCGCCGTATCGGGGACCTGCTTCACGCAGACGACGATGTTCATGGCCGGTGGCCGACCTCCCGTGTTCGCGTGCGCCCACCGCGTCGCTGCGATAGGCGCCGAATGCAATGCTGACCAGACTGCCAGGTTCCCGACGGGCTCCTGACACGGGGTGGGTCAGAGTCGTGCCCTGGCTCCCGCGGTCATGTTACCCGTGGGTAGCTTACGCGCAAACCGGCGGTTCCCGCGAAAAGCCCTCCCGTTCCCACCATACCGAACTTTATTCGGTACGGTCCGACCGCCCCCATGGGGAAGTCAGGCGGACAACAGGAACACGATGCCCACCACCAGGGCCGTACCCGCGAACAGGGCCAGTGTGAACGTGCTGAACACCGCGGCGAGCCCGAAACAGAGCCCCACCACCCCCGCCACGCTCACCAGGTCGGTCACCATCCGGCTCCGCCGGAACGGCCCCCGCGAGAACAGCGCCACCCCGGCGTCGCTCACCACCCCCAGCGCGTAGGCGGCCAGCAGGAAGAGCGCCACCTCCGGCAGCGGCCCGCGGGCGGCCGCCGCCAGCAGCGACACGAACAGGCCCGAGCCGATGAGCCACCGCCTGCGCACCTTCTCCCGGTGCCGCGCCCTGGACTCCTCGACCGACCTGCGACGGCTGTCGCCCGGCCGCCACTCTCTCGTGCTCATGTCGTCGGCCGGCCGGGGACCCACCGCCGTGGCCGAGGGACGGGGACCGGCCGGGCGTACGTGCGGGACGGCGGCGACGCCCAGCCGGGCGCAGATCCGCGCGGCCGTGGGACGCGCGGCGGGGTCGGTGGACAGGCACTCGCGTAACAGCGGCGCCAGCCACTCCGGCACGCCCTCCAGGTCGGGCGGGTGGTGCACCACCCGGTAGGCCACCGCCGAGGCCGGCCCCTGCCCGTACGGCTGCCGCCCGGTGGCGGCGTAGGCCAGCGTCGCGCCGAAGGAGAACACGTCGGCCTCGACGCCCGCGCTCCCGCCTTCGAGGATCTCCGGGGCCAGGTAGCCGGGCGTGCCGACGACCGCGCCCGAGGCCGTGACCGACAGCGAGTCGAGCGCGCTGGCGATGCCGAAGTCGATGACGACCGGGCCGTCCTCGCTCATCATCACGTTGGCCGGCTTGAGATCGCGGTGGACGACCCCGGACTCGTGCATGGCGAGCAGCGCGTCGGCCAGCCCCGAGGCCAGGGCGGCCAGGTCGGCGACCGGCACGGGCACGGCGCTGAGCGGGCGGCCCTGGACGTAGCGGGTCACCAGGTAGGGCCTGGAGCCGTCGAGGGAGGCGTCGAGCACCTCGGCGACGTGCGGACCGCCGACCCGGCGCATGGTCTCGACCTCGCGGTCGAGGCGGCCGAGCGCGAGGCCGTCGGCCGCGACGTGCGGATGCAGCACCTTCACCGCGACCGTGCGCCCCTGGGCGTCGAGCGCCAGATGGACCTCACCGAAGCCGCCCTCGCCGAGCCGGGAGAGAAGCTCGTAGGGGCCGAGGCGCTCGCTCATACCTCATCTCTCCCCCGCCACGCCGACGGGGACACTCAGGACCACGGAGTCAGGAAGCCCAACCCCAGTCCGTCGAGCAGACTTTCGATCAGACCGGTGATCAGCCCGATCGTGCTCTGCCTGGCGTCGCTCGCCAGGCCGTCGATCACGCTCTGCGGGGCCCGCCAGGGCGCCCAGACCGGGTCCTGGCCGAGCGCGAACATCGCCGCGAACAGCGCCGCCGTGCCCACCGCGACGACCGCCACCAGCGCGGCGCCGGGGCTGCGCAGCACGCCGGTGAGCGTGCGGGTCACGGCCTTGCGCGGCGCGCCGCCGCCCGGCAGCACGAACAGGCCGCCGGCGAACGCGCCCGCGGCGAAGGCGGCGGCCTGGTTGGTGCCCATGCCGCCGGCCCAGTGAAGCGCGCCCCAGACGCACGCGCCGAACAGCAGCGCGAGCGGCACGTGGACCAGCGTCACCAGCGCGGCCTTGACCAGCGCCCACGGCGTGCCGACCAGCGCGAGCAGCGGATCGGCCGAGCTGCTGCCGCGGATCTGGCGGCGCTTGACCATGTCGCCGAACAGGTACTCGCCCACGCGCAGTACCACCGCCAGCGCGACGGCCACCGCGCCCACCACGACGGGCATCATGACCGTCAGCGCCACCAGCGTGACCAGCAGCAGCAGCCCGGTCACCTGGGCGCCGAACAGATACCTCTTCCGCTCCGCCGGCGGCACGTGGCTGCGCGGCTGGGGCGGCGGCGTGTAGGGGCGCGGCTGCGGCGGCGGCGCCGGGTAGCCCGCCACGCGCTGGTCGGTGCGCGGCACCGGGCGCGCCGACGTCGGCGCGGGCACGTAGGGCGGCGGCCGCTCGTCGCGCCGCGCGGGCGGCGGAGGTGGCGGGGGCGGCGCGGCCTTGCGGTACTCGACCGGCGGCAGCAGGTCGGAGAACGTGTCCATGGCGCGCGTGCCGCTGCCGATGCGCTTGGTGCCGGTCGGCCCCTCGAACTCGTTGAACGTCGTCACCGACGGGTCGAGCTCCCTGGCCATCCGCAGCAGCTCCTGCGCGCTCGGCCGGGCGGTGGGGTCGACCCGCAGCGCGCGCGACAACCAGCCGCGCAGCCACGCGGGCGCCCGGTCGAGCTGGGCCCGCCCCTCCATGATGTTGAAGCAGACCGCCTCGAACGTCCCGGTGCCGAACGGCGGCGCGCCCGTGGCGGCGAAGAACACCGTCGAGGCCAGCGCGTGCACGTCGGCCGCCTGGGTGATGTCGCTGTCGCGGATGATCTCGGGCGCCAGGTAGCCCGGCGTGCCGACGAACATGCCGGTCTGGGTCAGCCGGGTCGCGTTCACCAGGTGGGCGATGCCGAAGTCGATGACCAGCGGCTCGCCGTCGACCAGCATGACGTTGGACGGCTTGAAGTCGCGGTGGATCACGTCGGCCGCGTGGATGGCGACCAGCGCCTGGCACAGCCCCTGGGCCAGCCTGATGACCTGCCGCGCCTCCAGAGCGCCCTCGCTCAGCACGGTCTCTTCCAGCGTGCGGCCCGGGGCGAAGCGGGTCACGACGTAGGGCTGGCCCCCCACCAGCTCGGCGTCGATGACCTCGGCGACGTGCGGGCTGCGCACCCGGCGCATGGTCTCGACCTCGCGCGTGAGCCGGTCGCGGGCCTTGAGATCGGCGGCCACGTGCGGGTGGAGCACCTTGATGGCGACCTCGCGGCCCTCACCGTCGAGACCCAGGTGGACGACCCCCATGCCGCCCTCGCCGATCTTTCTGACGATGCGGTAGGGGCCGAGGCGTTCCGGCGCTTGGATGCTCATCGCCACCTTCCTCGGCTCAGCCGCCCTTCAGGCTGGTGAGCTGCTTCGTCACGGGTGTGACGTCCAGCGGACTCCATACACTCCCCCTTGGCGTGTCCCCGAACGTGCCATAGGCGAGGATCAGCGAGAGCGCGGCGCCCACCGCCAGCACTCCCGCCATCACCATGGCCGCTGTTCTCGAGGGTACGAGCGATGAGAGCGTTCTGCGCATCTGCCGCCCCGGGCCCTCGACGCCCGGCCCCGCGCAGAGGGTCCAGAGCGCGACCGCGGCGCCCCACGCGAGGGCGTTGGCCGAGTCCATCTTGACCACCACGCTGAGCAGCAGCGTCACCGGCAGGCCGAGGATGAGGGCGTACAGGACGAGGGCGAGCGTGATGCCGACGGACTTGGCCAGCGCCTGCGGCCGGGCGAAGACCCTGAGCACGTCGAGCGCGGCGGCGCCGGCGGGCCTGCGGCCGTTGAAGGCCGGCTGGGCCAGGTCGGCCGCCCGCAGCAGCACGGCGATCGGGATCGCCACCACCGCCACCAGGACGGGCGCCGTCACCGCCGCCACGATCATGAGGATCAGCAACATCGCGCTCGCCACCCCGTACGCCTTCGAGCGCTGCAACGTCTGCCCCGGACGCGCGCCCGGGTTGTACGGCTCGTGAGCGGCCTGCGGGTCATGGGGCGGATATTGCTGCTGCACCGGGATGTAGGGCGGCGGCTGCGCGGGCACCGGGCCCGGCCTGCCGTAGTCGTGCTGCTCGGCCGCCGCGTTGCCCCGCCGGTAGTCGATCGCGTCCGGGCCGGCGTTGACCCGTCCGTAGTCCATGGCTTCGGGGACGACGTTGGCACGGCCGTAGTCCATCGGCTCCGGGACGGCGTTGGCGCGGCCGTGGTTCACGGGTTCCGGGCCGGCGGCGTACCGGCCGTGGTCCACCGGCTGGGGGCCGGAGCTGAGCCGGCCGAACTCGGCCGAGTCCGGGCGTACGCGCCGGGTGGGCACGTCGGCCTCGTGGTGGTCGACGTGCGGCTGCGGCTGGGGGTGGAGCGGGGGCTGCTGCTGCGGCCAGGGCTGGCTGGGCCCGGCCTCGCGCTGGATCTGGCGAAGCTCCTCCGGCGACACCCGGCGGGTCGGCCACGGGTCACCCGCGCCCGGCAGCTCCGCGCCGTGGTCGGCCGGCCCGGCGCCCTGTCCGGCCAGGCCCTGCCCGGACAGGCCCTGGCCGGACAGGCCCTGGCCGGGAAGCCCCTGGGCCGGCGGTCCCTGAACGGGCAGCCCCTGGGCGGGCGGTCCCTGGCTGGGCAGCAGCGAGACGAAGTGGGGGTCGGCGGGCGGCTGGACCGGCTGCTCCTGGCCGTCGATCAGCCGGCGCGGCGTCATCGGCGGCGTGGAGACGTCGTAGGAGGGCTTCTCCCCCACGAACGGCGCCCGCCTGGTCGGGAAGTCCTCGGGCGCGTCGGGCCGCGGCACGGTGGAGATCTCGTCGGGCCCGCCCAGCGGCGGCCTCGGCAACATCCGGGCCGTCTGCTCGGCCAGGTCGGCGGCCTTGGGACGCTTGGCCGGGTTGCGCTGGAAGCCCGCCTTGAGCAGCGGCTGCAGCTCGGACGGCACGCCGCTGATGTCGGCCTTGCCGGCGGTGATGTTGTAGAAGATCATCTCCAGCGTGCCCTTGCCGAAGGGCGGCTGGCCGGTGGCGGCGTAGAGCAGCGTGCCCGCCCAGGCGTGGATGTCGACCTCGGGGCCGGCCTCCTGGCCTTCGATGATCTCGGGCGCGAGGTAGCCGGGCGTGCCGATGAACATGCCGGTCTGGGTCAGCCGGGTCGCGTCGACCGCCTGGGCGATGCCGAAGTCGATCAGGACGGGCTCGCCGTCGAGGATGAGCACGTTGCCCGGCTTGAGGTCGCGGTGGATCACGCCGACGGAGTGGACCTCCGACAGCGCCGAGGCCACGCCATGGGCGATCCGGACCAGCGCGGGCAGGTCGAGCGGCCCGTCGTCCTTGACGATCTCGTCGAGAGGACGGCCGGGCACGTAACGCGTGACGATGTAAGGACGATGACCGGTTACGTCCGCATCGACCACTTCTGCAATGAATTTGCTGCGGACCCGGCGCATGGTCTCGACCTCGCGCGAAAGCCGCCGCCTGGCGACCTCGTCACCGGCGACCTCTCCGCGCAGGACCTTGACCGCCACCTGCCGGCCCTGAGGGTCGACAGCGAGGTGGACAACGCCCATCCCGCCTTCACCGAGCCGCCTGAGCAGCCGGTAAGGGCCTAGTCGGTCATCGTTCATGGCATGAAGCACCATACCGGCTTAATCCCCGCCCACGAGATGAACCATGAGGCCACATTCCCAGTCGTACAACGTCCGATACGGCCTCATCGGTTTCCCATCCAACGGTCTCGAATTGGCTTCAGTTCGGCTTCGGCGCCTTCAGGTGGTCAGGGACAGGACCTCGGCGCCCTTCAGCCCGGCCAGCGTGGCGCCCGGGACGGCGAGCTTCGACCTGCGCAGGCCGCTGCCGATCACCACCCTGGGATGGGCGGCGACGTGCTCGTCCACCAGGACGGGCCAGTCGGAGGGCAGCCCGAGCGGCGTGATGCCGCCGTACTCCATGCCGGTCAGCTCGACCGCGTCGGCCATCGGCGCGAAACTCGCCTTCCGGGCGTCGAGGTGCCTGCGCACCACGCCGTTGACGTCGACACGCATCGTCGCGAGCACCATGCAGGCGGCGTAGCGCGTCTCGCCGCCGCGCTTGGCGGCCACGACCACGCAGTTGGCGGACTCGTCGAGCCGTACGCCGTAGCGTTCGCAGAACGCGGCCGTGTCGGCCAGGTCGGGGTCGATCTCCGTCACCTCGGCACCCTCGATGCCCGGGACGGCGAGCGCCACCGGCTCGGCCAGCAGGTCACCACGGTCGGTCGCGGGCACCCAGTGCAACGTCATCCTCGTCTCCTCGATCGCTCTTCCCCGACCGACCCTATGCCGGTCGCGGAAGCAGCGTGCGACGTCACGTGGACTGCAACACCCGCTGGTGCAGCAGGGTGACGACGCTGCGGGCCGACTCCATGGCGCCTGCCTGCCAGGCGATCAAGTGGGTGAGCCAGTCGCCCGCGAAGTAAACCCTTCCGGCGGGGCGTTGCAGAAGAGTGAAGGACGAATCAAAGGAGGGCCAGTACATCCAGCCTCCCTGGATGTGCTCCTGACGGTGCCAGGCGATGGAGACGCTGGACAGGAGGTCCTGACGGTATTTGTCGCCGTGGATCTTCCTGCCCTGGGTGAGCGCCTTGCGCCGTCTGTCCTCGGGGGTGAGGGAGCCGTACAGCTCGGCGTTCTGCTCGGTGTTGTAGTAGCCGACGATCAGGCCGCGTTCGGAGTGGTAGCCGTGGGAGGGGTACCAGATGTGGGTGATGTCCAGGTCGGTCTCGGTGACGCCGCCGTAGATGCGGTCCTCCAGCTCCCACCAGCGCCTGCCGTACTCCAGGCCGATCTTGCCGGCGGCGATCGGGATGGGGGTGCTCAGTGCGCTGGTGATCTGCGCTCCGAGGTTGTGCGGGATCTTGGCGAGGAGGTGCGGGGGGAGGGTGGCGACGCAGTAGTCGGCCTTGACGCTGCCGCCGCTGTACGTCACCTCGACGCCGTCGTCCAGGGTCGTGATCCTGGTGACCTTGGCGCCGGTCCTGATGCGGTCGGCCCCGACGGCCTCGGTCAGCTTCTTGACGATCGCGTCCATGCCGCCGACCGGCTGGAACATGGGGGTGGCCATGTCGTAGCCGAAGTCGTTGGTGATGGCGCGGCCGGTGGCGGCGGCCAGGACGTCGTGCAGGGTGCCGGGGGGCGGGACGGGGGTTCCGGTGTCGAGCGCCGGGTACTTGGTGAACCCGCGCCGGGATGAGCCCTCGTAGTCGAGCTTGGGCCCCAGGTCGCCGAACCGGCGGAGGAATTCGAGCAGGCGCTGCCGGTCGTCGGCGGTGATCGCCTTGTCGAGCGCACCGATATTTGTGGCTTTGGCCAGCAGTTCTGCGACATATCCGTACATGTCGGCTCGGGCGGTGCGGGCCCGCACGGTCCTGCCGTTGGTGTGGACGTACGCGGAGGCGTTGTTGTTGACGAACGTCTCGATCGGGACGCCCAGCTCGCGGCAGTAGTCGAGGGTGACCATCCAGGGGGCGATGCGTCCGGGCCCGGCGTTGAAGTAGACGCCCTCGCCGAGCCTGACGTCCTGGTCCGGGCCGTTCAGCTCGGTCAGGCGGTCGCCGCCGCGCAGCGTGAGGTTCCGGCCGCCGGCCCTGTCCCTGGCCTCCAGCAGGGTGCAGTCGTAACCGGCCTTGCCCAGCTCGTACGCGGCGGTCAGTCCGGCCACGCCCGCGCCGAGGATCACCACCTTGGCCGCGCCCTTGCCGCGCAGGGAGAAGTCGCCGGGGCGCGGCGCGGCGAACTCCTTGTCCTGCTCGGAGGGGGCGAGCCCGAGCGCGCCCATGGCGGCGTACATGGCGCCCGCGCCGCCCACCGCCCCGATCCCGACGAGCAGCCCCCGCCGGGTCAGCGCCGCGCCTTCCACCGTCACCCGCTCCCTAGGTCAGCAGTAACCGACATGTCAGCCGTAGGGCCCGCTGCCGCAGGCCACCTGGCCGCCGATGGTGGCGAAGATCCCGAGCAACGCCATGATCTGGCGGAAGTCGTCGGTGGTGAACTCGATGTGCCGCGAGCCGACGGTCTTCACGCCGGGCACCAGCGCCACCGCCGCCGCGATGGCGGTCGAGTTCCACTCCACCCCCAGCGTGTACGGCGCCTCCACCCGGTAGGGCGTGAAGTCGCTCAACCTGGAAAGCCCGCGAGCGGCGGCCTCACGAATCTTCGCCTGGGCGACGCTCGGCGGCAGCAACTCGGCCGAGAACTTGTCGATCCCCTTCTTCACCGCGACCGTCTCGACGTCGCCGAGCAGCTCGCGCGCCTCCTCGCCGACGGCCTCGTCCCCGGTCACCAGCACCACGGGCACGCCGTGGAAGCCCGCGCACGCCGCGACCAGCCGGGTCTCGCCGCACAGCTCGCCGTTGAGGTAGACGTTCTGGATCTCCTTGCCCATCCACGTGTGGTTGAGCACGCCGTGCTGGACGCCGGCCCTGGCGTGGTAGCCCACGAAGCACGCGGCCTGGAACGTGCCGTCGAGCCCCTGGGCCATGCGCTGGGCCTTGCCCGGCCCCCTGATCAGGGTGGCCCGCGGGTCCAGGAGGTCGATCCGCAGGTTCTTGGTGGACCCGTGCGCGTCGTTGACCAGCACCGACCCGGCGCCGGCCGCGAACGCGCCCTCGACGGCGGCGTTGGCGTCGGCGGTCATCAGCTCGCAGCCGCGGTCGTAGCCGCGCTTGCCGGCGTGCATCTCCTCGGGGTCGGTCAACCCCGTCACGCCCTCCATGTCCACCGACAGATAAACCTTCACGCAGTCAACTCCTCGTACCTTGCCGGATCCGTCCCGTGGACGGTCACGCGCCCCACGTCTCCACCCGCCGCACCTCGGCCTCGGTCATGAGACCGACCTTGGAGGTCAGGAAGGCGGCCGCCTCCGTCCGCCACGGCTCGGGGATCTCCTCGATCGCCGGCGGGTAGCAGTGGTCGAGCCAGCTCGTGGACTCCTCGGTGGCCTCGAAGTGGTCGAGGGCCTTGGCGAACAGGGACCGTTCGATGCCGGGGACGCGGGCCAGGCCGTACTCGATCATCTCCTGGCCGCCGTAGGGCGGCGGCTGCAGCCACTTGCGGGCCACGGGACGGTCGGCGGTGACGGGCGTGTCCAGGGGACGGCGCTCGACGGCGGCCTGGATGAGCTCCTTGTACAGGCACTTGCCGCAGGTGCGGCAGGGGCCGTCGGTGCCGCGCAGGCACCAGCGCACCTGGTCCTTGAGCTCTGAGTTCAGGGCCAGCCGCATGGTGACGGCCTCGCTCACGCCGCCGACCGGGAGCACGATGTGCACGCCCGCGGCGGCGAACAACCGGCCCCACGCGCCGTGCGGCGCCCACATGGGGTTGTCAGGCGTGAACCGCAACAAGTAACGGTCGCCGCCGAGCCAGCGTGAACCGAGTTCATAGCCGAAGCCCAGGCCGCCGAGGTTCATCCGGTCGGCCAGCAGCAGCGCCCCCGCCGCGACGGCGTGGTGCTCCGGATAGCCCGGACGCGGCTCGGCGAGGGTGAACTCCAGGTCGGAGGTGACGGTGGTGAGCTCGCGGCCGGTCCGCTCGGCGAGCTTGGCCAGCACGTCGGAGCGGTAGTGCGTCCACCGGTTGGGCACCCTCGGATGCGGCACCCGGCGGAAGTGCACGAACGGCGCCGACGGATGGATGGCCGCCGCGGCCACGGAGTCGGCGCCGCCGCTGTAGGAGATGGCGAGCCTGTCCCCGGCCCGGCGCGGCTCGGCGCCGACCGGCCCGGCCTCGATGCCCCAGCCGTCGTGCAGGGCTCCGGCCACCTCCGCGGAGACGGCCCGGTCGAAGGTGATCCGCCGCCTGGTCCAGGGCGCCACGATCGTCCAGGCGGCCACGGCGAACAGGTCGGGGTGGGCGTCGGCGGGCACGCCGCCGATCGAGCAGGAGTTGGTGGCCAGCTTGACGGGGTGGTCGTCGGCCGCCCTGCCGGTGATCTCGTCCTCGGGGTCGAGGCGGAAGGTCAGCTCGCCGCCGGACCAGGTCACGCGCACGGCCGGCCCCCCTCGGCGGCCCCGGGGACGCGGGCTCTCAGGTCGTCGACGGCCTGCCAGACGAGCACCTCGTTCTGGAGCACGCCGTCGAGGGCCTTCGCGGTCTCCTGCGCCAGCCGGTGCGCGTCGTCCAGCTTGGCCTTGTCGATCAGCGGGGTGATCAGCGGCGGGCGGGCGTCACGCAGGCGCTCGACCTCGCCGTGCAGGGTGGCCATCTCCCTGCGCAGGGTCTGGACCTCCCAGAGCGCGTCCCGGATGTCCTGCCGGTGGTCGGCGACGGAGATGTAACGGGAGTCGAACCACGAACGCACGGCTTGACGCAGCCGGGCGGGGACCGGGACGCGCATCATGGAACGCCACCATACTGGCAAACCCGCTCCCCCCTGGACGGCCTACTCCAAAGGGTTGTATTCGTACGGCGGCCGGACGGTCACCGTCCGGTGAACTTGGGCTTGGCCTTCTCCGTGAAGGCCCGCATGCCGATCCGGGCGTCGTCGGTGGCGAACAGGCCCGAGAACTGCAGGCGCTCGATCTCCAGGCCTGAGGCGAGATCCACCTCGACGCCCTGGTCGACGGCCTGCTTGGCGGCGCGCAGCGCCACGGCCGGCCCGCCGACGAACGTGGCCGCCCACTCCAGGGCCGCCGTGTAGACCTGCTCGTCCGGCACCACCCGGTCGACCAGCCCGATGGCCAGGGCCTCGGCGGCGGCGACGTGCCGGCCGGTGAAGATCAGGTCCTTGGCGCGGGACGGGCCGACGAGGCGGGGCAGGCGCTGGGTGCCGCCCGCGCCCGGGATGAGCCCGAGCAGGATCTCCGGCTGGCCGAGCCTGGCCGACTCGCCCGCGACCCGGAAGTCGGCGCACAGGGCCAGCTCGCAGCCACCGCCCAGGGCGTAGCCGGTGACGGCGGCGATGACCGGCTTGCCGATGCGGGCCACCGTGGTGAAGCACGCCTGGAGCGTGCGGGAGTGGGTGGACATGTCGGCATAGGACATGTCGGCCATCTCCTTGACGTCCACGCCGGCGGCGAAGACCTTCTCGCCGCCGTAGAGGATCACCGCCTGGACCTGGTCGTCGGCATCGACCTGAAGCGCCGCCTCGACGAGCTCCCGCTGCGTCTGGACGTCGAGCGCGTTCATCTTCGGACGGTCAAGACGGATCGTGGCGATCTGGTCGGCCACCTCGACGCTCACAAACTCACCCATGAGGCGAACCTAACAGAGCGCTCCCCGCTCACCCCGCTGCGGCCGACCTCACCGCGTCGGCGGTCTTCTCGCTGTTCGACACGCGTACCAGCGCCGCCGACAGGCGGACGAGCTCGTCGCCGGAGCCGGCCAGGCGGACCAGGCCGCGTTCCTGTCGGGGCAGCCCCAGCCGGGCGGCGCCGTCCAGCACCCGTCTGTCCAGGTGCGGCGCGACCTGCGGCCAGACGCCCTGGACCTCGCGCAGGAAGATGTCGGCGCCGGTCGGGCCGATGCCGGGGAACTCCCGCAGCAGCTCGCCGATCCGCCCGGGATCGCCCCCCGCCTCGTCGCGCAACCTGCGCAGGTCGCCCTTCCAGCGGTCGAGCAGCAGCTCGGCGCCCTTGCCGAGCATGGTCGAGGTGCGTTCGTCGTAACGCCTGTAGTGGCCGCGGCCGAGGGCGTCCACGCGGTCCTGCCAGCTCGCCCGCGTCATGGCCCGTGGCGTGCGGTACCCGGCCGCGAACAGCTCGCGCGCCGCCGCCACCGCCACCCCGGACGAGATCCGCGCGCTCAGCAGCGTGGCCAGCACGAGGAGCTGGTACAGCGGCCGTGGCCGGTCGGCGAGCTTGATGCCCGCCTCCCCGGCGAACGTCTGGCCGCACTGTTCGAGCAGGGCGTCCAGCATGCCCTTGTCCTTGTCAGCCATGACGCTCCGCTACCCCCGTGGAGGGCGCTCATCCCGGCCCGGCGCGTTTGCCGCCCTGGTCGCGGGGGAGGCGGGGGTTCTCCAGCGGGAAGGAGCTCATCGTGCTGACCCTGACTGACAACGCCGTGGTCGCCATCCGTGACCTGATGGTCGGCGAGGACGTGCCCGCCAATGCCGGCCTGCGGATCTCCCCCAAGCCGGACGAGGCGGGCACCTTGGAGGTGTCGCTCGCGAGCACGCCGTACGCCGGGGACCAGGTCATCGAACAGGAGGACGTCCGGGTCTTCGTGGCCGAGGACGCGGCGCCCATCCTCGACGACAAGTCACTGGACGCCCAGCCGGGCACGCCGGGGCATCCGACGTTCCGGCTGGACCGCCGTACCTGACCGCCGTACCTGAACCGCAGCCCCTGACGGACGCTCCCGGTGGCCCGCCCGGCAGCTCAGGGCCGCCGGGAGGCCGTCAGTGCGCCTCGCGGCCGGCGCGCACGGCGTCGGCCAGCTCGACCAGCAGGCGCTCGGTCTCGTCCCAGCCCACGCAGGCGTCGGTGACGCTCTGCCCGTACGTCAGGCCCTCCACCGGACCGGGCTCCTGCCGCCCCGGCAGCAGGAAGCTCTCCACCATCAGCCCCGCGATGCCCTGCTCGCCCGCTGCCAGGCGCCCGGCCACCTCGCGGACCACCGCCGCCTGCCGTACGTGGTCCTTGCCGCTGTTGCCGTGGCTGGCGTCGATGATCAGCCGTTCCGGCAGCCCGGCCTTGGCCAGCAGCGCGAGGGCGTCGCCGATGGACTGGGGGTCGTAGTTCGGGCCGGTGCGCCCGCCGCGCAGGATGACGTGGCAGTCGGGGTTCCCGGTGGTCGAGACGACCGCGGCCCGGCCCTCGTCGTCGATGCCGAAGAACACCTGCGGGTGCGAGGCCGCCTTGACGCCGTCGATGGCGACCTGCACGTCGCCGTCGGTGGCGTTCTTGAAGCCGACCGGCATGGACAGGCCGGAGGTGAGCTGGCGGTGCACCTGGCTCTCGGGCGTGCGGGCGCCGATCGCGCCCCAGGTGACGGCGTCGGCGATGTACTGCGGGCTGGTGGGCTCCAGGAACTCGCAGCCCACCGGCAGCCCGGTGTCGAGCACGTCGAGCAGCACCGTCCTGGCCAGGCGCAGCCCGCGCTGGACGTCGTGGCCGCCGTCGATGTCCGGGTCGTTGATCAGGCCCTTCCAGCCGATGGTGGTGCGCGGCTTCTCGAAGTACACGCGCATGACGACGCAGAGGGCGTCGCCGAGGTCGCGGGTGGCGGCGGCCAGGCGGCGGGCGTAGTCGAGGGCGGCCTCGGGGTCGTGCACCGAGCACGGGCCGACGATGAGCAGCAGGCGGTCGTCGTCACCGGCGAGCACGTCGCGCACCGCGTTCCTGCTCGCCGCCACCAGGGCCTCGCGCTCGGGGCCCAGCGGCTGTTCACCGATCAGCTCGCGGGGCGTGGGCAGGGGTTCGAACGAGTTGATACGCAGGTCGCTGGTCGTGGTCATGGGCTGTGTCCTCCGCTTTCGATGGGAGTTGCGAAGGCGGTACGGCCCACATCCGTGGCCCCCGGAGCCGTCCGCCTGAACGACGAAAGGCAGAGACGGACGTCTCTGCCTTTGGGCTCCGGGTGATCAGTAAGTCAGCGCATGTGACCTTCGGCTCCACCCGGAGCCGCCACATAGCGCCAAAATCGGCTGATCACTGACATGCTGTTGACGCTAGCAGACGCCCGGTGACGGCTCCAAATCCCGTCCGCTATCCGAGATCGGATTCCCAGCCCGGTTCGCGCAGGTCGCCGAGCCCGTAGAGCCCGACCAGGGTGCCGTCGGCGCGGGTGACGACGACGTGGTCGACGTTCGCGCCTTCCATGCGCCTGGCCAGGGCGTCGAGCTGCTCGCTGGGCCGTACGGTGGTGACGCCGGTGTCCATGGCGGCCTCGGCGGTGCCGGTCAGGTCGGCGCCCTTGAGCTGGCGCGACCCGATGACCCCCTGCACCACGTCGTCCCTGTCCACCACGACGGCGAGCCCGGCCGGGTCGGCGACGATGCGTTCGCTGAGCTCCTCCAGCGGGTCCTCCAGATCGGCGGTGACCGGGTCGCGCCGGGCGCCCGAGCCCACCAGGACGGCCTCCCCCTCGTACGGCAGGTCGGCCGACAGCCAGTCCATCTTGCCGAGGCCGTAGTCGTGCACGTCGGCGAAGCCGAGCCGGACGAGCCGGTGGGCGGCGCGCGGGCTGAGGTCGCAGAGCCAGTCGTGGCAGTAGACGACGACCGGGCGCGACCGGTCCAGCAGGTCGTCGGCCAGCCGGTCGAGCGAGCCGAGCGGCAGGTGCACGGCTCCGGGCAGGTGCGCCCAGGCGTACTCCCGCTCGGGCAGCACCTCGGCGAGCTGGGCGCCGCGCGTCGCCAGCAGGTCCTGGACGCCCTCACGGTCGATGATCTCCGTCATGAGACGCTCAGCGCTCCCCGCCGTGGGGCCGTTCGGACTTGGGCCCTTCGGCGCGGTCGCCGCCCACCTTGCGCGGGCTCTTGGCCGGGTCCGACTGGAGTTTCCTGGCCACGCGCTTCTTGAGCTCCTGCTCGCTCAGCCCTTGCCGGTCCAGCTGCTTGCGGAGCCGGCGGCGCTCGTTGTCGTAGGAATGACTTCCGGGTCGAGGCATGACAGCTCCCCCTCTCCTCCGAAGGCCGCCTACCCAGCCCCTCACCTGGTAGTCCTTCGTATCGGCCCGCCGGGCCCGGTCCGGCGGGCCGTTAAGCGATGAAAAATATCTTCGCAAAGTTCTCGCCAGAGAAGGAAAATGTTGAGACGCTGATCGCGCACCACCCCCCAGTCAAGGAGCGGTTCATGCGCAGAGCGCTGGCGATCGCGGTCGTCGCCTTGTTGCCCTTAACCCAAGTGCCCTCGGCCTCCGCCGAAGAGCCCGCCGACCGGCAGCAGGCATTCGCCGCGGCGGCCGACGAATTCAAGGTCCCGCAGAGCGTGCTGCTCGGGGTCTCGTACCTGGAATCGCGGTGGGAGGCACACGCGGGCCAGCCGTCGAACAACGCCGGGTTCGGCCCCATGCACCTGACCGACGCGGCCGCGTACACCACCTCGAACCACCACGGAGAGGGCGAGGAGGACGCCCGCGGCGACGAGACCAGGCCGCTCGCGGCCACCCCGGCCCCCGCGCCGGCGGAGATCCCCGCCTCGCTGCGCACGATGGAGCGGGCCGCGCAGCTCACCGGCGAGAGCCACGAACGCCTGCGCACCGACGACGCGGCCAACATCCGCGGCGGCGCCGCGCTGCTCGCCGACTACCAGAAGAGCCTCGGCGCGCCCCTGAGCGCCAACCCGGGCGAATGGTACGGAGCCGTCGCCAAGTACTCCGGCGCCGAAGAGGCCGACGCGGCCAAGTTCTTCGCCGACGAGGTCTACACCACCATCCAGGAAGGCGCCGAGCGCACCACGGACGACGGGCAGAAGGTCACCCTGCCCAAGGTCCCGGACCTGGAGAAGATCGAGAAGTGGCTGGAGAAGCTCGGCCTGCGCCCCGCGAGGCGCGACGGCGTCGAGTGCCCGGCCTCGGTCTCCTGCGAGTGGATCCCCTCGGCCTACCAGGAGCTCCCGCCGGACGACTACGGCCACTACGACCTGGCCAACCGGCCGGTCAGCCAGAAGATCGACTACATCATCATCCACGACATGGAGGGATATTTCCTCCCGTCGATCCGGCTGAACCAGGACCCCAACTACGGCGCGAGCTGGCAGTATTCGGTCCGCTCCAGTGACGGGCACATCGCCCAGCACGTCAAGGCCAAGGACGTCGCCTGGCAGGCCGGCAACTGGTACATCAACTCCAAGTCCATCGGCATCGAGCACGAGGGCTTCCTGGCCGAGGGCAGCACCTGGTACACCGAGGCGATGTACCGCTCGTCGGCCCGGCTCGTCCGCTACCTGGCGCTCAGGAACGGCGTGCCGCTCGACCGCGCCCACATCCTGGGCCACGACAACGTCCCTGGCACGATCCCGAGCACGGTGCGCGGCATGCATGAGGACCCGGGGCCGTTCTGGGACTGGGCGCACTACTTCCAGCTCATGGGCGCGCCGCTGCACCAGCTCGGCGGTCCGAAGTCCGGCTCGGTCATGATCAAGCCGGACTTCGCCACCAACAAGCCCTACTTCTACGGCTGCGACCGCAAGAACCCCGAGGCGGCCTGCCCGCCGCTCAGCGCCGGCACCGTGTGGCTGCGCACCGAGCCGCGCGAGGACGCCCCGCTGATCAAGGACATCGGCAAGCACCCCACCGGCGGCTCGCTCTACAGCGTGTACGACCACAGCGCCAGGGCCAGCACGGGCCAGCGCTTCGCCGTCGCCGACCGTCAGGGCGACTGGACGGCCATCTGGTACCTCGGTCAGAAGGCGTGGTTCAACAACCCGGCGGGCGCCCCGACCGCGGTCCCGTCCATGGGGCTGGTCGTCACGCCGAAGCCGGGCAAGGCGACCGTACCGGTGTTCGGGCGGGCCTATCCGGAGCAGGAGGCGTATCCGGCCGACATCCCGTACCAGGCGGTGACGCCGCTGCAGTACACGTTCTCGGCGGGCGAGAAGTACACGCTGGCCGGGCCGGCCGCCGCCGAGTACTTCCGGGCGGTCACGTTCAACCTGGAGGACCACAAGGTGGTCAGGGGGAAGACGAAGTACCTGGAGATCCAGTTCGGGCACCGCGTGATGTACGTCAAGGCTGACGACGTGCAGGTGACGTTCTCCGGGTGAACTCCTTGACGGCGCGCCTGGTGCTCGCGAGCGCCTCCTGAGAGGAGTCGAACGTACGCTGGGCGACGCCGACGAACACGCAGTCGACGACGAGGAGCTGGCTGATCCTGCTGGCCAGGGCGCCGGGACGGAACTCCGTCTCGCGCCCGGCCGAGATCAGCACGTGCTCGGCCAGCTCCGCGATCGTCGAGCGCGGGTTGTTGGTGACGGCCACCGTGGTGGCCCCCGCCTCACCCGCCCGGCGCAGCGGCTCGATCACGTCGGGGGTCTCCCCCGAGGTGCTGATGCCGATCGCCACGTCGCCCGTCTTCAGCAGGACGGCGCTGGTCAGGGCCAGATGGGCGTCCTGGAAGGCGTGGCTGGACAGGCCGATGCGCAGCAGCTTCTGGGCGACGTCCTCGGCGACTAATCCCGAGGCGCCCACGCCGTAGGCATCGATGCGCCTGGCCCCCACGATCGCGTCGACGACCAGGCCCAGGCGCTCGCTGGTGAGCTGGGCGACGGTGTCGTTGATGGCCTCCGACTCGGCCCTGGCCACCTTCTGGATGACCTCCGACAGCGGGTCGTCGGGCGCCAGGTCGCCGGGCACGAGCCGGTCGGGCTGCGCGGCCGCCGCGGCCAGGGCCAGCCTGAGCTGGGGGTATCCGGCGAAGCCGAGCAGCCGCGCGGTGCGCACGATCGTGGCCTCGCTGGTGCCGGAGGCGGCCGACAGCTCGGTGATGGTGCTGCGCGCGACCGTCGCCGGATCTTCCAGGATGAGCCGGGCGACGGTCTGCGCGGCAGGCGTCAGGGACGGCAGGACACCGCGGACCGTGGCCACCAGATTGTCGGCCCGCAGGCCGTTCCCGCTGTCGTCCACGGTCCTGATTATGCACCGCTCGACCACCGGCCCGACCTCGTCCGGATATATCAGCGCAACGTACCGTTCGTCATACCTACCGGCTCCTCGGGGACGGCGATCAGCCCCAATTCCGCCGGAGTGGCAGCGAACGGGTGATGCGGGACGACCCGGACGGTGTATCCGAAAGCCCCCGTACGGTCGAGCGGCACCCGGCCCGTGTAGTGGGCGTGGCCGTCGTCCTCCAGCGATTCCACCGCCAGCCGGGCGTACCGCGGGTGGACCAGCTCGTCGTGCGGCCCGACCTTGCCGTACGCGGCCTCGACCAGCACGTCGCCGGGCTCCAGGTCGCCGAGGGCGATCGTGGCCCGCAGCTCGACCGCGGCGCCCACCTCAGGGGTGTCGCCCACGCCCGACGCCTCGACATGCTCGACCCGCACCCCCGGCCAGGCCCGCGTGACGCGCACCCGCCAGGCCGCGAACGCCCTGGCCGCGGCGTAGGAGTCGGCCGACAGCGCGCGGGCCGACTTGGCAGCCGGGGTGTAGAGGCCCACGACGTAGTCGCGGAGCATGCGCCCGGCCAGCACCTTGGGCCCGAGCGAGGCCAGGGTGTGCTTGACCATCTCCATCCACCTGCGCGGCAGCTCGTCGAAGGGCCGGTCGTAGAAGCGGTCGGACACCTCGTGCTCGATCAGGTCGTACAGGGCGCCGGCCTCCAGCTCGTCGCGCCGGTCGGGGTCGCTGACCCCGTCGGCGGTGGGGATGGCCCAGCCGTTGGTGCCGTCGTACCACTCGTCCCACCAGCCGTCGCGGATCGACAGGTTGAGCCCGCCGTTCAGCGCCGACTTCATGCCCGAGGTGCCGGACGCCTCCAGCGGCCGCAACGGGTTGTTCAGCCACACGTCGCAGCCCTGGACCATGAGCTGGCCGAGCGTCATGTCGTAGTCGGGCAGGAAGACGATCCGGTGGCGCACGTTGTGCTGGTCGGCGAACTTGACGATCTGCTGGATCAGCTTCTTGCCGCCCTCGTCGGCCGGATGCGCCTTGCCGGCGATCACGATCTGCACCGGCTTGTCCGGGTCGAGCAGCAGACGGGCCAGCCGCCGGGGATCGCGCAGCATCAGCGTGAGCCGCTTGTACGACGGCACCCGCCGGGCGAAGCCGATCGTCAGCACGTCGGGGTCGAGCGCGTCGTCGATCCAGCCCAGCTCGGCGACCGAGGCGCCGCGCTCGCGCCACGACCTGCGCAGCCGCTCGCGGGCCCCCTCGACCAGCCGCCTGCGCAGCTTGCCGCGGATCTCCCAGATCTCCTTGTCGGAGATCTTCTGGACGCCCTCCCAGCCGCGGGCCCGCTCGATCAGCGACGGCAGCTCGCGGCCGGCCAGCTCCATGAACTCGCGCCCGACCCACGTGGGCGCGTGCACGCCGTTGGTGATCGAGCCGATCGGCACCTCGTCGAGGTCGAAGCCGGGCCACAGGTCCTTGAACATCTCCCGGCTGACCTCGCCGTGCAGCTCGGAGACGCCGTTGACGCGCTGGGCCAGGCGCATGCCCATGACGGCCATGTTGAACCGGCCGGGCTCGGCCTCGGCCCCCAGGGCCAGGATGCGCTCGACGGGCACGGTCGGCCAGGCGGCCTCGCCGCCGAAGTGGCGTTCGATCAGGTCGCTGGGGAAGCGGTCGATGCCCGCGGGCACCGGCGTGTGCGTGGTGAACACCGTGCCCGCGCGTACGGCCTCCAGAGCCTCGTCGAAGGACATGCGCGACTCGGTCAGCTCGCGGATGCGCTCCAGGCCGAGGAAGCCGGCGTGGCCCTCGTTGGTGTGGAAGACCTCGGGCTCGGCGTGGCCGGTGACGCGGCAGTAGGCCCTGATCGCGCGTACGCCGCCCACGCCCAGCAGGAGTTCCTGCATGAGCCGGTGGTCGGTGCCGCCGCCGTAGAGGCGGTCGGTGACGTCGCGGGCGGCGGTGTCGTTGTCGGCCACATCGGAGTCGAGCAGCAGCAGCGGCACCCGGCCCACCTGCGCCACCCAGACCTGGGCGTGCAGGACGCGGCCCTCGGGCAGGCCGAGCCGGATCTTGACGGGTTCGTCGCCGTCCTTCAGCAGGGTCAGCGGCAGCCCGCCGGCGTCGAGCGCCGGATAGTGCTCAAGCTGCCAGCCCTCCGGCGAGAGCGACTGGGTGAAGTAGCCGTGGCGATAGAGCAGGCCGACCGCGAGGATCGGCACGCCCAGGTCGCTGGCCGCCTTGAGGTGGTCGCCGGCGAGGATGCCGAGACCGCCCGAGTACTGGGGCATCGCGGCGGCGATGCCGTACTCGGGGGAGAAGTAGGCGATGGCGCGTGCGACGTCGGGCAGCGTCTGGTACCAGCGCGGCGATGTCATGTATTCGCGCAGGTCGTCGGCCGCGTCGGCGAGACGGCGGAGGAAACGGCGGTCGGCGGCCAGCTCGTTGAGCCGGGCCGGTGTGACGGCGCCGAGCAGGGCCACGGGATCGTGACCGACCTGTTCCCACAGAGCCGCGTCGACCTCGGCGAAGAGGTCGAGTGTCTCCGGGTGCCAGGACCATCGGAGATTGTGCACGAGCTCGCCCAGGGCGGCCAGCTCCGTGGGCAGGACGGTGCGGACGGTAAACCGGCGGATAGCTCTCACGTTTCTGCACCCTACGGGCTAGGAGGGACCTCTCAGTCCTTCACCCCCAAGAAGCACCTTCAAACCCCGGCCCGCAACAAGCATGAAGTCGGACGATTGGGGCAACTTTCCTCTTTGTTGGCTCTCCCGGGAACACACTCGGGAGGTCTATCCGCTGCTGTCCAGTATTTACGTGCAAGGATCGTTACTGCCGGGGTAGGCCGTATCCAGCGGTCTCTCACGGTTGCGAAATCTTGCACATACGGAAAGCCTCCGGCGGCGCCGAGCGCGCCGTCGCAAACCCTGCGATTGCGATGATCGGACGAATTCCCATCACGGACATCTCCCCCGTCGTCGACTGCGGGCAGTGGCCCGCCAAGGCGGTCGCCGGCGAGACCTTCCAGGTCTCGGCCACCGTCTTCCGAGAGGGCCACGATGCCGTGGCCGCGGGCGTGGTGCTCACCTCGCCCGATGGACAGCGTGGCCGCCTGAGACCCATGCGCGAGCTCGCCCCAGGCACCGACCGCTGGGGTGTGGACGTGTGCATGCCGGCCGAGGGCGACTGGATGTTCCGCGTGGAGGCGTGGAGCGATCCCATCAGCTCGTGGCTGCACGACGCCGAGATCAAGATCCCGCGCGGGCTCGACAGCGACCTGATGTGCGAGGAGGGGGCCCGCCTGTTCGAGCGGGCCGCCAAAGCCGTCCGTACGGCCGACTGCCCCGCCCTCCCCGGCGGCCAGGCCGGCGCCGCGAACGGCCACTCCAGGAACGGGATGGGCAACAGCAAGGGCAACGGCAACGGCGACAGCGCGTGCGGGCACCGGGCGGCGCTGCTGTCGGTCGCGGCCACGCTGCGTGACGAGGAGCTCGACCCGCGGGCGCGGCTGTCCATCGCCCAGCTCCCCGAGACGGCCGCGCTGCTGGCGGCGCACCCGTTCCGCGAGCTGGTGACCAGGGCGAAGCCGTACAAGGTCAGGGTCGATCGGCGCAGGGCGCTGTACGGCTCCTGGTACGAGTTCTTCCCCAGGTCCGAGGGCGCGGTCGTCAGCGAGACCGGCGTCTCGAAGTCGGGCACCTTCCAGACGGCGGCCAAGCGGCTGCCCGCCATCGCCAAGATGGGCTTCGACGTCGTCTACCTGCCGCCGATCCACCCCATCGGCCAGACCTTCCGCAAGGGCCGCAACAACACGCTCAGCCCGGAGCCCGACGAGCCCGGCTCGCCGTGGGCGATCGGCTCCGAGGACGGCGGCCACGACGCGATCCATCCCGATCTGGGCACCCTTGAGGACTTCGACGAGTTCGTCAGCCGCACCCGCGCCCTGGGCATGGAGGTCGCGCTCGACTTCGCCCTGCAGTGCGCGCCGGACCACCCGTGGGTCAAGGAGCACCCGGAGTGGTTCACGATCCGGGCGGACGGGACGATCGCCTACGCCGAGAACCCGCCGAAGAAGTACCAGGACATCTATCCGATCAACTTCGACAGGGACCCCGAGGGCATCTTCGCCGAGGTCCGGCGGGTGCTGCGGCACTGGATGGAACACGGCGTGCGGATCTTCCGGGTGGACAACCCGCACACCAAGCCGGTGTCGTTCTGGGAGCGCATGCTGGCCGACATCCACGCCACCGATCCGGACGTGGTGTTCCTGGCGGAGGCGTTCACCCGGCCCGCGATGCTCCAGACGCTCGCGAAGGCCGGCTTCCACCAGTCGTACACGTACTACACGTGGAAGAACTCCAAGTACGACGTGGAGACGTACCTCTCCGAGCTCGCGCACGAGACGTCGGCGTTCCTGCGGCCGAACCTGTTCGTCAACACCCCGGACATCCTCCACGAATACCTGCAGCACGGCGGCGTGCCGGCGTTCAGGATCAGGGCCGTGCTGGCCGCTCTCGCGTCGCCGACCTGGGGGGTCTACTCCGGGTACGAACTCGCCGAGAACGTTCCTGTGCGCCCAGGGAGTGAGGAATACCTTGATAGTGAGAAATATCAGTACAAGCCACGCGACTGGGCGGCGGCCGAACGCGACGGAAGGACCCTCGCCCCGCTCATCACCCATCTGAATTTGTTCCGGAGAGCGCATCCGGCGTTGCAGGAATTGCGTAACCTACGGTTCCACAGGGTCGACCATCCGGACATCGTCTGCTTCTCCAAACGGCTTCCGGGCGCCTATGACACGGCCACACGAAGGCACGGGCTGGGCGACGTCGTTCTGGCGGTTGTCAATCTGGATCCGTACCACACCCACGAGGCGACGGTAGATCTCGACCTGCCCGCCATCGGTCTCGACTGGAACGCCGAATTCGTCGTGGACGACGAACTGTCGGGCGAGTCCTACCGCTGGAGGCAGAGCAACTATGTGCGTCTCGACCCTCACATCCAGCCTGCCCACATTCTCACCGTACGAGCCGCGCCACGGTAGAACAGAATTCAGCGGGGAGTCTTCAACGTGTGTGAAAGCGCCCTCCTCATGAGCCCCTCGTGGGGGAGCTCATGAGCGCCACACCCATTCCCAACACCTTTGACGAGGAAAAACCGCGCGATCCTTACTGGTACAAGCGCGCCGTCTTCTACGAGGTTCTGATCAGGGGATTCGCCGACTCCAACGGCGACGGGACCGGAGACATCAGAGGTCTGATCAGCAAACTCGACTATCTGCAGTGGCTGGGCGTCGACTGCCTCTGGCTGCTGCCCCTGTACGAGTCGCCGCTGCGTGACGGCGGCTACGACATCGCCGACTTCATGAAGATCCTGCCCGAGTTCGGGGACCTGGGAGACTTCGTGAGGCTGGTCGACGAGGCGCACAAACGCGGCATGCGGGTGATCGCCGACCTCGTCATGAACCACACCAGCGACGCCCACCCCTGGTTCCAGGCCTCCAGGCACGATCCGGAAGGCCCGTTCGGCGACTTCTACGTCTGGTCGGACACCGATGAGAGGTACCAGGACGCCCGGATCATCTTCGTCGACACCGAGACGTCCAACTGGACCTACGACCCGGTGCGCGGCCAGTACTACTGGCACCGCTTCTTCCACCACCAGCCCGACCTCAACTACGAGAACCCGGACGTGCAGGAGGCCATGCTGGAGGTGCTGCGGTTCTGGCTGGACCTCGGCATCGACGGCTTCCGCCTCGACGCGGTGCCCTATCTCTTCGAGGAGGAGGGCACCAACTGCGAGAACCTGCCCAGGACGCACGAATACCTCAAGAGCATCCGGCGCGAGGTCGACCGCCTCTTCCCGGACCGGGTGCTGCTCGCCGAGGCGAATCAGTGGCCTTCGGACGTGGTGGAATATTTCGGCGATCCAGTAGGCGGCGGGGACGAATGCCACATGGCATTCCACTTCCCGCTCATGCCCCGCATTTTCATGGCGGTCCGCCGGGAGTCGCGTTACCCCATCTCCGAAATCCTGGCACAAACGCCGAAAATTCCCGAACATTGCCAATGGGGGATTTTCCTCCGCAACCATGATGAGCTGACGCTCGAAATGGTGACGGACGAAGAACGCGACTACATGTACACCGAGTACGCCAAAGATCCGCGTATGCGGGCGAACGTCGGCATCCGCCGGCGGCTGGCGCCCCTGCTGGAGAACGACCGCAACCAGATCGAGCTGTTCACCGCGCTGCTCCTGTCGCTGCCGGGCTCTCCCGTGCTCTACTACGGCGACGAGATCGGCATGGGCGACAACATCTGGCTCGGCGACCGCGACGGCGTCCGTACCCCGATGCAGTGGGACCCCGACCGCAACGCCGGGTTCTCCGACTGCGACCCCGGGCGGCTGTACCTGCCCGTGATCATGGACCCGATCTACGGCTACCAGGCCATCAACGTCGAGGCCCACCAGAAGAACGCGGGATCGCTCCTCCACTGGACCAAGCGGATGATCGAGATCCGCAAGCGTCACCCCGTCTTCGGGCTCGGCGAGTTCGCCGAGCTGAACTCCTCCAACCCCAGCGTGCTCGCGTTCGTCCGGGAGCTGGGCGACGACCGGATGTTGTGCGTCAACAACCTGTCGCGCTTCCCGCAGCCGGTCGAGCTTGACCTGCGCAGATTCGTCGGCGTCTCCCCCGTGGAAACCATGGGAGGGGTCCCATTCCCGGCAATTGGCGAACTACCGTATCTTTTGACGCTTCCCGGGCATGGGTTCTATTGGTTCACACTCCCACCGGCACACACCCAGGAGGAGTAGGGCGTGATAGACGAGCTCCTTGCCGCATGGATCGGCCGCCAACGATGGTTCGGCGGCAAGGGGCGCCCGATCGACCGTTTGTCGATCGAATCGGACGTCGAGCTGACGCCAGGACTCCGGCACCTGATCGTGGCCGTCTGGCAGGAAGGCTCGCGCGACCGGTACCAGATCTTCATGGGCGAGCGGCACGAGCTGCCCGACCGGCTCAACCACGCCCTCATCGGCAGTCTCGGCGAGACCTTCTTCTACGACGCCGTCCATGACGCGGACAGCATGAGCTGGCTGCTGGAGGGCATGGCGGGCGACGAGACCCGCAGCGGGCTGCGCATGCGGCACGCGCCCGGCGTCACCATCGACACCGGCCAGCGCAGCCTGGTGCTGGGGGCCGAGCAGTCCAACACCTCGCTCGTGTACGGCGACTCCTACATCTGCAAGCTGTTCCGGCGGCTGATCCCCGGCGTCAATCCCGAACTGGAGATCATCAGCGCCCTGGCCGCCCGGCACGCGCCGAACATCGCCCAGCCGTACGGGTGGATCGAGGCCGACCTGGACGGCACGGACACCACGCTCGCCTTCATGCAGGAGTACCTGTCCAACGCCAACGACGGCTGGGACCTCGCGCTGACCAGCGTCCGCGACCTGTACGCCTCGCTGCCGGAGGTCACCGCCGCCGAGGCGGGCGGCGACTTCGCCGCCGAGTCCGTACGGCTCGGCGTGGCCACCGCCCGCGTCCACCACGAGCTGGCCGCCGCCTTCCCCACCGGGCTGGTCGAGATCCACGAGGTCAAACGCATGGCCGAGGGGTTCCGGCGGCAGCTCGGCCGGGCCGTGGCCGAGGTGCCCGAACTGCGGCCGCACATGCCGGCCCTGGAGGACGCCTATCACCAGGTGGAACTGCTCACCAGGGAAGTGCCCGTGCAGCGTGTTCACGGGGATTACCACCTCGGCCAGGTGATGCGCACGCCCACCGACTGGGTGGTGCTCGACTTCGAGGGCGAGCCGGGGCAGCCGCTGGCCGAGCGCCGGGCGCTGTCGTCGCCGCTGCGGGACGTGGCGGGGATGTTGCGCTCGTTCGACTACGCGGCCAGGCACCTGCTGGCCGACCACCCGCAGGCCGCCGAGCTCCTGCCCCGGGCCGAGGCCTGGGCCGACCGCAACCGCACCGCCTTCCTGGAGGGGTACCGGGAGGGGGGCGGCGTGATCACGGTGGGCGACGCGGCGCTGCTGCGGGCGTTCGAGCTGTCGAAGGCGGTGTACGAAGTGGTCTACGAGGCCCGCAACCGCCCGTCCTGGGTCTCCATCCCCCTGGCCGCCTTCCAGCCCCGCCCCTCCTGACCCTGCCGGCCGGTCCGATGCCGGACTCGGGCTCAGCGCAGCTCTTCGACCAGGCCGGGCAGTCCTTCGGCGCCGTGTCCGCGGGCGACCCGCTGGTCGATGATGGTCTTCATCGGCAGCAGGAGGTCGGGCTTGACCTGCTGTTCCCTGAAGGCGCGCACCAGGTTCTCCATGCCGGACCTGTTGATCTCCAGGTTCGACATCAGGGTCGTGTAGTCGCGGGACTCGACGGACCTGGCCCACTCCGGCTGGAGGGAGGCCATCGCGTTGAGCCACGGGACCAGGAGGGTGCTGGTGAAGTCGGTCAACGGATAACCGGCGGCGTCGACGAGCGCCATCGCCTCCAGGGCGCCGGCGATCTGGCCGTACATGCCGGTCAGCATGGCCAGGTCGAGGAGCGGGGCCATGCCGGGGTCCGTGCCCACGTAGCGGGGCTCGGCCATGGCGCGGAACGCCTCCTCGTAGCGGTCGTACGCCGCCTGCGAACCGCTGTAGAGCACGAGCGCGCCGGGCCGGCCGATCATCTGGGGCACGGCCATGATGCCGCCGTCCACGTACTCGCCGCCGCGCGCGGCCACCCATTCGGCCGCCTGGCGGGCCTCGACGGGCCGGCCGGTGGTCAGGTTCGCCACCACACGGCCCTCCAGCGGGGCGTCGGCCAGCAGCTCGTACACGGCCGGGTAGTCGAGCACGCAGACGATCACCAGCGGACTCGCCGCGACCGCCTCCGCCACCGTCGCGGCGCGGGTGGCGCCCCTGGCGACCAGGGGGTCGGCCTTGTCCGCCGAACGGTTCCACACGGTGACGCGGTGCCCGGCGTCCAGGAGGCTGCCGGCGAGCGCCGCGCCCATGAGGCCGAGCCCAATGACCGAAATTTCTTGTGACATTTCGTGATTCCTTAGTGTTTGACTGATGCGTTCACCCTGCCTGCGGGGGGTTATGGTCTGATTCGGAGTTGCTTATGGGGGGCGGAGTGCGGTTCGGGGTGCTGGGGGCGCTCGCCGTGTGGGGGCCCGGGGGCGAGCCGGTCCAGGTGCTGGAGGTCAAGGTCCGGGCGCTGCTGGCCGACCTGCTGATCCACGCCGGACGGCCGGTCTCCGCCGACCGGCTGATCGAGGACCTGTGGGGCGGCAGGCCGCCGGCGAACGCCCTGGCCGCGCTCCGGGTGAAGGTGTCCCAGCTCCGCCGGGCGCTGGGCGACCGGGAGCTGGTGGCCTACCGGGCGCCGGGTTACCTGCTGCGGGTGGAGCCCGAGGCCGTGGACGCCGGGCGGTTCGCGGCCCTCGTCGGGCAGGCGCAACGCAGCGCCGACCCCCGGACCCGCGCCGGGCTGCTGCGGCAGGCCCTCGACCTGTGGCGGGGGGCCGCGTTCGCGGAGTTCGCCGACGAGGAGTTCGCCAGGACGGCCGTGGCCAGGCTCGACGAGCAGCGGCTGGTGGCCGTGGAGGAGCTGGCCGAGGCGCGGCTCGGGCTGGGCGAGCACGCGCTGCTGGCGGCCGAGCTGACCGACCTGGTGACCGAGCACCCGCTCCGCGAGCGGCTGCGGGCCGCGCACGTACGGGCCCTGTACCGGGCGGGGCGGCAGAGCGAGGCGCTGGCCGGCTACGCCGACCTGCGGACGCGGCTGGCCGACGAGCTGGGGCTCGATCCCGGTCCCGAGCTGGTGGCGCTGCACCAGGCGATCCTTGAGCAGGACCCGGCGCTCGACGGGCCCGGACGGCGGCGGACGAACCTGCCCGCGCCGCTCACCGGCCTCGTGGGGCGGGAGGAGGCGGTGGCCGAGGTGCGCGCCCTGCTGCGGGGTAACCGGCTGGTCACGCTCACGGGCCCCGGCGGGGTCGGCAAGACCCGCCTCGCGCTCGCCGCGGCGGACTCCCCCGGCCCGGCGGGCTTCGGCGGCGGCGTGTGGCTGGTGGAGCTGGCCGGGCTGCGCGCCGGGGCGCCGGCGGTCGAGGTGGCCGAGGCGGTCGCGGGGGTGCTCGGCCTGCGGGACGACGTGGCCGGCGCCGCCGAGGACCTGACCGCCCGGCTGGCCGGCGTCCTGGAGGGCATGGAGACGCTGCTCGTCCTGGACAACTGCGAGCACGTCGTCGAGCAGGTCGCCGCACTGGCCGGACGGCTGCTGCGGGCCGCCCCCGGCCTGCGGATCCTGGCCACCAGCCAGGAGTCGCTGCGCATCGAGGGCGAGGCCCTGTGGAGCGTCCCGCCACTGGGACGGGAGGCGGCGGCGGAGCTGTTCGCCGCCCGCGCGGGCATCGAGCCGGACGCCGACGTCGCCGAGATCTGCGCCCGGCTGGACGGCATCCCGCTGGCCCTGGAGCTGGCCGCGACCCGGATGCGCACGCTCACCCCGCGCCAGCTCGCCGAACGGCTGGACGACCGGTTCAGGGTCCTCGCCTCCGGCCGGCGCGGCGCGCCCGCGCGGCAGCAGACCCTGCGCGCGATGATCGACTGGAGCTGGGAGCTGCTGGGCGAGGACGAGCGCGTCGTGCTGCGGCGGCTGGCCGTGCACGCCGACGGGTGCACGCTGGAGGCGGCCGAGGAGGTCTGCGCCGAGCCGGGGGTCGACGTCCTGGACGCGGTGGCCAGGCTGGTGGACCGGTCGCTGGTGGTGCGGGCGTGGGGCGACGGGGAGCCCCGGTTCCGGCTGCTGGAGTCGGTGGCGGCGTACTGCGTGGAGCGGCTGGACGCGGCGGGCGAGCCGGCGGACGTCCGGCTCCGGCACGTGCGCCACTACACGGGCCTGGCCGAGCGGGCGGAGCCGTACCTGCGGGGGCACGGGCAGCGGCGCGCGCTCGCCCGGCTCGACGCGGAGAGCGGCAACCTGCGCGCGGCGCTGGAGACGGCGGTGCGGCTCGGCGCGGCGGCCGAGGCGCTGCGGATGGTGAACGCCCTGGCCTGGTACTGGGTGCTGAGCGGCCGGCTGGGCGAGGGCAAGCGGGCACTGGAGGCGGCGCTCGCGATCCCGCCGGACGTCAATGCGGACGACGATCCGGGCGCCCCGCGGGCCAGGGCGTGGCTGGCGGGCATGCGCCTTCTGGTGGGACAGCCGCCGGGCCCGGACGTGGCCGAGCTGTTCCCGGCGATCGAGGACGCCCGGGAGCGGGCCAGGGCGCGGTGGTTCGTCGGGTTCGCCCTGTTCGGGTACGACGACCTGTCGGTCAGCGCCGGAATGGTCGAGACGGCGTTGTCGGAGTTCGGCGAGCTGGACGACGAGTGGGGCATGGCCGCCGCCCTGACCGTCAGCGCCAGGTGGGCGGGGATGCGCGGCGACCTGGAGGGCATGCGGCGCGCCGGCGAGCGCGGCCTCGCGCTGTTCAGGCGGGCCGGTGACCGCTGGGGCGAGCTGCGGGCGGCGGAGTGCCTGGGCAGCCACGCCGAGATCATCGGCGACTACGACCGCGCCGCCGGGCTGCGCGCGGAGGGCCTGCGCATGGCCGAGGAGCTGGGCCTGTGGAGCTCGGTCTCCGACGCGCTGTCCCGTCTGGGCCGGATCGCCATGTTGCGTGGCGACCACGCGGCGGCCGAGGACTACCACGAGCGGGCCAGGCGGCTGGCGGTGTCGCAGTCGAACCGTCCGGCCGAGGAGTTCGCCGAGATCGGGCTGGCGCTCGGCGCGCGCCGGCAGGGCCGCCTCGACGAGGCCGAACGGCTGCTGCGGACCTGGCTGGACTGGGTGCTGGAGGTCTCCGGCGAGCCGGGCGCGGCGCTGATCCTGGCGGAGCTGGGGTTCGTGGCCGAGCAGCGCGGCGACGCGGCGGGCGCGCTGGAGTTCCAGCTTCGCGGGCTGGCCGCCGCGCGCAAGATCGGCGACCCGCGCGCGACCGCCCTCGGACTGGAGGGCCTGGCTGGGGCGCGGGCGCTCGGCGGGCGGCACGAGGACGCGGCCCGGCTGCTGGGCAAGGCCGCCGCGCTCAGGGCGTCCGTCGGCGCGCCGCTTCCGGCGGGCGAGCGGGGCGACGTGGACCGGATCACGGCGCTCGTGACAACCGGCCTGGGAGCGGCGGCGCTGGCGACCGGCCTCGCCGAAGGGGCCGGCATGACGGTGGACAATCTTCTCCAGGACGCCGCGGGCGGGTGACCCGCGCTCTTCAGGGCGTGTCCAGCCACGACACGGCCAAGGATCATCCATGACGATCCCGCCTACTTCTGCGATCATCCCGGGATTTTGCACATTCGGTGATTGTCACCGTGAAAGCGGGCAGTGCCTGAGATGGACGGTCATCATAAGGCAGGGTTGGGAGCATGCCCATGAGGACAGAGCTCGACCGCCTGGCTGGCGGGGCACACCACGATCCGCACTCCGTGCTCGGAGCGCATCCCGTCTCGGGCGGCGTGGTGTTCCGCGCGCTGCGCCCGCTGGCCGAGCGGGTACAGGTGGTGCTCGACGACGGCACGGCCCACGACATGAGACATCAGGCCCACGGCGTGTTCGAGACCACGGTCGGCGGGCTGGACAAGGTGCCCGACTACAAGCTGCGCGTCCGGTACGCCGGCGGGGAGCCGTACGAGGTCAGGGACCCGTACCGGCATTGGCCCACGCTGGGCGAGGTGGACCTGCACCTCATCGGCGAGGGGCGGCACGAGCGGCTGTGGGAGGTCCTGGGCGCCCGCGTGATGGAGCACCAGGACGTGCCCGGCACCGCGTTCGCCGTCTGGGCCCCGAACGCGCGCGGCATCAGGGTCGTCGGCGACTTCAACCATTGGGACGGCACCGCCTACCCGATGCGCTCGCTCGGCCGGTCGGGCGTGTGGGAGCTGTTCGTCCCCGGCCTGGACGCCGGTGAGCGGTACAAGTTCCAGATCCTCGGCGCCGACGGCCTCTGGCGCGACAAGGCCGACCCCATGGCCCGGCGGACCGAGGTGCCCCCGATGACCGCCTCCGTGATCGACCAGTCCTCCTACACCTGGGCGGACGACGACTGGATGGCCGAGCGGCACGACCGGCCGGCGCAGCTCGGGCCGATGAGCGTCTACGAGGTGCACCTCGGGTCGTGGCGGCCGGGGCTGTCGTACCTGGAGCTGGCCGACCAGCTCTCCGAGTACGTGGCCGACATGGGGTTCACGCACGTGGAGCTGCTGCCGGTCGCCGAGCACCCGTTCGGCGGCTCGTGGGGCTACCAGGTGACGTCCTACTACGCGCCGACGGCCAGGTTCGGCACCCCTGACGAGTTCCGGCACTTCGTGGACCGCATGCACCAGCGCGGCATCGGCGTGCTGCTGGACTGGGTGCCGGCCCACTTCCCCATGGACGACTGGGCCCTGGCCCGCTTCGACGGCACCCCGCTGTACGAGCACGCCGACCCGGCCAGGGGCGAGCACCCCGACTGGGGCACCTACGTCTTCGACTTCGGCCGCAGGGAGGTCAAGAACTTCCTGGTCGCGAACGCGCTCTACTGGCTGAAGGAGTTCCACGTGGACGGCCTGCGCGTGGACGCGGTCGCCTCGATGCTCTACCTCGACTACTCGCGCCGCGAGGGCGAGTGGACCCCCAACGTCTACGGCGGCCGGGAGAACCTGGACGCGGTCGAGTTCCTCAAGGAGATGAACTCGGTCTGCTACCGGGAGGCTCCGGGCATCTCGACCGTCGCCGAGGAGTCGACGGCCTGGCCCGGCGTCTCGCGGCCGGTGCACCTGGGCGGGCTCGGCTTCGGGTTCAAGTGGAACATGGGCTGGATGCACGACACGCTCGAATACCTGCGCCGCGAGCCGATCTTCCGCCAGTACCACCACCACCAGATGACGTTCTCCCTCATCTACGCCTATTCCGAGAACTACGTGCTGCCGCTGTCGCACGACGAGGTCGTGCACGGCAAGGGCTCGCTGCTGGGCAAGATGCCGGGGGACGAATGGCAGCGCTTCGCCCAGCTCAGGGCGTTGCTGGCGTTCATGTGGGCGCATCCGGGCAAGCAGCTGCTGTTCATGGGCGGCGAGTTCGGCCAGGGCTCGGAGTGGTCGGAGGAACGCGGGCTCGACTGGTGGGTGCTGGAGTTCGACGGGCACAAGGGCGTCCAGCGGCTCGTCCGCGACCTCAACAGGCTCTACAAGGAGACCCCGGCGCTGTGGGAGCAGGACGGCAGGCCGGAGGGGTTCCGCTGGATCGACGCCGACGACGCGTCCGGGAACACGTTCTCGTTCGTCCGGTACGCGGCCGACGGGTCGGCGGCGGCCTGCGTGGTCAACTTCAGCGGCGGACCGCACGAGAGCTACCGGCTCGGCCTCCCGTACGGCGGCCACTGGGCGGAGGTCGTCAACACCGACGCCTACGACTACTGGGGCAGCGGCGTGGGCAACATGGGAGGGGTCGAGGCCGAGGCCGAGGCGTGGCACGGGCTGCCGTTCTCCACGACGTTGCGGGTGCCGCCGATGGGCGCGGTGTGGCTGACCAAGGAGGCGCCGGCCGATCCGCTGAACATTTGAGGTGCGTGCGCTGAAAGTTCGGTGAGAAACAGGGCTGGACCCTGTGCTAGCGGGATAAATCGCCCTAAACTCCGAGATCATCCCCTTCGGAGGACGCGTGCGATTTCGCCCCCTGATCGTGAGCTCGATCGTGCTGGCCCTGTTATCAGCCTCGGTCCCGGCGTTCGCCGACGACCCGACGCCGACGCCCACGCCCTCCCAGAGCAAGCTGGAGGAGGGCCTCGCGCTCGACGGCGACACCACCCGCGCCATCGTGGAGCTGACCGACGCGGCGCAGCACGAGCCGGTGGCCGGCGCGGCGGCGGCCCAGAGCGTCGACGTGCTGCTGCAGCCGCAGAGCCAGCCGTTCATGGTGGTGGAGGGCACCGCCGAGGAGCTGGCCAGGCTGGCCGAGGACCCGCGCGTGACCTCCATCCACCGCGACCGGACGTACGCGCCGGCCGAGGTGGGTTCCAACATCACCCAGATCGGCGCGGACAAGGCCCACGAGAAGAACTTCACCGGCGCGGGCCAGAACGTCGTCATCCTGGACACCGGGATCGACCGCGACCACCCGTACTTCGCGGGCCGGCTCGCCGGTGAGGCGTGCTTCTCGGCGGTGGAGAGCGGCGTGGAGTCGCTGTGCCCCAACGGGCAGCCCCAGCAGACCGGCGAGGGCGCGGCCGACGCCACCACCGCCAAGTGCCTGTCCGGCGGCGTGAACCTGTGCGAGCACGGCACGCACGTCGCCGGCATCGCGGCGGGCAGCGGCGGCGTGGCCCCGGGCGCCGGGATCATCGCGGTGCAGGTGTTCAGCCGGGTCAACGACGAGGACATCTGCATGGGCGAGTCGTCGTGCCTGCTGGCCTTCGAGTCGTCGCTGCGGCTGGCCATGGACTACGTGACCACGCTGACCCAGCCCATCGCGGCGGTGAACCTGAGCCTGGGCGGCGCGCTTTCGGAGACCGACTGCGACGCCACCGAGGAGGGCGCGGTCTTCAAGCCGAAGATCGACGCCCTGCTGGCCAAGGGCATCGCGACCGTGGTCGCCGCCGGGAACGAGTTCTTCGAGGGCGCCTCCTACCCCGCCTGCGTCTCCTCGGCGGTCGCGGTCGGCGCGAACGACGGCGCCGACGCCATCGCCGACTTCTCCAACCGGGGCTCGCTGGTCGACTTCTTCGCCCCGGGCGTGGACATCCAGTCCTCGGTGCCGGACAACCAGATGGCCGTGCACAGCGGCACCTCGATGGCGACGCCGCACGTGGCCGGCGCGCTGGCGCTGATGAAGGCGGCCTCGCCGCAGACGTCCATCGCCGACCTGATCAACACGCTGAAGACCACGGGCCGGCCCTACCAGTACGAGGCCAACGGCGCGCAGGTCACCACCCCCCGCCTGGACGTGGGCGCCGCCCTGGCCGGCACCGCCACCCAGCCGCCGATCAGCCAGGCGCCGACGGCCGGCCCCGGACCCGACCCGACGGACGGCAGCGGCCCCACGCCCCAGCCCGACCCCACGGACGAGCGGGACCCCGCGCCGGTCCCGACGTCCTCGGCCACGCCGGTCCCGCTGCCCACGGTCACGGTCACGGTGACCGTCACGCCGACGCCCGCCCCCTCGGCCGCCGCCGTCTGCACGCGCGGCACGGCCGGCGCCCGGATGACGGCCGGGAAGTGGGCCGTGGAGATCCACCGCAGCAGCGGGACGATCCCCGACAGCACGCTCAACTGCTACCTGAAGCTGATCGGCAAGGCCAGCAAGGTGTTCCCGGAGCTGACCAAGGCGTCGTCGCTGGGCAAGGCGTACCGGGTGCTGAAGGGCACGAAGACGACCAGGGACAAGCTGGACGGCGCGCTGCTGACGGCCTGGCTGAACTGGGCGCACGGCACGAACGGCACCACTGTGCTGACCGCCGCGGAGAAGGTGCGGCTGAGCGGCTCGGCGTCCAAGGCGGCGCTGAAGAAGGCGACGAAGAACGTGCTCAGATCCCTCTGAGCGGCTTCACCAGGGCGAGGGCCGGTCACCTCCGACCGGCCCTCGCGCTTTCCCGCCGCAAGGCAAAAAGGCACTCAGCTTTCCCTGCTTTCCCATAGGTCACGCACATCGCACTTGTCACACCCGGGGATGGACACCTCACATCGGACGATCCTCGGAGGAATAAGTGAGGCTACGGTCCCTGTCGGCCTGCGCCGCCGCGCTGGCCGCGACATCCGCCGTGCTCTGTACGGCGCCACCCGTGCACGCCGACGCGCACGACACCGGCGACCCGGTCATCAGCCCCGCGCTGGTCGCGGAGGTCCAGGCCAAGAGCAAGGTGCGCTCGATCATCCAGCTCAAGCCGGGTCAGAACGTGCAGGCCGTGGCCAAGGACCTCGAACAGGCCTCCGAGGGCAGCCGGGTCCTGGAGGCGGCCCAGTCCCCCCACTTCTTCGTCGCCGAGCTGGACGGGAAGACCCTGGCCCAGCTCAGCAACGACGAGCGCGTCCAGGCGGTCTACAAGGACGAGCTGCGGCCGGCCGTCCTGGACACGAGCACCCGGCTCATCGGCTCCGACCGGGCCAACGCGGCCGGCTGGACGGGCCGGGGCACGACGGTGGCCATCCTTGACACGGGCATCGACCGCGACCACCCGTTCTTCACCGGCCGGATCGTGGACGAGGCGTGCTTCTCCTCCTCCGACGCGAGCGACGGATCGGTCTCGCTCTGCCCGAACAACCAGCCGAGCCAGACCGGCCCGGGCGCCGCCGACGCCGAGACCGCCCAGTGCGTCGTGAACGGCGTCAACGCCTGCTCGCACGGCTCCCACGTCGCGGGCATCGCCGCCGGCCGGATGACGACCGGCGCCCCCTCCGACGGCGTCGCGCCCGGCGCGAACATCCTGCCGATCCAGGTGTTCAGCCGCATCGACAGCGCGATGACGTGCGCGGTCATCGGCTCCCAGGCGCCCTGCTTCCTCAGTTACACCTCCGACCAGAAGCTGGCGCTGGAGTACGTCGCGCGGGTGGCCGCGGCCCAGCACGTCGCCGCGGCGAACCTGAGCCTGGGCGGCGGCGGGCCCTACCGGGCGAGCTGCGACTCCGACCCGAACGCGGCGGGGCTCAAGCCGGACTTCGACGCGCTGATCTCCCTCGGGGTCGCGCCCGTGGTCGCGGCTGGCAACAACGGCTTCCCCGACGGCGTCTCGGCGCCCGCCTGCATCTCCTCCGCGATCGCGGTGGGCGCCACCGACGACCAGGACGCGGTGGCCGGCTTCTCCAACCGGGGCACGCTGCTCGACCTGTTCGCGCCGGGCGTGGGCATCAGGTCCGCGGTCCCGGACGACACCTACGCCGACAAGAGCGGCACGTCGATGTCCACGCCGCACGTGACGGGGGCGTTCGCGCTGATGCGGCAGGCGTACCCGAACCTCACGGTGGCGCAGCTCCTCCAGCGGTTGCAGTCCACGGGCCGGAGCATCGGCTACGCCTCGGGCGGCGCCCAGGTGCGCACGGCACGCATCGACGTGTTCGCGGCCACGGCCCAGGGCGCGCCCAGGGCCTGAGACCGGAAGGGCCGGACGCCCGATCCGGCCCTTCCGCGACGAAGCCTCGCAAACCAGCCTCTTCCACGCCTCACCCGAAATGTGTCGCTTAGGGTGGCTATATGGACGCAGGCAGGGCGATCTTCGAAACCGTCGACAAGCTTCGCCAGCGGCGCACCGGCCCGCTGGTCCTGGAGCTCGATCTCACCGAGGGCCTCACGGAGGGACCGCCGGCCGACCCGGTCGCCGCGGTGTTGTCCATGCGCAGGACCCGCCTGTCGGACGTGCTGTCCGGGCTCCGGCGGGCCGGCCGGGACTCCAGGGTCAAGGCGCTGGTGGTCAAGCTCGGCGGCAACCCCCTGGGCCTGGCCATGGTGCAGGAGCTGCGCGAGGCCGTCACCCGCTTCCGCGCCTCCGGCAAGCTGACCGTGGCCTACGCCGAGACGTTCGGGGAGTTCAGCGGGGGCACGGTCCCCTACTACCTGGCCACCGCGTTCGAGCGGGTCTACCTCCAGCCCAGCGGCGACGTCGGGCTCACGGGCGTGGCGATGGAGCAGCGCTTCCTCAAGGGCGCGCTGACCAAGCTGGGCGTGGAGGTCGAGGCGGGGCAGCGGCACGAGTACAAGACCGCGGTCAACACCTTCACCCAGGAGCACATGACCGAGCCCCACCGCGAGTCGATGACCCGCATCGTGGAGTCGGTCGCCGAGCAGCTCGTCCGCGGCATCGCCGAGGGCCGCAGGCTCGACCCCGGCAAGGTGCGCGAGCTGATCGACCGCGGCCCCTTCACCGCGTCCGAGGCGCAGGAGACCGGCCTGGTGGACGCCCTCGCCTACCGCGACGAGGTGTACGACGAGGTCAGGCAGGCCGCGGGCGGCGAGGCGCACCTGCTGTTCGTCTCCCGGTACGCCAGGAGCGCGGCGGTGCGGAAGCTGCCGCATCCCATGGCCGACAGCATCGCGCTCGTGCACGGCCACGGCCAGATCAGGAGCGGCCGCAGCGGACGCAGCCCGCTCGGCGGGGGCGGCGCGATGGGCTCCGACACGATCAGCGCGGCGCTGCGCGCGGCCCGCCGGGACGAGCACGTCAAGGCCGTGGTCTTCCGCGTGGACAGCCCCGGCGGCTCGTACGTGGCCTCCGACACGGTGTGGCGCGAGGTGACGCTGACCCGCCGGGTGAAGCCGGTGATCGTCTCCATGGGCGACCTGGCGGCGTCGGGCGGCTACTTCGTGTCCATGGGCGCCGACGTGATCGTGGCCCAGCCCGGCACCCTGACCGGCTCGATCGGCGTTTATGGCGGCAAGCCCGTCATGACTGACTTGCTCCAAAAAATCGGGATAAATACTGAACTGGTCGCCGACGGGGTGAACGCCGGCATGTTCTCCACCGCCCGCGGCTTCTCCCCCGAGCAGTGGGACCGGGTGAACGCCTGGCTCGACCGCATCTACGACGACTTCGTGGGCAAGGTCGCCCAGAGCCGCGGCCTGACCCGCGAACGCGCCCACGAGCTGGCCAGAGGCCGGGTCTGGACCGGCGCGGACGCCCACGCCAACGGCCTGGTCGACGAGCTGGGCGGCCTTGAGCACGCCCTCGGCCTGGCCCGCGAACGCGCCGGGCTGGCCGACGACGCCCCCGTGCGGGTCTACCCCAGGCTCAACCCGCTGGAGCGCCTGCGGGGCCCGGAGTCCAGCGAGGACAAGTCCGCCGCCCTGGCCAGGATGCGCCTGGACGCCTGGGGCCCGCTGGCCCGCCTGTCGGCCGAACTGGGCCTGCCCGCCACCGGCCCGCTCTCTTTGCCCGGTTGGTACATCATCAGATAATTTGATCTTGTATGCTCCGTGATCCACGGGGATCGGGGAACCCGGCCAAGCGCGCCTGGACCCGGGTGGACGGCGCGGTCAGCGTCTCCCCGGACGAGCGCTGGCAGGTGAGGCAGAACGACGGTGCGAGTGGCGTGCCGAAGGTGACCTTCCTGGACCGCCGGTCGGGCAAGGAGAGCGAGGTCGAGCTGCCCGTGCCGGAGGACCCCGAGCGGGAGGGCCAGTACCTGCAAACGGTCTGGCCCACCTGGTCGCCGGACGGCCGCCGCCTGCTGCTCAACGTGTTCGAGCCGGGCGGCGAGCCGCGTTCGGCGGGCATCGTGCTGATCGACGTGCCCTCGCTGGAGGCCCGGTTCGTCCGGATCGAGAAGGCGCTCATCACCGTGGGCGGCTTCCAGTGGACGCACGACGGCAAGGGCGTGGTCGTGCGCTGGGGCAGGAACCGCTCCTCCGCGGTCCGCCGCTACGACCTCACCGGCGCCGTCACCCGGACCTGGCACGTGCGGGGACGCCCGGCCGCCTCCGGGCTCGGCGCGTTCAGCCCGTCGGGCCGTCGCTTCGTCACCGCCTGCACCTCGCCGGAGAAGGCCGCCTGCGTCTGGGACACCCGTACCGGCAAGGCCGTCACCCAGATCAAGCTGGCCTTCAGCCCGGTGTGGGGCCCGACGCTCGGCTGGTACGACGAGCGGCACCTGCTCGCCCCGGTCAAGGACGGCGTGGGCGTCGTCGACCTCACGGGCCGGGTCGTCGAGACGCTGGTCAAGGCCGGTAAGAAGACGAACCTGTATCCGCACTTCGAGCGCCGGGGCTGAAGAAGGCCGCGGCCCGCTCCAGGGCGCCGGTGTCGCGCAGGATGTCGCCGGGGCGGTTGGCGTAGCCCACGAGCGCGCCGCCCCACGACCCGAAGTACTCCGCCGACAGGCGCAGCGTGCCGACCAGCGGATCGGCCACGGACTCGTCCTCCTCGCTGATCGTGGTGACCGCCCAGACGGTCTTGCCCGCCATGCGCGCCTTGAAGTCGTACCCGGGGACGCGCATCCAGGCCGACCAGTAGTCCAGGTAGAGCTTGGTGGTGGCGGAGACGCTGTACCAGTAGAGCGGGGAGACGATCACCAGGTCGGTGGCGTCGAGCGTGGCCTCGGCGAGCAGCTTCTCCGCGCCCTCGGGGACGGGGTAGACGCCGTCGCCGGTGTGGCGGATGTCCTGGAAGGGCGGGAGCGGGTGGTCGTCCAGGCGCAGCCAGCGTTGCCGGACGTCCGGCGCGAGAGTGGCCGCGGCGTGCCTGGCCAGGGTCTCGGTGTTGCCGTCACGGCGGCTGCTGCCCAGGAGGAAGAGGAAACTGCGCATGCATCATCCCATCGGCCGGTAGCGGGCGCGCAGCCGTACCAGTGGCTGAAGCCCGGGGGTGACATAGGGGACGGCGAGCACCTGGGCGACGAAGAGCGTGTGGTCGCCGGCCGGAACGACCTGGGTCGTCTCGGCCTCCAGGGCCGCCACACCGCCCTCGACCACCAGCGCCTCGGTGTGCGTCCCCCGGTGGTGGGGGGTGCCCGCCACGAGGAGGCGGGCGCTGGGACGTCCGGCGGTGGCGAAGCGGCTGGCGACGGCGGCCTGGCCGGAGGACAGCAGCGAGGCCGCCCACCGGTCCTGCCGGAGCAGCACCTCGCAGAGATAGCCGCGCGAGGCCAGGCTGACCAGCACGAGCGGCGGCTCGGCCGAGACGGACATCAGCGTCGAGACGGTCACGCCCAGGTCGTCCCGCCCGTCCTGGACGGTGATCACCGCGACGCCCGCGGCCAGTTGCGCCATCGCCTCCGTGAACTCGCTCACAGCGGGGACCTCCCCCCGGAGGCCCCCGCCGCGGGCGTCAGGCGAGGCCGTTGGAGGTCAGCCATTCCTTGGCCACCGTGGCGGGCTCGTCCTTGTTGACGGAGATCTTCTGCATCATGTCGAGCAGGGACTGCGTGCTCAGCTTGGCCGAGACGCCGTTGAGCGTGGTGCGGATCGTGTCGTTCGCACCGGCCTTGAACAGCAGGGGCGTGACGTTCTGGGCGGGGAAGATGTTCTTGGTGTCCTGGAGCGGCACCAGGTTGTTGGCCAGCATCTTGGGGTCCGTGGTGAACACGTTGCCGACCTGGATCGAGCCGTCCTTCAGGGCGTCGGCCGTGGCCGGGCCCTTGGGCTCCCACTGCTTGAACTCGATCCCGTAGACCTCCTTGAAGCGCGCCTCCCACCGCTTCTTGAACTCCGGCGGGCCGCCGACCACCATGTTCTTGGAGACCTTGGCCAGGTCCTCCATGCTGTTCAGCGACTGCTTGGTCTGGGTCTCCTTGGTGACCGAGAGGCTGTCCTTGTCCTCGGCCGGGGAGGAGTCGAGCACTTCGAGCTCGGCCGGGAGCTTCTCCTTCAGCGCCGCGTTGACCTCGTCGGTCGTCGAGGCGGTGTTCTTCAGGTCGATGAAGGCCAGCAGGTTGCCGTTGTACTCGGGAACGATGGTCAGGCCGCCGTTCTTGACCTGGTCGTAGACCGCCTCGCGGCTGCCGATGCGCGGCTTCTCCTCAACCTGCACGCCCTTGGCCTCAAGCGCCTGGGCGTAGATCGACGCGAGCAGCACGCTCTCGTCGAAGTCGAAGGAGCCGATGACGGCCTTGCCCCCGGCCGCCGCGGCCGACCCGCTGGGCGCCGCGCTCGTGGTGTCGAGCGGGTTGCCCCCACCGCCGCCACCGCCACCGCAGGCGGCCAGCGCCAGCGTCGCCGACACGAGCACCGCCGCGGTGCCGATCATGCGTCTCATCTCGAATTTCCCTTCTAAAGCGGCAGGTAATACCGGAGACTATCGAACCTTCAGTCTCTGGCTCACCCCCGGCGAAACGGTCACCCTCTGGATGAGGGCGAACACGATCTGCACGACAAGCGCGAACAGCACAATCAGTACTGAACCCCCCACGACGCTCGCGTAATCCTTCGTCGCGAAACCGTCGATCACGAATCGGCCGAGCCCGCCGAGCCCCGTGTACGCGGCGACCGTCGTGGTGGAGACCACCTGGATCGCCGACAGCCTGAGCCCGAGCAGGATCAGCGGCAGCGCCACCGGGACCAGCACCCGGCCGAGCACCTGCCCGCCGCGCAGCCCCATCCCGTACGCCGCGTCGCGCAGCTCCGGATCGACGCCCTTGATGCCCTCGTAGGTGTTGACCAGGATCGGCGGCACCGACAGCAGCACCAACGGGATGATCACCGGCCAGATCGAGGACGTGCCCAGCAGCAGCACGAACAGCACCAGCAGGCCGAGCGTGGGCAGCGCCCTGGCCAGGTTCGCCGAGATGACGACCACGACCTCGCCCCGGCCGGTGTGCCCGATGGCCAGGCCCAGCGGCACCGCGATCAGCATCGCCAGCGCCAGCGCCAGGACCGAGAACTCCAGGTGCTCCAGCAACCGCGCCGGGATGCCGTCGGGGCCGGTCCAGTTCGCCCCGGTGCCGAAGAAGTCGGCCAGCCAGCCGAAGAACGAGCCCAACCAGCTCATGACGTCCCCTTCCGCGCGCGTACCCAGGGGGTGAGCAGTCGCTGGGCCAGGACCAGCAGGCCGTCGGCGACCAGCGCCAGCGCGACGATCAGCACGATGCCGGTGATCACCGGCGGCATGAACGGGTTCTGGTAGGCCCGGGTGAACAACCCGCCGAGCCCGCCCTGGCCGATCAGCGCGCCCACGCTGACCAGGCTGATGCTGGAGACCGCGACCACGCGCAGCCCGGCCAGCACCACCGGCGTGGCGATGGGCAGCTCGACCTGGAGCAGGCGGCGCATGGGCGTGAACCCCATGGCGACGGCCGACTGTCGGACGTGGTCGGGCACCGAGTTCAGCCCGTCGACCACGGCGGGGATGAGCACGGCCATGCCGTAGAAGGTCAGCGGGATGATCACGGTGGTCTGGGACAGCCCGGTCACCGAGATCAGCAGCATGAACACCGGCAGCGACGGCAGCGCGTAGACGACGTTCATCAGGCCCGAGGTGGGCTGGTAGAGCCAGCGCCAGCGCACGCAGGCCAGGCCGAGCGGCAACGCGAGCACCAGCGCGGCCAGGATCGGCACCAGGGACATGGTCAGGTGGTCGGTCAGCAGGTTCCTGATGCTGTCGGCGCGGCCGGTGTCCCAGTTGCGCGCGATCCACTCCCAGATGCTGGGCGGACCTTCACGCATCGGCGGCCTCCGCCAGCGCCTCGTCCAGGGCCTCCCTGGTGGCCACGCCGACGACCCTGCCGTCCTCGTCCACGGCGACCGAGCAGCCGGAGGGCGACAGCAGCGCCGCGTCCAGCGCCGACCGCATCGAGTCGCGGCCGAGCACGAACGTCCCGTACGGCTCCAGTTCCTCGGGCCGCGAACCGGCGAACCAGCCCACGGGCCGGTCGTCGTCGCTCACGACCAGCAGCCATGGCTCGTCGCTGGCCGCCCGCTCGCGCACGGTCAGGTCGGTACGCAGCCTCAGCCCCTTCGTGGAGATGAACTGCAGCCGCCTGATGCCCCGGTCGTGGCCCAGGAACTCGCGGACGAAGTCGTCGGCCGGCTCCGACAGCAGCGTCTTGGGGTCGGCGAGCTGGGCCAGCCGTCCGCCCACGCGCAGCACGGCCACGCGGTCGCCGAGCTTGATCGCCTCGTCGATGTCGTGGGTGACGAACACGATGGTCTTGTTCAGCTCCGCCTGGAGCCTGATCAGCTCGTCCTGGAGGCTGGTGCGGACGATCGGGTCGACCGCGCTGAACGGCTCGTCCATGAGCAGCACCGGCGGGTCGGCGGCCAGCGCCCTGGCCACGCCCACGCGCTGCTGCTGCCCGCCGGAGAGCTGGAACGGGTAGCGGTCGGCGAACGCCGCGTCGAGCCCGACGCGTTCGAGCAGTTCCATGGCCCGCGCGCGGGCCTTCTTCCTGTCCCAGCCCAGCAGGTACGGGACCGTCGCGATGTTGTCGACGATCTTCCGGTGCGGGAAGAGACCCGCCTGCTGGATGACGTACCCGATGCCGCGGCGCAGCGTGGGCGGGTCGATGCCGCTCACGGGCACCCCGTCGAGGAGGACCTGTCCTTCGGAGGCGTCGATCATGCGATTGATCATCCGGAGGGACGTCGTCTTCCCGCAGCCCGAGGGGCCCACCAGCACGGTGATCTCGCCGGTGGGCGCCTCAAGGCTGAGTGCGTCCACGGCGGTGGTGCCGTCTGGATAGCGTTTGGTGACAGCGTCGAATGTGATCACGCGTGACCTCTCGCTCGATGGCAGGGCCGCGGCCCCCCTGCCACGACCGCCGCATGATCTCGGTGGCCCACAAGACTACGGCGGCCCGGACCCCCGTGTCCCCACGGGGGACGGCTTAAGCGTTTCACTGACCAGGGAGATTTACCGGAATTTCCGATCAAGTGGTGCGCCGGACCTGGGTGAGTTGGCATGATTACCTCCACAATCTCCAGACGCGTACCCCTCACCTCAGCGTCCGCACATTTAGCAAGAGGATCGGCCCCGTGCCCCAGCCGCTCACCGGTCAGCGCCCCCGCGCAGAACTGATCGCAGAGCTCTACGACCGCCATGCCGCCGGGCTGTTCGCGTACTGCGCCGACCAGCTCGGCGATCCGGGCACCGCGTCCGACGTCCTGGCGTCCGTGCTCGGCGGAGTGCTCGCCGGCGTCCCCGACGCCGTCCCACCCCGCGCCGCCCTGTACGCCTACGCCCGCCGCCAGATCCACCGGCGGGACGTCGTCTACACCCCTCCCGTCGTGGACCCGCTCGTCGACCCGGCCTCTGCGCTGGTCGAGCGCGTGCTGCGCGAGCTTCGCCCGCAGCAGCGCGAGGTGCTCGTGCTGTGCGCGGTGTGCGAGCTGAGCAGGGCCGAGCTGGCCTGGGTGCTCGACGTCGCACCCGACACCGCCGAGGAGCTGGTCGTCGGGGCGAGCCACCGCTTCCGCCAGGTCCTGGGCATGGCCCTGGCCGCGCTGGCCGAAGGGCGGGTGCCGAAGCCGCTGTCCGACGTGTACGGCGCGCTCGCGGTCGCGCCGCTGCGGGACGTCCTCGGACGTCTGCCCTGGCCGGAGCCGCCCGCGATCCTGCGCGTGCACTTCGCCGGGTCGGTTCCCGCCGAGCCGGGGCCGCTGTTCGTCAAGCCGCTCTGGCCCGCGCCGCCGCAGTGGCCGCTGCCGCTCGCCGAGGCCGACCCGGCGACCAGCACCGGGATCTTCCCGGCGGACCTGCTCACGCCGCCCTCCGGCGAGCGGCCGTCCGTGCACGAGGCGACGACCGCGCCGATGCCCAAGTTGCGCGACCCGCTGGGCGCGCTGGACTCGATGGGGCCGCTGCGGGACCCGGCCGCGCGGGCGGCGGCCGTGCGGCCGTTCCTCACCAGACACCCGCAACCGTCGCAGGCCCTGCCGGAGTCGGACCGCCCCTCGCTCCAGCCCTTCAGTACGGGCGACTTCACCGCACCTCCCGTGGCGGACGCCGCGCCCGAGGCCGTCGTTCCGCCGCCTGGGGAGCGGCCCTTCTTCCTGGGCACGCCCGTGCCCGCGGACGTGCTGGACGACGAGCCGGCGACGTTGGAGATGCCCGCCATCAGGGACGTGCCGCCGCACACGGACCCGCCCCACGCCCCGCAGCGTCCCGCCGCACAAAGCCCCACCGCACAACCTCCCGTCCCGCAACGGCCCGCGCCGCAGCGGCCCCTCGCGGCGGAGCAGCCGGTCAAGGAGGCCGCGCCGCTGTTCACCCCGAGGTCCAGGGCCACCGCCGAGCCGGTCTACCGCATGCCCGCGCCCGAGCCCCCGTCCGGCCCGGCCGCCTCCGACCCGGCCCCCGCCACCTCGGCCTTCTCCGACCCGGCCCTGTCCGGCTCCGACCTGCCCGAATCCACCCTGTCCGGCTCCGGCCTGTCCGACCCCAACCGGCCCGGCGCGGCGCCCGGCGAGCGGAGCCGGGCCGCGGACTTCGCCTTCGAGCTCGCCCGCGAGCTAGCAGCCGACCGCGAACTCCACCCCGATCCGATCCGCGACCTCCAGGGCCCGTCCCGCCGCAAGCCCGGCGCCGGACCGGCCCGCTCACCGGGGAGAGGCGGCGCCAAGCCCGGCGCCCGCAAGCAGCCGGCGGGCAAGAAGAAGGCCGCGGCCAGGAAGAAGGCGCTCAAGCGGCGCAGGGAACGGCACTACGACTGGGCCTGGGAGTTGATCGGGTTCCTGATCTGCGTGGCGATCGCGATGATCGTGTTCTTCTCCGTGCCGATGTTCCTGGGCCCGTGAACGCCTACATGGTGTTGACGATCAGCCCGATGTGCGTGAAGTAGTTCAGCGCGCCGAACAGGAGGAACGCCACCCCGGCGACCCCCCAGCACACCCCGGTCACGGTCGTGACCGGGCCACCCCTGGCCCGCAGCGCGAACGGGAACAGCACCGCCCCCACGCCGACCAGCACGTACAGGCCGGAGATGAAGGTGGCCTCCAGCAGCGGCATGCCGGCGAAGGCCCCCGAGATCGGCTCCTGCGGCGGCGCGGCGAACAACATGTACGTCCACCCCGCCGCGGCGATCCCGAAGCAGGCCAGCCCCATGGCGAAGACGAACAGCGAGATCGGCCCGGCCGTACGCGCCACGAGCTTGCGCCGGTCGGGCGCCACGGCGACCAGCCCCCAGCGTTTCCACAGGTAGATCGCGGCGGCCAGCAGCAGCACGCCGAACGCCAGCGAGGGCTCCCCGAAGATGATGTTGTCGAACGGGAAGCCCTGCCCGGCCAGCGGCCAGGTGAGCGTCATGTGCAGCCCGGTCACCGTCAGGACGGCCCCCATCGCGCCGAACGCCAGCGCCCAGCCCTCCACGTGCTCCAGCGGGTCGCCCCTGAGCAGCCGGCGGCCGAAGGAGACCACGAGCAGCAACCCGACGCCGGCCGCGACCGCCATGATCGTGTTGTACGTGGGCATCCTGGTCCAGTCGATCTTCAGCTCCGGCTGCGCCAGGACTCCCCAGAATCCACTCATACAGACGCGATTACCCAAAGCGTCCAATTGCTAACACAATGTCACGTCGACGACAGGATCAGGCCGCTCGTCGGCACGCCGGTCCCCGCCGTGACCAGGACGTTCCGCACCCCGGCCACCTGGTTGGCGGCCGTCCCGCGGACCTGCCGGACGGCCTCGGCGATGCCGTTCATGCCGTGGATGTACGCCTCGCCCAGTTGCCCGCCGTGCGGGTTGACGGGCAGGCGGCCGTCCAGCTCGATGCCGCCGTCCCGCAGGAAGTCCGGGGCCTCGCCGCGCCCGCAGAAGCCCAGCTCCTCCAGCTGGGCCAGGACGAACGGGGTGAAGTGGTCGTACAGGATGGCCGTCTGGATGTCCTGCGGGGACAGCCCGGACATCTCCCACAACTGGCGGCCGACGACGGACATCTCCGGCAGGCCGCTCATGTCGTCCCGGTAGTAGCTCGTCATCATCATCTGGCCCGCGCCCGCCCCCTGCGCCGCCGCCGTGATCACCGCGGGCGATCTGCGCAGGTCGTGGGCGCGTTCGGCGGACGTCACGACCAGGGCCACCGCGCCGTCGCTCTCCTGGCAGCAGTCGAGCAGGTGCAGCGGCTCCACGATCCACCTGGACGCCTGGTGCTCCTCCAGCGTGATCGGACGCCCGTGGAACCAGGCGGCCGGGTTCGTGGCGGCGTGCCGGCGCATGGCCACCGCCACCCGTCCGAAGTCCTCCGACGTCGCCCCGAACTCGTGCATGTACCGCCGCGCGAACATGGCGACCCACGCGGCAGGGGTCATCAGCCCGTACGGCACGTGCCAGCTCATCTCCAGGCCCTGGGAGGTGGGCTCCCCGGTCAGCCGGGCGTTCGGCTGGCCGAAGCGGCGGCCGGAGCGCTCGTTGAAGGCCCGGTAGCAGACCACCGTGCGGGCCATGCCGGTGGCCACGGCCATGGCCGCGTGCGCGACGGTGCCGCAGGCCGCGCCGCCGCCGTACTCGACGCGGGAGAAGAAGGTGAGGTCGCCGACCCCGGTCTCCCGGGCGACGGCGATCTCCTGGTTGGAGTCCTGGGTGTAGGTGACCATGCCGTCCACCTCGGACGGCGGCACCCCGGCGTCGTCCAGGGCGGCGAGCACGGCCTCGGCCGCCAGCCGCAGCTCCGACCGGCCCGAGTCCTTGCTGAACTCGGTGGCGCCGATGCCCGCGATCGCCGCGCGCCCGCCCGGCATCACGCGCTCCCCGGCAGGACGAAGGTGACGGTGCCGGTGGCGTGGTCGCCCAGGCTCACCCGGCCGCGCACCTGCGCGGTGTACCGGTCGCCGTCGCGCTCGACGATCACGCCGCTGAAGCTCAGCCGGTCCCCCGCGTACGCCGGGACGCCCAGCCTGACGTTGATGCTCGTGATGACCGCCTCCGGGCCCGTCCAGTCGGTGACATAGCGTTCCACCAGGCCCATGGTGGTGAGGATGTTGAGGAAGATGTCCTTCGAGCCCTGGGCGCGGGCCTTGGCGGTGTCGTGGTGCACGGGGGTGAAGTCCCTGGTGGCCAGGGCCGTGGCGATCACCGTCGTCGGGGTCAGGTCGACGGTCAGCTCGGGCAGGGCCGTGCCGGTGGCGGGGGTCACGGCTCCTCCGGAGTCCACATCGGCAGGACGAGCTCGTCGTCCATCGACCGGTACGTCACCCGCAGGGCCATCCCGACCTCCACCTTCTCGGCCGGGCAGTCCACGACGTTGCCCACGATCCGCACTCCTTCCGGCAGTTCCACCACACCCACCACGAACGGGACCTCGCGCCCCGGCACCGGCGGATGGTGGTGGACGACGTAGCTGTACAGGGTGCCGCGGCCGCTCACGACGACGTGCGACCGGTTCGCCGAACGGCAGGCCGGGCACATCGGGCCGGGCGGGTGCCGCAGCTCGCCGCAGTCCGCGCAGCTCTGGACGCGCAGCTCGCCGTCCCGCACGCCCTCCCAGAAGAACGCGGTGTCCCTGTTGACCGCGGGCCGCAGCGGGTACGGCTCCCGCGCGCGCGGGGCAGGAGCCTTGGGACGGAACTTCAGCACCCGGAAGAGCATCTCGGCGACGGGCCGGTCGTCGTCGCCGTACCAGGTGACGTTCCAGGTGGCGAAGTAGCCCTCACCCAGGGCGGTGCGCTTCGGGCCGGACAACGACGTGAAACGGGTGGCGGGCGTCAGCAGCTCGCCGATCCCGGCGTACCGGTGGTAGGTCTGCTCGCAGTTGGTCGCCACGACCCCGGTGAAGCCCGCGGCGTCGAGCGCGGCCAGCAGGTCGTCCACCGGCGAGCGGTCCTTGGCCCGCGAGCCGGGCCCCTGCATGGTCCACACCTGGGCCATCGCGGGCGGGGCCACCCCCTCCTCCAGGTAGCGCGGGTTGGCGTCGCCCATGGCCTCCAGCCAGTGGCGGATCATGGGCGCGTTCACCGGGTCGGCGGCCGGGGTGCCGCGCAGCTCCCCCATCGCCACCTGCTTGCCGGCCAGCTCGCGCAACTCGGCGTCGGTCATCGCGGCGGCCATCGGGTCGGTCATCGGGTCGGTCATCGCGGCGGCCTCGGCAGGCTCAGGCCGAGCATCGCGATCAGCTCGCGCTGCACCTCGTTGACCCCGCCGCCGAACGTCAGCACCACCGCGCCCTTGACGCCGTGGTCCATGCGCTCGGCCAGCTCGGCCGTCTCCGGGTCCGAGGGGTCGCCGTACCTGGACACGACGTCGCAGACCAGCCGGCCGATCTCCTGCATGCGCTCGGAGCCGTAGATCTTGGTGGCCGAGGCGTCGGGCGCGCCCAGCCAGCCGAGGTCCATGTTGGCCGCCACCTGCCAGTTCAGCAGCTCGTTCGTACGGAAGGCGGCCCGCACCCGGGCGAGGGCGCGGCGTACGTCCGGGTTGTCCGTCAGCCCGGCGTGCCTGGCCCAGGCGAGGAAGCGGTCGTAGGTCTGGCCGAGGTTCCCGGCGGGGCCGAGGGTGACGCGTTCGTGGTTGAGCTGGTTGACGATCAGGTCCCAGCCGCGGTCCACCTCGCCGACCACCATGTCCACCGGGACGCGGACGTCGGAGAAGTAGGTGGAGTTCGTGTGGTGGCGGCCGTCCATGGTGACGATCGGGGTCCAGGAGAAGCCGGGGTCGTCGGTGGCGGCGATCATCATCGTGATGCCCTTGTGCTTCTTGGCCTCGGGGTTCGTCCGGGCCGCCAGCCAGATGTACTGGGCGTAGTGCGCACCGCTGGTGAAGATCTTCTGGCCGTTGACGACGTAGTGGCCGCCGTCGAGCACCGCCGTGGTGCGCAGGGAGGCCAGGTCGGTGCCGGCCTCGGGCTCGCTGTAGCCGATCGCGAAGTGGCACTCCCCGGCCAGGATGCGCGGCAGGAAGCGGTCCTTCTGCTCCTGGGTGCCGTACTGCATCAGCGTCGGGCCCACCGTCTGCACGGTGATGATCGGGTACGGCACGCCCGCGCGGGCGATCTCGTTGGCGAAGATCTGCTGCTCCAGCGGGCCGTAGCCGCCTCCGCCGTACTCCTTGGGCCAGCCCAGCCCGAGCTTGCCGTCGCGGCCGAGCCGGCGGCAGTGCTCCATGTACGCCTCGCCGAACGGATCGTCGGCGATCTTGGCGCGGTCCTCGGCGGTCAGGCAGCCGCGGAAGTACTCGCGCAGCTCGTCGCGGAGCGCGCGCTGCTCGGGGGTCAGGTCGATCAGCATCAGACGAGGGCTCCGATCAGGTCGAGCTGGGCGTCGGCGCCGCCGAGCAGGTGGGACAGGTGCTTGGCCTGCGCGAAGTAGCGGTGCAGCGGGTAGGTGACGTCCAGCCCGAGGCCGCCGTGCAGGTGCTGGCAGGTGTAGAGGGCCTTGACTGCCTCGCAGACGTGGAACGCGGCCAGCGCCACGTCCTCGTCGGCGGGCAGCCCCTCGCCCAGCCGCCAGGCGGCCGACCACATGGCGACGTCGAGGGCCCGTCCCGCGATGTAGACGTCGGCGATCTGCATGGTCACGGCCTGGAACTCGGCCAGCGCCCGGCCGAACTGCCGCCTGGTCCTGATGTAGGCGGTGGTCAGGTCGAGCGCCCCGGCCAGGACGCCGCTCGCCTGCGCGGCGACGGCCACGGTGAACAGCCGCCCGGCGTCGGCGGCGGCCTCGGGCCCGGCCACCCGCTCGGCGGGCGTGCCGTCCAGCAGGACCGTGGCGGCCGGCTCGCCGGTCGAGGTGAACTCCGGGCTCGCGGACGGCGACGCCACCAGGAACAGCCCCTCGTCCGCGGTGACCAGGACGTCGTCCGCCGGGTACGGCACCGAGACCTTCCGCCCGGTCAGCGACCAGCCGTCACCCTCGCGGCGGGCGACCGTCTCGGGCGGATCGGCCGGGGCCCGGCCGGGCTCGCGGCGGGCCAGCGTGCCACGCGTGACCCGTCGCCGCTGGTCAGGGCTGCCGTGACGGGCCAGCGCCAGCGTGCTCACCAGGACGGGCAACGCCGGTACGGCCGCCGCCCGCGCCCCGACCTCGCGCAGCACCACGGCCATCTCGACCGGTCCGAGCCCGGCGCCGCCCGCCTCCTCGGACGCGCACACGCTCATGAGCCCGGCCCGCCACAGCCCGTCCCCGGCCGTCGCGCCGCCCTCCTTCCCGGCGGCTCCGGTCCCTTCCCCGGCGGTGGCCTCCTCCCTGGTCAGAACTTCGGCGGTCAGCTTTTTCAGGTCCTGCTGGGTCTCGTCCAGGTTGAAATCCATCAGCTCTCCAAGAGGTGGTGCCTGCCGTGCTCGACGAACTCGTCCTCGATCGCCTTGACGTCCGCGCCGGTCAGGGGGCGCAGCCCGGCCGGGGACCGCCACCAGACGGGGTCGCCGGTCCGCCACGCCTCCTTGGCCAGGATCCGCTTGATGACCTTGTGAGAAGGGGTCAGCGGAAGTTCACTACAAATCCGGATATAGCGGGGTAAGGACTTGGGGCCCAGGTCGGTCCGACCTGCCAGGAACGCGGTGAACGCCCCGGCGTCGAAGGGGCCGTCCAGGATCAGCGCCGCCATCACCTGGTCGCCGGCCGCCGCGTCCGGCACCGGGTAGACCGCCGCCTCCACCACGCCGCCGAACTCCCGCAGGGCGGCCTCCACCGGCGCGACCGCCAGGTTCTCGCCGTCCACGCGCAGGCGTTCGGTGCCGCGCCCGGCGAAGAAGACGTGCCCGGCGGGGTCGGCGTAGGCCAGGTCGCCGGACCAGAACGCGCCGTCCCTGACGCGTTCGGCGTCCGCGTCCGGGTCGTTGTAGTAGCCCTCGAACAGGCCCGGGCCGGAGGTGTTGACCAGCTCGCCGACGGCCTCGTCCGGGTTGAGCAGGCGGCCGCCCTCGATGCGGGCGGGCGGGCACGGGCGTCCGGTGAGGGGGTCGAGGATCTCCACGCCCGCGCCCAGCCTGCCGAGGCTGCCGGGCGGGCCGCCGGGGTCGGGGGTGAAGGAGATGGCCGTCTCGGTGGAGCCGAAGGCGTCGATCACCCGGCAGCCGAACCGTTCGCCGAACCGCCTGGTCGCGACCGCGCTGCCCTCGTTGCCGAAGGCGATCCTGAGGGGGTTGTCGGCGTCGTCCGGGCGTTCGGGCGTGGCCAGGACGTAGGAGAGCGCCTTGCCGACGTAGTGCAGGTACGTGCAGCCGTGCCGCCGTACGTCCGGCAGCAGGCCGGAGGCCGAGAACCGCCTGCGCACGGCCAGCGCCGCCCCCGAGGCCACGGCCGGGGCGTAGGCGGCCATCAGGGCCCCGGAGTGGAACAGCGGCATCGAGCAGTAGACGACGTCCTCGGGCGTGAGCAGCGCCGCCAGGCTCAACCCCGGCAGGGCCAGCTTGCGCTGCGTGATCCGGACGGCCCTGGGCCGACCCGAGGTGCCCGACGTGAAGATCAGCATCACCAGGTCGCCGGGCCCCGGCTCGGCGGCCCGGCCCTCGCCCTCCCCCAGGGACGACACCGTGGACAGCGGCAGGCTCTCCAGACCCAGCGCCTCGGCGACCGGCCGGGCCAGGCCCGCGAAGGGGGCGTCCCAGAGCAGGAGGTCCACGTCGGTGGCGCGGGCATCCCGGATCAGCTCGTCCACCGGGCGCGTCGGATTCAGCGCGACCAGCACGTGCCCGCCGAGCGCCGCGCCGCCGAGCAGGAAGAGCAGTTCCGGGACGTTCTCCCCCAGCACGCCCACGTGCAGGCCCCGGCCGCGCCCGCTCAGCCAGGCCGCCGCCGCCCGGCAGCGGGCGACGTGCTCGCGCCACGACCACACCGCGCCCTCGAACATCAGCCCAGGTCGGTCGTCCTGCGCCCGGTCGAGGAGCAGGGCCGCCAGCGTCTGCGCGATCATCGAGCCTCCAGCAAGCGCTAGGTAAGCCGAATGGCAAACTAGAACAGATTCTAATATCTGTCCAGTGCCGGCCTTGTTCCCCATGTTCCGACTTAGTCCTGTAACGCCGTAGACATGGGCCGATACGGCCTGTTTGTGACTCGCGAGTAACAAGCCGCGTTGTCGAGAAATCAGATAACGTGTTCTTATGCGTACCTCGCCCGGGTCATTCTCCGCGCCCCCCAGCGACACCGAGGGGGCCGCCGAGGGCCGCGCCGCGGCGGGCGGTCGCAGTGTCCGCACCCGCAGCCAGCACCAACGCCGCAAGCGCATCGTCCAGGCCGCCGCCGCGCTGGCCTCGCGCGGCGGCGTCGAGGCCATGCAGATGCGCACGGTCGCCGAGCGCGCCGGCGTGGCGCTGGGCACGCTCTACCGCTACTTCCCGTCCAAGATGGACCTGGTCGTGGCGGTCGTGGGCGAGGAGATCGACCTGCTGGAGAGCAGCATCGAGCGCCGCCCGCCCGGGGCCTCCACGCCGGCCAGCCGGGCCGTCGACGTGCTCATGCGGGCCACCCGGGGGCTGATGCGCGAGCCGGAGCTGGCCGACGCGCTGATCCGGTCGCTGATCATGGCCGAGGTCCAGACACCGTTCGGCGACCGCATGACGGGGCTGCTGCTGCGCGTGTCCGCCGACGGGCTGACGGTCGACCAGGCCGGCGAGGAGCAGCTCGACCTCGCGGGCTCGCTGGCCAGCGTGTGGGTGCAGGAGCTGCTGGAGATGTTGCGGGGGCGGCGCACGTACGACCAGATCCAGCGGCGCATCGAGACCGCCGCGAATCGCCTCCTGTCCGACATCTAGCCTCTTGTCGGACATCTCCGTCATGCCCTAAAGCCGGCCGGGGCCGCCACCGAAATTGTCGGTGGCGGGAGCTATACAGGGGACATGAGCGACAAGCCGACGAGCGACGACTTCCTCCGGCTGGCCGATCCGATGCGGCGCGAGCTGTTCGCACACTGCTACCGGATGCTGGGGTCGGTGCACGACGCCGAGGATCTCGTGCAGGAGACGTATCTGCGCGCGTGGCGGGGTTACGACGGGTTCGAGGGGCGGTCGTCACTGCGTACGTGGCTCTACCGCATCGCCACCACCGCCTGCCTGACCGCGCTCGACAGCCGCGGCCGGCGGCCCCTGCCGACCGGCCTCGGCGCCCCGAGCACCGAGGCGAGCGCGCCGCTGGTCCAGGACGGCGAGGTGCCCTGGCTGGAGCCGGTGCCCGACACGCTGGCCGGGGTCGAGGCGGGCGGCGACCCGGCCTCGATCGTGACCTCGCGCGAGAGCATCAGGCTCGCGCTCGTCGCCGCGCTGCAGCACCTGCCGCCCCGGCAGCGCGCGGTGCTGATCCTGCGCGACGTGCTCAGGTGGCGGGCGGCCGAGGTGGCCGAGGCGGTCGGCCTGTCCACGGCGGCCGTCAACAGCATCCTCCAGCGGGCCCGCGCGCAGCTCAGCGAGGTCTCGCCGACTCTCGACGACCCGGTCGAGCCGCTGTCGGCCGAGCAGCGCCACCTGCTCGACCGCTACGTCGCCGCGTTCGAGAACTACGACGTCGACGAGCTGGTCTCGCTGTTCACCAAAGACGCGATCTGGGAGATGCCGCCCTACGTGGGCTGGTACGAAGGCCCCGACGCGATCGGCGAGCTGGTCTCCAACCAGTGCCCCGCGAGCCGACCCCACGACCTCAAGCTGCTTCCGGTCGCCGCCAACGGCCAGCCCGCGTTCGCCGTCTACTTCCGCGAGGGCGACACCTACCGCCCCTTCGCGATCATGGTGCTGGCGCTGCGCGACGAAGGCATCAACCACGTCGCCATGTTCTTCGACCTGCAGCTTTTCGACACCTTCGGGCTGCGCGCCGAGATCCCCGCCGGAAGCGAGGCTTCCACCGGAAAGTAGAACGCGTTACAGTCGCGGCCAGAGCAACGTTCTGGAGGCGACTGTGGGTACACCGGTGATCGTCGAGGCCGTTCGCACGCCCATCGGCAAGAAGGCGGGATGGCTGTCGGGGCTCAAGCCGCAGCAGGTCCTGGCCGCGGCGCTGAACGGGCTGGTCGAGCGCGCCGGCGTCGACCCGGCCGCCGTCGGCCAGGTGTTCGCCGGATGCGTCACCCAGGCGGGTGAGCAGGGCGGTCACGTCGGCCGCCATTCCTGGCTCTACGCCGGGCTCCCCTACCAGACGGGGGTCACCACGATCGACGCCCAGTGCGGCTCCTCGCAGCAGGCCGTGCACCTGGCGGCGGCGTTGATCAGGGCGGGCGTCATCGAGGCGGGCATCGGGTGCGGGGTCGAGGTCATGAGCAGGGCGCCGCTCGGCAGCAACGTGCGGCCCGCCCGGCCGCGTCCCGACGACTGGAGCATCGACCTGCCCGACCAGTTCACCGCGGCCGAGCGGATCGCGCGGCGGCGGGGGCTGACCAGGGAGCGGCTCGACTGGTTCGGCGCGCGCTCGCAGCGCCTGGCGGCCAAGGCGTGGGCCGACGGGCGGTTCGACCGGGAGATCGTGCCCGTCGAGTCCGTACGCAGGGACCAGGGGTTACGCGAGACCACGGTGGAGAGCCTGGCCGGGCTCAAGCCGGTCGCCGAGGGCGCCCTGCACACGGCCGGCACGTCCTCGCAGATCTCCGACGGCGCGGCCGCCGTGCTGGTGACGAGCGAGCAGGAGGCCCGCCGGCAGGGGCTGCGGCCCAGGGCGCGCATCCTGGCACAGGCGCTCGTCGGGGCCGAGCCGTACTATCACCTCGACGGTCCCGTGGAGGCGACCGCGAAGGTGCTGGCGGCGGCCGGGATGACCATGGGCGACATCGACAGGTTCGAGGTGAACGAGGCGTTCGCGTCCGTGGTGCTCTCGTGGGCCGCCGCGCACGAGCCCGACTTCGACCGGGTCAACGTCAACGGCGGGGCCATCGCGCTCGGCCATCCCGTCGGGGCCACCGGCGCCCGGCTCATCACCTCCGCCCTGCACGAGCTCGAACGCTCCGACGGCAACACCGCGCTGGTCACGATGTGCGCGGGCGGCGCACTGGCCACGGCGACGATCCTCGAACGCATCGCCTGATCTACCATTCAACGCACGTGCTCGATCGGGGGAACCGGTGGGGAAGACCAGGCGCAGGCCGTACTCGGAGCAGCGGCCGCAGGAGCTCGGCGGCGGGGTGTGGAGCGTGCCGGTGCCCATCCCGGGCAATCCTCTCGGCTACACGCTGGTCTACGCCGTCGAGTCGCCGCGCGGGCCGGTGCTGGTCGACGCCGGCTGGAACCATCCCGACGCCTGGGAGGCGCTCAGCGGCGGCCTGGCCGAGCTCGGGCTCGACGTCGCGGCCGTCAGCGGTGTGGTCGTCACCCACTTCCATCCCGATCACGCCGGGCTCGCCGGGCAGGTCAAGGAGGCGTCCGGGGCCTGGATCGCGATGCACGAGGCGGACGCGGCGCTGGTCCGGCTCATGCACGGGCTCGCCGCGGAGGAGCACGCGAGCTTCCAGTCCGACATGCTCCGGCGGGCCGGGGCCGATCCCGCCGAGGCGCGCGAGGCGATGGGCGCCCGGCCGACGCCGCCCGCGCTGCCCGACCGCGAGCTGCGCGACGGCGACCTGGTGGACCTGCCGGGCCGCAAGCTGCGGGCCGTGCACACCCCCGGTCACACGCCGGGCCACATCTGCCTGCACCTGGAGGACGCCGACCGGCTGTTCACCGGCGACCACGTCCTTCCCGACATCACCCCGCACATCGGGATCTATCCCTACGACCGGGACGACGTCGATCCGCTGGGCGACTTCATGGACTCGCTCGACCGGGTCGGCGAGCTGGGCCCCCTGGATGCTTTGCCCGCACATGAGTGGATATTTCCTGATGTTGCCGCACGCGCCGCCGAGATCCGCCACCATCACGAGGAGAAGCTGATCCGGTTGCGCACCCTCCTGGCCGAGCGGTCGCGACCGCTGACCATCTGGGAGGTCGCCGCGATGATGACCTGGAACCGGCCCTGGGACGACCTGGCCCCCGTGCTGCGCGGCATGGCGGCCGGCGAGGCCGCGGCCCATCTGCGCACGCTGGAGACCCGGGGTCTGATCCGCCGCGTCCCGAACGTCGATCCCGTACGCTTCCAGGCTCTAGACTCCTAGACATCCGATGTCTAGGGAGAAGAGTGTGGCGGTCACCGACGCGGCCATCGACAAGATCAAGCAGATGATCCTCTCCGGCGAGCTGACTCCGGGCGACCGCCTGCCGAAGGAGGCCGACCTCGCCGAGCGGCTCGGCCTGTCGCGCAACTCGCTGCGCGAGGCCGTCCGCGCGCTCGCCCTGATCAACGTGCTCGACGTACGCCAGGGCGACGGCACGTACGTCACCAGCCTGGAGCCGCACCTGCTGCTCGACACCATGTCGTTCGTGCTCGACCTGCACCGCGACGACACGGTGATCCAGTTCTTCGAGGTCCGCCGCATCCTTGAGCCGGCCGCGACGGCCATGGCCACCGAGCTGATGAGCGAGGCGGACATCGAGGAGCTGCGGCTCATCCTCGACTCGCTGCCCGCCGAGCCGACGGTCGAGGAGCTGGTCGCCAACGACCTGGAGTTCCATCAGCGCATCGCGCGCGGGTCGGGCAACAGCGTGCTGTGTTCGTTCATCGAGAGCCTGTCAGGTCCGACCACTCGGGCCCGGGTGTGGCGCGGCCTCACCCAGGAGGGCGCGATGACGAAGACCCGCGAGCAGCACACCGCGATCTACGAGGCCATCGCCGCCCGCCAGCCGGACGTGGCGCGCTCCTGGGCCACCGTGCACGTCGCGGGCGTGGAGGCGTGGCTGCGCAAAGCGCTCGACTGATCGGCACGCCGGACCGCTCCCCGGGTAGTACCCGTGTCGTGCCCGACAAACTGGAGCGATACCGCAGCAAACGCGACCCCAGCCGGACCCCCGAGCCCGTGCCCGCCACCTCCCCCGAGGACGGTGGCGGCGCCGCGTTCGTCATCCAGGAGCACCACGCCCGGTCCCTGCACTGGGACCTGCGGCTGGAACACGACGGCGTGCTGGCCTCCTGGGCGGTCCCCAAGGGCCTGCCCGCCGACCCCGGCACCAACCACCTGGCCGTGCACACCGAGGACCACCCGATGGAGTACCTCACCTTCCACGGCGAGATCCCCCAGGGCGAGTACGGCGGCGGCACGATGACCGTCTGGGACACCGGCACGTACGAGACCGAGAAGTGGTCCGACCGGGAGGTCAAGTTCGTCCTGCACGGCAGGCGGGCCTCCGGCCGGTTCGTGCTGTTCCGGACGCGGGGCAAGAACTGGATGATCCACCGCATGGACGCCCCCGTCCGCGACCCGTTCCCCGACGTGGAGCCCATGCTGCCCACCGAGCGCGTCCGGCCGCCCAGGGACGCCGCCGCCTACGCCTTCGAGTTCGCCTGGCGCGGACGCCGGCTCCTGGTCCCCATCGACGGCGGGCGCACGACGGCCGCCCGCGAGCACCCCTGGCTGCGTCCGCTGGCCGAGTCGTTCGGCAGCCGGGCGGCGGTGCTGGACGGCGAGGTGGTCACGCTGGGCGGGACCGAGATCCTGGTCGTCCACGACCTGCTGTACGACGAGGGCCGTTCCCTGCTGGACGAGCCGTTCGCCGACCGGCGGGCCGCCCTGGAGGCGCTGGAGCTGGCCGGTCCGCGCTGGCAGACCGCGCCCTCGTGGCCCGGCGAGGCCGGTCCGGTGCGGCAGGCGGCGCGCGAGCAGGGCCTGCCCGGCGTGGTCGCCAAACGCCTGGACTCCCGCTACGAGCCCGGCACGTCCAGGTCCTGGCTGTTCATCCCCTCCTGACGCCGCCGGCGTCGCGGTCAGGCCGTCAGCAGGCCCTCGTCGGCCAGTTCCAGCCACAGGTCCTCGGGGACCGGGCGGGACCACAGGGTGGCGTTGGCCAGCACCTCCTCGGGCGCGCGGGCGCCCAGGACGATCGAGGCGACCGCCGGATGCCGCAGCGGGAAGGCCATGGCCGCCTGCGGCAGGGTGACGCCGTGGCGCTCGCAGGTCTTGGCGATCCGGACGGCCCGGTCGAGCAGCGGCGCCGGCGCGGGCGCGTAGTCGAAGGTGCCCGACGGCGTCGGCGTGGCCAGCAGGCCGCTGTTGAAGACCCCGGCCGCCAGCACCCTGACGCCGCGTTCGGCGCACTCCTCCAGCAGCGGCAGCCCCGACTGGTCGAGCAGCGTGTAGCGGCCGGCGAGCATGACGACGTCGATCCCGGTCTCCCGGACGAACCGCAGCGGCGCCCGCCACTGGTTCATGCCGACGCCGATCGCCTTCACCACGCCCTGTTCCCGCAGCTCGGCCAGCGCCGGGTACGCCTCGGCGAGCGCCTGCTCCACGTGGTCGTCGGGGTCGTGGATGAGCGCGATGTCGATCTCGGGCAGGCCGAGCCGGGCGAGGGAGTCCTCCAGGGAGTCGCGCACCCCGTCGGCCGAGAAGTCCCATGCGCGGCCCAGCCCGACGGGGACGTCGAAGATCTCGTCGTCCTCGCGGACCTGCGAGGGCACCACCAGCCGGCCCACCTTCGTGGACAGGACGTAGCCCGACCGCTCGGCGAGCGCGGCGCCCAGGCGGCGCTCGGACAGCCCGAGCCCGTAGTGCGGCGCGGTGTCGTAGAGCCGCACGCCGCTGTCCCAGGCCGCGTCGACCGTGGCGCGCGCCTGCTCGCCGGAGACCGCCTGGTACAGGTTGCCGATCGGGGCGCCGCCGAAGCCGACGCGGGGCAGGTCGATCACGTCATCTCCCAGACCGGCCGCAAACCGCCCGCCGACTTGTCGAAGTCGCCGTCGAGCAGGCGGTTCATCTGACGCTGCCAGGCCTGGTCGGCGGGGTCGTCCTTGAGCGCGGCCTGCAGCGCGGCGTAGTCCTCGACCTCCACGAAGTGGAACAGGTCAAGGCCGTCGCGCCAGATGCGCCACGAGATCACGCCGCCCGCGCGCATGGCGGACTCCAGAGCGGCCGGGATCTCGGCGTGCTCCCTGTCGTAGATCTCCTCGCACCCGGCCTTGAGCCTGGTGCGGAGGGCGAGGCGTTCCATCAGTCCTGCGCCTTTCCGCCGGCGATCCTGCTGATGATCAGTGCGATCAGAATGATGCCACCGTAGATCACCGGTTGCCAGAAGCCGGAGACCCCGATGAGGGTCAGGATGTTCTGGACCAGGCCGATCACCAGCACGCCGGTCAGCGCGCCGAGGACGGTGCCCTTGCCGCCGTCCATGCTGACGCCGCCGATGACGGCCGCGGCGAAGACCATGAAGATCCAGCCGTCGCCCATCTCGTTGCCGATCCCGCCGAGGCGTCCGGTCTCCAGGATGCCGGCCGTGGCGGCCAGGATGCCGCCGAGCACGAACACGCCGAACAGCACGCGGTCCACCCGGATGCCGGCGGCGCGGGCGGCGTCGGCGTTGCCGCCGATGGCGTACAGGGCGCGGCCGAGCCTGAGGTAGGTCAGGCCGAAGACCCCGGCGGCGAACAGCAGCGCGGCGATCCAGATGGCGGCGGGCAGGCCGAGCCAGGTGGCGCTGCCGAGATAGAGCAACGAGTCGGGCAGCTCGAACAGCGTCTTGCCCTGGGTGAGCCCCTGCTGGAGGCCGTCCACGATGATCAGCATGGCCAGCGTGACGATGAACGCCGAGAGCTGGAACCTGATGATCAGGAACCCGTTGAACGCCCCGATGGCCGCGCCCACGAGCAGGGCCAGCGGGATCACCAGCCAGCCGGGCAGCCCGAGGCCGAACCCGCCCGCCGACGCCGGGACGACCAGCATCACGGCGATGCTGGGCGCGCTGCCGACCGTCGACTCCAGCGACAGGTCGAACTTCCCGGCGATCAGGATCATCGCCTCGGCCAGCACGAGCAGCGAGATCGCCGCCTGCTGCTGCAGGACGTTCGTCAGGTTGCCCGCCGTCAGGAAGGTCGGGTCGAGGAACGCGCCCACGACGAGCAGGAGCAGGATCACCGGCACCAGGGTCAGGTCGCGGAACCTGGCCAGCCGCAGCCGGGGGGCCGGAGCAGTCAATGTGGTCACTCTTGTATGCCTTCCATCACGGCCACGAGCTCGTGGTCGGTCCAGCCACGCGGCACGTCCTTAACGACCCGGCCGTGGAACATCACCAGCACCCGGTCGCAGATGCGCAGGTCGTCGAGCTCGTCGGAGACCACGACGGCCCCCGCGCCCCGGCCGACCGCGTCCTCGACCGCGCCGAGCAGGGCCTGCTTGGCCTTGACGTCGACGCCCGCGGTCGGGTTGATCACGACCAGGGCCCTCGGGTCGTCCACGAGCGCCCGCGCGAACACGACCTTCTGCGCGTTCCCGCCGGACAGGTCGCCGACGGGCTGGTCGGGCCCCTCGGTCTTGATGTCCAGGCTCTCGATCATCTGGACGGCCCTGGCCCGGCGCCGCGCGGGCGAGACGATGCCGTAGGGGCCCAGCTTGTGGGCGATCGGCAGGGTGGCGTTCTCCCCCACGGACAACATCGGGACGAAACCCTCGTGATGCCGGTCCTCGGGCACGAACCCGAGCCCGGCCCGCATGGCGGCGGGCACGTCGCCCGGCCTGACCTGGTCGCCGTCGATCGTGACCGTGCCCGTGTCCGGTTTGCGCAGCCCGACCAGGGTCTCGGCCAGGCCGACCTTGCCGCTGCTCGCCGAGCCGGCCAGGCCCACGACCTCGCCGGACCTGACCGCGATGTCCACGTCCTGGTAGCGGCCGGCCAACGACAGGCCCGCACCCGCCAGCACGACCGCCTCGCCCGGCGTGCGCTGCCGGGCCTGGTAGGCGGCCGTGGCCTCGCCGGTCATCGCGTCCACCAGCTCGTTGTGCGGGAAGCCCTCGACCGGCCGGGTCACGATGTGCCGGGCGTCGCGGAAGACCGTGACGCTCTGGCAGATCTCGTACACCTCGTCCAGGTGATGGGAGATGTACATCATCGTGACGCCCTGCTCGCGCAGCGAGCGCATGCGGGTGAACAGCCGCTCGATGGCCGGGCCGTCGAGCCTGGCGGTGGGCTCGTCGAGGATGATGAAGCGCGCGCCGAACGACAGCGCCCGCGCGATCTCCACGAGCTGCCGCTGCTCGACGCTCAGCTCGCCGGCCAGCGCCCGCGGGTCGACGTCCACCTCGTACGTGTCCAGCAGCTCGCGCGCCTTGGCCCGCAGCGTCCGCCAGTTGATCACCCGGCCGCGCTCGGTCTGGCGGTTGACGAACAGGTTCTCCGCGACCGTCAGCGCCGGGATGATCGTGGACTTCTGGTACACGCAGGCGACGCGCCGCCGCCAGGCGTCGCGGTCGCCGAGGGCGGGCGCCGTCTCTCCCGAGAACAGCACCTCGCCCTCGTCCGGCCGCTGGAGCCCGGTGAGGATCGACACGAGGGTGGACTTCCCCGCGCCGTTCCGGCCGACGAGGGCGTGGGTCTGGCCCTCGGCGATGGCGATCTCCGCGCCGTTCAGCGCGGTGGTCGGGCCGAAACGCTTGACGACATTTCGGGCTTCAACGTGATATTTCATCACTTGACCTGGTTACCCCAGAGGTTCTGGTCGTCCACGTTGTCCTTCGTCACCAGCGGCGCCGGGAGCTGGTCCTCGAAGCCGTTGGGGAGCTGGATGATGTTGCTGCCGTGGTCGGTCGGCCCCGGCTGGAACGTCTTGCCGTCGACCGCGGCCTTGGCGTAGAAGATCGCGTACCGGGCGTAGAGGTCGGCCGGCTGCGACACCGTGGCGTCGATGTTGCCCTTGCGGATCTCCTCGAACTCCTGCGGGATGCCGTCGTTGGAGACCACGAAGACGTGCTTGGGGTCGGTCGGCGGGACCAGCAGGTTCTTCTGCTTGAGCACCTGCAGCGTCGGGGCCAGGTGCACACCGCCGGCATGCATGTAGATGCCCTTGATGTCCGGGTTCTGCTCCAGGCGGGTCTGGAGCATGGACGCCGCCTTGCTGCCCTCCCACTCGGTCGGCTCGCTGAACACCGTGATGCCGGGGAACTTGCTCTTCATGCACTCGTTGAACGCCTCGGACCGGTCGCGGCCGTTGATCGAGCTGAGCGCGCCCTCCAGCTGCACGACCTTGCCCTTGCCGCCGAGCTTCTCACCGAGGAACTCGCACGCCTTGGTGCCGTACGCGCGGTTGTCGGCGCGTACGACCATGTAGACCTTGCCCTTGTCGGGGCGGGTGTCCACGGTCACCACGGGGATCTTCTTGTTCTCCAGCTGCTGGAGCGTGTTGGCGATGGCGCCGGTGTCCTGGGGGGCCATGACGATCGCCTTGGCGCCCTGGCCGACCAGCGCCTGCACGTTGTTGACCAGCTTGGAGACGTCGTTCTGGGAGTTCGTGGCGGGCATCAGGTCGACCTTGAGCTCGGTCGCCATCTGCGGGACGTACTTGATGTAGGAGTTCCAGAAGTCGGAGTCGGCGCGCGGGTGGTCGATGCCCACCTTGCCGCCGCCTCCCCCTTCCGCCGTGGAACCGCTGGTGCCGCTCGTGCCGCTGGAGCCACAGGCGGCGACGACCGCCAGCAGGGCCGCGCTCGCGACCACCGGACCGATCTTCATGGGGGGTTACCTTCCTTGGTTGGTTGGCCGGAGCCGCAGCCCCTGCATGCCGCCGTCGACCGCGAGCGCGGTGCCGGTGGTCGAGGCGGCCTCGGGACCCGCCAGATAGGCGATCGCCGCGGCGACCTCCTCGGCGCTGACCAGACGGCCCATGGGCTGCCGGGCGTTCAGCGCCGCTCGTTCGGCCTCGGGATCGTCGGCCGAGTCGAGCAGCCGCCCCACCCACGGGGTGTCGGCGGTGCCCGGGTTGACGCAGTTGACGCGGATGCCCTCGCGGACGTGGTCGGCGGCCATGGCGAGGGTCAGCGACAACACCGCGCCCTTGGTCGCGCTGTAGAGCGCCCGGTCCGGCAGCCCCGCGGTGGCCGCGATCGAGCAGGTGTTGACGATGGCCGCGTGCCGCGACTCGCGCAGGTACGGCAGCGCCGCCCGGCTCACCCGCACCATGCCGAACACGTTGACGTCGAAGACCTTCCGCCACTCCTCGTCCGGGTTGTCCTCGACCGTGCCCTGGGCGCCGACGCCCGCGTTGTTGATCAGGATGTCGATGCCGCCCAGCCGCTCGGCGGCCTCGGCCACCGCCGCGCGCACGGACGCGTCGTCCGCCACGTCCGCCTTGATCCCGACGAACGGGTCGCCGGGCGGGACGAGGTCGAGGCAGGCGACCTTCATGCCGCGCGCCACGAGCAGGGTGGCGGTGGCCAGGCCGATGCCCGAACCGCCGCCGGTCACGATGGCCTTGAGCGTCATGACGCGGACCTCCAGACCTCGCCGTCGGGGAACGTGTGGGCGGTGATCGACGCCGTGTGCATCTCGGCGCTGAAGCCGGGCGCCATGGGGGCGGCGTAGCGGCCGTTGTCGATGACGACCGGGTGCACGAAGTGCTCGTGGAGGTGGTCGACGTACTCGATCACGCGGCCGTCCATCGTGCCGGTGACGGCCACGTAGTCGAACATCGACAGGTGCTGCACCAGCTCGCACAGCCCGACGCCGCCCGCGTGCGGGCAGACCGGCACGCCGAACTTGGCCGCGAGCAGCAGGATCGCCAGGTTCTCGTTGACCCCGCCGACCCTGGCCGCGTCGATCTGCAGGAAGGAGATCGCGCCGGCCTGGAGGAGCTGCTTGAAGACGATGCGGTTCTGGACGTGCTCGCCGGTGGCGACCGGGACCGGCCTGATGCCCTCGGCGATGGCGGCGTGACCGAGCACGTCGTCGGGGCTGGTCGGCTCCTCCACCCAGTGCGGCCGGTACGGGCTCAGCGCGCCGACCCACTCGATGGCCGAGGCGACGTCCCAGCGCTGGTTGGCGTCGATCGCGATCGGGTAGTCGGGGCCGCAGACCTCGCGGGCCACGCGGAAGCGGCGCAGGTCGTCGTCGAGGTCGGCGCCGACCTTGAGCTTGATCTGGCCGAAGCCCTGGTCGAGCGCCTCCTTGCAGAGGCGTCGCAGCTTGTCGTCGTCGTAGCCGAGCCAGCCGGGAGAGGTGGTGTAGGCGGGGTAGCCGGTCTCGATGAGCCGCTGGATCCGCTCTTCCTTCCCCTCTTCTGCGTTTTTCAGGATCTGGAGGGCTTCGTCCCGGGTGAGCGCGTCGCTCAGGTAGCGGAAGTCGATCAGCCCGACGATCTCCTCGGGGGACATCTCGGACAGCAGCCGCCACACCGGCTTGCCCGCCCGCCTGGCCTTCAGATCCCACAGGGCGTTGACCACGGCGGAGATCGCCATGTGCATGACGCCCTTCTCCGGCCCCAGCCACCGCAGCTGCGAGTCGTTGACCAGCTCCTTGTACAGGACGCCCAGGTCTTCGACGTCCCGGCCGAGCACGTACGACTCAAGCGCCCGGATCGCCCCGGTCTGCACGTCGTTGCCGCGCCCGATGGTGAACGCGAACCCGTGCCCCTCGACCCCGTCGTCGGTCCTCAGCACCACGTACGCCGCGGAGTAGTCGGGGTCGGGGTTCATCGCGTCCGACCCGTCCAGCTCGCGCGAGGTGGGGAAGCGCACGTCGTGCGTCTCCAGCGCGACGATTCTGTACGACATCAGCCCTGCCCCACCGTCTGGCGCTGGCGGCCGAGCCCGTCGATCTCCAGCTCCATCACGTCACCGGCGCGCAGGTACGGCTGTCCGGGGATGCCCATCGCGACCCCGGCCGGGGTGCCGGTGTTGATCACGTCACCGGGTTCGAGCACCATGAACCGGCTCAGATAGCGCACGATCTCGGCCACGTCGAAGATCATGTCCTTGGTGGCGCCGTCCTGGCGCTGCTCGCCGTTCACCCAGAGGCGCAGCCCCAGGCTCTGCGGGTCGCCGACTTCGTCCGCCGTCACCAGCCAGGGGCCCAGCGGGTTGAACGTCTCGCACGACTTGCCCTTGTCCCACTGACCGCCGCGTTCGAGTTGGAACTCACGCTCGGAGACGTCGTTGGAGATCGCGTATCCGGCGATCACGTCGAGGGCCTCCTCCCGGCTGTCGAGGTAGCGGGCCTGCTTGCCGATGACGACCGCCAGCTCCACCTCCCAGTCGGTCTTCACGCTGCCGCGCGGCACCAGCACCTCGTCGTACGCGCCGATCACGGTGTTGGCGGCCTTCATGAACACCACGGGCTCGGCGGGCGGCTCGGCGCCGGACTCGGCGGCGTGGTCGCGGTAGTTCAGCCCGATGCAGACCACCTTGCCCGGACGGGCGATCGGCGCGCCCACCCGCAGCCCGGCGGCGTCGACGACGGGCAGGTCGCCACGCTCCAGCGCGGCACGCACGCGCGCCACTCCCCCGGAGGCGAGAAAAGCCCCGTCGATCTCGGGCTCCCCGATGTCGCGCAGGGTGCCGGAGGCGTCCATCACCACCGGCCGCTCCTGCCCGACAGGTCCCACTCGCAGCAGCTTCACACCGCACCCTTCAGTCATTCATCGGATGTCTGTGTCTCAGATGCTGCTGCGGGATGGCGGCGCATGTCAAGGGCGTCCTGCGGGATACATCCGATCCGTAACCTGAACCGACACCTCGAACCCCAAGCAAACCACCCAACCCAGCCCCCACAGCTCCGACGGCTTCCTCTTCTCTGCCGATCACCTCGCCTTGGAAAACATCGGACGTGCCTCAGAGGTGCGCCGCTCGGCGTGGAACGGGGACTGGGGGCCCTGTGCACCGGCCGTGGTCGTCTCGCACGTGCGCCCGCGGGCCCTACACCCGGGGCGACACCCCTTTTCACGCTCGCTCCCCTGCGTCGTGGCCGGAGCAGCAGCAGCCCGGTGATGGTGAGCGCGCAGGCCGGGATGACGAATTGCACGCCGTAGTGGAGGGGCCTCGTCGGGAGCAGAAGGTGGCCGATGTGCACGCCGACCGCCATCCACAACGTGCCCGTACGCGCCCGCGCCGCCGCGCACGCGAAGCCGAGTGCGACGGCCTGCAGCGCGTAGAGCAGGCGTTCGGCCGGCGAGCGCCTCGCCCTCCACCTCAGGGCCACCGACCACCCCACCCCTGACCGCCCGCCCCCCGGAGGACGGGCGAGAGGACGGCGGTCAGAGGTGGCGTTCTGCGGGGTTACATCGGGCTGTCCGGTCGGACGGAAGCTCTGGGCCGGACCGGGGCTACTTGACGGGCGTACAGTGGCGTAATAGAACACGTTTCAGTACATATAAAACAAGCGCTTGATCAAGAGGTGACCGCGCGTGCATATCGACCTCGTCGACAGGGACCGTTACGCGACTTCCGGCCCACCCCACGAACAGCTCGCCTGGCTCCGCGCCAACTCCCCCGTCCACTGGCACGAGGGCGAGCCCGGGTTCTGGGCGGTCACCCGCTACGAGGACGTCGTGCACGTGTCCCGCCACTCCGAGCTGTTCTCCTCGGCCAAGAAGCTCGCCCTCTTCGACGAGATGCCCGAGGACCAGATCGCCCTCCAGCGGCTGATGATGCTCAACCAGGACCCGCCCGAGCACACCAGGCGGCGTTCGCTGGTCAACCGCGGCTTCACCCCCCGGACGATCGGCGCCCTCGAACAGCACATCCGCGACATCTGCGACGACCTCCTCGACAAGTGCTCCGGCGAGGTGGACTTCGTCACCGAGGTCTCCGCCCCCCTCCCCCTGTACGTGATCTGCGAGCTGCTCGGCGCCCCCGCGACCGACCGCGACAAGCTGTTCTCCTGGTCGAACCGCATGATCGGCGCCCAGGACCCCGACTACGCCGCGACGCCCGAGGAGGGCTCCGGCGCGGCCATGGAGGTGTACGCCTACGCCAACGAGCTCGCGGCGCAGCGCAGAGCCAGCCCCAAGGACGACATCATCACCAAGCTCCTCCAGCCCGACGAGAAGGGCGAGAACCTCAGCGAGGACGAGTTCGACCTCTTCGTCCTGCTGCTGATCGTCGCGGGCAACGAGACCACCCGCAACGCGGCCTCCGGCGGCATGCTGGCCCTCTTCGACCACCCCGACCAGTGGGACCGCCTGGTCGCCGACCCCACGCTGGCCAGGACGGCGGCCGACGAGATCGTCCGGTGGGTGTCGCCGGTCAACCTCTTCCGGCGCACCTCCATGGCCGACCAGGTGCTCGGCGGGCAGCCCGTCAAGGACGGCGACAAGGTCGTGGTCTTCTACTCCTCCGCCAACCGAGACGCCTCCGTCTTCCCGGACCCGGAGGTCTTCGACATCGGGCGCACGCCCAACACGCACATCGGGTTCGGCGGCGGCGGCGCGCACTTCTGCCTCGGCAACCACCTCGCCAAGCTGGAGCTGCGCGTGCTGTTCGAGCAACTGGCCAGGCGCCGCCCGCGCATCCGCCAGGCCGGCCCGGCCCGCCGCCTGCGCTCGAACTTCATCAACGGCATCAAGGAGTTGCCGGTCACGATCGCCTGACCCTCCCGAGGGCGCCGGGAACGCCCTCACGAGAAGCGCCGGTGCCGGGGATGGCGGTGGATCCTGCGGCGGGCCGCGCGGATCTGGCGGAGGACGTGGACAGTGCCCTCCGGGCCCGGTTGCCAGCCTTGCTGGATCAGCGCGTCGGCGACGTGGCGGAGAAGGCCGGCGATCTGGCCGGGGATGACGTCGCGGCGTACGGCGATCATGCGCCAGCCGAGCCGCCGCAGCTCGGCGCGGCGGTCGTCGTCGCGCCGCCGGTCCTCCGGCGAGGTGTGGTGCTCCCGGCCGTCGTACTCGACCCCCACCTTGTACGGCTCCCACCCCAGGTCGAGGTAGGCCCGCCTGCCGCCGCCCAGGTCCACGGCGAGCTGCGTCGTGGGCCGTGGGAGGCCGCCGTCGACGAGGATGACCCGCAGCCAGCTCTCCCGGGGCGAGGCGGCACCCGCGTCGGCCAGGCTCAACGTGTCGCGCAGCCGCCAGGAGTTGAGCGGACGACGCCACAGGGCCTCCATGTCGACCCCCAGCCGGGCGAACTGGTCGAGCGCCGCCACGGCCTCCGGACGCGGCAGCGACCGGGCGCAGTCGAGGGCCGTGCGCGCCATGGTGGTGAGCCGGACGCCCCGATGGTCGGTGACGTCGTCGGTGGGCAGCTCGCCCACGTACGTGACGCAGCCGGGGATCGCCAGGTGAGCGGGGGCGATCACCTCCACCGGCCAGTCGGCCTCCGGGACGGAGAGCACGCTCAGGCCCCAGACATGTGCGGCCGTCTGCCGGCAGGCGACGGCCTGCCGGCAGGACCGGGTGATGCGCTCGGCGCGGCCGAGCAACGAGAGTGAGCCGTTCACGGGCCCAGGGTGACGGCCTTCCCCAGGCCCCCGCAGAGCCGAACCGCGTTCTGTGGAAAACCAGCGAACTCCACCCCCTCCCGAAGCCCGCCCCACCCGACCGGCGCCCACCCCACGTCATCGCAGAGGCCGATCAACCCGCCCAGCAGCCGCCCACACGTCAGCGCGGAGGCTGATCGGTCCAGCCTGCGGTGACCCAGACGAAGCTCGGGCCCCACGCCACTCCCCCGTCGCCGCCGTAGAGGTAGTTGGTCCGGATCACCCGGGCGCTCGCAGGGTCGACGACCGTCCTGATCTCGGGGCCGCCGTCGGGGTTGGGGAACCGCAGCTCCTGCCCGTCCTCGACCTCGCCCGCGTTCTCGACCCCGGGTGTCGCGGCGAGTGCCCGGAACGCCGCGGACCGGACCTCCGGCGGCGCCGGCAGCTCCGAGATCAGCGCGACCAGTGAGAACAGCGGGTCACCACGCTGCTCGGAGGAGGTCATGTCGCGGGCGAGCCCGGGAAGGGCGGCGATCCGGGCGACCAGGGCGGCCGGCTCCGTCGGCAGCCCTTCGAGCTCCTCGATGCTCACCTCGGCCCCCTTGAGCCTGAGCGGGTTCGGGTCGGGCACGACGACACCCGCGGGGGCGTCCGGCCGGCCCCTGGACCAGCGACGCCCGTCCCGCGTGGTCCAGCTCTCCCGTGAGGGGATGTCGGCGTCCCGGTACTCGCGGGTGACGTGCCAGTACCGGCCGGCGCCCTCGGGCGTCCGCTCGGCGCTGGCGGCGGCCATGAGCAGGACGTCCTTGCCCGAGGCCGGTGTGCCGGCAGGCGCGATCACGCCCGTGGCGAGCACCGTGACGACAGCGGCGGCGGCCAGGGCGAGCGACGGCACGAGCCACCCGGTCCGCCGCCGCGCCGTACGGCCGCGCATCCTGTCCTGGAGGCGGCCCCTGCTGCGCGCGATCGCCTCGGTGGCCGGTTCGGGCTTGGCCAGCAGGGTGGCGAGCTCGTTCAGGTCATCCATGAGCGGTCTCCTTGTCGACGAGGGCGTGGATCTTCGCGCGCGCCCGGCTGAGCCGGGAGCCGACCGTGCCGGCGGCGATGCCGAGCGCCTGGGCCACCTCGTCGTAGCTGAGCTGGCCCAGGGCCACGAGCAGCAGGACGTCGCGCTCGCCCCCGGACAGCGCGGCGATCGCCCTGGCCAGGTGGGGCTGCATGCGCTGGGCAGCGACGGAGGCCACGACCCGGTTCTCATGGCCTTCCACGGCGGGTTCCGGGCCCAGCCGGGCCAGCGCCCGGTAGTGGCGGACCTCCTTGCGCCGGTGCCTGGCGATCAGGTTGGTGGCCAGGCCGAACAACCAGGGCCGCAAACCCCCGCGTTCCGGGTCGAACCGGTCGCGCTGGTCGAAGGCCAGCAAGAACGTCTCGGCCGTGATGTCCTCGGCGATCTGCGTGTCCAGCCGACCGGCGACGTACAGGTAGATGTCGCGGTAATGGCGATCGTGCACGATGGTGAACAGGTCGGGGTCCCGCCGGTACCGGGCGACCAGCTCGGCGTCGGTCAGCTGTTCGCCCGCTTCGGCGATCACGTTGTCGTCTCCGTCATCAGGCGCCTTCACGAAGTGGTGGACTGTCACCCATCCTTCGCCGCAGGCCCGGATCGTCTTCCGCGCGTCCCGCCGCCGGTCAGGAAGTCAGCGCGCGGAGGGCGGGCAGCACCTCCCCGGCCAGGCGCTCCGCCTGGGCGCGCGGGTCGGGGCCGACCGGCGTGAAGTTCATCGACGTGAACCCCATGGCCACGAACTCCGCCAGGCGGCCGGTCACCTCCGACGCCGAGCCCGCGACCATCCCGTCCCCCTCGGCGGCGGCGCCGATGCGGAAGGCGACGTTGTACACGCACTCGACCGGGCGACCGGCCGACAGGACGCGCTCCCTCATGGGTACCGCCCGTTCCGGCGGCGCGAACCCCAGGGAGGGGATCCAGCCGTCGGCCAGCCGTCCGGTGGCGTCGAGGGCGCGTGGGCCGTACGTGCCCAGCCAGATCGGGATGGGGCTGAGGGGCTTGGGCTCGATGGTGGCCCGATCGGTGTGGTAGCGAGAGCCTTCGTACGTGAAGTGCGATTCGGACCAGAGGCCGCGGATGACGTGGATGGCCTCCACCATGCCGTCCACCTTCTCGCGGGGTGTGGGCACGCCCAGCCCGAACGCGCGGAACTCCTCGTCGGAGTAGCCGCCCCCGAGCCCGAGGATCAGCCGGCCGCCGGAGAGCCGGTGCAGCGTCTCGGCCATCTTGGCGACCATCGCCGGCGGCCGGTACGGCACCCCCAGCACCCGCGTCGCCACCCTGATCCGCGAGGTGGCGGCGGCCACCCAGGTCAGCATCGTCCACAGCTCGTACGTCGGCTCGCTCCCGCAGGGATGGTCCGAGGCCGAGACGAAGTCGAAGCCCAGCTCCTCGGCCGCGCGAGCGTCCCCCACAGGATCGGCCCCCGGCCCCGCCGAGGTCGATATGCCCAGTCCGAACACGACGTGCCTCCTCCAGATTGGTTTACATGTAAACCTAGATCTGAGGTCGGTTACACGTCAACTAAACTCCGGGGACATGGAGCCCAACTGGCTGGACGACGCCGAGTTCCGGGCCTGGATCGGCTACCGCAGGATGCGCCTGCTGCTGGACGCCCAGGTCAGCCGCGACCTCGCGCGCGACTCAGGGCTGTCGGCCCCCGACTACGACGTCCTGTCCGCGCTGACCTCCGCGCCCGACCACCGGTGGCGGCTCACCAGGCTGGCCGACCGGATGCTCTGGTCGAAGAGCCGCCTCTCGCGGCACATCTCGCGGATGGAGCAGCGCGGGCTCGTCACGCGCGAGGGCTTCGAGGGGGACGGGCGCGGCGCCGTGGTCGTGCTGACCGAGGGAGGTCTGCGGGCCATCCAGGAGGCGGCGCCCGCCCATGTGGCGTCCGTCCGCAGGCACTTCATCGACCTGCTCTCGCCGGAGCAGATCGAGGTGCTCGCGACGATCGCCGAGACCGTCCTCGATCACCTGCCGGACGCCGATCACGACAAACCCGGCTGAACCGCTCAGGACTCGACCCACATCGGACGCCAGTCCGGCACCTCGTGGAAGCGCCGCAGCTCCGCCACCCCGGACAACATCCCGCCCCAGGCCGCGTACGGCGGGCGCTCGGCGTCGAAGCCGCTCTGCACGAGCGTCAGCCGCGTCCGGCCGGCGGACCCGGCGAGCTCCCACGAGCTCACCCCCGGGCCGCCCCAGTCGACGGAGAACCGGCGCTCCGGCTCCAGCTCCAGCACCTTGGCCGGCGACGGGTCGTTCGCGAACCCGCCCATGGCGAACCGGCCGCCGACGTACGGCTCGATCTCGATCGGGAACCCGAACCACTTGGTGGCCGTCTCCGAGTCGATCAGCGACTCGAAGACCTGGGCGGGCGCCGCGTCGATGGTGACCTCGGCGCGCAGCTCGCGCGCGGTGAAGTCGACGCGCGGCGTGAGCGGCCGGCCCTCGACGTGCTCGGCCAGGCTGGCCAGGACCTGGTACCAGTACGTCTGCAGCACGCCGCGGATGCTCGCGCCGGTGACGACGTCCTGGAAGTCGTAGTGCGACTGCGACACCGAGACGATCGTCGCCGACTCGCCGTCCTCCTCGACCGTGATGCCGGCGGTCGTCTCGACCCCGTCCAGCAGCCAGGCGAACTGCACACTGCGGTCGTCGGCCGACAGCACCCGCTGGTGCGGCGCGTCGCCCTCCGGCGTCGTACGGCCCCAGAACTCGAACCGGTCCGGCAGGTCCACCTCGGCGTGCTCGGCCAGCCAGACGCGCGCCGCGGCCGAGTCGGTCAGCGCGTGCCACACCTCCTTGACCGGCGCCTGGACGCGGACCTTCGCGATCATCGGCTCACTCATGCTCTTCTCCCTTGGGGTAACAGGCCACGGCGAGCTTGAAGGCGTCACCCTCAGCGCCGCCGTAACGAGTGAAAAGCTCCTGCAGCATGCCCTGCAGGTCGTTCAGGAACTGCTGGCGGCTCTCCGGACGTACGTGGATCTCTCCGGACAGGCCGATGGACGGCAGCTCGGGCGCGTCCCGGTCGAGCGCGGCGATGTCGGCCTGGACCTCCTCCATGAGGTCGAGCAGGTAGCCCAGGCTCAGCTCGTCGCGTGCCTTGCGCAGCCCGATCCGCCCGACCAGCTGCGGTGACAGCCAGTACGAGCGGGCGCCGGCCTGGTAGATGCCCTCGTGGATGCCGCGCACCTTGCGCTCGGACACCAGGTCCACGAGGCCCGCCTCGACCAGCCGCTTGACGTGGTAGTAGACCCGCTGCGGCGTCTGCCCGAGGCGTTCGGCGACCTCCGAGCACGTGCGCGGCTCGGCCAGTTGCCTCAGCACCTCGACCCGCTGCGGCTTGAGCAGCGCCTCGGCCTGCTCGATCTGTTCCAGATACAGGACATCTCTCATCGCAAAATCAATCTTTTACGTAAAAATCCTCTTTGTCAATGGGATCCGCGGGATCGCCGTGAGGACTCAGAGGGCCCACAGAGCGCCGCGTGACGGCGGGTCACCGGTGAAGGGTCAGCGGCCGTGCCCCTGGAGGGCCCTCAGCCGCAGTACGGCGGATGGCCCGAGCACGCGAAGCCGTGAAGAGACAGCAGACCCCGCACCGGAACAGGCGGCCACAACCGCACAGACCCCGGGAAACAACGACCGGAGGCGGTCCGGTCTACGGCCAGGAGCTGTCCTGGTCGGGGTCGCCGCCGGCGGAGAGGAGGCGGAGGTCGCTCTCGACCATCATGGCGACCAGCTCGTCGAACGACACGCTCGGCTCCCACCCCAGCTGCGCCCGCGCCTTCTTCGGGTCGGCGCACAGCAGGTCCACCTCCGCCGGCCGGTGCAGCGCCTGGTCGACCACCACGTGCCGCTCCCAGTCCAGCCCGGCGGCCGTGAAGGCGGCCTCCACCAGCTCGCGCACCGACTTCATCCGCCCGGTGCCGATCACGTAGTCCTCGGGGCTGGCGGCCTGCAACATCAGGTGCATCGCCTTGACGTAGTCGCCGGCGTAGCCCCAGTCGCGGCGCGCCTCCAGGTTGCCCAGCCGCAGCTCCGTGGCCAGCCCGAGCTTGATCCGGGCCACCCCGAGCGTGACCTTCCTGGTCACGAACTCCGCGCCGCGCCGCGGCGACTCGTGGTTGAACAGGATGCCCGACACCGCGAACATCCCGTACGACTCGCGGTAGTTCTGCGTGAGGAAGTGCCCGTACGCCTTGGCCACCCCGTACGGCGAGCGCGGGTGGAAGGCGGTGCGCTCGGTCTGCGGCGTCTCGGTGACCTGCCCGAACATCTCCGACGACGAAGCCTGGTAGAAGCGGATCTGCCCCGACGGCGACGATCCCCCACCTCTCGACACGCCCGAACACACCCGGATGGCCTCAAGCATCCGCAGGACGCCCATCCCGGTCACCTCGGCGGTCAGCTCGGCCTGCTCCCACGACATGGGCACGAACGAGATCGCCCCCAGGTTGTACACCTCGTCGGGTTGAACGCGTTCCACCGCGGAGATCAGCGACCCCTGGTCCAGCAGGTCACCCCGTACCACCTGGACGTCGGCGAGCAGCTTGCGCATGCGCGAGACGCGCGGGTTCGCCTGTCCGCGGGCCAGCCCCCACACCTCGTACCCCTGGTCGAGCAGGTGCTCGGCCAAGTAGGAACCGTCCTGGCCGGTGATGCCGGTGATCAGAGCGCGCCTGGCCAAGGGGTCCTCCAACTATCACGTAGGTACGGTGGCCCGCACCGCGTCCCTTTGGGACGGGAATGTACAGCTAAGCGCCTGGACGCAGCACCAAGCCACCTAGAACATGTTTCACCGAACCACGCTCGGTTACCTTAATGTCGCAGTTCGCACGGCCTGTGGAGACTGTTGTGAACAATTCCAGGTGACCTACCGAATGGTAGCCTTCTCGGACTAAGGTCATCTTTCACGGTACACGCCCGCCTCTTGGGGCCTTACCGCAGAAAACATGGGCCTACCGGCGGAGAAAGGGGTGTCCGTGAGCGAGGCGCTGCGGATCGCGCTGCTGTCCTATCGCAGCAAGCCCACCTGCGGCGGGCAGGGCGTCTACCTCCGGCACCTGAGCCGTGAACTGGTCGCGCTCGGTCACCACGTCGAGGTGTTCTCCGGACCGCCCTACCCCGAGCTGGACGAGGGCGTCGTCCTGCGCAAGGTGTCCAGCCTCGACCTCTACCGGGACGAGGACCCGTTCAGGACCCCGAAGCTGGCCGAGTACCGCGACTGGATCGACCTCCTGGAGGTCGGCACCATGTGGACGGCCGGCTTCCCCGAGCCGCTGACCTTCACCCTGCGCGCCTACCGCGAGCTGAAGAAGCGGGTGGGCGACTTCGACGTCGTCCAGGACAACCAGACCCTCGGCTACGGCCTGCTCGGCATCCAGAAGCTGTTCCCCGTGGTCGGCACGATCCACCACCCGATCAGCGTCGACCGGCGGATCGAGCTGGAGGCCGCCACCGGCTACAAGAAGCTCACCATGCGCCGCTGGTACGGGTTCGTGAAGATGCAGTCCCGCGTCGCCCCCAGGCTCAGCCCGATCCTCACCGTCAGCGAGTCGTCGCTGGCCGACATCCACCGGGACTTCAACGTCCCGCAGGCCAACATGCGGCTGATCCCGCTCGGCGTGGACACCCGCTACTTCCACCCGCGCCCGGACAAGCCGCGCCGCAAGGGCTCGATCGTCGCGGTCGCCAGCGCGGACTCGCCGATGAAGGGCGTGGCCACGCTGCTGCGCGCGGTCGCCAAGCTGGCCACCGAGCGCGACGTGAACCTGACCGTCGTCAGCAAGCCCACCCCCGGCGGCCCGACCGAGCGGCTCGTCCAGGAGCTCTCGTTGCAGGACCGGGTGCGTTTCGTGCACGGCATCTCCGACGACGAGCTGGGCGAGCTGATCGCCACCTCGGAGATCTCGGTGGTCCCTTCGCTGTACGAGGGCTTCTCGCTGCCCGCCGTCGAGCACATGGCCTGCGGCACGCCGCTGGTGGCCAGCCGTACGGGCGCGCTGCCCGAGGTCGTGGGCGACGCGGCCGTCCAGGTGCCGCCGGGTGATGCCGAGGAGCTGGCCGCGGTGCTGCGCCGCCTGCACGACTCCCCCGAGGAGCGCGAGCGGGTGGGCAAGGCCGGCTACGACCGCGTCATGGAGCGCTACACCTGGCACGTCGTCGCCAAGCGGACGGTCGAGGCGTACCGCGAGGCGATGGCGGCGCACAAGAGCCGCCGCTGACCCCCGTACGAAGAGCCCCAAGAGCTGATCAAGGAGAAGCGACAAAGTGCTGACCGTGGACTTCGACCGGCTCCCCGTGGGCCCCGGCGTGCGTGTGCTCGACCTGGGCTGCGGCGGCGGCAGGCACGCCTTCGAGGTGCTGCGCCAGGGCGCCGACGTCGTCGCCTTCGACATGGACCAGTCCGAGCTGGACAACGTGGCGGCCATGTTCGTGGCGATGGACAAGGCGGGCGAGGTGCCGCTGGGCGCGACCGGCGAGACCGTCCAGGGCACGGCGCTGGACATGCCGTTCGAGGACGGCGGCTTCGACCGGGTCATCGCGGCCGAGGTGCTGGAGCACATCCCCGACGACATGGCGGCCATGCGGGAGATCTTCCGCGTGCTCAAGCCGGGCGGCACCGCGGCGATCACCGTGCCGAGCTTCCTGCCCGAGCGCATCTGCTGGGCCCTGGACGAGGACTACCACACCGCGCCGGGCGGCCACGTGCGGATCTACACGCTGGCCGAGCTGTCGGCCAAGCTCAAGTCCGTCGGCTTCGAGATCGGCCCGCACCACCACGCCCACGGCCTGCACGCGCCCTACTGGTGGATCAAGTGCGCGGTGGGTGTCAACAACGACGACCACCCGGTCGCCAAGGCGTACCACGAGCTGCTGGTGTGGGACATCATGAAGCGGCCGGCCGCCACCAGGATCGCCGAGGCGCTGCTCAACCCGCTCATCGGCAAGAGCGTGGTCCTCTACGTCAAGAAGCCATGATCTCCCGCGAGGAGGTCGTCCGCACGGCCCTCAGCATCGCGGCCATCCAGCAGGACGACGGCGGAGTGCCCTGGCCCGAGGGGCACGTGGACGCGTGGAACCACGTCGAGTGCCTGATGGGCATGTGCGTGGCCGGGCTGGCCGAGCCGGTGCGGCGCGGCTGGGAGTGGCTGGCCCGCCACCAGCGCCCCGACGGCTCCTGGCCGATGAAGCTGCTCGACGGCGTGGCGGCCGAGGCGGGCGGCGAGTCCAACCACGCCGCCTACGTGGCCGCCGGCGTCTGGCACCACCATCTCGTCACCGGCGACCGCGAGCACGCCGAGCGGTACTGGCCCATGGTCAAGGCCGCTCTCGACTACGTGGTGGGCCTGCAGACCGAGCGCGGCGAGATCGTCTGGGAGCGGGACGCCCACGGCCGGCCGGCGGCGTACGCGCTGCTGACCGGGTGCGCCTCGATCCACCAGGGCCTGCGCTGCGGCGTGCTGCTCGCCGACCACCTGGGCGACCCGCAGCCGCACTGGGAGCTGGCCGCCGACCGGCTCGCCCACGTGCTGTCGGCGCACCCGGAGGCGTTCGCCGACAAGAGCCGGTTCTCGATGGACTGGTACTACCCGGTGCTCGGCGGCGCCGTACGCGGCCGGCAGGCGTTCGAGTTGCTGGATCGTGAGTGGTCCACGTTCGTGGTGCCGGGGCTCGGCATCCGGTGCGTGTCCGACCAGCCGTGGGTGACCGGGGCCGAGACGTGCGAGCTGGTGCTGGCCCTGGACGCCATGGGCGACCGTACGCGGGCCGCCGCGCTCTTCGCCGACGTGCAGCACCTGCGGCACGAGGACGGCTCGTACTGGACCGGCTGGCAGTTCGTCAACCGCAAGCACTTCCCGCACGAGCGTTCCGGCTACACCGCGGCCGCGGCCGTCCTCGCCGCGGACGCGTTGCAGCGCCTCTCCCCCGGTTCCGGGCTGTTCCGCGACATCGCGGGCACGTCGGTGTCCGATCCGGAGGCGTGCGGGTGCGTGGAGCGGCGGTCCTTCAGGTCGGCGCCCCCCGGCTGACCCGCCGCAGGTGGCGCAAGGGCTTTTGCGGGTTCTTTGCCGGGGACATCCGGTGCGCCGCCGGTGAACGGCGCAATGGGGTTACTAGCTTCGTGTCTGGCCGTAGGAGGCGTCTTCGGGGGAAGCGTGGGCGACACGGGCACAACAGCGTTCTTGGACCAGGTCAGGATCGAGCCGACACTGTCCCCGGCGAGGGGGCTGCGGAGGTTTCTGACCAAGGATCCTTCGGAGTCCGATCTGAGCCGGCGCAGGTTCCGGTCGCGCGCCGGGGCTCCCCGAACAGTCTTCGCGGATGCCGAAAAGTCGTACGTATTCGGCTTCAACGCGGTGATGTCGCGGGAAGTCGAGAAGATCGAAGAACTATCACCTGAGCAGCGGCCTTACGGCTACGAGGGCGCGGCGGCGGCCTGCACCGTGCTCGACCTGCTCACCCTGACCCGGGGCCGGCGCCTTCACGAGCTACTGGCCGGCCCCGCCCAGCATCACCGCCACGCCGCGTACGTCGGCGCCGGACGCGGCTACGCGCTGCTGCGGCTGCGTCCGGTGTGGGGCGCGCGGCGGGCGCACCCGCTGATGCGCTGGCTGGCCGTGGACGGCTTCGGCTTCCAGTGGAGCCTGTCGCGCGCCGACCGCATGGTGGGCCGCAGGAGCATGCCCGACCTGCTCACCCGCGCCCACTGCGCGGTGTTCGACCAGGGGCTCGGACGGCTGCTGTGGTACCACGACTGCGCCTCGCCGGACGACGTCGGCGCGCGGATCGCGGGCTTCCCGGCGACGCGGCGGGCCGACCTGTGGAGCGGCGTGGGGTTCGCGGCCACGTACACGGGCGGCGCCGACAGCGACGAGCTGTGGTGGCTGACCGAGCACGCCGGGGCCGACGGCTTCCGCGCCCACCTCGCGCAGGGCTGCGCCTTCGCGGTCACGGCACGGCTGCGGTCGGGGGCGCTGCCGGACCACGCGCGGCTGGCCGTGCCGATCCTGGCCGCCGTCGCGCCCGACGAGGCCGCCGCGTGGACCGACCAGGCGCTCCTCGCCCTCGGCCACGACGCCCACACGCACGAGGACTTCCAGCGCTGGCAGGCCCACACCCGCAGGTCGTGGAACCGCCGCCACCGCGGCTAGACGCGTTCCGGAACGCTTCTGCCCGGATGCCATGTCCGACGCGTTCGAGGACGCGCGGCGAGCCCTCGGCTAGATGCCCGGGGCCACGCGTTCGAGGACGCGCAGCGAGCCCTCCACCGACACCTCGCGGAAGGCGCCCGACGCGAGGGCCCGCAGGTAGACCCGGTACGGCGCCTGCCCGCCGTCGGCCGGGTCGGGGTAGATGTCGTGGAAGACCAGCGCGCCACCCTCCATGACGTGCGGCGCCCACCCCTCGTAGTCGCGGGTGACCGGCTCCTCGGAGTGGCCGCCGTCGATGAAGAGCATGCCGAGCGGCGTGTTCCACACCGCGGCCACCCGGTCGGACCGCCCGACGACGGCGATCACCTCGTCCTCCAGCCCGGCGGCGGCGATCGTGGCGCGGAAGACGGGCAGCGAGTCCATCCGCCCGAAGCGCGGGTCCATCAGCGTCGGGTCGTGGTGGGCCCAGCCCGGCTGGATCTCCTCCGAGCCCCGGTGATGGTCGACGGTGACGACCACCGAGCCGACGTGCCGGGCCGCCGCGCCGAGATAGATCGCCGACTTGCCGCAGTAGGTGCCGATCTCGCAGACCGGGCCGCGACCGCCGTACCGGCAGGCCGCCTCGAACAGGGCCAGACCCTCCTTCGGCGGCATGAATCCCTTGGCGTGCTCCGCTGCGAGAAGCAGCTCCGGCGGCATCGTCATAGGCATGCACCCTAGCCGAACCGAACAACATTCCAGCGACCTCTTGCCGTGCTTCTTTGCAACCTGTTCTACTTGGCACGTGAATCAGCGCGCTCGCATCGCGATGTCCGACGACGAGGTCACGGCGTTCCTGGAGGGTTCGCGGAAGGTCCAGCTCGCGACCATCAACCCCGACGGGACACCGCATCTGGTGACCATGTTCTACGGGCTGGACGAGGGCCGCATCGCCTTCTGGACGTACGGCAAGGCGCAGAAGGCACGCAACCTGGCCCGCGACCCGCGGGTGAGCTGCCTGGTCGAGGCGGGCGACGACTACGACGAGCTCCGGGGCGTCCTGGTGTACGGCGTCGCCGAGCAGGTGGACGACCGCGACCGCGTGCTCGGCATCGGCATGGCGATCGCCCGCAGGATGACGCCGGGCGTCCCGGACGACCTGCTGAGCCCGTACGTCGAGCAGACCGGGAGGAAACGGATCGCCTACGTCGTCGAGCGCACCAAAGTGGTCTCATGGGATCACAGGAGGCTCACATGAAGGTCAAGGTCGATGAACTGGTCTGCGAGGCCAACGCCGTGTGCATGGGCCTCGCGCCCGAGGTGTTCGAGGTCGATGACGACGACCAGCTCCACATCCTGCTCCCCGAACCACCCCCCGAAATGCGGGACCGCGTCCGCAGCGCGGTCAGGTCCTGCCCGAAAGCCGCCCTGTCGCTAGAGGACTAGCCGTAGCCGGAGGAGGAACCCCATGCGCGCCGCGATCCTGCACGCCGTAGGCAACGACAAGCTGGACATCCGCGACGACATCACCCTGGCCCCCGTCGGGCCGACCGATGTCCGCGTACGGATCAGAGCCACAGGCGTGTGCCACTCGGACCTGTCGGCCATGTCCGGCGTGCTTCCGCAGCCGGTGCCGCTGGTCCCGGGCCACGAGGGCGCGGGCGAGGTGGTCGAGGTGGGCGAGCACGTCACGTCGGTCGCGCCGGGCGACCACGTCGTGATCAGCTGGCGCCCGGCCTGCCAGACCTGCGACCTGTGCGTGGGCGGGCAGCCGTACATGTGCATGAAGTACGTCATCGAGTCCTTCAGCAAGGGCACCTTCCGCTTCGGCGGCGACAACGCGACGGCGTTCGGCATGGCGGGCTGCGGCACCTGGGCCGAGGAGGTCATCGTGCCCTGGCAGGGCGCGATCAAGATCGACGAGGACGTGTCGTGGGAGGCGGCGGCCCTGATCGGCTGCGGCATCACGACCGGCGTCGGCGCGGCGATCAACACCGCCAAGGTGCGTCCCGGCTCCACGGTCGCGGTGATCGGCTGCGGCGGCGTCGGCCTGTCGGTCATCCAGGGCGCCCGCCTCTCCGGCGCCAGGACGATCCTCGCCATCGACCCGCTGGAGTCCAAGCACGCCCTGGCCAAGAAGGTCGGCGCGACGCACGCGATCACGCCCGAGCAGGTCCCCGAGGCCCTGAACGAACTGACCGGCGGCAGCGGCTTCGACTACGGCTTCGAGGTCGTCGGCAAGGCGGCGACCATCCAGAGCGCCTGGCAGATCACGCGGGCGGGCGGCGACGTGGTCGTGGTCGGCGCCGGCGCGGTGGACGACATGGTCTCCATCTCCGCCTTCAGCCTGCTGTTCGAGGGCAAGAAACTGCTGTCCAGCCTGTACGGCGAGGCCGACGTGCGGCACGACTTCCCGTACTTCGCCAAGCTCCACAAGGCAGGGCAGCTCGACCTGGAATCGCTGATCAGCGCCCGCATCCGGCTCGGCGACCTGAACGACGCCGTCGCGGCCCTGCGGGGCGGCGAGGTGCTGCGCCAGATCGTCATCATGGACTGACACCGACCCCCAGCCCGCCGAGGCCGGAAACCGGCCCCCGGTTTCCGGCCTTCGCGGTCGCGGAGCGATCGGCGACCCTGGTCGCATCCCCTTGCTGTCGCAGCCATTGCTAAGGAAACTTTCCTAATAGATACTCCGGGTTGAGTGCCCACACCCCCCAAGGAGTATCCATGCTTCGTCGCGGCCTCGCCCTGCTCTCGCTCGCCTCCGCCGCCCTGCTCGCCGTCGCGGCGCCCGCCCAGGCGGCCGTCGTGGACGTGCCCTTCGGGCCGCTCTCGATCGGCGACTACTGTCACGCCAAGGTCAACTCGGCCTCGTGGATCGGCTTCTACGAGTCCGGCGGCCTGCGCTGCTACACCGAAGGCCCCGGCGGCACCAGGGCCTACGCGGGCTCCGGCGACCCCTACCTGGCCTGCAAGTTCCTCACGACGGACGTGGTGATGTCCGCGCTGCGCGGCACGTCCGACGCCCTGATCTGCCGCGTCGTCCGCTGACCGCCCCCGGCGGCACGGCCCCGGGAGCGGCCCCCGCCCCCACCGTGCCGCCCCGGCCGTCAGGCGTCACCGGGGGCAGGGTTTTCCCTCGTGGGCGGCCTTGGCGGCCAGCGTGATGACCGAGTCGAGCTTGTCGCGCGCCTTGACCAGCTCGCCGATGCGGTCCTCGATGCGGCTCCGCTCGGCCGAGAGCCGGCCGAGCAGCTCCGGGGTCACCTGGCCGTTCTCCACGCACGGCATCAGGTCCACGATCGACCGGCTCGCCAGGCCGGCCGCGTAGAGCTGCCTGATCAGCCAGACGCGTTCCACCGCGCTCTCGGGGTAGTGCCGCTGGCCGCCGGAGCTGCGTTCGGAGACGAGCAGGCCCTGCTCCTCGTAGTAGCGCAGGGCCCGTACGCTCACGCCCGCCCTGGTGGCGAGCTCGCCGATGCGCATGGCGGCTCCCGCCGTGATCCTGCTCACAACACTTGCCTCTCACGTCAACGTCAGGTCTTAGCGTAGCCCCGAACCCGACACCGACCTGCCAGGAGGCAGTCATGGACATCTCCGGATCCGTCGCCCTCGTGACCGGCGCCAATCGCGGCATCGGCCGCCACTTCGTCACCCAGTTGCTGGAGCGGGGGGCGAAGAAGGTGTACGCCGCCGCCCGCAGGCCCGAACTCGTCGACCTCCCGGGCGTCGAGGTGCTGCGCCTGGACATCACCGACCCGGCCTCCGTGTCGGCCGCCGCCGAGGCCGCCCAGGACGTCACCCTGCTGGTCAACAACGCGGGCATCGCCACGTTCACGAACCTCGTCGACGGCGACCCGGCGAGGATCCGCCAGGAGATGGACACGCACTTCTACGGCACGCTCGGCATGGTCCGCGCGTTCGCCCCGATCCTGGGCGGCAACGGCGGCGGCGCCATCCTCAACATGTTGTCCGCGCTGTCCTGGTTCTCCCACGACGGCGCGAACGCCTACAGCGCCGCCAAGGCGGCCGCGTGGAGCCTGACCAACGGCGTCCGCCTCGAACTGCGCGCCCAGGGCACCCTCGTCACCGGCGTGCACCTCGGCGCCGCCGACACCGACATGATGGCCGGCTACGAGGGCCCGACCCTCGACCCCGCGGACGTGGCCGGGGCCGCCCTCGACGGCGTCGAGGCCGGCCGGTGGGAGGTGGTCGTGGACGAGTGGAGCCGCACCGTCAAGGCGTCCCTGGCGGCCGACCCCGGCCTGTTCTACGCGCTCTGAGCGCGCGGCGGGGCCGACCGTCGAGGGCGGCTCAGGACGGCAGGAGAGTGTCGAGGGGGACGGCGGGGTCGGCGAGCCCGGCCCGGTCCACGGGCTTGCGGGAGCGGATGAGGGCCTGGGTGTGGTCGGTGACGTCCCAGACGTTGACGTTCATCGCGGCCAGCACCTTGTCCTCCTCGTCCAGCCAGAACGCGATGAACTCGCGGGCGTCCAGGTCGCCGCGCACCACGACGTCGGGGGTGTGGCCGGGCGGGATGTGGCCGACGTACTCCATGCCCAGGTCGTACTGGTCGGTGAAGAAGTAGGGCAGCTTGTCGTAGGCGTCCTCCCGGCCGAGCATCGCGCGGGCGGCGGTGGCGGGCTGGTTGAGCGCGTTCGCCCAGTGCTCGACCCGGACGTGGTGGCCCAGCAGCGGGTGGTAGGCGTTGGCGATGTCGCCGGCCGCGAAGATGTCGGGGTCGGAGGTGCGCAGGTCGGCCCCGACCTTGACGCCGTCCTCGACGGTCAGCCCGGCGGCCCGCGCGAGGGCGGTGTCCGGGTCGGCCCCGACGCCGGCCACGACGACGTCCGCCTCGACGTGGGCGCCGCCTTCGAGCAGGACCCCCGAGTCGGTGATCTCGGCGGGGCGGGCGTCGAAGAGGAAGTTCACGCCGCGCTCGCGGTGCAGCGCGGTGAACACCTGGGCGACGTACGGCCCCAGCACGCGCAGCAGCGGCGCGGACGCCGTCTCGATCACGGTGACCTCGGCCCCGGCGGCCCGCGCGGCGGCGGCCACCTCCAGCCCGATCCAGCCGGCTCCGAGGATCGCGACGCGACCGGCGCGGGCCAGGGTGGCGCGCAGGCGTTCGCTGTCGTCGACGGTACGCAGGTACAGCACGTCGGACCGGTCGGCCCCGGGGATGCCGGGACGGCGCGGCCGGGAGCCGGTGGCCAGCAGCAGCTTGTCGTAGCCGAGCCGCTCGCCGCCGGTGAGCGTGACCTGGTGGCCGCCGGGGTCGATGGCGGTGACCTCGACGCCCAGCCGCAGCTCGACGTCGTGCTCGGCGTACCAGGAACGGTCGTGGACGAAGATCTTGTCGCGTTCGGCGCCGCCCTGGAGGTAGTCCTTGGACAGCGGCGGCCGCTCGTACGGCAGATGGGTCTCGCTGCCGACCAGCACGAGCCGGCCGTCGAACCCCTCCTCGCGCAGGGCCTCCGCGGCCTTGGCGGCGGCGAGGCCGCCACCGGCGATCACGATGGTCACGGGTTCAGGCATGGTCGGATCTCCTCTTCCTGTCCTGGGCGACGGGCTCGGCGCCCGGACGGGGCCGGGCATCGACGCGATGATCGCGGCGCACCTCAGCTCTTACCCACACCGAGCGCGCTGAGCAGCACCAGGACGACGGTCACGAGCGCGAACAGCCCATGACCGGCGACGACGGCGACGGGGAAACCCCGTTCGGCCGGAACCGGCGAGCCCGCCGCCGGCCCCGGGCCCGAGCCGAGCCGGGCGACGCGGGCACGATGGACGGGGATCCACCGCGCCAGCATGACGAATCCGAGCAGCGCGACCGGCACGAGCAGCCCGAACGCCGGCCAGGCCGGGACACCCCGACGCTGGTCCGGCTGCACAAGCCTCGACGCCCCCGCCGTCCAGGCCACCCTCATCCCCCGTCCGGGCCACTGCTGCGTCGAGCTCGGCGTCCCGGAGGGCCCCGGCGGTGAGGAGGCGGGCGAACCGGCGTGTGCCAAGGACGGGGGCGCCTCCCCGGAGTTCTGACCGGGTTCGGGCAAGGGTTGCGCATTGGCCGGTCCGCAGCCGGGCGGGCGCTCTATCTTGGGACCCTCCAGCTCCGCCGGAGCGGCGACGTGGTCGGGGAAGGCGTCTGATGGTCGCAGCCATCGCCAGGGTCCATGGCCTGTCGGCAGCGCTGGTCCCGTGCGCGTACGGGGCCGCGGTGCTGACGCTGACCTGGCTGACCCAGGACGGGAACCTGGGCGACGTGATGTACGGGGACCTCGCCATGATCGTCATGGCCTTCCCGCTCTACCTCGCCGCCGGCCCCCTGAACGGCACACTGCTCCAGGCGGTCCGTCCGAGGCCGTACGACGACCCCGCCTACGGATGGGACTACCCCTACAGCTGGGACTACGTCCTCATGGCGTGGCCGGGGGTCGTCACGGCGGCCCTGCTGGCGGTCCTGCTGGCACGCCGGCGCACCCGTACGGCGGGCCGGGTGCTCGGGTGGCTGTCGGCCGCGGCCGTCACCCTGGTGGGGGTGGCGACCACCTTCGACGGCTGGGGACCGCGCCGGCCGTTCGGGTGGCCGTTCCTCGTCTACGGGCTGGCGATGATCATCGGGTTGATGACCGCGCGGAGCCCGGCCACGAAGAAGACCGCCACCCCGGACGTCTAGCACGGTCCCCCGGTGGGCCGGGCGTCCTACGTGGTGGAGAAGGCCGCGTCGAAGGACGTGGCGGGCGGCGTGATGGAGTTGAGCCTCCTGATGTACCCCAACGCCTCCCGGGCCCCGTCCAGCCGGTCCATGCCCGCGTCCTCCCACTCGATCGAGATCGGGCCGTCGTACCCGATCGAGTTGAGCGCCCGGAAACAGTCCTCCCACGGCACGTCCCCGCGCCCGGTGGAGACGAAGTCCCAGCCCCGGCGCATGTCCGCCCAGGGCAGGTGCGACGACAGCCGCCCCTTCCGCCCGTCGCCGATCCGGACCCGCGTGTCCTTGCAGTCCACGTGGTAGATCCGGTCCTTGAAGTCGAGGATGAACGCCACCGGGTCCAGGTCCTGCCACACCATGTGCGACGGGTCCCAGTTCAGCCCGAACGCGGGCCGATGCCCGATCGCCTCCAGCGTCCGCTGCGTCGTGTAGTAGTCGTAGGCGATCTCGCTCGGGTGGATCTCGTGCGCGAACCGCACCCCCACCTCGTCGAACACGTCGAGGATCGGGTTCCAGCGGTCGGCGAAGTCCTGGTACCCGGCCTCCACCATCGACGCCGGCACCGGCGGGAACATGGCCACGGTGTGCCAGATCGACGACCCCGTGAACCCCACCACCGTGTCCACGCCGAGCGCCGCCGCCGCCCTGGCCGTGTCCTTCATGTCCTCGGCCGCTGCCCGCCGTACGGACTCGGGGTCGCCCGAGCCCCAGATGCGCGCGGGCAGGATCGCCTTGTGCCGCTCGTCGATCGGATGGTCGCAGACGGCCTGGCCGACGAGATGGTTGGAGATCGTCCACACTTTCAGGCCGTGCTTGTCGAGCTGGGCGCGCTTGTGCTCCACGTACGACGGGTCCGCCACGGCCTGCGCCACGTCGAAGTGGTCACCCGAGCAGGCGATCTCCAGGCCGTCGTAGCCCCATTCGGCCGCCAGCCTGCACACCTCCTCGAACGGCAGGTCCGCCCACTGCCCGGTGAACAGCGTTACTGGTCTCATCAGTCCTCCACAGGGGTGTACCGGCTGCCGTCGGCCGCGCTCGCCTCCACCGCCGCCAGCACGCGCTGCACCCGCAGCCCGTCGGCGAACGACGGCGAAGGGTCGGTTCCGGCCGCGACGGCCTCCAGGAAGTCCTTGATCTCGTGGGTGAAGGTGTGCTCGTAGCCGAGCCCGTGCCCCGGCGGCCACCACGCGCCGACGTAGGGGTGGTCGGGCTCGGTGACCAGGATCCGCTCGAACCCGCCCCCGCCCGCGCTGAACCACAGCTCGTTCATGGACTCGAAGTCGAACGCCAGGCTGCCGAGCTGCCCGTTGATCTCGATGCGCATCGCGTTCTTGCGCCCGGTCGCGAACCTGGTGGCCTCGAAGGAGGCCAGCGCGCCGCCCGACATCCGCCCGATGAACAGCGCGGCGTCGTCGACGGTGACCGCCCCCCGCTCCTCGGTACGCGAGCCGCCCAGCCCCGCCGACTCCCCGGCCAGCGGACGTTCCTTGACGAACGTCTCCGTCAGCCCCGACACGCCCACCACGTGCTGGCCGGTGACGAACTCGGCGGCGTCCACGATGTGCGAGCCGATGTCGCCCAGCGCCCCCGCGCCCGCCTTGTCCTTCTGCAACCGCCACACCAGCGGGAACTCCGGGTCCACGATCCAGTCCTGGAGGTACTGGGCCCGTACGTGCCGGATCTCGCCGAGCCTGCCCTCCTCGACGTACCGGCGGGCCAGCGCGACCGCGGGGACCCGCCGGTAGTTGAAGGCCACCATGCTCCTGCCCGGCGCCTCGGCCGCCGCCGCGACCATGGCCTCGGCCTCGGCGACGGTGTTGGCCAGCGGCTTCTCGCAGATCACGTGCTTGCCGGCGCGCAGCGCGGCGACGGCGATCTCGGCATGCGAGTCACCCGGCGTGCAGATGTCGACGATCTGCACGTCGTCCCGCCGTACGAGCTCTCTCCAGTCCGTCTCGACGTCGGCCCAGCCGAGCCGGGCCGCCGCGGCCGCGGTGTGCTCCTTCGACCGGCCCGCGAGCACCGCCATGCGCGGCGTGAGCGGCAGGTCGAAGAACGCGCCGACGCTCCGCCACGCCTGGGAGTGGACGCGGCCCATGAACGCGTAGCCGATCATGCCCACGCCGATGGTGGTCTTGTCTGACATGCAACCCCCGATCAGGATTCGAATCCGAGCGCCAGATACTTGTCGACGTTCTCCTTGGTGATCGTCTCCGACGCGAGGGTGATCGACTGGGGGACCTGGTTCTCCACGAGGTCACTCATGCCCTTGCCCTGCGCGATCAACCTGGCGAGCCTGATGGCCGAGGAGGCCATCGTGGGACTGTAGGTGACGGTGGCCTTGAGCACCGAGGTGCCGGCCTGGATCTCCTTCATCGCGTTCAGCGAGCCGGCGCCGCCGACCATGACGAACTCGTCGCGGTTGGCCTCCTTGATGGCGGCCAGCACGCCGATGCCCTGGTCGTCGTCGTGGTTCCACAGGGCGTCGATCTTCTTGTGCGCCTGCAGCAGCGAGGTCGCCACCTGGTTGCCGGTCTCGACGGTGAACTTGGCGTCCTGCTTGGCCGTGACGCTGAACCCGTACGTCTTCAGCGCGTCGGCGAAGCCCTTGCTGCGGTCCTGGGTCAGCGGCAGCGTGGCGATGCCCTGGATCTCGACGATCACCGGGTTCGCGACGCCCTTGTCCTTGAGCTGCTTGCCGATGTAGTGCCCGGCCGCGACGCCCATGCCGTAGTTGTCGCCGCCGATCCACGTGCGGTAGGCCAGCTTGTCCGGGAACACCCGGTCGAGGTTGATGACCGGGATGCCCGCCTGCGCCGCCTGCAGCGCGACCTGGTTGAGCTGCTGGCCGTCGTTCGGCAGGATGACCAGGGCGTTCACCTTGGCCGCGATCAGCGACTCGACGGCCGAGATCTGCTGGTTGATGTCGTTGGTCGGCTCGACGGGCTTGAAGTCGACGTCGCCGTACTGCTTGGCCGCGGCCTCGGCGTTCTTGGCGATGGCCGCGATCCAGCCGTGGTCGGCGGCCGGGGCGGAGAAGCCGATCGTCACCTTCTGACCGGGTTCGTCGTTGCCGCTCGCGGCGGGGGCGGGCGCGGGCGCCGCCGAGGTGGGTGCGGCCGCGGGCTCGTTGCTGGTGCAACCCGCAGCTAACAGCACTGCCCCGCCGACGAGGAATCCCCTGCGCGCGACGTTCTCACTCATATTGCTCTCGCTTTCAGGTTCCGCCGCTGGAGAAGGACGGCGACGACGATGATCAGGCCCTTGGCGATCAGCTGGTCGCTGGTGTTGAGCCCGTTGAGGATGAACAGGTTCGTGATGAGGGTGAAGATCAGCAGGCCCAGGATCGAGCCGATGATCGTCCCCCTGCCTCCGGTGAGCAGGGTGCCGCCGATGATGACGGCGGCGATGGCGTCGAGCTCGTACAGGTCGCCATGGGTGGACGAGCCTGTCGTCGTGCGGGCCATGATGAGGATCGCGGCGACGCCGCAGCAGAAGCCGGACAGGGCGTACAGGAGCATCGTGTGCCTGCGTACGTCGATGCCGGCCAGCCTGGCCGCCTCGGGGTTGCCGCCGACCGCGTACGTGCGGCGGCCGAACGTGGTGCGGTTCAGGACGATCCACCCCAGCACCACGACCAGGGCGAACACGTAGACCAGCAGCGGGATGCCGAGCAGCCGCGTGGTGGACAGCTGCACGATGCCCTCGACCTGGATGAGCTGCGTCTTCCTGTTGGACATGCGCTGGGCCAGGCCGCGGGCGGCCACGAGCATGGCGAGGGTGGCGATGAACGGCACCATCCGCCCGTAGGCGATGAGCAGCCCGTTGACCAGCCCGGCCCCGGTGCCGACGAGGATCGCGCAGACGGCCATCACCACCGGCCCGTACGACTGGGTGGCCAGTGTGGTCGCCCATACCGAGGCCAGGGCCATGACCGCGCCGACGGACAGGTCGATGCCGCCGCCGATGATCACGAAGGTGGCCCCGACGGTGATCACGCCGATGGTGGCGGCCAGGGCGAGGATGCTGACCAGGTTGGAGGTGGTGGCGAAGTTGTCGAACCGGGTGACGAGGCCGACGACCACGAGCAGCGCCAGCGCGCCCAGCAGGCCGAGATGGCGGACCTCGGCGATCCCGTTCAGCAGGGACGGTCTCGGCCGGGCGACCCCGGCGGCGGGTCGTTCGGGCGCCTCAATGGGGTCGCTCATCACGCGGCCCTCCCATCCATGATCATGTCGAGTACGCGGTGCTCGTCCAGGCCGGCCGCCTCGCCCTGGTGGATGACGGCGCCCTCGCGCAGCACGAGCACCCGGTCGGCCAGGCCGAGCACCTCGGGCACCTCGCTGGAGACCAGCAGCACGCCGATGCCCTGGTCGGCCAGGTCGCGGATGACGGCGTACAGTTCGGCGCGGGCGCCGACGTCGACGCCGCGGGTGGGCTCGTCGAGCAGCAGCAGCCTGCGTCCGCCGAGCAGCCAGCGGGCGAGCACGGCCTTCTGCTGGTTGCCGCCCGACAGGGTCCTGATCGGGCGTTCGGGGTCGGGCGGGCGGATGTCGAGGAGCTCGGCCAGGCGGGCGGCCTCGGCCCGCTCGCGCCGGCGGTCGATCCAGCCGAACCTGGAGAACTCCGGCAGCGTGCCGAGGGTGATGTTCGCGGTGACGCTCTGGTCGAGCAGCAGGGCCTGGGCCTTGCGTTCCTCGGGGGCCAGGCCCATGCCCTGCCGGACGGCGCCGGTCACGCGGCGGCTCGCCGGGCGGCCGGCGAGCGTGACGCGGCCGGAGGCCGGACGGGCGCCGTAGACCGCCTCCAGGATCTCCGAGCGTCCGCTGCCGACGAGCCCGGCCAGCCCGACGATCTCCCCGGCGCGGACGGAGAAGGAGACGTCGGCGAACAGGCCGGGCGCGGTCAGGTTCTCGACGCGCAGCACCTCCTCGCCGGGGGGCCGGGTGGGGCGGGGCGGGAAGACGTACTCGACGTTGCGGCCGGTCATGAGGGAGACGATCCGGGCAGTGGGCGTGTCGCGGGCGGGCAGGCCGACGGCGACGGTGCGCCCGTCCTTGAGCACGGTGACGCGGTCGCCGATCTCGCGGATCTCCTCCAGCCGGTGGGAGATGTAGACGACGGCCACGCCCTGGGCGGTGAGCTCGCGGATGATGCGGAACAGGTTGGCGACCTCGTCGTGGGCCAGGGCGGCCGACGGCTCGTCCATGATGATCAGGCGGGCGTCGTGGGAGAGGGCGCGGGCCATCGAGACGACCTGCTTGGCGGCCGGCGAGAGCCGTCCGACCTCGGTGGACGGGCGGATCTCGCCGTGGCCGAGCCGTTCCAGCACCTGGCGGGCGGCCCGGCGGCCGGCCTGGCGGTTGACGAAGCCGAAGCGGGCGTGCTCGTGGCCGAGGAAGATGTTCTCGGCGACGCTGAGGCCGTCGACGAGGTCGAGTTCCTGGTAGATGGTGGCGAAGCCGAGCCGGATGGCGTCGATCGGGCTGCTCGGCCGGACCGGCGCGCCGTTGAAGACGATGGTGCCCTCGTCGGGCTGGTGGGCGCCGGCCAGCACCTTGATCAGGGTGGACTTGCCCGCGCCGTTCTGGCCGAGCAGGCAGTGCACCTCGCCCGCCCGTACGTCGAGGTCGACCCCGTCGAGCGCGCGCACGCCGGGGAACTGTTTGACGATGCCCTTCATGACCAGCATCGGGGGTCCCCTTCAGGCGTTGACGATGCGGTTGATGTTGTCCGGTGACAGGTAGTGCTCGATGGCGAGCAGGCCCGCGCCGAGCGCGGCGGCGTTGATCCCGGTGCGGCTCGGGGTGATGGACAGGTGGTGGGTGGCCAGCGGCAGCGACCGGCGGTAGATCGTCTCCCTGATGCCGGCGAGCAGGTGTTCGTGGACGCGGGACAGCGCGCCGCCGATGACGATGACCTCGGGGTTGAAGAAGTTGACCAGCCCGGCCAGCACCTCGCCGATGAGCCGGCCGGCCTCCCTGACCAGCCGCAGCGCCTGGGTGTTGCCCGACTGGACGAGCGCGACGACGTCGGCGCCGCTCTCGGCGGCCAGCCCGAGCTCGGCGAGCCGGCGGGCGATGGCGGCGCCGCCGGCCACGGCCTCCAGGCAGGCGCTGTTGCCGCAGCGGCAGCCGGCGTCGTCGTGGCCGCTGACGCGGATGTGCCCGATGTCGCCGGCCGAGCCCTGGGCCCCTCTGTGGAGCTTGCCGTCGGCCACGATGCCGCAGCCGATGCCGGTGCCGACCTTGACGAACAGCAGGTGGCTGGTGCCGGCGAAGGCGTTGCGGTGCTCGCCGAGCGCCATGACGTTGACGTCGTTGTCGACCAGCACCTGGATGCCGTCGAAGTACTCGGGGACGGGGTAGTCGTTCCAGCCGGGCATGATCGGCGGGTTGTTGGGGCGGCCGGTGGCGAACTCCACCGGGCCGGGCACGCCGATGCCCATCGCGCGCAGCGCGGCGCGTGGGCGTCCGACCTCGGCGAGCAGCCGGTCGAGCCGCTGGTCGACGTGGGCGAGCACCTTCTCGGGGCCCTCGCCGATCTCCAGCGGGTCCTCGCATTCGGCCAGCAGGCCGCCGGTCAGGTCCATGAGCGCGACCCGGCAGTGGGTGGCGCCGAGGTCGACGCCGGCGAAGGCGTGCTGCTCGGTGTGCAGGCGGAGCTGGCGGGGCGGGCGGCCGCCGGTGGACTCGCCGCTCTCGGTCTCCTCGACGAGGCCGCGCTCGATGAGCGCGTCGACGCGCTGGGAGATCGTGGATCTGGCCAGTCCGGTGAGGCGCGCGAGATCGGAACGGGTGGTCGCCGATCCGGCGCTGATGAGCGTCAGGACGTCGGCAGCCGAGCCCGGCTGGGGGGTCATGCGGGAACAATAAGATCACTCATGCGGCAAATCAAGAGTCTGATTCGACCGAACTTCCCAGACTTATGCCGAAGATCGAACAAAGCCTGCCATGTGACGCCCGCCGAAACCTCCCCGAACGCGCGGAAGCCGGCCGCCGCCCGGACGGGCGGTGACCGGCTTCCGGCAGGTGCGGGCGCTAGAGCATGGCCTTCATCGAGTCACCGGCCGTCAGCACGTACGGCTGCTCGGCCATCACCGATCCCCAGTTGTCGGCGATCGCCTCGGGCGTGAGGTCGTCGGTCTTCCAGCCCGGCCCCTCGGCCACGAACACGCGGGCCACCCGCCCGCCGCCGACGGTGAACACCTCTCCGCTCGACTCGCACGAGTCGTGCGCGAGGTAGGCGACCAGCGCGCTCACCCGCTCGGGCGTGAACTTCGCCTCGAACTCGGCCGGCAGCAGCGCCTCGGTCATCCTGGTCCAGGCGATCGGCGCGATGGCGTTGGCCTTGATGCCGTTGCGCGCGCCCTCGATGGCCAGCGTCTTGGTCAGGCCCACCAGGCCCATCTTGGCCGTGGAGTAGTTGGCCTGGCCGAAGTTGCCGAACAGGCCGGCCGGGCTGGAGGTGTTGACGATCCGGCCGTGCCCGGCCTCCTTCATCAGCGGGTACGCGGCCTGGCTGACCAGGTACGACCCGCGTACGTGCACGGCCAGCACGCCGTCGAAGTCCTCGACCGTCATCTTCCCGAACGACCGGTCGCGCAGGATGCCCGCGTTGTTGACGACGATGTCGACCCCGCCGAACGCGTCGACGGCCGTCTGCACGAGCGCCCTCGCGCCCTCGGGGGTGGCGACGTCGTCGGCGTTGGCGACGGCCTGGCCGCCGTTCTTGGTGATGAGCTCGACCACCTCGGCCGCCGGGCCGGTGGAGGCGCCGGTGCCGTCGAGGGCGCCGCCGAGGTCGTTGACCACGACCTTGGCGCCCCGCTCGGCGAGCAGGAGCGCGTGCGCCCTGCCGAGGCCGTGCCCGGCGCCCGTGATGATCGCGACCCTGTCATCGAACCGAAGCATCGAACCTCCAGAGCAAGAGAACAACATTCTGGTAGGAGTACGATAACCGACCGGCTCAGGCGCGTCTCCAGAGCTCGGGCTCGCCCTCCTCCCTGCGTACCCTGCCCCGTCCGGCCAGCCACACCAGGTGGGCCAGCGTCTCGTTGTTGGCCGCGCGGCGCATGAACGGCGGGATCGTCTCCCAGGGCCGCGACCAGCTCAGCCGGGTGGCGACCTCCCAGCAGGTCACGCCGTCGTCCTCGCCGACGATCCGGTCGATCTCGGCCAGCCGCTCGTCGTGGTGCGCCAGCATGTGGTCGACGCGTCCGGCCAGCTCCAGGAAGCGGTACTCGTGGCCGGGCAGCACCTCGTCCACGTCCAGGTCGCGCACGGCGGCCAGCGAGCCGAGGTAGTCGGCCAGCGGGTCCGGGCCCGACTGGGGGTGCACGGCCACGATCGGCGTGATCTTAGCCAGCACGTGGTCGCCGGACAGCAGCAGCCGGCGCCCCGGCGAGACGAAGCACAGGTGGCCGGGCGTGTGCCCGGGGGTCCAGACGGCCCGCAGGTCCCAGCCGGGCAGCCCGAGGTCCTCGCCGTCCTCGATCAGCCGGTCGGGACGGGCCGTCGTGACCATGTGCCTGATCATCATGGAGGCCCCGGCCAGCTCGTCCAGGCTCAGCTCGGGCACGCCGGAGCGCCGGAGCAGGGCCCGCTCGCGCTGGACGAGCGAGTCGATGGCGTCGTCGTCGTACCGCTCGCGCACGAGGCCCGCGTCGGCCGGGTGCAGCCCGATCCAGGCGCCCGACGCCTCGCGGACGCGCCCCGCCAGGCCGTAGTGGTCGGGGTGCAGGTGGGTGACCAGGACGGCCTTGACGTCGGCGATCCCGTAACCGGCCACGGCCAGCCCGGCGGCGAGGGCGTCGTACGCCTCGTCGGTGTTCCAGCCCGCGTCCACGATCGCCACGCCGTCGGGCAGTTCAAGGGCGTAGACGAGCACGTACCGCAGCGGGTTGACCGGAATGGGCACCGGGATCGACCACAACCCCGGCCGGACCCGCTCGACCTCGGGAACCGCCCCGCTCACCCATGCCTCACGCTGCGCCACGCTGGAAGGAGTCACCACGAACTTCGCCATGGCCCCGAATATAGTTCTGGTCCCGAATCATGTTCTACTAGGGGTCATGAAGCTGAGCCGCGAGATCTCAGACGATGGCCGCTTCGTCCGGCAGCCGAACCGCTTCACCGACCGGCTCGGGCCGCCCGAGCCCGGCCGTTACCGGCTCTACGCCTCCTACGCCTGCCCGTGGGCACAGCGCGTGCTGATCGTCCGCGCCCTGCTCCGCCTGGAGGACCTGCTGGACGTCACGATCGTCGACCCCGTCCGCGACGACAAGGGCTGGCGGATCCCCGACGGGGACCCGCTGTACCTGTCGGAGCTCTACCACGCCACCGAACCGGGCTACACGGGCCGCTACACCGTGCCCTGCGTCTGGGACGCCCGGGACGAACGCATCGTCACCAACGACTTCCCACAGATCACCCTCGATCTGGAGACGTCGTGGGGCACCGCGCCCGACCTGTACCCGGAACGCCTGCGCCCGGACATCGACATCATGAACGACCGCCTCTACCACGGCCTCAACAACGCGGTCTACGAGGCCGGCTTCGCGCGCGGGCAGCAGGCGTACGAGGACGCGGTCACACGCGTGTTCACCACGCTCGACCTGCTGGAGGTGCGCCTGGCCGAGTCGGAGTTCCTGTTCGACACGCTCACCGACAGCGACGTGCGGCTGTTCACCACGCTGGTCAGGTTCGACACGGTCTACCACGGCCACTTCAAGTGCTCGATCAGGCGGCTGACGGACTATCCGGCGTTGTGGGCGTACGCCCGCAGGCTCTACGCCATCCCCGCCTTCCGCGACACCACGGACTTCGACCACATCAAGCGCCACTACTACCTGACCCAGACGAACATCAACCCGAGCAGGATCGTTCCGGTAGGGCCGGAACTCGACTGGAGCCTGTGACCCCCGGCCTCGGCATCGCCACGAACAGCAGCGCCGAGGCCAGCACCACCCCCGAGGCCACCCACCAGGCGGCGGACGCCCCCGTCTGCGCGGCCAGCAGGCCGAGCGTGGAGTTGGCCAGCACCCCACCCGCCTGCAACGACAGCGAGGACGTCGAGGTGACCGTGGTGCGCTCGGCGGCGGACACCGCGTTGTGCTGCATCTCCAGGCAGAGCAGCCCGGTCACCGACAGCCCGGCGAACATGACGAGGTAGGCCAGCCCGGCCGTCACCAGGCCCGGCACGCCGTCCAGCCCGGCGGTGGCGGCCAGCGAGCCGACCGACAGCGCGCAGAGCACCGCGCCCGCGGCGGCCCCCCGGGCCGAGCTCCCGGCCAGGCGCGCCACGCGGGGGGCGAGCACGCTGCCCGTGGCGCTGGCGGCGTAGCCCAGGGCGGCCACGACGGCGTAGGCCAGGCTGCCGCGCTCGGCGGTGCCGGCCAGCTCGGCCAGCCGCCCGGGGGTCAGCAGCTCGATCGTCATCAGCAGCACACCGGACGCGGCGGCGGCGAGCATCAGGCGGCGCAGCACCGCGCCCCCGGCCGCCAGCCGGATCCCGGAGACCACCGTGGCGGGCACCTCGCGCAGCACGCCGCCCAGCGACCGCCGCGCGTGCGCCGGCTCCGGCAGCGCGAACACCACCACGACCAGCAGCACGACGGCCGCCGCCGCCCCCAGCAGGGGCGGCACGGCCAGCGGCGTCATCAGCCCCGGCGGCACCAGCAGCGGCACCGCGCCGCCCACCAGCACGCCGACGCACAGGGCCACCGACTCCATCGCGCCGCCGCGCGCCAGGCCCGGCTTGAGGTCGGCGCCCTCGCCTTCGAGCCCGTGCAGGGTGTCGACGTACCAGGAGGTCGCCGGACCGCTGGACAGGGCCCTGGCCACCCCCTTGAGCACGCCGCTGACCACGAACATCCAGAACGCCGTGGAGATGCTCATCAGCGCGAGCCCCGCCGCGGTGAAGACCGCCGAGCAGGCCAGCACCATCCGCCGCCCGACGACGTCGGCCAGGCCGCCCGTGGGCAGCTCCAGGCTCGCGGTGACGACCGAGAAGACGGTCACCGACAGGCCGATCTCGGCCAGGCCGAGCCCCCTGTCGGTCATCAGCAGCACCATGCAGGCGACCATGAGCCCGGGCGGCAGCCAGGTCAGGAAGCTGACGAGCATGTAGCGCCGCAGGGCGGAGCGAGCGGTCATCGGTCCTGCTCCTCTTCCTCGGTACCGGGGCGGGGGAAGCCGCCCCTCCAGATGTGCACCTGCCGGACGTCGGGATCTCCGGCGTGTCGCGCCACGAGCTCGCGGAGCAGCTCGTCGACCCGCTCGTCGAACTCCCTGAGCCCGGCCGGCGACAGCTCGACGAAGTCGTCGCTCAGGCCCGCCGCCCGCACCCACTCGGGGGACCAGCGGCTCTCGTCGTGGTCCTGGGCCACGCGGGCGAGGGTCTCGACCTGGCGCATCCGCATGATCCGGACCGCCTCGCGGCCCTCGTCGGTGCCGGACAGCTCGCTGTTGTCCCAGGAGGTGTAGCGGTGGCGGGCCCGCCAGCGGCGTTCGCGCCCGTCGCGCCGGTCGGGGTCCTCCTCGATGAAGCCGTACTTGAACAGCTCGCGCAGGTGGTAGCTGGTCGAGCCGGAGCTTTCCCCCACCTTGCGCCCCAGCTCGCTGGCGGTGGCCGGGCCGTCGCTGCGCAGCAGCCCGAGCAGCCGCACCCGCAGGGGGTGGGCGACCACTTTGAGCACCTGCGGGTCACTGATCTTGTACTGCTCCTCCATGAGGACGACCCTAGACCGCAAAGGCTTTTTTGCAAAGTGATTTTTGCGAATTTCCCGGCCTTCTAAACTGGGCGCATGCTCGACGACATCCGCGTGGACGACGCCGTCCTCGCCCTGCGCCCCGACTTCGCCGTCCTGGTCATGCTGGCCCACGACCTGCGGAACGGCCCCACCGACGACCTCACCCGCGCCTGGCTGGCCGAGGCGTCGCAGGCCGAGGTGCAGAGCGACAAGATCGACGCCTGGAAGGACGCCTACCGCGCCTTCGGCGCCAAGCCGCAGCGCACCAGGCCCTCGGTCGACGCCCTGACCCGGCGCATGCCGCTGCCGGAGATCAACCGGGTGGTCGACGCGTACAACACGATCAGCGTCAAGCACGCGCTGCCCATCGGCGGCGAGGACCTCGACCGCTACCAGGGCCCGGCCCGGCTGGTACGGGCGACCGGCGACGAGCACTCGGAGGAGGCGCTCGGGCAGCCCGAGCCCGGCGAGGTGATCTGGCGCGACGACGCCGGCGTGACCTGCCGGCGGTGGAACTGGCGTCAGGTGGCGCGCACCCGGCTCACCGAGGAGACCACCAACGCGATCTTCCTTCTCGAACGCCTTGAGCCGATGTCGATGGAGGAGCTCCAGCAGGCCGGGAAGGAGCTGGCGGACCTGCTGTCGCAGCTGTCACCCGGGGTGCGGATCACCAGCAGAATCGTGCCCGGCGGGAAATAAACCTGGCGGCCACACGTTGATACCAAACAGTAACAATGGCGACTCTCCCTGGATTGACTAGGCGGGCGTGACCTCTTCGGCGTGTCCTGAGAGGATCGTTCGGGGCGGCACGTGCTCTTCGGCGCGCGCTGCCGGTCCGGGCGAGTAGCCTTGGACAGGTTCTCTAACATCAACGCCGATCTGCGGAAGAGGGCGATTTCCGCCGTGTCGTCTGAGTCGTCGCGGACAAACCCGCTGGCAAGCTTTGGTCAGAACGAGTGGCTTGTCGACGAGCTGTACCAGAAGTACCTTCAAGATCCAGAGTCTGTCGACAAGGCCTGGTGGAACTTCTTCGCTGACTACAACCCTGATAGCGGGCCGGGCCGTACCCCGGTCAGGGAGGCGGCGAACGGCACTGCGACCGCGCCCGCTCCTCCCAAGGCGCCCCCGAAGGCGCCTCCGGCAGCTGAGAAGCCGAAGCAGCCGGCCACCCCGGTGCCCAAGGGCGCCGAGGAGGTGAAGCTGCGCGGCGCCGCCGCACGCACGGCCGCCAACATGGACCTGTCCCTGACGGTCCCCACGGCGACCAGCGTCCGGGCCATCCCGGCCAAGCTGCTCATCGACAACCGCATCGTGATCAACAATCACCTCAAGCGGGGGCGTGGCGGCAAGATCTCCTTCACGCACCTGATCGGCTTCGCGATCGTCAAGGCGCTGAAGGCGATGCCGGAGATGAACCACTCCTACACGGAGATCGACGGCAAGCCGACGCTGGTCAAGCCCGAGCACGTCGGGTTCGGCCTGGCGATCGACGTCCAGAAGAGCAACGGTGAGCGCCAGCTCCTCGTGCCCTCGATCAAGGGCGCCGAGGAGATGGACTTCCGCCAGTTCTGGGTGGCCTACGAAGAGGTCGTCCGCAAGGCCCGCGCGGGCAAGCTGGGCGTCGACGACTTCTCCGGCACCACGATCTCGCTGACCAACCCCGGCACGATCGGCACGGTCCACTCGGTCCCGCGCCTGATGCCGGGCCAGGGCACGATCATCGGCGTCGGAGCGATGGAGTACCCGGCCGAGTACCAGGGCGCCTCGCCCGACACGCTCTCGCGCCTGGCCGTCTCCAAGGTCATGACGCTGACCAGCACCTACGACCACCGGATCATCCAGGGCGCCCAGTCGGGCGACTTCCTGCGCCAGATCCACCGGCTGCTGCTCGGCGAGGACGGCTTCTACGACGAGATCTTCGAGGCGCTGCGCATCCCGTACGAGCCGGTGCGCTGGGTCCAGGACATCTCGGCCTCGCACGACGACGACGTGGCCAAGTCGGCCCGGGTCATCGAGCTGATCCACGCCTACCGTGTGCGCGGCCACCTGATGGCCGAGACCGACCCGCTGGAGTACAAGCAGCGCAAGCACCCCGACCTGGACATCCAGTCCCACGGGCTGACCTTGTGGGACCTTGAGCGCGAGTTCGCCACCGGCGGTTTCGGCGGCCGTGCGCTGATGAAGCTCCGCGAGATCCTGGGCGTGCTGCGCGACTCCTACTGCCGCACGGTCGGCATCGAGTACATGCACATCCAGAACCCCGAGGAGCGGGCCTGGATCCAGGCGCGGGTGGAGAAGCCGCACGCCTCTCCCGAGCGCGACGAGCAGCTCAACATCCTGTCCCGGCTCAACACCGCCGAGGCGTTCGAGACGTTCCTGCAGACGAAGTTCGTCGGCCAGAAGCGCTTCTCGCTGGAGGGCGGCGAGTCCCTGATCCCGCTGCTCGACTCGGTGATCAGCGACGCCGCCGACGAGGGCCTCGACGAGGTCGTCATCGGCATGGCCCACCGCGGCCGGCTCAACGTGCTGGCCAACATCGTGGGCAAGTCCTACGCGCAGATCTTCGGCGAGTTCGAGGGCAACATCGACCCGCGCACCGCCCACGGCTCCGGCGACGTCAAGTACCACCTGGGCGCGAGCGGCGAGTTCACCGCGCCCAGCGGCAAGACGATCACCGCGTCCGTGGTGGCCAACCCCTCCCACCTGGAGGCGGTCGACCCGGTGCTGGAGGGCGTCGTCCGCGCCAAGCAGGACCTCCTGGAGCGCGGCGAGGAGGGCTTCACCGTCCTTCCCGTCCTCGTCCACGGCGACGCGGCCTTCGCCGGCCAGGGCGTGGTGGCCGAGACGCTCAACCTGTCGCAGCTGCGCGGCTACCGCACCGGCGGCACCGTGCACGTGGTGGTCAACAACCAGGTGGGCTTCACCACCTCGCCGGCCTCCTCCCGCTCGTCGGTCTACGCGACCGACGTCGCGCGGATGATCCAGGCGCCGATCTTCCACGTCAACGGCGACGACCCCGAGGCCGTGGTGCGCGTGGGCCAGCTGGCCTACGAATACCGCCAGGCGTTCCGCAAGGACGTCGTCATCGACCTCATCTGCTACCGCCGCCGCGGCCACAACGAGGGCGACAACCCCGCCTTCACCCAGCCGCTGATGTACGACCTGATCGACGCCAAGCGCTCGACCCGCAAGCTCTACACCGAGGCGCTGATCGGCCGGGGCGACATCACGGTCGAGGAGGCCGAGTCGGCGCTGCGCGACTACCAGGCCAAGCTGGAGCAGGCGTTCACCGAGACGCGCGAGGCGGCCAAGAAGCCCAAGGAGGCGGCCGCCATGCGGGTGCCCCCGGCCGAGGTCGTCAAGTGGTCCCACGCCGACACGCCGACGGCGATCAGCGACGAGACGCTCAAGCGCATCGTCGACACCCAGCTCAACCTGCCCGACGGCTTCACGCCGCACCCGCGCCTGGCGCCGGTGCTGCAGCGCCGCGGCCAGATGGTCGAGACCGACTCGATCGACTGGGCGATGGGCGAGACGCTGGCGTTCGGCTCGCTGCTGATCGACGGCCACCCGGTGCGCCTGGTCGGCCAGGACTCCCGGCGCGGCACGTTCACCCAGCGGCACGCGGTGCTGGTCGACCGGATGACCGGCGCCGACCACACCCCGTTGAAGCAGTTCAACGAGGGCACCACGAAGTTCTACATCTACGACTCGCTGCTCAGCGAGTTCGCGGCGCTCGGCTTCGAGTACGGCTACAGCGTCGTGCGTCCCGATGCCCTGGTGGCCTGGGAGGCGCAGTTCGGCGACTTCGTCAACGGCGCCCAGACGATCATCGACGAGTTCATCTCGTCCGGTGAGCAGAAGTGGGGTCAGCGGTCGTCGGTCGTGCTGCTGCTGCCGCACGGCTTCGAGGGTCAGGGCCCCGACCACTCCTCGGCCAGGATCGAACGGTTCCTGCAGGTCTGCGCGCTCGACAACATGACGGTCGCGCAGCCGTCCACGCCGGCCAACTACTTCCACCTGCTGCGCTGGCAGGTGGAGTCCAACCGGCACAAGCCGATGGTGGTCTTCACGCCCAAGTCGCTGCTGCGGCACAAGGCGGCCACGTCGAAGGCGTCCGACTTCACCACCGGCACCTTCCAGCCGGTCATCGGCGACACCACGGTCGATCCTGCCAAGGTCACCCGGGTCGTCCTGGTCTCGGGCAAGCTCTACTACGACCTGGCCGCGCAGCGTGACAAGACGGGCCGCGACGACGTCGCGATCGTCCGGCTTGAGCGGCTCTACCCGTTCCCGACCGAGGAGCTCACCGCCGAGCTGGCCCGTTACGGGCAGCAGGCCGAGCTGGTGTGGGCACAGGACGAGCCGGTGAACATGGGCCCGTGGCCCTACCTGACGCTGAAGCTGGCCGAAGACCCGCAGACGCTCGGCGGCCGGTCGCTCCGCCGCGTCTCGCGCACCCCGAACAGCTCGCCTGCGACGGGTTCGCACAACTCGCACGACACCGAGCTGGAGGAGATCCTCCACCAGCTCTTCGGCTGAGCAGGCCGCCAGTGAGCCCCCGGCCGTCCGGCCGGGGGCTTCTGTGTTGACCGGCGGGGGTGAGGCCCTGCCCGCACGAAGGAGAAACCCATGTACTTCACCGATCGAGGCATCGAGGAGCTGGTCGATCGGCGGGGCGAGGAAGAGGTCAGCGTGCTCTGGCTGGGCGAGCGGCTGCGCGAGTTCGTCGATCTCAACCCCGAGTTCGAGACCCCGATCGAGCGGCTGGCCACCTGGCTGGCCCGCCTCGACGACGAGGACGACGACTGACGCGAACCGGCCTCCAGACGCGATACATCTTGAGTTTTCGAGTAACGCGACATATCGTGTTCTCGTAGCAGACGTACTCGTCGAGGAGGCATACGTTCATGGAGAAGTGGACGCTGGAGGCCCCTGAGCAGCTCACGTTCGGGCCGGTGGAGTCACTTGACGTGCGGATCGTCGCGGGCAGGCTGGCCGTCCTGGCCAGCGAGGGCCCGCCCACGCTGGAGCTGACGGAGATCGAGTCGGCCGCGCCGCTGCTGGTCAGCTACGACGCGGTGACCAAGGAACTGGTCGTCACCTACGAGGGCCTGACCCTGGACGGCCTGCTCACCTGGCTGCGGCGCGACCGGCGCAGGACCAACCTGACCCTCACCGTGCCCAAGGGATGCAGGGTGAGCACCGAGGTGGTCTCGGCGTCCACGGTGCTGGCCGGGTTCGAGCGTTCCACCCGGGTCAAGAGCGTGTCCTCCGAGGTCGTCCTCGACGGCGTGAGCGGCGAGGTGAGCGCCACGACGGTCTCCGGCTCGATCGAGAGCCGGGCCATGGAGGGCGACCTGGCGTTGAAGACCGTCTCGGGCGAGCTGACGCTGGCCGACGGCAGCCCGCGCCGGCTCAAGGCCAGCACGGTGTCCGGCCGCATCACCGCCGACCTGAGGCTCCGGCCGACGAGTCACGTGACGCTCAACAGCGTCTCGGGTGCCATCCTGGTGCGGGTGCCGGAGAACGCCGAGTCCGACGTCAGCATGAGGTCCACCTCCGGCCGGCTGAGCTCGACGTTCGACGGGCTGTCGGCGGCCAACAGCCCCGGCTCCAAGACGCTGTCCGGGCGGCTGGGCGGCGGCATGGCCTCACTGTCGGCGTACACCGTCTCGGGCGAGGTCGCGTTGCTCAAGGGAGAGAAGGAATGAGCCCTGTCTTCGGTCACGGCCGGCTCCGGCTGTACCTGCTCAAGCTGCTGGAGGAGAGCCCGCGGCACGGCTACGAGGTCATCCGGCTGCTCCAGGACCGCTTCCTCGGCGTCTACTCGCCCTCCCCCGGCACGATCTACCCGCGCCTGGCCCGCCTGGAGGAGGAGGGCCTGGTCACGCACGAGGTCGTCGACGGCAAGAAGGTCTTCTCCATCACCGACAAGGGCCGCGAGGAGCTCAACGCCCGGCTCGACGAGCTCGACGACCTGGAGCAGGAGATCTCCGCCTCGGTGCGCGACATCGCCCGCGAGGTCAAGGAGGACGTCCGCGACACGGTGAAGTCGCTGCGCGACGAGCTGACCCGGATGGCCAAGGACGTCCGCACCGGCACCCGCGACAGCGCCAAGACCCGGGCCGAAGACCTCAAACAGCTCAAGGAGCAGCAGAAGCGGCAGTGGATGGCGCACGCCAGCCAGTGGCAGGTGGAGAGCGACCGGCTGGCCGGCGAGTGGCGCCGGATCTGGTCGGACATCTGGACCACGCTCGGCGGCGACACCGTGCGCCGCATCGAGCTCGACAGCGAGCTGGGCGAGCTGCTGGCCGACTTCGTGGCCCAGGCCCGTACGGAGGCCGCCGACGCCGCCCTGACCACGCAGAAGCTGGCCGAGCTGCACGCCGTGCTCGACGAGGCGTCCGCCCGCATCCGCGACATCCTCGAACGCTGAGCCGCCACTGGCCGCCGCTGAGCCGCCTGCCTGGCCGCCGGTGAGGCGTCGTCAGGCGGAGCGCAGTGAGCGTGCCGGGCGTTCGAGGCCGCGGGCCGCCCTGCGGGCGTGGTAGGCGACCGGCATGTACCGCAACCGCTCGGGCAGGCGCGCGGTCAGCATCGCCACCGCGTGCCCGAGGTGCCGCAGCCGCCGCTCGTCCCGGGCCGTCCAGCGCAGGCCGAGCTTCCTGCGGGCGGCCGGCGGCAGGGTGCCGACGGTGACGAAGTGGTTGAACTCCCCCGACCCCAGCCCCACCGGCGTCCACAGGCGGCGCAGCGGCCTCGGCAGGCCGGGCGGGGCGGGCGTGCCGCGCATCACGGCGAGCACCTCCAGCGCGGTCGGGTGCGGTTCCAGCCGCTCGGCGATCATCATGTCGAAGTAGCGCCAGAACGCCTCCAGATCCGCCGGCATCTCCCGCTCCGGCACGTGCAGGATCGCGCCGAGCCGGCGCGACTCGGCGTACATGCGGCGTTGCTGCTCCTCGGTGTACGGGGTGCCGAAGTAGCGGTTGAGCGTGACGAACCGCTCGAACAGCGACAGGTGCACCCAGGCCCACGCCTCGCCGTTCAGGGCGTGGTAGGCGCGGCCGTGCTCGTCCACGCCGCTGATGGACCGGTGCAGCTCGCGCAGCCGCCGCCCCTCGGCCAGGCCGCCCTCCCCGCCGTAGACCCACTTCTGGACGGAGGCGAGCGTGCGGTTGAGCCGCCCCCATGGGTCGTCCTTGTACGTCGAGTGCTGCGCCACGGCCGCGCCGACCGCCGGATGCATGGTCTGCAGGACCAGCGCGCTGCCGGCCACGAGCAGGTTGCGGTATTCGCCCGCGGTCTCCCAGTGCATCGAACCCGGGCCGAACGGCTCCACGTCCACGGTGACGCCTCCAGGGTGATACGGCCTCATTCTTCGTGTATCACCCGGAAGGCGGACAAGTAACCCTTCACTTATTCAGCCGGTAAAGACGATCTTTCCGAAGATCTCCCCTCCGGCCATGGCGGCGAAGCCGTCGCGGGCCTCGGCCATCGGCAGCGTGCGGTCGATCACCGGCCGCACGCCGGTCTGCTCCAGGAACACCGCCAGCCGCTGGAGCTGGTCGCGCGTGCCCATGGTGGTGCCGACCACCGAGAGCTGCAGGAAGAAGACACGGTTGAGGTCGGCGGGCGGGACCGCGCCGCTGGTGGCCCCGGAGACCACGATGCGGCCGCCCGGCCTGAGCGACTTGAGCGAATGGTCCCAGGTGGCCTGGCCGACGGTCTCCATGACCGCGTCCACCCGCTCGGGCAGCCGCGCGCCGGTCTCGAAGACCTGGTCGGCGCCGAGTTCGCGGGCCCGCTCACGCTTCTCCTCCGAGCGGCTGGTCGCCCAGACCCGGAAGCCGCCCGCCCGGCCGAGCGCGACGAGCGCGGTGGCGACGCCGCCGCCGGCCCCCTGCACCAGCACGGTCGAGCCCGGTTCGAGCCCCGCCTTGTCGAACAGCATGCGGTAGGCGGTCAGCCAGGCCGTCGGCAGGCAGGCGGCCTCCTCGAAGCTGAGCGCGGCCGGCTTGGGCACGAGGTTGCGCCGCGGCACGGCCACCCGCTCGGCGAACGTCCCGTCGTACACCTCCGACAGCAGGGAGCGCCTGGGGTCGAGCGTCTCGTCCGCGCCCGTGCCGATGACCGCGTGCACGATGACGTCGTTGCCGTCCTCGTCCACGCCGGCGGCGTCGCAGCCGAGCACGATCGGCAGGCGGTCCTTCCTGATGCCCACGCCCTTGAGCGTCCACAGGTCGTGGTGGTTGAGGGCCGCGGCGCGTACGGAGACGGTCGTCCAGCCGTCGGGCGCCTCGGGGTCGGGGTGCTCACCGAGCGTCAGCCCGGCGAGCGGATTGTCGGGATCGGTCTGTGTGGCGGTTACGGCGAACATGGCCGCACCTTACTAACCGGCCCACCGCCACCCACGGCACCGCCCCGCCGCGCGACGCCTTGCCGGCGTTCGACCTTCACCCGGACCCCCTGGCCCGCCTGTCACCGCCCGACCTTCACCCGGATCCCCTGGCCCGCCTGTCAGCGTTCGACCTTCACCCGGATCCCCGCCAGGGCGCGGCGTCTGAAGTCCTCGGGGCCGGCGACGGCGACCTCCACGTCCCCCCGGCACGTCCACTCGCCCGGACGCCCGCGCCCCTCGATCACCTTCGGCAGCCGGGCCTTCTCCGCGCAGTCGGGCGTGGGCACCAGCACGACCATCTCCCGCACTCCCCCGCCGAACCAGAGCTGCGGCCCGGCCGGATCCCCCTGCACCGTGGCCCCCGGCCCGGCCAGCCGCACCGACCCCTTGCCCGACAGCACGAGGTAGCCGTCCCTGGTCACCTTCCCGCGCAGCTCCCGCGCCAGGGTCGTGCGCTGGTCGAAGGTCAGCCCCTCGCCCCGGTCCTGCATCGCCACCCGCCACCGTCCGAACGAGAACAGCAGCACCTGCCCGCTCCCCCCGCCGGGCTGACGCGGCCACAGGGTGACGCCGGGGCCGTAGCTCCTGATCGGCCGGCCGCCGCCGGTCACCTCGGCGACCCCGTTGTACGGCACGCCGAACTGCCGGAACTGCCCGTCTATCCACGCCCCCTGGAACGGCCGCACCCCCAGCTCGTTGAGGTCGAGGTCGGCCGGATAGCGCACCTCGGCCTTCAGCCCGTCGGGGAAGACGACGTCGATGATCTCGTCCCGTCCCTTGGTCCTGGCCGGGATCCGCAAGGTGCTGGGGCCGTTGTCGATCGTCGTGAGGGACCGGATGGGCGCGGTGGCGGACGGCGCGGGCGGCGGCTGCGGGTCGCGGCTGAGCAGCAGGCTGACGGCCGGGATCACCAGCAGGGCCACTACCGACGCCAGCCCGATCCATCGGCGGCGGCCACGCCCACCTGCCTCGATGACGTCGAACTGGTCGGACACGACGTGCCTCGCCGGGTTAGTGCGGGTTGCGCCCTTCACTCCCAGTTCAGTTGAGCGACCTCCACCCGCGCAAGCCCTCGGACCCGGCGAAGTCGCCGTCCGAGGTCACAACTTCACAACCTCCCGGGCTCACCAGGTGGCGACGTTGAGCCTGCCGTCGGTGACCAGCTCGACCCGCTGCCCCACCAGCTCCCTCGACATGGCGTCGGCCAGCAGTTCCGGCTCCAGCACGTGCGCGTGCACCCGCCCGCCGTCCGGCAGGTCCACGACGAGGATGCCCTTCTCCGGCCCGCCGTCCCGGCCGTGCGCGACCGTGTACCCCGCCACGGCGGCAGGGCCGGCGTACGCGTCCACCACCGGCACCCCGGACGCCGTGAACACCGGCGTGGCGTCCCCCAGGAGCCCTCCCGGCTCGCTGGACCACACCGCGTACGTGTGCTTCGTCAGGTGCATCCCCACGCCGGTCACCAGCCCGTGCCCCGGCCGCGCGCGCAGCAGCCCGGCCATCGTGGCCGTCGAGTGCAGCACGTAGTCGCTGGACGGGCCGCCGGCGTACGGCAGGCCGCCGGTGACCGTCAGGCCGCGCCGGTCGAACGGGTCGAGCCCGATCGCGTCGCACGCCTGCCGCAGCGCGACGGCGAAGCAGCTGTACAGGTCGAGGGCGTCCATGTCGCCGAGGCCGAGCCCGGCGCGGCGGAAGGCGGCCTTCGCGGCGGCCCCGATCGCCTGTGAGGAGCCGAGCGCGGGCCGGGCCGCCACCTCCCAGGTGTCCTCCGCGTACGCCCAGCCGCGCAGGTGGACCCGCCGCTCGTCCGGCACCCCGAGGCGGTCGGCCAGCTCCGCGGAGGCCAGGACGACGGCCGCCGCCTGGTCGACCTCCATGACGGCCACGGTGTTCCTGGTGTACGGCCAGCCGACGAACCTGTTGCCCTTCACCAGCTCCTCGGGCGTGCGCACGGACCGCCGCCACGCGTACGGGTTGGCCGCGGCCACCTCGGTCATCGGCGCCATCATCCGTCCACGGTCGAGCATCTCCTCCTCGACCGTCATCCCGGCCGCCGCCCGCCGCGCGGTCTCCATGATCGCGTACGTGTGCACCGGCAGGAACAGCTCGTGCGCCAGCTCGGCGGGGTGCGGCGGACGTTCCCAGCCGTAGGGCGGCTTGGGGTCGGCTGCATGGCTCCACGGCACGTGCTCGCCCGCCTGCCGGTAGGCCCGCCGGGTGGCCAGCGCCTCGGCCCCGGTGATCAGCGCGCAGTCCAGCTCGCCCGCCGCGATCCGGGCCGCGGCCTCGCCGACGAGGAGCTGCGGAGCCGTACCGCTGACCTTGGAGTAGGACTGGTGGCGCGGGGTGGCGCCCAGGCGCTCGGCCAGCCGTCCGGTCGGGGAGTCGTACTGCCAGGAGTCGGTGTACACGACCTGGATCGAGTCGAGCCGTCCGAGGGGGAGCCGGGCGTCCTCGGCCGCCTCGCGGGCGACCGACTCCCACAGGTCGAGCGGTTCGGGGCCGGGCTGATCGCGAATGGTCCGTTGGGCGATGCCGATGAGACAGGGGGTGCGTGGATCCATGCAGACATCCAACCAGAACAACATTCGGTTGATAAGTGTCGGCGTTTGATAATCAGCGTTACCGGTATTGCCACAGGCTCATTACCGCCACTCTGACCTGGGAGAACGCCTTCTTTTTCGTAACGGGACCGAACCGGTGCCCGCTTTTTCGCGTCCCTTCCTGGCCGACGGGTTGCGCCATTCATCAGCGTTCTCGACGTTTTCCTGGCCCACCGGCGGACTGGCGACATGCCGCGATCCGGCCCGTCGGTCGAGGCCCCGGATCCTCCTCGGGCGGGATCCGGGGGCCTTCCCCCGCCGTTTCGCGTCCCACGGCCCCCTCAGGGGCCTGGTTCAGACGCGGAAGACCGGTCCCGTGGCGACGGCGAGCGCGCAGGCGTTGGGGAACGTCTGCGAGTAGCGGTAGCGGTCGCCGTCCCAGACACCCCACGCCCGTACGTCCACCGGCTCGTAGTCGGCGGTGCAGGAGACGCCCGGACGGCCGGTCAACTTGGCCGGGTTCCCGTGCACCTGTTCGAGAGCGGCGCAAGCGGCGACCTGCCCCGGGGCGACCCGGCCGGGCGTGCACTGCAGCACGCCTTGACGATCTCCCACACTGATCCGGAAAAGCCTTTGATCCTTGTGCGGCGTCTGGACATCGGACGGGCCGGTCGTGGCGTACGCCACTGGAGCGGCCGCGAATGCCGTACAGGAAAGCGCGGCGATGGCGAGAATTCGGTGCATACGCGAAGCCTCTATCACCCCTCTGACCTGCGGCAACGACCGACACGCGTGATCATTTAGACGTATCGGGAGGGATCGGCTGATGGTGTCCTTATCGCACACGGTGCACTCTTGATCAGGTAACGAATCTCTATCCGGGCTGCAATACAGGCAGTTGATCTGGAAAAATCCACCCTTACGACCCTAAGAAAGGCATTTCATGATCTCCCGGGCCAGGCAACTGGCAGCGGCCGCCCTGGGCGGCGCGCTGCTGCTGCTGCCTGCCTTCACGGGGATCGCGAACGCCGCGCCGGCGAGCGCGTGGACGAGCGCGTCGGCCAGCAAGGTCTTCGGCGTCACGCTGGCCAGGACCGCCACCGACATGAGGAAGGTCGCCGACTACTGGCGGCCCGACCGGCTCAAGCAGGCCGACAACTACAGCCCCGCCACGCCGGGCGCCCAGGCCGCCCCGACGTCCTCGGCCGGCGCGGTCTCCGGCCCGATCTCGCCCGCCACGACGGCGCGGCGGACGTCCGCGACGCAGGACGTGGTGCCCGTGCTTCCCAGGCAGGGCGGCGCCGCCAAGACCATGGGCAAGGTCTTCTTCCGGTTCGGCACCAAGGAGTACTGGTGCTCGGCCAGCGCGGTCGCGTCCAGGAACCGCAGCGTCGTGGCCACGGCCGGGCACTGCGCGTACGACTCCCGGCAGGCCAAGGCCGCCGAATACTGGATCTTCGTCCCCAACCCCGGCCCCAACGGCGAGACGCCCGACGGGATCTACGTGGGCGCCGCGCTCAGCCTGCACGAGGACTGGCCCGGCAAGGGCGACTACGACTACGACTACGCGTTCGTGACCGTGCACCGCGGGTTCGTCTGGGAGCAGGCCAAGGACGGCACGTACTCGATGAAGGACGTCGGCAGGCTCCAGGACAACGTGGGCGCCCAGGGTATGGAGATCAACAAGAAGCCGGCCGCCTACACCGTGGCCGCCTTCGGCTTCCCGGCCGGCGCGCAACCCGACGGCACCCGCCCGTTCGACGGCAAGACGTTGCGGACGTGCCAGGGCGGCGTCACGTACTGGACCGTGGCCCCCGCGCTCGACCTGCAGAAGGGCGTGCGACTGCAGCCGTGCGACTTCAGCCCCGGCGCCAGCGGCGGCCCCTGGCTGGTCGACTACGACGCCACCCGCAGGCTCGGCAGCCTGAACGGCGTCAACAGCCTGACTTGGAACAGAGACGCCAAGGGGGCCTACGACGCGGTGTCGTCGCCGTACTTCGACACGACCACCGCGGAGGTCTACCGACGCGCCGCCGCGATCACCACACCGGGAAATGTGGCGTAAGTCACATGAAACGGTGTGATCACTGCTGGTGATCAGCCCATCCGTTGATCTCGACACGGTAACGGGGCACTTGGGAGCGCTGACACGATCTTCCTAAAATTTTCATAAGCACTGTCAGCGTTATAGGTTCCGGGTCGTCCGTTTGCTGAGTTATGGGGTGCAAGAGGCGCCTCCTGTCAGCGCAACCTGGAGATACCTTGAAGCGAATCCTCCTCCCCGTCGGCGGCGCGGTCCTGGCGACCGGTCTCCTCGCCGCCGGGCTCTCCGCCACCGCCCAGGCCGACGGCGACGTCTCCAACGACCCGATGGCCGGCAGCAACTCGCAGGCCGCCTCGATCGCCTCCTTCTGGATCGCCTCGAACGGCGCCGCGCTCCGCCAGGCCACCCAGTACACCTGGGACTCCAAGGAAGTGCGGAAGGTCGTCTCCAAGGGCGGCTACGACCCCGACGGCCGTCCCGGCATGACCGCGCCCACCGGCGCCCAGAAGGCCGGCGCCTCCCAGAACGTGAACCTCCCCAAGAGCATCGGCAAGGTCTTCTTCGTCGACGGCTCCGGCAAGTTCCGCTGGTGCTCGGCCACGTCCATCCAGTCGGGCAACCGCAACCTGGTGGCGACCGCCGGCCACTGCGTGTACGACACGGACAGCAACAGCGACACGCTGTCCAACTGGGTCTTCGTCCCCGGCTACTACCAGGGCAAGGCTCCGTGGGGCATCTACGTGGGCAAGCAGGCCTTCACCCACTACGACTTCGACAACTACGAGGACTACGACCGCGACTACGCGTTCGTGACCGTCTACAACGGCATCCAGTTCGACGGCGTGAAGCAGGTGGACCGCAAGGACTACGACAGCTTCAGCGGCCCGAAGCGCTCCTGGGGCGGCCACTACTACATCCTGCTGTCCAAGGACGCCGGCCGGCTCGGCGACGCCGTGGGCGGCCAGGGCTTCGCCTGGAACCAGCCGACGGGCAAGTTCGTCCGCACCTTCGGCTACCCGGCGGCCCCGCACCCCGACGGCAACAAGCCGTACAGCGGTGTGACGCCGAAGAACTGCTACGGCAAGACCACGGCCAAGACCGTGGGCGCGTCCTGGCTCAAGATCGAGGAGCACGTCGGCCTAAAGTGCGCCGTCACCCCCGGGTACGACGGCGGGCCGTGGCTGCTCAACTACAACAACGCCAAGCGCCTCGGCTACGTGAACGGTGTCACCAGCACCTTCGCGGACCAGGACGGCAACGACCGCATCGACTACATCACGTCGCCTTACTTCGACGGTGAGACGGCGGCCGTTTACAAGGCAGCCACCAACTTCCCGTCGGGGAAGATCGTGGGCCCGAACGGCGAGCTGTACAAGTAAGCCCTCACCAGGGGAAAGAGGGTCCCGGCGTTGCTCCTTGCCGCCGGGGCCCTCACTTGTGTCCAGACCAATCGTCGGACGCTCCACGCCCACAGAGGCCAGCGAGCGCCCTCGGCGCCATGGCCCCCCGATGGGCCTGCCACCACCCGCCCCCCGATCGCCTTCGCCGAAGAAGGCGTTTCGCGCCTACAGCGGCGCAGGGCCTTGATCCGGCGCCTGGCGGCGTGACCCACGCGCGTGCGGCCCACTCCCTGGAATGAGTCACCGGCGGGGATTGCCGTCTTCCCGGCGCGGCTCCCGCTCACCACGCGGCTCGGCGTCTCCGCGGGGAAGCTGCGGCCATGCCCTGCGCCCACCCGTCTCCCTGTTGTCGACCGGCTCCGCGGAAATCCGGCCCCTTGCACTGCCTCGCGAATCCGAAGCGTTTCGGGACGTGATTCGCCAGCGCTTGTGGCGCAAGATGTCGGTATGACCGAGGATCACCGCGAGACCACCACCGCCCCCGCCTTGCCGGGCCCAGAGGTCACGATCACCCTCGACCCTCACGTCAAGGCGTACGTCGACCGGGCGGTCGAGAACGGTGAGTTCGAATCCGTGTCCGCCGCCTTCAACGAAGCGATGCTGGAACGTATGCGCCGCCGCCCCCGCGTCCGCAGCTGGTGACCACGACGGCCGTACGAAAGCCACAGGGCCCTCCCGGCCCCCGCCGGACAGAACGACCCGGCCGTCCGCCCAGGACGCACGGCCGGGCCCATGACTGGCGGACGGTGACGCGGTCGCCCGCCGGCGCCGACACCGGCGCATGGGCGACCAGGTAGCCCGCGAGCGCCCCGGTGTCGTCCGGCCCGCTCGTGTACGTGGTCGTCCCCTCCCAACGCGGCCACCCGTCGAAGCCGGCGATGAGACTCCAGGCGCCCGCGACCTTGATCTCTTGTGTGGCGCTCACCGGCACCCCGTCGAGCGTCATCGACAGGACCTTCCCGCCGCCGAGGGTGTAGCGCAGCCCGGCCGACGGGGTCAGCACCCAGCCCGCCGGATTGGGTGTGGCCAGCAGGGCCATGAGCTGCCCGCCGCTCATGGTCTGCACATTGACGGCGAGCCCGCCGGGATGCACGTTCCACAGGTGCTCGAACCCGATCGGGCCGGCAGGCAGGTCCGCCTTGACGTCGTACCTGTTGACGAGCGCGACCTGCGCGCCGGAGCGCGCCTGCACCGACGCGAGCTGCGCGTCGGCCGCCAGTTCGGCCAGCGGCCCGCCGCTCGCCGTACGCGTGATGTTCTCGGCGGCCTCGCCGAACGTCTCTCCGGAGGGCGGGGTGTTGCACTTGAAGTAGTAGAGGACGTTGGACCGCAGGCCGTCGGGCTGATTGATCTCGATCTGGACCGAGTAGTCACGCGAGTCCGGCGCCGATTCCCACGTGACGGTCTCCAGCAGAGCCCGATGGACGATCAGCCGCTTCGCGGGCACGACGAGCGTCTTCCACTCCTGGGCGCCGACGAGCCGGTACTGGACGGTCTGCTCGCCGGGAGGCAGCCCCCGGAAGTAGCCGTGGACGTCGAAGCTGACCGGGCACTTCGACGCGGTGGTGCGCTCGAAGGCGATGGGGCTCGGCCTCGACACTCCCCCGATGCGTACAGGCGTCCCCAATCCACGGACAAACCCTCTTCAGTGACGCAAGGGCCCGATGTCTAACATGACACCCATGCTGATCGACGCGGTGACCGAGATCCTTCGCGAGACCGCCGAGATCGCGATCCTCCCCCGGTTCCGCGCCCTCGCCGCCGGTGACGTCTCCGAGAAGACGCCGGGCGAAGTGGTCACCGTGGCCGACCGCGAGGCCGAAGACCTGATCAGCCGCCGCCTCCGCGACCTCCTGGACGCCCCCGTCGTCGGCGAGGAGGCGACCGCCGCCGACCCCGCGCTCCTCTCCGCCCTCCAGGCCGCCCCGACGGCCTGGCTCGTCGACCCCCTGGACGGCACGGCCAACTTCGTCGCCGGCCGCCCCGAGTACGCGGTGATGGCGGCCCTGGTCCGGTCCGGCGAGACGGTCGCGTCCTGGGTCGTGCGCCCGGCCGAGGACGACGTCTACGTCGCCGAGCTCGGCTCCGGAACCTGGCGCAACGGCATCCCCGTCCACCGCGCCCCCGCTCCCGCCGACCCCGCCCACCTCCGCGGCGCCGCCCTCACCCGCTTCCTGGACGACGCCACCAAGGCCCACGTCAGCTCAGCCGCCCACCGCTTCACCGCCCTCACGCCAGGCACGAAGTGCGCCGGCGTGGACTACCCCCGACTCCTGAACGGCGACCAGGACTTCCTCCTCTTCCACCGCACGCTGCCCTGGGACCACGCGCCGGGCGTCCTGCTGCTGACGGAAGCCGGCGGAACCGCCCGCCACCTCGACGGCACCCCGTACAGCCCGTCGATCCCCAAGGCCGGCCTGCTCGCCGCCGCCGACGAAGCCTCCTGGCAGACGGTTCGCACCCTCCTTCTCCCCTGACACCCCGCAAACGCGGGGCCGCCTAGGGACGAGCTCCCCCTTGAAGACGCACCGCCGGAGATCCCGGCGGCGCTTCGCCATGCCCAATACCGACAAAAGACACAAAAGGCACACGGACCGAGCGGTCAGGTTGCCCCCACACCCCCTGCAAAATCGGCCAGATTGTCGAATCCTGAGGGCTCCCGACGCGAACCTGAAGATCACCTGTGAACGATGGACCGATTTAGACGGATGAGCCCTAAATCTGGTTCCTGTGATCTGAGTCACATTCAACCGGTCACAGAGAGCGACAGGCCACTAACGGAACTTTCGTTCCAATGGTCAAATTCCCTACAGGGCCAGCGAAAACATCACCTTCCGGTAACATCACGCTAAAGCCTCTGACAGATAACAGCACGGTCACGGGGGAAACGGCGCTTACCGATCGCGTCAGAACGGCTTTCACCTGCGGAGATCACTGGCTATGTTCCTTGCTATCCCTTTACTGACGCATGGGACGCATGTTGCGACCCACGACAGAGCAAGGAGCAGTTCCCTTGAAGCGCATCCTCATCCCCGCCGGTGGCGCCATCCTGGCTACCGGCCTCCTGGCCGCCGGCCTCGCCGGCACGGCCTCGGCCGACAGCGACGTCTCCACCGACGCGATGGCGGCGAGCGCGGCCAACGCGAAGGCCATCGCCCAGTTCTGGGCCGAGAACAACGGTGCCGCCCTCAAGGCCGCCACCGAGTCCAATGTCTGGGACAAGGCGGACGTCGCCAAGCTGCAGAGCAAGGGCGGCTACAGCGCCGACACCAAGCCGGGGTCCACCGCCCCGATTGGTGAGGAGAAGAAGACCACCGCCAAGACGCAGAACGTCAACATGCCGCGGACCATCGGCAAGGTGTTCTTCGTCAACGGCAAGGGCGAGAAGAAGTGGTGCTCCGCCACTTCGATCCAGTCGAAGTACCGCAACCTGGTCGCCACGGCCGGTCACTGCGTCTACGACACCGGCGCCAACGCCGACGTCCTGTCCAAGTGGGTCTTCGTCCCCGGTTACTACCAGGGCAAGGCTCCGTGGGGCATCTACGTGGGCAAGCAGGCCTTCACCCACTACGACTTCGACGTGTACGAGGACTACGACCGCGACTACGCGTTCGTGACCGTGTACAACGGTGTCTCCCTCAGCGGCAAGACCACCAAGGTCACGCCGAGCGAGTACAAGTCGCACGTCGCCAAGGGCGGCATCGGCTACGTCGAAGAGAAGACGATCACCAAGGAAGAGTTCGACGCCGGCTTCGAGAAGTACGGCCAGGACGGCCCCTTCAAGTCGAAGGCTGTCGACCCCAAGGTCGAGACCGTCGCCAAGCCGGGTGACGTGACCGACAAGAACATCGACGCCTACATCAAGGGCGAGGGCCCCACCAAGGGTGTCCAGCTCACCGGCGCCGAGGTTTACAAGTCGCAGTACACCGCGGCCGGCACCGGCTGGGACAACGGCGACAAGTTCGAGCGTCTGAGCAACGAGGTCCCCGTCAGCAAGGAGGACTACGAGTCGCTCAAGTCCGCCAAGGCTGACGGCAAGTTCCTCGGTGAGGTCCGTGCCGAGCTCGGCAAGGACGGCAAGACCGAGATCGCTTGGTACAAGCAGCAGTTCTTCATCAAGAAGTGGATCAAGACCACCGCTCAGATCAAGTACTGGGTCGAGGACTACTACGTCGTCGACATCTCGGGCAAGGACTACGGTCGCCTCGGCGACAACGTCGGTGGCCAGGGCTTCGCGTGGAACCAGCCCACCGGCAAGGACGTCCGCGTGTTCGGCTACCCGGCCGCGCCGCACCCCGACGGCCACAAGAACTACACCGGCGTCACGCCGAAGTGGTGCTACGGCAAGACCACCAAGAAGCTGGTCGGTTCGGCCGCCAAGAAGATCGAGGAGCACGTGGCGCTCAAGTGCGCCATGACCGAGGGCGCCGACGGTGGTCCTTGGCTCCTCAAGTACAGCAACTCCAAGCGCCTCGGTTACGTGAACGGTGTCACCAGCACCTTCAACGACCAGGACGGCAACAACCGCGTGGACTACATCTCCTCGCCGTACTTCGACGGTGAGACGAACGTCGTCTACAAGGCCGCTGCCAACGTTTGGTCCGGCAAGATCGTCTAAGGACGGCTCCCGTCGAATGGCTTTGACCGTTCGTGAGAACCGTTAGCAACTGAAGGGCCTGGCATCCGCCGGGCCCTTCAGCCTTTCCGGCCCGGAAAGTGAAGGCGGTTGGACGCACGCGACGCCGAATCGGTGCCATCAACCTAATGTGATCTGCGTCACATCGCCTGAGCGGACCGGATCGCCGGCGACCGGAGAGCCCGCCGGCCCGGCTCACACCTTCTTTATGTTGATCAGGGCAAACAGTCTCAAGCCCGACTTCATTCAACTCCTGCGCAACATCAGCCTAAACATCACAGAACGATAACGCCCGGCTTGTCGCATCTTTTCCTCTCAAAGCGGCTACCGGATCTCAAGATCGACACTGTATGTTCCTGGCTATCCCTTTACTGACGCATGGGACGCAAGAAGCGTTCCACGACAGCGCAAGGAGTTACCTTGAAGCGCATCCTCCTCCCCGCCGGTGGCGCCATTCTGGCCACCGGTCTGCTGGCCGCCGGTCTCGCCGGTGCCGCCCAGGCCGACCCGGACGTCGACGCTGCCGCTCTGGCTGCCAGCCAGCAGAAGGCCGCCGAGGTCCTGAACTTCTGGACCAAGTCCGACAACGCTGCCCTGAAGCAGGCCACGGCCTACTACTGGGACAACAAGGACGTCAAGAAGATCGTGCAGAAGGGCGGGTACGTCGCTGACGGCAAGCCCGGCTCCACCCCGCCGATCGGCGCCGAGAAGACCACCACGGTCAAGTCGCAGAACGTGAACCTGCCGAAGTCCATCGGCAAGGTGTTCTTCGAGGGCCGCGACGGCAAGCTGTACTGGTGCTCCGGCACCTCGATCCAGTCGAACTACCGCAACCTGGTTGCGACGGCTGGTCACTGCGTGTACGACATCGCCGCCAACGACGAGGTCGTGTCCCGCTGGGTGTTCGTCCCGGGTTACTACCAGGGCAAGGCTCCCTGGGGCATCTACGTGGGCAAGCAGGCCTTCACCCACTACGACTTCTCGAACTACGAGGACTTCGACCGCGACTACGCGTTCGTCACCGTCTACAACGGTGTTGGCGGCACGCTGGGCGCCAAGAAGTCCGAGGTCACCCGTAGCGAGTTCGACGGCTACAAGGGTGTCGGCGACAAGTACTTCGAGGACGAGGAAGTCACGAAGGCCAAGTGGGACGAGCTTGCGGCCAAGTACGGCCCCAAGGCTGTCGACCCCACCAACGGCCCGCTGATCAAGGTCGAAGAGGGCGAGACCACCGACAAGGTCGGCCACGACTTCGCTGGCGCGAAGAAGCTGGTGGACCTCGAGGTCGACGTCAAGACCTGGCAGGCCGCTCCGGACTCCACCCGTGAGAACAAGAACGGCGAGCAGTCCAACACCGGCCGTGACGGCATGGTCGTGACCCCGGTCTCGGAGTCGCAGTACAACGAGTTCCTGAAGAACAAGGCTGACGGCAAGGAGCTGGGCTTCGCCATCAAGCAGGGCGACCAGATCAAGCACCGTCGCTGGACCTGGACCTCTGACGGCTGGTACATCGTTCGTACCTACGTCAAGCAGTGGTACAAGAAGACCGACGTCAAGTACATCGTGCGCCACTACTTCATCGTGGAGCACGACCTCAAGGACGCCGGCCGTCTCGGCGACAACGTCGGTGGCCAGGGCTTCGCGTGGAACCAGCCCACCGGTAAGTACGTCCGTACCTTCGGCTACCCCTACGCCAAGCACCCCGACGGCTCGAAGCCCTACTCCGGCGTTACGCCGAAGTGGTGCTACGGCAAGACCGGTGCGAAGGCCACCAAGGTCCCGAGCCTGAAGATCGAAGAGCACATCTCGCTGAAGTGCGCCGTCACCGGCGGCTACAACGGCGCCCCGTGGCTCCTCAAGTACAGCAACGCCAAGCGCATGGGCTACGTCAACGGCGTGACCAGCGTTCTGTACGACACGGACAACAACGACCGCTGGGACTACATGTCCTCGCCGTACTTCGACGGTGAGACCAACTCGGTCTACGCCGCCGCGGCGAACGTGTGGTCGGGCTCCATCCTTCCGAAGGCTGACAGCTAATCTTCGGACGGATCCCGGGCTGAGGGTCCAAACCTCCGCTCAACCTAGCTTCACCCGAAGGGCTCGGCATCTGCCGGGCCCTTCGGCCTTTTCTGGCGAAAGAGACAGTAACTCTTACCAGAGTGACTAAAGGGTCGATAGTGTCTTTACGCCATTCTTGACAACTTCGTGGAGCCTCCCTTGAAGCGCCTGCTCATCCCCCTCGCCGCCGCCGGCTTGAGCGCCGCCCTGCTTGCCCACCCCTCCAGCGCCGTCCCCAGCTGGGTCAGCGACAACCTCATGCCGAAGCCCGCCGACGCGTACAGCACCGCCAAGTTCTGGCTGGGCGCGAACGGCGCGGCCCTGCGCAAGGCGACGCAGTACCACTGGGACGCCAAGAACGTCTCCAAGCTGGTCGCCACGCAGAGCAAGGACGGCGCCCCCGACGGCAAGCCCGGCCTGACCGCTGCCACGAGCGCGCCGAAGCCCAGCGCGAGCAAGAACGTCAACCTGCCCAAGACCATCGGCAAGGTGTTCTTCGTCGACAGCGCCGGCCGCCACCGCTGGTGCTCGGCCACCTCCATCCAGGCCCGCTACCGCAACCTCGTGGCGACCGCCGGCCACTGCGTGTACGAGACGGGCAAGGACGTCTACTCCAAGTGGATCTTCGTCCCCGGTTACTACCAGGGCAAGGCTCCCTGGGGCGTCTACGTCGGCGCCTACGCCTTCACGGCCTACGACCTCGACACCTACGACGACTACGACGGCGACTTCGCCTTCGTCGCGGTGCACAACGGCTTCTCTTTGACCGGCAGCAAAGAGGTCACCAAGAGCGAGTTCACCGCCTGGGGCGGGGACAAGTGGATCGACCAGGAAGAGGTCAAGAAGGACGAGTACGACACCGGCCGGGAGAAGTACGGCTCGGCGGGACCGTACTGGTCGAAGGACTTCGACGTCACCCCGGACAAGGTGGGCCACGACTACAAGGGCGAGAAGGCCCTGACCAGGGTCGAGGTCACCGACGCCGACTACGCGAAGGCTCCGGCGGGCACCCGGGACGACAAGAACGGCGAGCAGTACGAGAAGGTCGGCCCCACGCCCATCAGCCAGGAGACCTACAAGAAGCTCGTGGCCGACAAGGCCGACGGCAAGGTCCTCGGCAAGCTCGACGTCACCAAGGACGCCAACGGCACCGAGACCGGCTGGTTCGAGACGCACTACTACCTCAAGCAGTGGGTCAAGGCGGGCAAGACGGTCCGCTACTTCCGCGACCACTACTTCATGGGCATGGCCAAAGACATGGGCCGGCTCGGTGACGTGGTCGGCGGTCAGGGCTTCGCGTGGAACCAGCCGCGCGGTCAGAAGGTCACCGTCTTCGGCTACCCCGGCGACCCGCACCCCGACGGCGACAAGCCCTACACCGGCGTGACCCCCAAGTGGTGCTCCGGCAAGACCGGCACGAAGACGTACCAGGTCAACACCTTCCGGGTGGAGGAGCACCAGGTGCTCAAGTGCTCCATGACCGGCGGCGCCGACGGCGGCCCCTGGCTCATGAAGTACGACAACGGCAAGCGCACCGGCTACGTCAACGGCGTGACGAGCATGTTCCACGACCAGGACGGCAACGACCGGATCGACTACATCAGCTCCGCCTACTTCGACGGTGAGGTGGCCGACGTCTACAACAAGGCCAACTACGCCGAGACCAAGAGCATCGTCGGCCCGAACGGCGAACTCCTCAAGTAGCGCAGCGAAGCCCCGGACCGCCAGGAAAGGCGGCCCGGGGCATCACACGGACGTCAGCTCGCGCGTACGCTCCCGCAACGCCATCACGGCCCGCTCGTTCTTGAACGGCTCCAGCCGCCGCCGCAGATCCGCCGCGTACGACCGCGACCGCGCCGACTGCAGCTCCCCCGCCAGCGAGAGCGCGCTCCCCGCCGCCTGGCACGCCTCGTCGAGCTCGCCGCACTCCAGCAGCCCCGCCGCCAGCAGCGACAGGTTGAACATGCGCCCCCGGACGTACCGGGTGTCCATGTCGAGGGAGCGCCGCGCCAGCCGCACGGTGCGCTCCCCCTCCCCCAGGTCGCGGAAGCAGTGGGCGAACTTGGCCGACAGGTAGGCCTCGTCGAAGTAGCTGAGCCAGCGCGGCTCCTCGGTGGGCCTGCGGGCGTCGAAGGCCAGCTCGGCCTGGTGCAGGGAGGCGCCGCAGGACCTGGGGTCGCCGAGACCCGCGTGCGCGTGGGCCTCCAGGACCTGGGCGGAGGCCAGCAGGGTCTGGACGCCGGCCCGCCGGGCCGCGAGCTGGGCGGCCCTGGCGAGGTCGAGCGCGTGGGCGGGCTGGCCCATGTAGATGGCCTGGTGGGCCATGCCGGCCAGGATCTCGCCGCCCAGGGTGTGGTCGTCGGCGCCCCTGGCCAGGCGGAGGGCCTGGATGAGATAGCGCTGGGCCAGGCCGTGCTGCTCCATGTCGTAGGCCATCCAGCCGGCCAGGCGGGTCAGCTCGGCGGCCGCGGCGGCGAGCTGCTTGCCGGTGGACTCGCCGTAGCTGCCGTCCTTGAGCAGGGGGGAGACAGCGGTGTCGAGGTACTTCACGACGGACGAGCGCACCCGGCCACTGCCGAAGCGGTTGTCGAGCTCGCCGAAGGACCGGGTCACCTCGTGGATCGCGGCGACGTCCGCCCGGCCCACCCGGCGTGCCCCGGTGCCGCTGGGACGCCCGTCGGCGGGCGCCGTCAGCCACCGTATGGCTCCGACGGAGCCTGCTCCGATCGCGAAGGTGGAGTCGATCAGAAACCTCCGTCTCTCTACGTCGGCCCGCCACAACGCCGTCACGGTCGCGACCCCCTCCTGCCACGTGTGGGTGAACTCCTGACCGAGGTCGAGGGGCGTGATGTTGGTCGGCATGCCCAGATCCTCCGAGCTCACCGGGCGACCGAGCCGCAACGCGAAGATCTCCGTGAGCAGGCACGGGACGGGATCCCGTGGTTTCTGGCCGCCGATCCACCGCAGCACCGAACTGTGGTCGTACTTGAGGCCCGGCGTGCCGCGCGCGGCTCCGAGATCGTTGAGGCGCCGGGCCAATCCCTTGTGGGAGAAACCTGCCTCCGCGATGAGCTGCTGCAGCAATCGATTAGGCTCGCGTTCCATCGCTCTCCTCGTCACAGGAGTCGGCGCCCACAACCTTACAGAGAGCTATTGTTATAGCACGTTGTGTAAAGGCTTTCCGGCAGTTCCCCAAGGTCACGCGAACTCCATCGCAATCCCTCCGCCAGCCCTGCTCGGGATCCGGATCCGCATCCGTTTCCCCTGGACGGGGAACTCACCTACCCACGCCGCGGCCGGGAAACAGCAATGCCCTCCGACCTGCGGGGAAGCGCGAAAAAGCGGCGAACGGGGGCCGATCGGCCCCCGTTCGCAACAGTGTGGATCAGGCGCGGGCGACGCCGTCGGCGCGGGCCTGGGCGGCCACGGCTGCGGTCACGGCCGGGGCCACGCGCTGGTCGAACGGGCTCGGGATGACGTACGTCGCCGAGAGGTCGTCGCCGACGACGGCGGCCAGCGCCTCGGCGGCGGCCACCTTCATGTTCTCGGTGATGGTCGTGGCCCGCACGTCGAGCGCGCCCCGGAAGACCCCGGGGAAGGCCAGGACGTTGTTGATCTGGTTGGGAAAGTCGGAGCGCCCGGTGGCGACCACCCTGGCGTGCCTGGCGGCCACCTCCGGGTGGACCTCCGGGGTGGGGTTGGACAGGGCGAAGACGATGGCGTCGGGGGCCATCGACGCGATGGCCGCCTCGGAGACGGTCGAGCCGGACAGGCCGAGGAAGACGTCGGCGCCGGCCAGGGCCTCCTCGGTGGAGCCGGTGTGGCCGGCCCGGTTGGTGTCGCGGGCCAGGGCCTCCTTGACCGGGTTGAGCCCTTCGCGGCCCTCGTAGATCATGCCCTTGGAGTCGGCGACCGCGATGTCGCCGATGCCGGCGCCCAGCAGGATGCGGGTGACGGCGACGCCGGAGGCGCCCGCGCCGGCCACGACGGCGCGCAGGTCGCCGAGCGTGCGGCCGGTCAGGCGGGCCGCGTTCTGCAGGGCGGCCAGCGCGACGATGGCGGTGCCGTGCTGGTCGTCGTGGAAGACCGGGATGTCGAGCAGGTCGCGCAGGCGGTCTTCGACCTCGAAGCAGCGCGGGGCGCTGATGTCCTCCAGGTTGACGCCGCCGAACGACGGCGCGAGACGCACCACGGTCTCGACGAGCGCGTCGACGTCGGTGCAGTCGAGGCAGATCGGGACGGCGTCGACGTTGCCGAACTCCTTGAACAGCAGCGCCTTGCCCTCCATGACCGGCATGGCGGCCGACGGCCCGATGTCGCCCAGGCCGAGCACGGCGGTGCCGTCGGTGACGACGGCGACCACGTTGGAGACCCAGGTGTAGTCGTTGACCAGCGAAGGCGTCTCGGCGATGGCGGTGCAGACCCGGGCGACCCCGGGCGTGTAGGCGAGCGACAGGTCGTCGGCGTCGCGGACGGGAATGGTCGAGCGGACCTCCAGCTTGCCCCCGCGGTGGAGCGCGAAGGCCGGATCGAGGTCGAGCGATTCGACGGAAGCAGAAGCGGGCGTGGCAGACACAGCGACCCCAGTATTCATCGGAACGGACGAAACCATCGGCGTACGAGCGCGAGTGGGCCGGCTTCGGTAGCTGCCGGGCTCCCCTCGTCGGTCGTCTCTGAGGGGTTACGGGGGTCACCCGTCTCCCCATAGTGCCACATGGTGAGATGGTCGATGGTGTCGGAGCCGACGCCGTTCCGTTGACGCATCGTTAAACGCAGGATGACGGACCGCTGCTAAACCCCATTTAAACTGCACAAAACGCAAGTTACGTGGCATAACTCTTTCGAGGAGGCCGTACATGGCCCTCAGCCCCCAGGGCCGCCGTGGCTACGCTGTCGGCGCGCTCGCCCTGACCGCCGCTCTCGCCCTCAGCGCGTGTGGCAGCGACACCGGAGGCTCCTCCGGCAGCACGACCGGTGCGAGCTCCTCCGCGGCCGGCGGCGTGAAGCTCGTCCAGCCCGGCAAGCTCACGGTCTGCACGAACATCCCGTACGAGCCGTTCCAGTTCAAGGACGACAGCGGCAAGATCGTCGGGTTCGACGTGGACATCGTCGACCTCGCCGCGAAGAAGCTGGGCGTGACCCAGAACATCGTGGACATCGACTTCGCGGTGATCAAGAGCGGCGCCGCCATGGCCGCGGGCAAGTGCGACGTGGCCGCCGCCGGCATGACGATCACCGACGAGCGCAAGCAGAACATCGACTTCTCCGAGCCCTACTTCGACGCCACCCAGGCCCTGCTGGCCAAGAAGGGCTCGGGCGCTAAGTCGCTGGAGGACGTCAAGGCCAAGAACCTCAAGCTGGGCGCGCAGGCCAGCACGACCGGCCTCGACTACGTCAAGAAGCAGGGCTTCAACCCCACCGAGTACGCCGACTCGGCCAAGGAGCTGCTGGCCCTCCAGGCAGGGCAGGCCGACGTGATCGTCCAGGACCTTCCCGTGGTGCTGACCTGGCTGAAGAAGCCCGAGATCGCCGAGAAGTTCGAGCTGGTCGCCAGCCTGGACACCGGCGAGCAGTACGGCATCGGCCTCAAGAAGGGCGCCGACCCGACCCTGCTCAAGACGATCAACGAAGAGATCACCAAGGCCAAGCAGGACGGCTCCTACGAGAAGATCTACGTGAAGTGGTTCGGCAAGAAGCCCGGCGAGCTGGGCTGATCCATGGCCGACCAGCCGAAGACCGCTGAGCCCGGCCGTGCCGGGCTCAGCCCTCGGAAGAAACAGCAGATCACGCGTACGGTCCAGTACGTCGTGCTGGCCGCCGCGCTCGTCGCCGTGGTCCTGTACGCGGACTGGGCCAGCCTCGCGCAGAACTTCGCCAAGGCCGACGTCGCCAAGCAGGCGCTGCCCGACCTGTTCACGGTCGCGCTGCGCAACACGATCATCTACACGGTGGGCGGGTTCGTCGTCTCGTTCGTGGCCGGGCTGCTGCTGGCGCTCATGCGGTTGTCGCAGGTGCGGCCGTACCGGTGGATCGCGGTCGTCTACATCGAGATCTTCCGCGGCCTGCCGGCGCTGCTGATCTTCCTGATGATCACCTTCCTGCCGCTGGCGCTGCCCGGGTTCGAGGTGCCGTTCGGCACGTACGGACAGGGCATCCTGGGCCTCGGCCTGGTCGGCGCCGCCTACCAGGCGGAGGTCTTCCGCGCCGGCCTTCAGGCGGTCCCCAAGGGCCAGACGGAGGCCGCCAGGTCGCTGGGCATGTCCGCGACCCGGGCACAGGTGACGGTGGTCATCCCGCAGGCCATCCGCATGGTGATCCCGCCGACCACCAACCAGTTCGTGTCCCTGCTCAAGGACTCCTCGCTGGTGCTGTTCCTGGGCGTCTCCGGCGAGTACGTCGAGCTGGCCAAGTTCGGCAACGACCTGGCCTCCCAGTACGCCAACGCCACGCCCATCATGGTCGCCGGCGTGACGTACCTGATCGTCACGATCCCGCTGGGCTACCTCGCGTCCCGGCTTGAGGGGCGTAAGCGGAGGAGCCAATGACGCACGCCATCGAGCTACGAGACCTGCACAAGTACTTCGGCAAGAACCAGGTGCTCAAGGGCATCGACATGACGGTCGAGCCGGGTCAGGTGGTGTGCGTCATCGGGCCGTCCGGCTCGGGCAAGTCCACGCTGCTGCGCTGCGTGAACCTGCTGGAGGAGCCCACCAAGGGCAAGGTGTTCGTGCAGGGCGTGGAGGTCACCGACCCCGACGTGGACATCGACGACGTACGACGCCGCATCGGGATGGTCTTCCAGCAGTTCAACCTGTTCCCGCACATGACGGCGCTGGAGAACGTCATGATCGCGCAGCAGCGGGTGCTGAAGCGCGGCAAGCGGGAGGCCGAGGTCGTGGCCCGGGAGAACCTGGAGAAGGTGGGCGTCGGCGCCAAGTGCGACTCCTACCCCACCCAGCTCTCCGGCGGGCAGCAGCAGCGGGTGGCCATCGCCAGGGCGCTGGCCATGAACCCCGACCTGATGCTGTTCGACGAGCCGACCTCGGCGCTCGACCCCGAGCTGGTCGGCGACGTGCTCACGGTCATGCGCAAGCTGGCCGAGGAGGGCATGACCATGCTCGTGGTCACCCACGAGATGGGCTTCGCCCGCCAGGTGGCCGACCGGGTGGTCTTCATGGACGGCGGCGTCGTCGTCGAGGACGGCGACCCCGCCCAGGTGATCGGCGACCCGCAGCACGAGCGCACCCGCACGTTCCTGCACCGGGTGCTGCACCCGGAGGAGTGACCCTTCCGGGCCCCCGGAGGTGCCGGGGGCCCGGCAACTCGTGTAATACTCCCGCATGGACCTGACCTCTTACGCGGAGTGGGCGGTCCGCCTGATCAACGATCCCGCCCCGCCCCCGGAGCTGACCGGCCTGCGCGCCGAGCTGGCCGCCGTGTTCGACGCCGCGGGCGACGCGCACGCGGTGGCCGACCGCCTCAACGCCCTGCTGGTGCGCTACCCGGTGCACCCGCGGCTGTCGGACCACGACGGCCAGGGCTGGCACCTCCATCTGGCCGAGGACTCCGCCGCCAGCGCGGTGATGGGCCTGGCCGCCGTCGTCGCCGAGCTGGGCGCCGACCGGCTGGGCCGCTGCCACGAGCCGCGCTGCGCCCGCGCCTTCCTCGACACCTCCTCCAACCGCTCCCGCCGCTACTGCTCCTCCCGCTGCGCCACGCGCGCGAACGTGGCGGCCTACCGGCGCCGCAGGAGCGCCCAAGAAGGCTGAGGGGCCGCCCACGGGGTCGCAGCGGTCGCCTGAGAGGTCAGCTGCGGCGCACCAGCGGCCAGTAGCGCAGCACGACGCGCCCGACGATCTCCTCGACCGGCCCGAAGTCCCAGCTGTCCCGGCGCCCGCCGGCGCGCTGGTTGTCGCTCTCCAGCCACCAGCCGCCCTCGCCGTGCCATTGGGCGCGTTTCACGATGAGCTGCTCGGGATCGCCGGGCAGCCTGGCCACGACGAGGTCGCCGGGATGGACGACGGCTCCCCGGCGGACCAGGAGCCAGTCGCCGGGAACCAGCGCGGGACGCATCGAATCGCCCTCGACACGCACTCTCATGGGCAGAGACCCCCTACTCCACAGGCGTTGGGACCCGAGTAAGGTCGGTTGTGGACCAAGCTGATTCAGCATCAAGGAAGGACTTTCTGATGCTCGCACGACTGCTACGACCCAAGCATGTCGCTTCCGCCCACTGCGACCTGCCCTGTGGTGTCTACGACCCCGCCCAGGCCCGGATCGAGGCCGAGTCGGTCAAGGCGATCATGGAGAAGTACGAGGCCAGCGACGACCCGGTCTTCCGTACCCGCGCGCTCATCATCAAGGAGCAGCGCGCCGAGCTGGTCAAGCACCACCTGTGGGTGCTCTGGACCGACTACTTCAAGCCGCCGCACCTGGAGCAGTACCCCCAGCTGCACCAGCTCTTCTGGGAGGCCACCAAGCTGGCGGGCGCCGCGGCCGCCAAGGGCACCGTCGACGGCGGCAAGGCCGACGAGCTCCTGGCCAAGATCGACGAGATCTCCAAGATCTTCTGGGAGACCAAGGCCGCCTAAATCGGCACAAAAGGCTCTGTGCGGTCCAGACCGCACAGAGCCTTTTCCGTTGATGGCGAGTCTGAATCCGCCAAGCACCTCCCGGGAGCGGTAAGTTGCAGTTGGCGTCGGAAACGCGAGGAGGAACGTGACCGAGGAAACCGAGACGCGTCCGGAGGGCGTGGCCGGCATCCGTGACGTGGTGAGCATCAGGCTCCCGGCCGCGAGTGCCTACCTGTCCGTGCTGCGTACGGCCACCGCCGGCCTGGCCGCCCGGCTCGACTTCACCCTGGACGAGATCGAAGATCTGCGCATCGCGGTCGACGAGGCGTGTGCCATGTTGCTGAGCGAGGCGGTCCCGGGCACCGACCTGACCGCCGAGTTCGAGCTGACCGGCGACGTGATGAAGGTCAGCGTCGAGGTGGCCACGGTAGGCAACTCCGCCCCGAAGCGCGACGACTTCGCCTGGATGGTCCTGACCGCCCTGGCCGACGACGTCGACGCCGTGACCGACTCCCCCGACCGCATGGCGATCGTCCTGCGTAAGCGCCGAGGCGCAGCGAGGCCGGCGTGACGGAAAGGACTGGAGCCATGGCCACCAGCGAACACGCCGTGCCCGACAGGGTGCGCGCCCGCATGCTCTTCGCCGAGCTGGCCGAGCTGGGTCCCGAGGAACCGCGCCGCCAGCGCATCAGGGATGAGCTGGTCGAGCTTCACCTTCCTCTGGTCGAATACCTGGCCCGCCGCTTCCGCAACCGCGGCGAGTGGCTCGACGACCTCACCCAGGTCGCCACGATCGGCCTGATCAAGTCGATCGACCGGTTCGATCTCAAGCGCGGGGTGGAGTTCTCCACCTACGCCACGCCCACCATCGTCGGCGAGATCAAGCGGCACTTCCGCGACAAGGGCTGGGCGGTCCGGGTGCCGCGCCGCCTGCAGGAGCTGAAGCTCTCGCTGACGAAGGCGATCAGCGACCTGTCGCAGCGCGAGGGCCGCGCGCCCACGGTCGCCGAGCTGGCCGCCTACCTCAAGATGACCGAGGAGGAGGTGCTGGAGGGCCTGGAGTCGGCCAACGCCTACTCCACGGTGTCCCTCGACGCGCCCGACTCCGGCGACGACGACGCCCCCGCGGTGTCCGACTCGCTGGGCATCGTGGACGAGTCGCTGGAGGGCGTCGAATACCGCGAGTCGCTCAAGCCGCTGCTCGAACGGCTGCCGCCGCGCGAGAAGCGCATCCTGCTGCTGCGGTTCTTCGGGAACATGACGCAGTCGCAGATCGCGACCGAGCTCGGCATCTCGCAGATGCACGTGTCCCGGTTGCTGGCCCGTACCCTCGCCCAGTTGCGCGAGGGGCTGACCGCGGAGGACTAACCGTCCCCGTAGAGAGCATGGGTGGTGGGGGGCGCGAGCAGCGCCACCAGCCCGGTCAGGGCCACCACGATCAGCGGAACGCCGATCAGTGGCTGGTCCGACTGGATGAGCGTGACCCCGACGGGCAGCAGGAAGATCTGTGCCAGCACGCCCGGCGACCTCCCCCACCGCTCCGCCCGGAGCAGACCGCCCCAGGCGACCCAGAGCAGCCCGGCCCCGATCATCAGCCCGAAGGCCGACTCCGCGATGGCCGTGGTGAGGCTGTCAGGCGTGCTCACCACCGTCTCCACCGCTACGTAGATCCCGAGCCCGACGGCGACGAGCCCCTCCAGCGCCACGACGACGGCGGCGACGAGCAAACTCCACGGACGCTTCGACACAGCCAAACCCTATCCGCCCCGGGGTCCGGTCCCGCCGGGGATGTTCCCCCACCCCGAGCAGGTCGGCGATCAGCGGCTACGCTGGCGATATGCGCGCAATGTTGCTGGTCAATCCCAAGGCCACCACCACCAACGCCCGCACGAGAGACGTGTTGATCCGCGCGCTCGGCGCGGCCGTGGAGCTGTCGGTGGAGGAGACCGGCTACCGGGGGCACGCCGCGACACTGGCGGCCACGGCCCATGCCAAGGGGTTCGACGTGGTCGCGGTGCTCGGCGGCGACGGCACGATCAACGAGACCGTCAACGGCCTGCTCAACCCGGTCAACGGCCACGACACCCCGCCGGCCGATGACCCCAGCTCCGGCCGCCCCGGCCTCATCGTGATCCCCGGCGGCAGCGCGAACGTGTTCGCCCGTTCACTCGGCCTGCCGAACGAGCCGGTCGAGGCCACCGGCGCGGTCCTGGAGGCGCTGCGCGAGGGCCGGCGCCGGACCGTGGGCCTGGGGCAGGCGCTGTGGGAGGGGCACAACCGGTATTTCACGTTCTGCGCGGGCATGGGGTACGACGCCGAGGTCGTGCGGGCCGTGGAGGGCCTGCGGGGCACGGGGAGGAAAGCTACCCCGGCCCGGTATGTGAACACCGCTCTGCGGCACTATCTGGCCACGGACAAGCGGCATGCTCCGATGACCCTGACCGGGCCGGGCATCCCGGCGGCCGAGGGCGTGTTCATGACGATCATCACCAACACCTCGCCGTGGACGTACCTGGGGGGCAAGCCGGTGACGCCGACGCCGTGGGCGAGCTTCGAGACCGGGCTCGACCTGCTCGGGCTGAGGCGGATGGGGCCGGTCCAGATCGCCGGGTTGATCCGGCAGATCCTCACGGAGAGTGACGCCGTCCCGTCCGGCAAGCATCTCGTCCAGCTGCACGACGAGGCCGAGTTCACCCTCACCGCCGACCGTCCCGTGGCCTTCCAGCTGGACGGGGACTACCTGGGCGAACGCGAATCCGTAACATTCCGGTCTACCCCGAACGCGTTACAAGTTCTGGTCTAGCCGGTTACATTCGGTCATTGTGTGACGCATCCGACATCCATAACCCCCAAAACTTCGCCCCAACCCTCTTGCGTGCACTCTGCGTGGCTGAAAAGCTCAACACTGACGTCGGAACGTAGGACCTTTAACAACCCCAAGGCCCTCCGGCTGTCGGCGGACAACCCCGGTCCAACACCTGGATGCGGGTAATTGTTCGCGCGAGTTAGTGAAACTCTTCACAAAGTAGCCGCACGGAGCCGACCAAAGGTTCCATCTACTAAGGAGTGGACGCATGGACTGGCGCCACCGAGCTGCCTGCCGTGACGTGGACCCCGAGCTGTTCTTCCCGATCGGCAACACCGGCCCTGCCCTGATGCAGATCGAAGAGGCCAAGCAGGTCTGCCGGTCCTGCCCGGCCGTCGACGCGTGCCTGAAGTGGGCGCTGGAGTCCGGACAGGACGCCGGCGTCTGGGGCGGTCTGAGCGAGGACGAGCGCCGCGCTCTCAAGCGCCGCACCGCCCGCGCCCGCGCCCGCGCCTCCGCCTGACCCCGCTGTTCCCCGCAGGAGCCGTCCAGCTTGGCGTGATCGACGTTTCCGCCAAGACCCCGTCGCGACGCGTACGCGGCGGCCAGGCTCGTACGGACCGGGCGCGCCGCCCCTGAGGCGGCCGCCCGGACCTGCGGAACCTCACGCGGACGGCATCGGGATCGACAACCCGACGTGCGTGCCGCCCCCCTCGCGCGGCTCGATCGTGAGCCTGCCCGACAGCTCCCCCTCCACCAGCGTGCGGACGATCTGCAGCCCCAGACTGGTGGACTTGTCGAGATCGAAGTCCGCGGGAAGGCCGCGCCCGTCGTCCCAGACGGTGACGTTCAGCCGGTCGGGAGCGGGCTCGACCACCACCTCCATGCGCTTGGGACGCCCGTGCTGCAACGCGTTCTGCAGCAGCTCGGTCAGCGCCATGGCCAGCGGCGTGGCGATGAGCGAGGGCAGCACGCCGAACGCCCCCACCCGCCTCGGCGTGACCGCCGCCTCGGCCGCCGACACCTCGCCCGCCATCGCGATCACCCGGTCGGCGATCTCGTCGAAGTCGACGAACTCCTCCGGCGCGTGCGACAACGTCTCGTGCACGATGGCGATCGAGCCGACACGGCGCACGGCCTCCTCCAGCGCCTCGCGGCCCTCGGGCACCTGAAGGCGCCGCGCCTGGAGCCGCAGCAGCGCGGCGACGGTCTGGAGGTTGTTCTTGACGCGGTGGTGGATCTCGCGGATCGTGGCGTCCTTGGTCATCAGCTCGCGCTCGCGCCGCCGCAGCTCGGTGACATCCCTTATGAGGACGAGCGCGCCGATGCGGCCGCCGCCGACGATCAGCGGGATCGCCCTGAGCTGCACGATCGTGCCGCCCGACTCGACCTCGGTCTCCTTGGCCGCGCGCCCGCTGGCCACGATCATCAGGTCTTCGTTGATCGGCTCGTCGGAGTAGCACAGCGTCGCCGTCACCCGGCCCAGCTCGGCGCCCACCAGGTCGGCGTGCAGGCCGAGCCGCCGGTAGGCCGACAGGGCGTTGGGCGAGGCGTACGTGACCCGCCCGGCCCGGTCGAGCCGCAGCAGGCCGTCGCCGACGCGGGGCGAGCGGACCAGGATCGGCTCCTCCCCCGAGAACGGGAAGCGCCCCTCGGCGACCATCTGCGCCAGGTCGGACGCGCTCTGGAGGTAGGTCAGCTCCAGCCGGGACGGCGTGCGGGCCGAGGAGAGGTTCGTGGAGCGCTGGATGACGCCGAGGAAGCGGCCCTCGCCGTTGTCGACCGCCCGGCGCACCGGGATGGTCTCCTCGCGGACCGGGACCCCCGTGGACCAGTCGGGGTCGCCCTCGCGGCAGATGCGGCGCTCGTTCCAGGCCGTGTCGATGAGGTGGCGCTCGCCCTTGGCGGCCATGCTGCCGACGATGTCGTCGTGGTAGACGGTGGGGCCGGTGGTGGGGCGCATCTGGGCGATGGCGATCCAGCCGTTCTCACCGAGCAGCGGCGCCCACAGGATGAGGTCGGCGAAGGACAGGTCGGCCAGCAGCTGCCAGTCGGAGACCAGTGAGTGCAGCCAGTCGAGGTCCGCCTCGTCGAGTGCGGTGTAGCGGGCGACGAGGTCGCTGAGAGTCGGCACGAGTGCATCATGCGTGCTTCGGCCGCCAACAGCCAAACCGACCCCCTGATCGAATGCGCAGCTCCTGGCCGGGGAAGGACTCCGCGCACCGCACACGGGTGCGCCACCGTGCACCCGGCGCGACTTTCGGGGAATCTCATGGTGTGAGAACCGTCACACGGCGGGGTCGCCCGATCCCCATGACGGGACTTCACGGGCATGCCGGAGGTGATCGACACGGGCGGGTGGCTCCTCGATGACGCGGGCCCGGCACCGGCCTCGGTTGCGATCGCGCACGCTGCTGTGGATATCCTTCACAATCAGTCTGAGCTGCCCGGATTCGCGCGTACTTGGTGGTGTGCGCGCTCCGTGCGGATATGCCGTCCCTCCAGGTGGTTGACCGCTCGGGCCGATATGAGTTCCGATGATCTCGCGGTGATCAGACACGCCCTCACCGCCGTGCCAGAAGTGAAGGTGAGAGCGTGACCGACGACGGCCCCCGCGTTCCCAAGTACTACGACGTGAAGCGCAGTCTTCTGGAGCTCACCAAGAGCCTGCCCACGGGCACCGCCCTGCCTCCCGAGCGCACGCTGGCGGTGCGGTTCGAGACCTCGCGCACCACCGTCCGCCAGGCGCTGACCGAGCTGGTCGTCGAAGGCAGGCTGCTGCGCATCCAGGGCAAGGGCACGTTCGTGGCCCAGCCGAAGGTCGCGCAGGTGCTCCAGCTCACCTCCTACATCGGCGACCTGCGCACGGCGGGCCTGGAGCCGGACACCAAGATCCTGGAGATCGGCTACATCACCGCCGACGAGGCGCTCGCGCGGCGGCTGGCCATCAACCCCGGCGGCCGGGTGCTGCGCATCCACCGGCTCCGGCTGGCCAACGGCGAGCCCGTCTCCATCGACACCACCCACCTGTCCGCGCGGCGCTTCCCCCGCCTGCGCCGGGAGCTGGAGGTGCACGCCTCCCTGTACGAGACGCTGCACAACGCCTACAACGTACGGCTCACGGACGCCGAGGAGATCATCGAGACCGTCCTGGCCACCCCGTACGACGCCAAGGCCCTGGGCGTGGACGTGGGCCTGCCGATGCTCCTGCTGACCCGCCACGCCTTCGACGCCGACGGCCACCCGGTGGAGTGGGCGCAGTCCCTCTACCGCGGCGACCGGTACAAGTTCGTCACGCGCCTGCGGCGTCCCTGACCGCGATCGCGGACGGCGGCTTCTAGGCTGGGACGATGAGCGTTCTCGTCGTGGCCGGCACCGACTTCGGCGTGGGCAAGACCGTCGTGTCGGCCGCGCTGGCCGCCCTGGCCGTGGAGCGGGGGTCGTCCGTGGCCGTGGTGAAGCCGGCGCAGACCGGCGGCGGGCACGACCTCGACGAGGTGATCCGGCTGTCCGGGGTGAGCACCACGTTCGAGCTGGCGCGCTATGCCGAGCCGCTCTCCCCGGCCGCCGCGGCGCGGGTCGCCGGGGTGCCGCCGGTGTCGCTGACGGCCGCCGCCCGGTTCGTCGAGGAGCTGGCCGAGAGCAACCGGCTGGTCGTCGTCGAGGGCACGGGCGGGCTGCTGGTGCGGTTCGACGAGGACGGCGCGACGATCGCCGACCTGGCCCGCCTGGTGGGCGCACAGGTGCTCGTGGTGGCCGGGGCCGGGATCGGGGCGCTCAACCACACGGCGCTGACCCTGGAGGCCCTGGCGCACCGGGGGCTCGACCCGGCGGGCGTGGTGATCGGGCGCTGGCCGGCGGAGACCGGGATCATCGAGCGGAGCAACGTCGCCGATCTGGAGATGCTGGCCGCGCGGCCGCTGGCGGGGGTACTGCCCGAGGGAGCCGGGAGACTCGGCCGCGAGGCGTTCGCCCGGGCGGCGCGCGAGGGGCTGGGCGCCACGCTGGGCGGTTCGTTCGACCCGTCCGCCTTCAAGCGGCGGGTGGGGGTGCTCTAGCAGGCGGCCTCGGGGAGGCGGCAGACCCTGACGGTCATCTCGCGCGCCTGTCCGATCAGGACCTTGAAGCCCTTGAGCGGCAGGCTCCTGGTCGGCCAGGCCGACTCGCCGGCGATGTAGAGGGCCGCGCCGCGCCTGACGGCGACCGCGTGCTCGCCGTTCTCGAAGAAGCGGCCGCCGGCGCGCAGGCCGTCGTCGCCCACGTCCAGGGGCCGGGTGAAGTAGCGGCGGCGGTTGACGCCCTTGCCGACGTCGGCGCAGCGCCTGAGGTCCGCGCGCAGGACGCGCATGGCGGCCTCGGCGTGCCGGACGTCCTTGTAGACGACGAGCTGCTCGTACTTCATCTCGTCCTCGCTGGAGTACAGGACGGCCCGCGCCTCCAGGCGGCCGCCGTCCCGCCTGCGGTACGACAGGCACGGGTCGAGCTGGAGCGGCAGTTCGACGGAGTTCTTGACGGTGTAGGTCTCCCACTGCCTGGCGGGCGGGTGCTTCTCCAGGAACAACATGCCGTGCGGTAACCCGCCCAGCAGCGTGGACGCGGCCGCCAGTGCGGCGACCCCTGCTGCGAACATGCGAACCTCCCCTTGGTCTGTTGGGAAATGAGATGTCCGGTGCGCGGCAATGGTTCGAGGGTGGGGTTAGCCCTACCGTCCACCGGCACACCAGACCCATTTCGCGGGGGTCTGGTGGGTCAATACCTTTGACGCATGAAAGTCCCCCGTCCCTGGTCGGCACGTGCCTGGCTCGACACGTCCCACGTGATGATCGGGCTGCCGGTCGCCATGGTGCTCGGCGGGCTCACGTTGCTGCTGGCCGTGGCCCCGCCGGTGCTGCGGCGCGGCGTCCCGGTGTTCACCCGGGTGCAGCGGTCCAGGTTCGCGGCCTTCCTCGACGTACGCATCCCGCCGCCGGTGGGACCGGCCGGCTGGCGCAGGGCGACCACCTGGCGGCAGATCGCCTACCACCTGCTGTCGCCCTTCGTGGGCGCGGCGGCGGCCTTCCTCGTCGCACTGGCGTGGGGCGGCGCCGTGGTGGGGCTGCTGGCGTTCCTGCCACCGCGCATACAGGCGCCGCCGCTGGTGTTCCTGGTCGACCTGCGCGATCCGGTCATCGTGGGAGTCTCCATGGGGACCGGCCTGGCGCTGCTGCTGCTCGCCCCCCTCCTGGCCAGGGGCATGGCGGCGCTCGACCTGTCGGTGGCGCGCACGCTGCTCGGGCCCAGCCGTAACGAGCTGGGGCAGCGCATCGAGACGCTGACCGAGAGCCGGGCCGGCGTGATCGACGCCGCCGACGCCGAGCGCCGCAGGATCGAGCGCGACCTGCACGACGGCGCCCAGCAGCGCCTGGTCTCGCTCGCCATGAACCTCGGCCTGGCCAGGGCCACCCTCACCGACCTGCCCGAGCCCGCCCGCGAGGCGATCGAGCGGGCCCACGAGGAGGCCAAGCAGGCGCTCAAGGAGCTGCGCGACTTCGTCCGCGGCCTGCATCCGGCCGTGCTCAACGACCAGGGGCTCGACGCGGCGCTCTCCGGCGTCGCCGCCCGCGCCCCGCTTCCCGTACGCCTGCGCGTCGACATCGACCGGCGCGTCTCCCCGACCATCGAGGCGGTGGCCTTCTTCATCGTGTCCGAAGCACTGACCAACATCGCCAAACACTCCGCCGCGACCAAGGCCGAGGTGACGGCCCGGCGCGAGCGCGACCGCCTGCACGTGCTGGTGCACGACAACGGCTGCGGCGGCGCCCGGCTCGACGGCGGCACCGGGCTGCGCGGCCTGGCCCAGCGCATCGACTCCGTGGACGGGACGCTGCGCCTGTCCAGCCCGCTCGGCGGGCCGACCACGATCGAGGTGGACCTGCCGTGCGAGTAGTGCTGGCCGAGGACTCCGTCCTGTTGCGCGAGGGGCTGATCAGGCTGCTGGACGCGTCCGGCATGCGGGTGGTGGCGGCCGTGGACGAGGCCGAGGGCCTGCTGCGGGCCGCCGAGGAGCACCGGCCGGAGCTGGTGATCACCGACGTCCGGATGCCGCCCACGCACACCGACGAGGGGCTGCGCGCCGCTCTCGTGCTGCGCCGCCAGCATCCCGGCCTGCCCGTGCTGGTGCTCTCCCAGTACGTCGAGGAACGCTACGCCGCCCGCCTGCTGGCCACGGCGACCGGCGGCGTCGGCTACCTGCTGAAGGACCGGGTGGCCGACGTGGCCGACTTCATCGACGCCCTGCGCAGGGTCGCCGGCGGCGGCACCGCCCTCGACCCGGAGGTCGTCGCCCAGCTCCTGCTGCGCGGCGACAGCGACCCGTTGGAACGGCTGACGCCACGCGAGCACGAGGTGCTCAAGCTCATGGCCGAGGGCCGCTCGAACGCCGGCATCGGCCAGGCGCTCGTGCTCAGCGAGGGGGCCGTGGGCAAGCACATCGGCAACATCTTCACCAAGCTCGACCTGTCCCCCGCCGAGGGCGATCACCGCCGGGTCCTCGCCGTCCTGCAGTTCCTCAAGATCAGGAGCATGCCGTGAGGGCCATATGGCTGACGGCGGGAGCCGTGGCCACGGTGGCCGCCCTGCTGCTGTCCGTCCTGCTGGTCTGGAACGGGTTCGCCCGGGCCACCGCGCCGCAGGAGAGGCAGGTCAGGTCGGTGCCGTTCGAGCTGAGCACGCTGAAGGTCACGACGGGCAGCGGCGAGGTGAACGTGGAGATCGCCCCGGGCCCGGCGGGCGAGCTGACGATCGCGCGGAACGTGGGCTGGACCTCGATCGACCGGCCGGTGATCACCGAGGACTGGAACGGCGACACCCTGCGGCTCGACATCCGGTGCGGGGCCTCGCGCGCCCCGGACGGTCCCGTGTGCCGGGCCGACTACACGCTTCTGGTGCCGTTCGAGACCGGGATCGAGGCCCGGACGACCGTCGGCGACCTCTCGGTCGGCAACGTGGTCGGCGCCGTGCGGCTGACCACCGTGTCGGGGGACGTGCGGGCCGAGGGGATCACCGGCGGGCTGTGGGCCAGGTCCGGTTCGGGGACCGTCAACGGCAACTCGCTGCTCGGCACCCAGGCCGACGTCGAGACCGGCTCGGGCGACGTACGGCTCGACTTCGCCAACCCGCCCCTCACGGTCAGGGCCGTCGCGCGGGCCACCGGCGACGTCGAGCTGCGCCTGCCGCCGGAGACCTACGACGTGACGACCGAGGGACGGCGCACCGAGGTGGAGGTCGACGCGTCCACGGGCGCGCCCAGGAAGGTCGAGGCACGGGCGCCGCTGGGCTCGGTCCGCGTCTGCTGCGGATAGCGGCAGAGCACCCGGTCCAGCCCAGACGCAAGCCTGAGGATCTGTTTACTCTTATCACTGGTTGGTAAGTTCCCGGCATGGAGTCTGCGAAGCACGCCGGTGACGTCGCCGTCGCCGTGTCCAAGGCCTATGGCGTCGAGACCATGTTCACCCTGTCGGGAGGCCACGTCTTCCCGCTGTACGACGGCGCGGTGCACGAGGGCATGCGCATCCTCGACGTACGCCACGAGCAGAGCGCGGTCTTCGCCGCCGAGGCGACGGCCCGGCTGACCAGAAAGCCCGGCCTGGCCGTGCTCACCGCCGGGCCGGGCATCACCAACGGCGTCAGCGGCATCGCGACCGCGCACTTCAACGGCTCGCCGGTGGTCGTCATGGGCGGCCGCGCCCCCCAGTCGCGCTGGGGCAGCGGCGCCCTCCAGGAGATGGACCATCCGCCGCTGCTCGGCCCGATCACCAAGCTGTCGTTCACCTCCTCCGGCGCCGACTCGGTCGGCCAGGACGTCGAGTCGGCCTTCCGCACCGCCGTCGCGCCCCAACGCGGCCCGGTCTTCCTCGACTTCTACATGGACCACCTGTTCGCCCCCTCGCCCGCCCACGAGGTGCACACGCAGTCGCCCTCGCCGCTGGAGCCCGACCCCGACGACCTGGCCTCCATCGCCCGGCTGCTGGCCGAGGCCCAGCGTCCGGTGCTGGTCTACGGCTCCGACGTGTGGATGGACCGGGCCGAGGAGGCCGCGCGCGACTTCGCCGAGACCTGGCGGCTGCCGGTCATCCCCAACGGCCAGGGCCGCGGCATCCTGCCCGCCGGGCACGAGCTGCTCGTCACCCGCGCCCGCGGCCTGGCCTTCTCCCAGGCCGACCTGGTCATCGTGATCGGCACCCCGCTCGACTTCCGGCTCGGCTACGGCTGGTTCGGCGGCAAGGACGGCGCGCCGCTGGCCCGCGTCGTGCACATCGCCGACGCGCCCTCGCAGCTCGCCACGCACATGCAACCCGCCGCCAAGGCCGCGGGCGACCTGTCGGTGGTCCTGTGGAGCCTCGGCGCGGCCTGCGGCGACGCCGGGGTCAAGCCCGGCTCGTACGCGTCCTGGCTGTCCACGCTGGCCGACGCCGCCGCCGCGGCGATCGAGGGCGACGCCGGCCTGCTGGCCGCCGACACCGACCCGATCCATCCCATGCGCATCTACGGCGAGCTGGGCAAGGTCCTGGCCGACGACGCCGTGGTCATCGGCGACGGCGGCGACTTCGTCTCCTACGCCGGCAAGTACGTCGAGCCCAGGCAGCCGGGCAACTGGCTCGACCCCGGCCCGTACGGGTGCCTCGGCACCGGGCTCGGCTACTCCATCGCCGCCCGGCTGGCCCGTCCGTCCTCGCAGGTCGTGCTCCTGCTCGGCGACGGCGCCGCCGGCTTCTCCCTGATGGACGTCGACACCCTCGTACGCCACCGCCTGCCGGTCGTCATGATCTGCGGCAACAACGGCATGTGGGGTCTGGAGAAGCACCCCATGCAACTCCTGTACGGCTACGACGTGGCCGCCGACCTCCAGCCGCAGTGCCGCTACGACCAGGTCGTGACGGCACTGGGCGGCGGCGGCGAGCTGGTCACCAAGCCGTCGGAGATCGGGCCCGCGCTGCGCAGGGCGTTCGACTCCGGCATCCCGTACATGGTCAACATCGCCACCGACCCGCAGGTCGCCTACCCCCGCAACACGACGGGGATCTGACCCCCTACGACTTGGGCGTGGCCGAGGGGGTCGGCGACGGCGTCGGCGTCGTGCAGATGCCGTCGATGACGTAGAGCGTGATCACCTTCGTCTCCGGGACCACCGTGCCGCCGGCCGGCACCGTCTTGGTGATCTTGCGGCAGGCGGGGTCGTCGGTGGTCACGGAGGTGTCGCGGACGTGGACCTGAAGGCCCGCCGCCTCGATCATCTCCTGCCCCTTGAGGAAGGACAGACCGGCGACCTCGGGCACCTTGATCTTCTTGACCGTCGACGTCGGCGTGCTCGTCGGCGTCTTGGTCGGTCCCTTCGTGGTGGTCGGGGTGGTGGTGGGCGTGGTCGTCGGCTCCTCCTCGGGCTCCGACGGCTCCTCGCTCGGAGGGTGCGTGGGCGGCCTGGTGGTGGGCGGCAGGGGCGGCTTCGTGACAGGCGTCGCCGTGGGCTTGCCGCCCTTCTTGGGGCCGGACTTCGTCGGCGTGGGGCCGTCGTCGCTGTTGCCCTGGTTGGTGGTGGTCGCGGTCGGCGTCGGCGTGCCGGGGACCATGCCCGTCAGCGCCACCGCGCCGGCGCCCACGCCGAGCACCACCGCGGCCGTGAGCCCGACGACCAGGCCGGTCCTGCGCGGCGCCTTGGCGGCGCGGCGGCCACCCGGGCGGCGCTCGCCGACGGCGGCGGTGGTCTCCTCCGCCGACGCCGGCAGGTGCGTACCCGTCTGGAACGCGCCACCCCCGGCCGGCGGCTGCCCGCCCTGGTAGGCGGGCGGCTGCCCCTGCTGGTAGGCACCGGTCTGCGAGGGCTGCCCCTGCTGATAGGCGCCCGTCTGCGAAGGCTGACCCGGCTGGTAGGCGCCCGTCTGCGGGGACTGGCCCGCCTGGTAGGCCCCGGTCTGGTACGACTCGGGCGGCGGGGCCATCGTGGCCCCCGTGGCCGGCGGCGCGATCTCGGCCACCGGCGTGATCGCCTGGCCCGACCCGGCCGTGCGGGCCGCCTCGCTCATCGCCTTCGCCGTCGGGAACCGCCTGGCGGGGTCCTTCGACAGCGCCACCTCCACCAGCGTCCGGATCGGCGCCGGGATGTCGGCGGGCAGCGGCGGCGGCGCCTCCCGGATGTGCTTGAGCGCGATCGTGACCGCGCTGTCACCGTCGAACGGCCGCTGACCCAGCAGGCATTCGTAGGCGACCACGCCGAGCGCGTAGATGTCCACGGCCGGCGTGACGGGCGCGCCCTCGGCCTGCTCGGGCGCGCAGTAGGCGGCCGTGCCCAGCACCATGCCGGCGTCGGTCAGCCGGTTGGCCAGGTCGGAACGGGCGATGCCGAAGTCGGTCAGCACCAGCGTCCCGTCGCGCTGCACCAGCAGGTTGCCCGGCTTGACGTCACGGTGCACGATCCCCTGGTCGTGCACCGCCTGCAGCGCCGAGGCGGCCTGTGCGATGAGCTCCATGGCCGCCTGGGGCGGAATCCGGCCGAGCCGGGCCAGGAGCCGGTCGAGCGGCTCCCCGTCCACGAACTTCATCACGAGGTAGACGGTGTCGCCGCTCACCCCGTAGTCGTAGACGTCCACCACGCCGGAATGGTTGATCGTGGCCATCGCCCTTGCTTCCCCCTGGAAGCGGGCGACGAATCCGCGATCATCCATGCGGCCCGGGAGCAGCACCTTGACGGCGACGGTGCGGGCGAGCACGATGTCCTCGCCTCGCCACACCTCGCCCATGCCGCCGGCGCCGATGCGGGTATCCAGCCGATACCGCCCCGCCAGCGTCGTGCCTTGGGCAACCATGACTCCCCCGCTACCCCCCTACATCGGTAACCTCGCCCACCCCGCGGTTCTCCAACAAAGCGAACTTTTGTCGCGGTGAGGTAACACCGTGGTCACGGAAACTCCGAGAGTGTACCGGTCTCAGGAGTCCCATATGCCACTCAAATGCCGCAAGCCGTACAAACCCTATCCTGGAGCCTTATAGGCGTTGTTGTCCGCGTTTCCTGGAGATCAGAATCGCCCTGGGTAGGCTGATTCCCATGACGCTCTCACCTGGACTCCGCTCCCAACTGCTCACCATGGTCGAGAGATCCGACACAGCCGAGAAGTTCGGCAGCGGCGACGTGCCCGTGCTGGCCACGCCCAGACTGCTCGCGCTGGCCGAACGGGCCACCGTCGAGGCCGTACGCCCCCATCTGGCCGAGGGCGAGACGTCGGTCGGCACCCGGGTCGAGCTCGAACACCTGGCCGCCAGCCCCCTCGGCGCCCACGTCGAGCTCACCGCCGAGCTCACCGAGGTGGACGGCCGCCGGCTGGTCTTCACCTTCGAGGCCCGCGACCTGCAGGGCACGGTCGTGGGCAGGGGCACGGTCGAGCGAGCGGTCGTCGACCGCGCCAGGTTCCTGGCCCGCGTCAGTCGATGACGGCGATCAGATCGCCCTCCTGGATCACGTCGCCCTCGGCGACCTGGAGCTGGGACACCACGCCCCCGTCCTCGGCGAGCACGGGGATCTCCATCTTCATCGACTCCAGGATGACCAGCGTGTCACCCTCGGAGACCGCCTCGCCCTCCCGGACGACCACCTTCCACACGTTCGCCACCATCTCGGCGCGCACCTCAGCCACCGGGGCTCCTCTCTTCCGACGCCACCAACCATGTCAACAGGGTCAAGCCCGCATTCGCCCGACCAGTCCTGTGTCGTAGTCTCCCGCGACGAATGCCGGGTTCTCCAGCAGCTCGGCGCAGAAGGGCAGATTGCTCTTCGGCCCCTCCACGGTGAACTCCGCGACCGCCTTGCGGCCCAGCTCCAGCGCCTCGGTACGGTCGGCCCCGACCACGCACAGCTTGGCCATCAGCGGGTCGTAGTACATGCTCACCGTGTTGCCCACCTCGTAGCCGGAGTCGACGCGGACGCCGTCGCCGGCGGGCTCGTCCCAGGCGGTGATCCGGCCGGGCCCGGGGAGGAAGCGCTTGGGGTCCTCGGCATAGACCCGGAACTCGATCGCGTGCCCGGTGGGCGCCACCGTGATCTCCGGGCTCTCCCCCGCGGCCACGCGCAGCTGCAACTCCACCAGGTCGAGGCCGGTGACCAGCTCCGTGACCGGGTGCTCGACCTGGAGCCTGGTGTTCATCTCCAGGAACACGAAGTCCTGGGCGTCGGCGTCGACCAGGCACTCGACCGTGCCCGCCCCGACGTAGCCGACGGCCTCGCCGGCCCGCACGGCTGCGGCCAGCATGCGTTCGCGCAGCTCGGGGCCGATGCCGGGGGACGGCGACTCCTCGACGACCTTCTGGTGGCGGCGCTGCACCGAGCAGTCGCGCTCGCCCAGGGCCAGCACCCGGCCGTCGGGCAGGCCGAGGATCTGCACCTCGACGTGGCGGGCGCGTTCGACGTAGCGCTCCAGCAGGACGGCGGGCCCGGCCAGCGCGTCACCCGCGCCGCCCGCCGCGGCCGCCGCGGCGAACCTGGCCGCCGCCCTGGCCGCCTGCTCGAACGCCTTGGCCAGCCCGGCGTCGTCGCGGGCCACGCTCATGCCGATCCCGCCACCGCCGCCGGCGGTCTTGACCATGACCGGGTAGCCGATCAGCTCGGCCGCGTCGAGCGCGGCGACCAGGTCGGTGACCGGTTCCCTGGTGCCCGCGGCGACGGGCACGCCCGCCTCCTCCATGAGGTTCCTGGCGTTGATCTTGTCGCCCATACGGTCGATGCACTCCGGCGACGGCCCGATCCACACCAGCCCGGCCTCGATCACCGCCCGCGCGAACGCGGCGTTCTCCGACAGGAAGCCGTAACCGGGGTGAACCGCCCCCGCTCCCGTGGCACGGGCCGCCTCCAGGAGCCTGGCGGGGTCGAGGTAGCTCTGCGCGGGGTCGGCCGGGCCGATCAGCACCGCCTCGTCGGCCTCGCGCACGAACGGCAGCCCGGCGTCGGCCTCGGAATGGACGGCGACGGCCCGCAACCCCATCCGCCTGACCGTGCGGATGATCCGCCGCGCGATCTCCCCGCGGTTGGCGATCAGAACGGGCCCGAGCGTCTCAGCAGTCACGCGGACAACCCTATGACCGCCGTCGGCTCGTCCCCTTTCCCCTGGGCGCACCGATCAACAGAGCATGATCTGTAGGAACCCCACAAAACCGGGCGATTCAGCTAGATGCGGCCTCTGCCGACCACCCGGGTCAGGGCGTCGAGCGCGGCGGCGTCGTACGCGCTGCCCGCCGTGAGCCTGATGCGCTCCAGCGCCGCCCCCGCCCGGTCGCGATCGGTGGACGGCCCCACCAGGTCGTCGTAGGCGTTGGCGACCCTGATGATGCGGCTGGACAGCGGCGGGTCGTCGGCGATCTCGTCGCACTGCCTGCGGACCACCTCGGCCACCCGGTCGAGCACGCCCGTCTGCCTGATCACCTCGGCCCCCAGCTCGGCGATGCGCCGCGCCTGCTCCGGATCGGCGAGCACGGTCGCGCCCCCCGGGATGGGGTCGCGCAGCGAGAGCTGGCCGATGTCGTGCATGAGGGCGGCGTACTCCAGCTCCAGCAGCTCGGGTTCGGCCATGCCCAGCTCCCGGCCGACCGCCACGGCCAGGCGGGAGACCCTGCGGGAGTGGCCGGGCTCGACGTAGCCGCCGACCTCGGTGACCCGCGACAGGGCGCGGACGGTCTGCAGGTAGGTGGCGCGAATGCCGGCGTACTTGCGGAAGGCCACCTGCGTGACCAGCAGCGGCGCGGCGAAGACCAGCAGGGCCACCAGGTCCATGCTGTGCGTGGCGAGCGCGAGCAGCACGCCGGAGGCGGCCACGGCGGCGCCCAGCGGGAACGCCATGTTGATCTCGTCGCGCACCGCCACCCGGAACGCAGTGCGCAGCCGCTCGGCCCGCAGCAGCGCGGCGATCAGCACGTCGACCAGCAGCGTCACCGTGATCAGCGAGACCATCACGACGAGCGCCGGCCACCAGGTGTGGGCGCCCGGCGGCGGCTTGGTGAGCTGGTAGAGCGGGTCGGCCAGCGGGCGGAAGGCGAAGGCCAGCAGCGCGCCGGTGAGCAGGCGGCGGGCCATCGCGTCGAGCCGCGGCGGCCGGCCGACGGCCAGGTGGGGCAGCGCGCCGGCGACCATCCCCGCCGCGATCACGGCCACGACCTGCAACGCGGAGTGGCGCAACTGGTTCTGGCTGAGGTCGAGCAGCAGGGTGTAGCCGAGCGCCGCGGCGGCGCCGATGGGCGCGACCTCCCTGTTGCCCGGCATGGTCAGCCGGGCCAGCTCGCCCACCGCGATCAACGCGCCGAACCCGATGGCGATCTCGGGACGGTCGAGCCCGACGGCCGCCGTGTGCGCCACCCCCGCGACGGCGACCAGGCCGGCCGCGCAGATCAGCAGCAACTGGCCGGAGTCGAGCCTGCGCAGGACGGTGGCCTGCGCCCTGTCGGCGCGCCGGACGCGCTCGGTGGTGGTCATGGCCCGCTCACGACCTGGATGGGCATCGTCGGGTCGTCGTGGTCCTTGATCGTGGCCTCGGCGGCGTCGGGCGGCGGCGCCTCGACCCGGCGCGGCGGCTGCCACGGATTGCGTTCCAGCGCCTTGATGAACGCGGCCACCATGATCGGGTCGAAGTGCGTGCCGGAGCACTTGCGCAGCTCCTCCACGGCCACCTCGACCGGACGCGCCCCCCGGTAGGAGCGGTCGGAGGTCATCGAGTCGAACGCGTCGGCCACCGCGATCACCTTGGCGAACTCGGGGATCTCGTCGCCGGCCAGGCCCATCGGGTAGCCGGTGCCGTCGTGGCGCTCGTGGTGGTGCATGATCCCGGCGTAGGCCTCGTCGAGGAAGCCGATGCCGCGGACGATCTCCAGCCCGCGCATCGGATGGAGCTGGATCGCGGCGAGCTCCCCCTCGGTGAGCGGCCCGTCCTTCTGCAGCACCTTCGTGGGCACGCCGAGCTTGCCCACGTCGTGGAGCATGCCGGCGTAGCGGATGGCGCGCACGCGTTCGAGGCCCATGCCGATCTCCTGGGCGATCATGCTGGAGGCGAGCGAGACACGCGTGCAGTGGCCCCGCGTGTAGTAGTCCTTGGTCTCGACGGCCTGGCAGAGCGCGGCGATGGTGGCGTCGTACGAGCGCTGCTGGGCGTGGTACTGGCCGAACGCCCAGCGGGCCACGAACAGCGGCATCAGCACGAGCACCGCCGAGATCGACTGCACGGTCGCCCACAGCCCGGCCACCAGCAGCCCGAACGTGCCGTAACCGAGGTAGGACAGCAGGAACTGCACCATGCCGCGCAGCGGCACCTCCGTGGCCCGCACGCTGGTCGCCAGGCTGATCATGGTCAGCGTGAGCACGATGTTGAGCGGCACGAAGACGGCGGTCGCGGCGGCGTAGGGGCCGATGAGGCTGTCGAACTCGTTGACCCGCGGCACCCCGATCGTGCCGTGCAGCCACTCGTAGACCCAGCCGGAGGCGTAGCCGCAGACGGCGAACTGGGCGCCGTTGAACAACCGTTTGATCAACGGCAGCCCCGGCCGCACGCTGACCGCCGCGGTGAGCCCCACGACCGCCGCGCCCTCCGGCCCGATCAGCACGACCGCGGCCAGCGACGCCGAGAAGCTCACCGACACCGCGAACTGCTCGACGTTGAGCAGCGTCGGCATCGACTCGCACACCAGGAAGAGCAGCGCGAGCACCAGCAGGATGTCGAGATTCTCCGGCGCCACGAGCGGGCCGGAGACGATCGCGCTGTGCCCGATGAGAGCGGCCGCCGCCGCGATCACGGCGACCAGGTAGACCCTCGCGGGCCAGGGCAGGTCACGCATTGCCGCCCCCTACTGCGGTCAGGTCCAGGACACCCCTGGCGGAAGCGCGCCGATACCGGCCAGGACCACCGTCGAGGCGACCACGATGACGGCGGCGAGCAACCAGGTGAACCTGTCCTTCAACATCCCACATGCCTCCACGTCGACTTCTGGAGTTCACGCTACAGAAGAGGACGTCGCCGTACGGGCCGAGCGGGAAATCGCAAGCAAAGTGTAATCAAGCAACTACCTGGCGCGACTCCGCGCCCAGGCCACGGTGCTCTTGACACCGGTCGGCAGGTCGGTGCGCGGCTCCCAGCGCAGCCCCTCGTGGGCGGGCACCGGGTCGACGGCCATCGCGGGCAGGTCGCCGACGCGCGGCGGCGCGAACCCCGGCTTGTCGTGGGCTCCGGCCGCGTCGGCGATCAGCGAGTGCAGGCGCCTGTCGGTGGTCTGGATGCCGGTGCCGAGGTTGAACCGGCGGCCGTTGCCGTCGCTGCCGCAGGCCCGGACGAAGCCGTCGACCACGTCGTCGACATAGACGTAGTCGCGGGTCTGGGTGCCGTCGCCGTAGAGGACGGTGGGGGTGCCGTTGAGCAGGGCGTCGGTGAAGATCGACACGACGCCGGCCTCGCCGTCGGGCGACTGGCGCGGGCCGTAGACGTTGGAGAGCACCAGCGTGGTGTACTCCAGGCCGTAGAGGGCGCGGAAGGTCGCCAGGTAGGTCTCGGCGCTCAGCTTGGAGGCCGCGTACGGCGAGCGCGGGTCGGTGGGCGCGTCGCCCGGCACGGGGATCGTGGACGGCCGGCCGTAGACCGCCACGGAGGAGGCGAACACCACCTTGCGCGTGGTGCCCTCCTTGGCCGCCGTGAGCACCGAAGCGGTGCCCTCGACGTTGAGCCGGGCGTCGTGGACGGGGTCGGCCACGCTCTTGCGCACGCTGATCTGGGCGGCCAGGTGGCAGATGACCTCGGGCCGCAGCTCGGCCGCCAGCCCGATGATCGCCGGGTCGCGCACGTCGAGCACGTGCAGGCTGAAACGGTCGCTCTCGGCCGCGTTGACCAGGTTGTCCCTGCTGCCGGAGGACAGGTCGTCTACGGCGACGACCTCGTGTCCGTCCGCGAGCAGGCGGTCGACGAGATTCGACCCGATGAAACCGGCACCACCGGTGACTAGGACGCGCATGGCGTGAATCCTAGTCGGCCAGCTCCGACCTCACCTGCTCGATCCGCGCCAGCACCTTGGAACGCAGATCGGCGGGGACGGGGTCGCAACCGCAGTGCTTGGCCACGAGCGCCTTGACGGCCTTGTCGAGGTCGTACTCCTTCAGGCACGGGCTGCACTCGTCGAGGTGCACCCGGATGTCGGAGACGTCATGGTCGGTCAGCTCGCCGTCGAGATAGGCGTAGACCTTGTCCAGCACCTCGCGACAGTCGGTGTCGTGCGGGTTGCCACAGCTCATTTCGTTCCCTCCGAGGGGACCAGGCCGCGCTCGCGGGCGTAGTCCTCAAGGAGGCCCCGGAGCTGCCTGCGTCCCCGATGCAGCCTGGACATCACGGTGCCGATGGGAGTGCCCATGATGTCGGCGATCTCTTTGTAGGGGAAGCCTTCGACGTCGGCGAGGTAGACGGCGATCCTGAACTCTTCCGGCAGTGCCGCGAGCGCCTGCTTGATGTCGCCGTCGGGGAGGTGTTCGAGCGCCTCGACCTCGGCCGACTTCAGCCCGCTGGAGGTGTGGGACTCGGCCCGCGCCAGCTGCCAGTCCTCGATCTCCTCGGTGCCGGACTGCTTGGGCTCGCGCTGCTTCTTGCGGTAGCTGTTGATGAACGTGTTCGTCAGGATCCGGTAGAGCCACGCCTTGAGGTTCGTGCCCTCCTGGAACTGGTGGAACGACGCGAACGCCTTGGCGAAGGTCTCCTGAAGCAGGTCCTCCGCGTCCGCTGGATTCCGGGTCATCCGGAGCGCGGCGGAGTAGAGCTGTTCGAGATACGGCATGACGTCGCGCTCGAACCGCTCGCTGCGCTGCTCCAGAGTCTCCGCGCCTGTCGCGGGCACCGGACCCACCCCCCTAAGATCACCGGTGGCCGGCTGTGGCGGTACACCGTACTCAGGGGAGAATACCCGCTGGCCGATGACCTCCTGGTCATCGGGGCGCGGTCTTTCCAATGTGAGCATGCTCGTCGCAACACGCCCGCGCCCTTGTCTGTTCCCGCAAGATAGAAGGTACAGAGGACCCGGTGCGGGGAACGTCAATACGTACCGGCTGGTAGCCCTTTTTCCGGAACTCAGGAGTCGCGTGTGCTGCCCATTCCGGCCGAGGAACTGAACGGCTCTGGGACGCTCGGGCCGTACTGGACCTTCTACCGCGCCGTCGCCGCCGAGCAACTGAACCGATGGCTCCCCGGCGAACCATCGGTGATCCTGGATCTGTCCGGCGGCCGCGGACGCTGGTCCGGCCAGGCCGCGAGGGCGGGACACCGGGTGATCGAGGTGCTCGACTTCCGCCGGACCGTGGACGCGCAGTCCCGTTTGCGGGACGCCGACCGGGTTCGGCACGTACGCGCCGATGATCTGGCGTTTCTTCCCGACGAGAGCGTCGACGCGGTGCTCGCCGAGGAACGCGCGATGTCGATCGAGCTCATGGCCGAGTCGGCGATGAGCGACGTGGCCAGGGTGCTGCGTCCGGGCGGGCGGGCGCTGGTGTGCGTCGACTCGCTGGTGCTCGGCATGGCGATCCTGGCCGAGCAGGAGCAGTGGCAGCACCTGCGGCAGACCGGCGAGGTCATGCTGGTGCCCTGGCCCGACGGCAGCATCACGCGCTGCTTCAGCAGCGGTCAGCTCCGGGAGCTGCTGATGGGGGCCGGGCTGGAGGTGGAGTGGATGCGGCCGCGCACGGTGTTGTCGCCGTCCACGGTCGACCACGTGCTCGGGTCCGACGGGCGGTCGCTGACCTGGCTCGTGCGCACCGAGCTCGACGCCCATCCCGACGACGACGACACGGTCGGGATTCACCTGGTGGCCAGCGCCCGCAAGAGCTGAGCCGCCGGCCGGTCCCGGGGGCCGCCGTTCTTCGTGTCCGGCGGCCTTCGGCTCCCGCCCGCGCGGCTCCCGCCCGCCGGGGCGGCGTCCGGGCGGTCAGCGGCGGCGTTCGCGTCTTCCCTGGCACTGTACGCAGCGGGCGGCCTCCGGGCGGGCCTCCAGCCGCCCCTCGGGCACCGGCTTGTCGCAGTCGACGCACCTGCCGTACGCGCCTTCGTCCAGGCGGGTGATCGCCTCGGTCACCGCGCGGCGCTGCGCGGTCGCCGCGGTGAGCATGGCCTGCGCGCGGTCGGCGTCGGTGAGGTCGGAGCCCGCGTCGGCCGCCGAGCGTTCACGGATCGCGACGGGGTCGCCCCGAAGGACCCCGATCGAACGGTCCAGCTCCACGAGCATGTCTTCGAGCCGCCTGCGAGCGGTCGCGACGTCCACGAATCCGCACCTCCGGGTGAAAAGGGGGACGCCCGCGGCGAGGACTCCCCGGTTGTCCCGCCCGGCGCAATTAGGGGCATGTCAGAGCGGTGACACCGAGTGAACGGTTGCATCGCTTTCCTCACCGAATGCCCACTTACCCTGCTTCTTACACCTTTAGAAAAGGCCGGCTTCTTCCCCGTCGGGCAGCGGTTTGATGAGATCCGGTCCATTGTTCCGGACATTATTGACATCAGTGGAAACGGGATATGCCGCCAGCCTCCCGGCCTCCGCGGGCACCAGGAGACGCGAGGCGCGGTCGGTGTCGGTCAGACCCGGGTCGAGCCAGTCGGCCCAGCGGTCGCGCTCGATCATCATGGGCATCCTGTCGTGGATGCGGCCGAGGTGGTCCTCCGCGTCCGTCGTGATGACCGTGCAGGTCACCAGCCACTTGAGCGGGTCGTCGTCGTCGCGCGTACGGTCCTTCCAGAACTCGTACAGGCCGGCCATGGCCAGCACGCCGCCGTCCTCGGGGTGGATGAAGTACGGCTGCTTCTTCTTCTCGCCCTCGACGGCCATCCACTCGAAGTAGCCGTCGGCCGGGATCAGGCACCTGCGCTTGGCGAACGCCTGCCGGAACGACGGCTTCTCGGCCAGCGTCTCGGCCCTGGCGTTGATCAGCCGGGAGCCGATCGACGGGTCCTTGGCCCAGACGGGCACCAGGCCCCACTTGACGATCCTGAGCTGCCGGACCGCGTGCTCGTCCTCCTTGGACGTCCGGCTCATGACCGCGTAGACGTTCTTGGTGGGGGCGACGTTGAAGTCCGCGCCCAGCTCCTTGTCGGGCTCGCCGTCGAGCTCGACCTGGAACTCCTCCAGCAACTCGTGCTTCTTGCGCGCCGAGGCGTATCTACCGCACATGTCCCCACATTGCCATACGTGTGTTCGCTTCCGGCCGCGCCGGACGGGGTAGGCGTGCTCGCGTGAAGGCTTACCAGCTCGTCGAGCCCGGCAGAGCCGAGCTGACCGACGTCGACGTGCCCTCCCCCGGACCCGGCCAGGTGCTGCTGCGCGTGGCCGGGTGCGGCGTGTGCCATTCGGACCTGCACCTGCTGCACGCCGCCTCGGGGCTGCCGTACCCGATGACGCTCGGGCACGAGCCCGCGGGCACGGTGGCGGAGCTGGGGGCCGACGTGCGCGGGTGGGAGGTCGGCCAGGGCGTCGTCGGGTACATCGTGTGGGGCTGCGGGGTGTGCCGCCGGTGCGCCGAGGGGGCCGAGAACGCCTGCGAACGGTTCCCGCGCGGTCTCGTGCCCGGCCCCGGGCTGGGGTTCCCCGGGGCGATGGCCGAGTACATGGTGGCCCCGGCGCGTTCGCTGGTGCCGCTCGGCGGGCTCGACCCGGTGGAGGCGGCGCCGCTGGCGGACGCGGGGCTGACGCCGTACCACGCGATCGACCGGTGCCGCGCGCTGCTCACGCCGGCCGCGACCGCGGTGGTGATCGGGGTGGGCGGGCTCGGGCACATGGCGGTGCAGATCCTGCGGGCGGTCACGGGCAGCAGGATCGTCGCCGTGGACCTCGATCCGGCCAGGCTGGCCACCGCCGGGGGCTACGGCGCCGACGAGACCGTCCTGTCGGACGGCGACGCGGCCGGACGCGTGCTGGAGCTGACCAAGGGGGTGGGCGCGGACGTGGTGCTCGACTTCGTGGGCGCCGGGCCGACGCTGTCGCTGGCCGCGGCGGCGGTGTCCTCGTACGGGCAGGTCGTGGTGGTGGGCCTGGCGGGCGGGACGCTGGCGTTCCCGGCGGCGAGCCCGCCCCAGGGCCTGCCGTGGGGCGCCGCGGTCGTCAAGCCGTACGCCGGGACGCGGCGCGACCTGCACGAGGTGCTCGCGCTGGCCCGCCAGGGGCGGATCAGGGCTCGGGTGGAACGCCGGCCGCTGGCCGAGGCCGCGTCGGTGCTGTCCGAGCTGGAGTCCGGCGCGATCGAGGGGCGCGCGGTCCTGACCCCTTGACCCCTCGAACACGTGACGACGCGTTGTCCACAGGCTGTGAACGCGCCGTACCAGGCCCAGTAGGCTTTGGACATGCCCGCTCAGCACTGGCCCGCGCCGACGGCCGCCATCCCCGTCAACGCCTCCGTCCGCCTGCCCGGCTCCAAGTCCGTCACCAACCGCGCGCTGCTGCTGGCCGCGCTGGCCGACGGTCCGGGCGTCGTGCGCCAGGCGCTGCGCAGCCGCGACGCCGACCTCATGGTCTCGGCCCTGCGCGCGCTGGGCGCCACGCTGACGGCCGTGCGCGAGACCACCGACGCGGTCGACTGGGAGGTGACGCCGGGCCCGGTCAGCGGCGGCGCCCGCATCGACGCCGGTCTGGCGGGCACGGTCATGCGGTTCGTCCCGCCGATGGCGGCGCTGGCCGACGGGCCGGTCTTCTTCGACGGCGACCCCTACGCCCGCAGGCGCCCGATGGGCCCGATCCTCGACGCCCTGCGCGCGCTGGGGGCACGCATCGACAACGACGCGCTGCCGTTCACGATCAGCGGGCCGCTGACCGGCGGCGAGGTCACGATCGACGCCTCCGGCTCCTCGCAGTTCGTCTCGGGGCTGATGCTGACGGCGGCGCGGTTCGAGAAGGGCGTCACGATCCGCCACGTCGGCCCGCCGGTGCCGTCCCAGCCGCACATCGAGATGACCGTGCACATGCTGCGGGAGGCCGGGGTCAGGGTCGACGACGCCGAGCGCGACGTGTGGCGGGTCGAGCCGGGCCCGATCGCGGCCAGGGACATGACGGTCGAGCCCGACCTGTCCAACGCGGCCCCCTTCCTGGCCGCCGCGCTGGTCACGGGCGGCACGGTCACCGTCCCCGGCTGGCCGCCGGAGACCACCCAGCCGGGCGACGCGCTGCGCGGCCTGCTCACCACCATGGGCGCCACGGTGACCCGCGACGGCGACGACCTGGTCGTCACCGGCACGGGCGAGGTCAAGGGCCTCGACGCCGACCTGCACGAGGTGGGCGAGCTGACCCCCACGATCGCCGCGCTGGCCGCCCTGGCCACCACGCCGAGCCGCATCCGCGGCATCGGCCACCTGCGCGGCCACGAGACCGACCGGCTGGCCGCGCTGGCCACCGAGATCAACGCACTCGGCGGTGACGTCGAGGAGACGGCCGACGGCCTGCTCATCCGCCCGCGCCCGCTGCACGGCGGCGTGTTCCACAGCTACGACGACCACCGCATGGCCACGGCTGGCGCCGTGATCGGCCTCGCGGTGCCGGGCGTCGAGGTGGAGAACATCGCGACGACCGCCAAGACGCTGCCCGAGTTCGTCCAGATGTGGGCGGCCATGCTGGAGTCCCGATGAGCGGCGTTGATCGGGCGTTTCGCGGCAGGCGGCGGGGGCAATTCGCAGGAGGGTCCGGCATGGTGAGAGGAAGCGAGCGCATGGGAGCGGACCGCTGAGAAAGCGGGAGTACGACGAGGACGACGTACGGGTCAGGCCGGGCAAGGGCTCGCGCCCGCGCACCCGCATCCGTCCCGCGCACGAGGACGCCGTGGAGGGCTTCGTGGTCGCCGTCGACCGGGGCCGCTACACGACCCTGGTCGAGCCCGAGCGCGGCCACAAACGCAAGCAGCAGCAGCGCCGGCTGGTGGTCGCCATGAAGGCCCGCGAGCTGGGCCGCAAGGGCATCGTGGTCGGCGACCGGGTGGCCCTGGTGGGCGACGTGTCGGGCCGCCCCGACACGCTGGCCAGGGTGGTCCGGGTGGAACCGCGCACCTCGATGTTGCGCCGCTCGGCCGACGACACCGACGACACCGACGGCATCGAGCGCCCGGTCGTGGCCAACGCCGACCAGCTCGTGATCGTCACCGCGCTGGCCGACCCGCCGCCCCGGCCCCGGATGATCGACCGGATCCTGGTGGCGGCGTTCGACGCCGAGATCGACGCGCTGCTCTGCCTCACCAAGTCCGACCTCGCCCCGCCGGACGAGCTGGTCGCCCTGTACGAGCCGCTGGGCGTGCCGCACATCGTGGTCCACAAGGGCGGCTCGCTCGACGAGCTGCGCGAGCATCTGGCCGGCCGCATCAGCGTGCTGGTGGGCCATTCGGGCGTGGGCAAGTCCACCCTGGTCAACGCCCTGGTGCCCGACGCCAACCGCGCGGTCTCGCACGTCAACGCGGTCACCGGCCGCGGCCGTCACACCTCCACCTCGGCCGTCGCGCTGGAGCTGCCCGAGGGCGGCTGGATCATCGACACGCCGGGGGTGCGCAGTTTCGGCCTGGCCCACGTGTCGGTCGAGACCGTGCTGGCCGCCTTCCCCGACCTGGTCGAGGGCACGGTCACCTGCCCGAAGGGCTGCACCCATCTCGGCGACGGGTGCGCGCTCGACGCCTGGGCGGCCGAGGGCAACGCCGACCCGGCCCGCCTGGAGTCGCTGCGCCGCCTGCTGTCCAGCCGCGAGGGCGCCCCCGACGAGCCGGCCGCCTGACCCCCGGCGGGTTCAGGGGCGGTTGGGGCGCAGGGTCCAGGTGACGGTCAGGCTGGTGACCAGGGTGCCGGCCGCGTCCCGCACGTCGACCAGCACGTCGAAGACCGGGCGCTCACCGGCGTCCAGCTTCGCGACGACCTCCTCCCTGGTGGCCGCCACCCGCGCCTCGGCCCGCACCTCCCCCAGGGCCACCTTCCGGAACTCGATGGTCGCCGTCGTGGGCAGCGGCACGCTCCGGCTGAGCTGGTCGCCGAACTTGGACAGCACCGCCGCCCCCGACGCCGACTCGGCCAGGGTGAACAGCGTGCCCGCGTGCGGCCCGGCCACGTGGTTGTGCAGCTCGGGCCGGTCCGGCAGCCGGCACTCCGCCCGGCCGTCCTCGACCGAGTCGAACACGATCCCCAACGTACGGGCGAATGGAACGGTTTCGAGGAGGAAGGCACCTACATCAATGGACATAGGAGACATGTTACTGGTCAGTAGGTGAAAAGGGAGTTACCAGAAAAGGGCGCCGGTGACTGATGTCCGGCACGACTGACGCGATAGCGTGGCTGACCGTGCAGGGTTACAACGACGATCTACGCCTCGCTCACGTCATGGCGGACGCCGCCGACGACCTGACCATGCGGCGGTTCAAGGCGGTCGACCTCAAGGTCGAGACCAAGCCCGACCTGACGCCGGTCAGCGACGCCGACCGCGCCGTCGAGGAGGCCATCCGCGGCACGCTGCGCCGCGCCCGGCCCCGCGACGCGGTGGTGGGCGAGGAGTTCGGCAAGACCGGGTGGGGAGCCCGGTCGTGGATCATCGACCCCATCGACGGCACCAAGAACTACGTGCGCGGCGTGCCCGTCTGGGCCACGCTGATCGCGCTCATGGAGTACGGCAAGGTCGTCGTCGGCCTGGTGTCGGCCCCCGCGCTCGGCCGGCGCTGGTGGGCGGCGACCGGCGGCGGCGCGTGGACCGGCAGGAGCCTGGCGAAGGCCACCAGGATGAACGTCTCCTCGGTCGCCAGGCTGGAGGACGCCTCCTTCTCCTACTCCAGCTTCGGCGGCTGGGAGAAGCTCGGCAAGCTGGACAACTTCCTCGACCTCGGCCGCACCTGCTGGCGCACCCGCGCATACGGCGACTTCTGGTCGCACATGATGGTCGCCGAGGGCTCGGCCGACGTGTCCGCCGAGCCGGAACTGTCCCCCTGGGACATGGCGGCCCTGACCGTGATCGTCGAGGAGGCCGGCGGCGTGTGGACCGACCTCGCCGGCGTGCGCGGGCTGGAGGGCGGCAGCCTGGTCTGCACGAACGGCGCCCTCCACGACGAGGTGCTCAACCGCCTCAACGGCACCACGATCATCTCCTGAGCCGGGGCGGCCCGCCCTCAGGCCGTCTCGAAGTCGGTGCACAACCATTGGTGTCCGTGCCGCTCCAGCCGTACGGCCAGAACGTGGCTGCGTTCACCGCAATGCACCAGCAGGCACATCTCCACGGCCCCTTCCCTGGGCTCCTTGACGTGCGGGCTCCCGACGAACGGCGGCCGCTCGGCGGAGATCATCCGGCCGGCCCTGACGAGGTCGCGGTAGGCCCGGCCGGTGAGCCGGTCGGCCACCGACTCCGGCGGACGGCGGCCGGTCAGCACCTCGGCCAGCGCCTGCCCGAGCTGACGCAGCCTGCGCTCGTCGGGCCGGGCCCCGGGCGGCCCCCAGACCAGCGGGGTCAGGGCCAGTGCGCCGTGGGTGAGGTCGTCCGCCATGCGTCCTCCAATTACTCAGGGGGAAGAAGGAAACGCCTTAATGAGTTTCCGGCCGGGGCCGCCGGATACGAAATCCGCCAACTTTACCCGGCCATCGTCCTCTTTCATCCGCTTGGGCGAAGAAAGGCTTCCCCGAGCTGGATCCCCTATTTCTTTATCGGTTGTTCACAGCGACAACACCCTGGCGACCGCATTCATCAGTGAATCGCGGTAGGAACCTCCGTACAGGACCACGTGCACCAGCAGCGGATGCAACTGGTGCAGCGGCACCCGCTCCCGCCACCCCGGCGCGAGCGGGAACTCCTCCCGGTAGGCCCCCATCACCTGATCCAGGTACGGCAGCCCGAACAGGGCGAGCATGGCCAGATCCGTCTCCCGATGCCCGCCGTGGGCCGCCGGATCCACGAGCACCCCCGTGCCGCCGGACCACAACACGTTCCCGCTCCACAGGTCCCCGTGGATGCGGGCCGGCGGCTCGGGCGGCCCGGCCACCTCGGCGAACCGTTCCACGGCCCGCTCCACCAGCGCCGCGTCCCGGGCCGGCAGCCGCGCCAGGCGCAGGAACGGCAGCACCCGCCGGGTCGCGTAGAAGGAGGGCCAGTCGCCGTCCGGCGAGTTGTCCATGGGCAGCTCGGCGATGAACCCCGGCCAGGACGCGCCGAACCCGTCGGCCCCGGCGCGATGCAGACGGGCCAGGTCGCCGCCGAACCGCACGGCCGCCGCCGCGGTGGGCGCCTCCTGCGGCACCCACGACAACACCAGCCGGTCCGGGCCCACCTCCACGACCTCGGGCACGGTGATCGCCTCACCCAGCCAGCGCAGCCCGGCGGCCTCGGAGGCGAACACGTCGGAGGCCGCGCCGAGCTTGGCGAACACCTCCCTCCCGTCCGGCAGCACGCCTCTGAGCAGCCGCCAACCGTGGGAGGAGCCGAGGTCCTCAGTCGATCTCATCGGCGATGTGCCCGGCCACGCCCTCCGAGGCCGTCTCCAGCATGGTCAGCACCTCCTCGAAGCCCTCGCGGCCACCGTAATAGGGGTCGGGCACCTCGGCACCGTCCGGCGCGCCGGCGTCGAACGAGCGGAACAGGCGCACCTCGACCCCGCCGGGGGCCAGCCGGCGCAGGTTGGCCGTGTTGTCCCGGTCCATCGCCAGCACCAGGTCGTAGCGGTCGAACCAGTCCTCGGTGAACTGCCTGGCGCGGTGGGCGGCGCCGTCGTAGCCGTGCTCGGCCAGGATGCCCAGCGCCCGCTCGTCCATCGGGTCGCCGACGTGCCAGCCGCCGGTGCCCGCGCTCTCGACGACGACCCGGCCGCCGAGCCCGTGCTCGTCCAGGGTGCGCCGGAGCACCACCTCGGCCATCGGTGAACGACAGATGTTCCCCATGCACACGAGACACACGCGATAGCTCATGGATCCCATCTTCCCTGGTCAAATTGATGGAGATGACCAGGCGCGTTCACCGAACGTTCACCCTTGTTGGGGGGTCTGAGTCACTTTGCCTGCATAACTTCATGGACGACTAAGGACCAAGTGAGGGGAACCCAACCGTGAAGTATGCAGGCCGGCTCGCCGCCGTCGCCGTCGTCGGCGCGCTCTCGCTCGCTGCGTGCGGCACAGACAACAACAGCTCGGGGAGCACGAACGGCACCACCGCCGCCAGCGCACCCGCCGCGGGCAACGACAACGGCCTGAGCGGCACCATCAACGCCGCCGGCTCCTCGGCCCAGGCCAACGCGATCGACCAGTGGAAGAAGGACTTCCAGGCCAAGAACTCGGGCGTGAGCCTGAACTACCAGCCGAGCGGTTCGGGTGCCGGTGTGCAGTCGTTCATCGCGGGCACGGTCGACTTCGCGGGTTCCGACTCCGCCCTCAAGGACGACAAGGGCGAGCCCGCCCAGGCCGACGCCCGGTGCAAGACCGGCAAGGCCATCAACATCCCGATGGTGACCGGCCCGGTCGCGGTGGTCTACAACGTCCCCGGCGTGGACGGCCTGCAGCTGTCGCCCAAGACCATCGGCGGCATCTTCGACAGCAAGATCACCAAGTGGGACGACGCGGCCATCAAGGCCGACAACCCCGACGCCAAGCTCCCGTCGACGCCGATCTCGGCCTTCCACCGCTCGGACGAGTCGGGCACCAGCGACAACTTCACCAAGTTCCTCAAGGCGACCGCCGGCTGGCCGTACGAGCCCGCCAAGGCGTGGCCCGCCGAGGCCAAGGGCCAGGGCGCCAAGGGCTCCGACCAGGTCGCGGCCAGCGTCAAGAGCACCGAGGGCTCCATCGGCTACGTCGAGCTCTCCTTCGCCGAGAACTCCCAGCTCAGCAAGGCCAAGGTCGCCAACGGCTCCGGCGAGTTCGTCGAGCTGACCGCCGACAGCGCGGCCAAGACGGTCGAGACCGCCGAGATCACCGGCACCGGCAACGACCTGAAGCTGAGCATCGACTACGCCACCAAGACCGCGGGCGCGTACCCGATCGTCCTGGTGACGTACGAGATCACCTGCGAGAAGGGCCTCGCGCCCGAGCAGGCGAAGATCGTCAAGGAGTTCCTCACCTACACCTCCAGCGACGAGGGCCAGGCCGCGCTGAAGGAGCTCGGCTACGCCCCGCTCGCGGGCGAGCTGCTCACCAAGGTCCGCACCGCCGTCGGCGCGATCTCCTAGCAGAACATGACGACCAACGTTCGTACCCGTGGGGGCGGGCCGGCCACGGGCCGGTCCGCCTCGCGGCGCAGCCATGGTGAAGGCCCCTTCAAGTTCGTCTCCACCGGTGCCGGCGTCCTGCTGCTGGGGATCATGGCGGCCATCGCCGTCTTCCTCATCAGCGAGGCCGTCCCGGCCCTGCAGGCGAACAAGGGCAACCTCTTCACCGACCTGATCTGGGAGCCCAACGGCAGCCAGGTGTTCGGCATCGGCGCGCTGGCCTTCGGCACCGTCCTCAGCTCGGCGATCGCGCTGGTCATCGCCACCCCCATCGCGGTGGGCGTGGCGCTGTTCATCTCCCACTACGCGCCCCGCCGCCTGGCCGGGCCGCTCGGCTACCTGGTCGACCTGCTGGCCGCCGTGCCCAGCGTCGTCTACGGCCTGTGGGGCGTGACGTTCCTGGTGCCGCTGCTGCGCACGCCGTCGCAGTGGCTCAACGAGAACCTCGGCTGGTTCCCGCTGTTCTCCGGCGAAGGGGCCATCGGCGGCAAGACCATGCTCGCCGGCGGCATCGTCCTGGCGATCATGATCCTGCCGATCATCGCGGCCATCTCGCGCGAGGTCTTCCTCCAGGCCCCGAAGATGAACGAGGAGGCGGCCCTGGCGCTCGGCGCCACCCGCTGGGAAATGATCAGAATGGCCGTGCTGCCGTTCGGCCGCCCGGGCGTCATCAGCGCCGCCATGCTCGGCCTCGGCCGCGCGATGGGCGAGACCATCGCGGTCGCGCTGATCTTCCCCGCCACCTTCGACATCAGCTTCGAGATCCTCACCCCGCACGCCAACAGCATCGCGGCCAACATCGCCAACGGCTTCGGCGAGGCCACGCAGGTCGGCCGAGGTGCGCTGATCGCCTCCGGTCTGGTGCTGTTCGTCATCACGCTGCTGGTCAACATGGGCGCACGCATGGTGATCAACCGGCGCAAGGAGTTCAGGGCGGTAGGGGCATGACCATCCAGCACATCTCAACCGGCCGCCGGATCAAGGACAGGTTCGTCCAGGGGCTGGTCTATCTGGCGTTCGCGCTGGCCGTGGTGCCGCTCATCTCGGTCCTCTGGCTGGTGATCTCGAACGGCCTGCCCCGCTTCGACCTGGAGTTCCTCACCCACTCGATGCGGAACATCGGCGCCCGCGACGTCGGCGGCGGCGCCTACCACGCCATCATCGGCACGCTGGAGCAGGTCCTGCTGGCCTCGCTCATCTCGGTCCCGATCGGCCTGTTCACCGCCATCTACCTGGTCGAGTACGGCCACGGCGGCCGGCTGAGCCGGGCCATCAGCTTCTTCGTGGACGTCATGACCGGCGTCCCTTCAGTCGTTTCCGGCCTGTTCATCCTCGCCTTCTGGGTGCTCTTCCTGGGCAACCCGTTCTCCGGGTTCGCCGGCGCGCTCGCGCTGTCGATCCTGATGATGCCGACCGTGGTCAGATCGGCCGAGGAGATGCTCCGGCTGGTGCCCAACGACCTGCGGGAGGCGTCGTACGCGCTGGGCGTGGCCAAGTGGCGCACGATCCTGAAGGTCGTGCTGCCGACCGCGTTCACCGGCATCGTCACCGGCGTCATGCTGGCCGTCGCCCGCGTGGCCGGCGAGACCGCGCCGCTGCTGCTCACGGTGTTCTTCACCGACTCCATCAACAACGATCCGTTCAGCGGGCCGCAGATGGGCCTTCCTCTCTTCGTCTTCGACCAGGCGGCCCGTCCCAACGACACCGCCATCGACCGCGCCTGGGCCGGAGCCCTCACGCTGATCCTGATCGTCATGCTGCTCAACCTGGTGGCGCGCCTGATCGCCTGGTGGCGCAGGCCCGCCAGGGGCCGATAGGGGGTAACCGCCACAATGTCCAAGCAGATCCAGGTCTCGGGCCTCGACGCGTACTACGGGTCGCACAAGGCGATCGAAGACGTGTCGATGACCATCGAGCCGCGCTCGATCACCGCGTTCATCGGCCCGTCCGGATGCGGCAAGTCGACGTTCCTGCGCACGCTCAACCGCATGCACGAGGTGATCCCCGGCGCCCGCGTCGAGGGCAAGGTCCTGCTCGACGGCGAGGACCTGTACGCCCCCACCGTCGAGCCCGTCTCGGTCCGCCGGATGGTCGGCATGGTCTTCCAGCGCCCCAACCCGTTCCCCACGATGTCGATCTACGAGAACGTGGCCGCCGGGCTCCGCCTCAACGGCCGGGTCGGCAAGTCCACCCTCGACGGCATCGTGGAGCATTCGCTGAAGGGCGCCAACCTCTGGAACGAGGTCAAGGACCGACTGAACAAGCCCGGCGCCGGCCTGTCCGGCGGTCAGCAGCAGCGCCTGTGCATCGCCCGCGCCATCGCGGTCAAGCCGCAGGTCCTGCTCATGGACGAGCCGTGCTCGGCGCTCGACCCGATCTCGACGCTGGCCATCGAGGACCTGATGGCCCAGCTCAAGGAAGAGTTCACGATCGTGATCGTGACCCACAACATGCAGCAGGCCGCCCGCGTCAGCGACCGGACCGCGTTCTTCAACCTGGCCGCCCAGGGCAAGCCCGGCAAGGTCATCGAGATGGACGAGACCTCCCGCATGTTCACCAACCCCTCGGAGAAGGCGACAGAGGACTACATCACGGGACGCTTCGGCTGATGACCCCACAGCAGGCGGCATCCACGATGAACGGGGACACGCGGACCAAGCCCGTACTGCTCATCGCCGACCCCGACGAAGGCGTCGTCGAAGACCTGGCCACGGCGCTGGAACGCGAGGGCGTGGCCGTCACCGGCGCGCCGGACGGCGCCCAAGGGCTGCTGCAGGCCGGGGCGCTGCAGCCGGACGTGGTGCTCGTGTCGGCCACGCTCCCGGTCATCGACGCGGTGGAGTTCGTCCGCGCGGTACGGCTCGCACGAGCCGTACCGGTCCTGCTCGGCGTCGGCGAGGGCAACGCCGAGCAGGCCGTACGCGCGCTCGCGGCGGGGGCGGCGGCCTGCGTCGCCCGGCCGTACCGGGTGCCGGAACTGCTGCCCTTCATCCAGGCGGCCTCCCCCGAGTCCCGCAAGGTGCTGGCCGTCGGCGCCGTCGAGCTGGACGTCCAGGCGTATCAGGTACGCGTCGACGGCCGCGCGGTGCACCTGCCGCTGCGCGAGTTCGAGCTGCTGCAGTACCTGATGCGCAACGCCGACCGCACGGTCACCCGCGAGCAGATCATGCGGCACGTGTGGCACGCCGCCGCGACCACCTCGACGAACACCATCGCGGTGCACGTCAAACGCCTCCGGGCGCGCCTGGGCGACAACGACGACCGGCTCATTCAGACCGTTCGCGGCGTCGGCTACCGGCTGGTCACGCCGCGCAGCTCCGGAAGCCGCGCCTGATCCGTTCGGCGACGCCGCCCCCCACCTCGGCGAGGACGGCGACCGCGTAGTCGTGCCCGCGGCCCCGGACACCAGCGCCTTCATCAGGCGAACGTGGTCATCCACTGCGCCTCCCGCCGGCCTCGATGAATCCCGCCGCGCCGCCATCAGGATCTGGACCTTGGCCGTGCCGGCGGTGATCAGCCGTTCGCCAAACGTTCTCGCGCCGCCCGTGATCACGCCGTGAATTATCACGAAGAATGACGACAGACCGCCAGGAGTGGCTGGAAATCATCTTCACCTACTCCACCTTGCGCGAAGACTCCGACCACCCCCCAGACTGGCGATGTGACCACTGGTACGATTCCCCTCTTTCGGGGTTTCCCAGCACTCTCGGGGCAAAAGTGACAACGGGGCCGACTTATCCGCAGTATCAGGGGCAACAGCAGCAACAGTGGCCGGGCATGCAGCCGCCGCCACCACCACCTCCCACTCCTCTTCCTCCTCCCAGGCGCAGGACCGGCTTCTGGGTCACCATGGGCATCGTCTCGCTCGTGGCGGCGATCGCCGTGGGCGCCGGGGTCGGCTTCGTCCTGCGGGGGCGCATAGGCGGCGTCCAGGACCCGCTGCGGCAGGAGGCGTCGGGCAAGAGCGACCCGAACGCCGTGGTCGTCACCGACCAGGAGATCAACAAGCTGGTCTACGAGCACGGCAAGGCCCTGAGCAGCGGCAACGCCGACGCGTTCACCTCCATCTTCGACAAGGGCAACGCGGCGCTCATCCGCGACCAGCGCAAGGTGTTCACGAACCTGCGCAAGGTGCCGCTCAGCGAGGCGTCGTACAAGGTGATGCGCCGCGAGGGCCGCGCCGAGGACAGCTTCGGGCGGGCCCTGAAGTTCACGCAGGACGTCGCGTTCGTCCACCGGTTCGCCGGCATCGACCTGCGGCCGGTCTCGGAGTGGTACCGCTGGACGCTGGAGAAGGCGTCCAAGGACGCGCCGCTGGTCGTCACCAAGGTGGACGGCGCGCCGCCGCCGATGGTGAGCGAAGGCTCCAAGTCCGTGTACTACCCGGGCCCGTGGGACATCTGGCCGGACATCGCCGTGGTCCGCGCGGGGGCCAGCGTCGTCCTGGCCCGTCCCCAGGACGCGGCCATGGCCAGGCGCGTCGCCCCGGTGGTCGCCGGCGCGGCGAAGAAGAACCTGGACTTCTGGAAGCGCAACGGCGACCCGTCCGCGCCCGTACCGGCCGGATTCGTGGTCGCGCTGGTGGAGGGACAGAACCAGCTCGGCAACCTGTTCCGCAAGGAGAAGGCGCACGAAGCGGGCGTGTCCATCCCCATGCTCGCCTGGAACTCGCTGGGCGACGACGTGAAGGTCGGCGGCACGCGAGTCGTCATGGACACCACCTCAAGCTTCTTCCGGTCCTCCGGCGGCATCCTGGAGATCAGCACGCACGAGCTGGCCCACTCCCTCCTGGCCGGCCTGGACAGCGCCGACTTCTCCCTCTTCGGCAAGCCGAACTGGGTCATCGAGGGCTTCGCCGAGTACGCCGCCAACCGCGGCCGGCCGCTCAACCAGAACATCCGCGTCCAGGAAGGCCGCGCGTACGTGGCCGGGCGCCTCAGCACGCCCTTCTCCGGCCATCTCCCTGACAACCCGTCCTGGGACTCCAACGGCATGACGAACGTGCACTATCTGATGGGACACCTCGCCATGCGCTACATCGCCCAGAAGTACGGCGAGCAGAAGCTGACCACCGCCGTGGTCGCGTCCTACCGGGCCAAGGGCGACGAGGGCGAGACGGCACTGTTCAAGGTGCTGGGCGTGAGCAAGGCGGACTTCGAACGGCAGTGGACGTCGTACGTCCGCGGGCAGCTGGCCTGAACGGGGAACCAACCATGACCGACCACTCCAACACCCCACCCGGCCCGTACGGCCACCAACCCCCCAACCCGTACGGCCAGCCGGCGTCCACTCCCGGCTCCTACCCCCCGCCCTCCCAGCCGTGGCCCCAGAGCCCCGCCGCATATCCCCCACAAGGGACGCCCCCGACCGCCTACCCACCCGCAGGCCACCCACAACCGACCGCGGGCCCGACCTCCTACGCCCCCACCGGGGCGCCTTCCTACCCTCAGTCCCCGACGGGCTATCCCCCGCCCCCGACGGGCGCGGCTCCCTACCCGCCACCGACGGGCAACCCAGCCGCATACCCACCGAACTCCCCCTCGCCCGGCGCTCCCTCGCCATACGGACAACGCCTGCAGCCTCCCGCGAACGGCGGCTACCCCGCGCCCACGCACCCCCAGCAGAGCCCCCGCCCCAAGTGGAAGACCGCCCTGCTCGCCACCGGCGCGGCCGTGGTCCTCCTCTCCGTCAGCACGGGCACCGCCTGGTTCGTCGCCACCACGGGAACCACCAGCGGGGGCATCACCGCGTTCGGCGGCGGGGACAGCGCAGGTGAATGGGACGTCCCCCTCCCCAACGCCGGAAGCTGGGACTTCACCACCGCCCTGGCCTTCGGCAGCTGGCTGACCGACAAGGTCGTCATCCGCGCCCAGAAGGACGGCGTCCTGGCCTACGACCTCACCTCCGGGAAACGCGCCTGGGGCATCCCCTCACCGGGCGCCCAGCTCTGCGGCGCCACCCCGGACCTGTCACAGGGCAAGGCCGCCATCGCGTACGGCAGCAACACCTCGTGCGACCACCTGGCCGGCATCGACACCACCACGGGCAAACTCACCTGGAAGATCAAGATTCCGGCCGAGAAGTCCACCCTCGCGAACTCCATCAACGTCCCCCGCATCATGAGCGCCGACGGCGTGGCCGTCACCGAGCTGAACGACTCGGTCACCGCCTACCGCCTCTCCGACGGCCGCAAGGCGTGGAGCGCCACCACCTCCCGCGACGACGGCTGCCATATCAAGGACATCAACACCGCCCCCACCCGGGTCGCCGTGATCCTCGACTGCACCTTCAGAGGCGGCACCCGCCTCCAGTACATCGACCCGGGAACCGGAAAGATCACCAAGCAGGCCCCCCTCGGCCAGCTCGGCCTGATGAGCAGCCTCCTGTCGGCCTCCCCCGCCATCATCCGCAACGAGTCCGGCGGCCAGAACAGCTTCACCGTCTACTCCGACACCGCCACCAAGGTGACCGAGATCAAGACCGCGGAGGTGGACATGCTCGCCATGAACACCGTGGCCTTCGTCAGCGGCCTGTACGAACAACGCCGCTACACCATCCACGGCGACCGCCTCTACCTGGCCTCGTTCCCGGAGAACGTCCCGCAGAGCATGCGCTCCCGCAACAAGGCCCTGGCCTTCGACCTGAAGACCGGCAAGCAACTGTGGGAATCCTCCGGCACCCACGACACGATCCTCACCTACATCCGTGCCGACGATAAGGGCCTGCTGGCCGTGGAAACGGGCGACCGCCGCGACCTGGCCCCCCGCCTCATCCGCCTGGACGCCGCCACCGGCAAGGTGACCGAACTGGCCACCCTCCCCCAGAAGTACGGCACGGAAGCCGAAAAGGCCCACGTCTTCGAACGCAACGGCGCAGTGATCACCGTCCCCTGGACCTCCGTAGCCACCAAGTACGCCGTCACCTACGTCAACACAAAGTCCGACTGACCTCCAACGCAGAAGGGCCCCACGCATCACGCGTGAGGCCCTTCTCCCATATCCAGCAACCCCACATGCCCCCCGCTAGAACCCCCGCCGCCCTACCGAGCCTCTCTGCCGCAAGCAGGTGGTGGAAGAGCCACGTTGTCAGGCGCAGGGCTTCGGACAGGCCCGGGTTGTGAAGGCTTTGAAACGGGCCCGGTGGTGGGGCAGTGCGCTGCTGTGTGAAGGTCTCTGATCGGGAGGGCGATGCAGGGTGGGGTTCGCCTTCTCATGGAGGGCGCGGTTGTGATGCTCGTGAGGGGCGCTACTGGAGGGTGGAGGCGCCTGGGTGTGGTTGAGCGGAGCCCCAGGGAGGTGTCCTTGGGGGCTGGGGCAAGAGGGTGGGGGAACTGAGGGTGTGGGCTGGTTCCCTGGGTGTGTGGGGTGTCGGTTTCAGTGGGAGGCGATCGTCGGCTGTCTGCCCCCGTCAACCGGACCGTTCGCTGCCCGCCTCTAACGAGCCGGTGACGCCGCTCTCAATGGCCTGCCGCTCCGACACCATCCCAGCCGTCGCCTCTCAAATGCCGACGGCCCGGCGCGCAGCACCCGCCGCCACGCCCATTGCCCTACACCTGCCGCCCGCCAGGGGACCCGCAATCGTGCTCGCCAGCTGTTTCACCCGGCGCATCCCGCAGTCCCCATCGCACGGCCTCGCCCCATCACGCACCCGAAGCCCCGGCCCACCCAGCACCGGCCCGCACCCTCGCGAGTGCCCACCCTGCCGGCCCACACCTCACGCCACCCCGAGCGCAGCACCAGCCGCGACATCCCGGAGCGCGGCCAGCCACACCACCACGCCCATATGCCCTCGAAGAGAACCAGGCGCGTGGAGAATGCTCCAGAAATGCAGAAAGGGCCCCGACCTAAGTCGGAGCCCTTTCAAAAGATTGTCCGGCGGTGACCTACTCTCCCACACCCTCCCGAGTGCAGTACCATCGGCGCAGAGAAGCTTAACTTCCGGGTTCGGAATGTAACCGGGTGTTTCCTTCCCGCCATAACCGCCGTAACCCTATGAAACTGTCAAACGAACAACGCCGTTTGCTGTCTCAGAATTGCCTAGTGGACGCGAGCAAAATGCTTTGAGGTCAAGTCCTCGGCCTATTAGTACCGATCAGCTCCACACATTACTGTGCTTCCACCTCCGGCCTATCAACCCGGTCGTCTACCGGGAGCCTTACCCACTCACGTGGTGGGAGACCTCATCTCAAGGCGAGCTTCCCGCTTA